>JBALXM010000087.1:0-10576 GCA_036960695.1 Sneathiella sp.
TGTCGGGAGTTCAAGTCTCTCCTCCGCTACCAAAATTTCCTTGCAATTTAGCGTGATTTATAGACATCGAGTTAGCTCAAAGTAAATGAGTACACAACCAAACAGCATGTCGAATGGTGTGGTGCGTGAAAAGATGCTGTGAACAAGAAATTTTACTTCGCTGGAGATTAGACTAGTATCGACCGCTAAGCCATAAAGTTAATGTGGCGACTCGGCCAATTGTAGTCAAAGTCCACTATCGAGCTGCCGGGTTGAAGCTCTGTTGCTACCGTTGCGACAAGATTAAACATCCAAAAAAAACTGCGCGCGTGTTCTTGTTTCAACCGTTGTCAAGCTTCCCTGACCTTACGATGGTTTTCAATAAATTGCGCCGTCGGCGGAGCATTAGATAGCCATCCCACAGAAAGGCTGCGATTTCGCGGAGGCAATAATAAAGCCATTTTCTTACCCCGAGCTGCTTACGGTCCGACGGCATGGTTGGAACAAAGACCGAATATCCCAGCAAGCGAAACAGCATGGCACATCTTGGATTATGGTAGCCACTGGAGCAGACAATAATCCTGCAGTCTTTCCGCGTATTCTCAATGATCTGGATTGCGTTGATCACTGTATCAAACGTATCGGTCGCCTCCAGATCTTGTTTTATTCGCGTTCGCGGAATCCCCGCCGTCAGCAGCATATCAGTGATGACCTCGGCTTCAGCTGGGCCATGCTTGCCGATCCCTCCGGATGGAATAAAAATTGCCTGGTGGTTGTTGCTTGCCGCCCTGAATGCCCCTTCCACCCGGCGCTTAAGCGATCCACTGGGAGACCCATCGGGGAGCACACGGGCACCAAAAATAACGTAATATTCAACGATTTCAACGACCATTACTCATCATCCAAACTTAGTTTGCCACAGCAAGATCTGTCTCTGAGCTGCAAACCCAAGGTAGGGGTTCCACATAGGTGGCACGTCGGCTTTTGCGAAAATAGGCATTGGGGCCCCCCAGTTGGACAATTCTGTTTTTAAGGACCCATTTGATTTTGCGTCTGTTGTGCTCATTGGGATTCTCATATTTCTTCGATGCCAGATCTTCGCGGCCTCTCTTCGACATAAATTTTGCCAATCGTTTGATGTCGTCCAGTTGGAAGACCATCTGTGTTTGACCAGACGGACGTTTGATACCAACAGTTATACCATAGGCAGCTTTGGTAGGGTTTTTTATAACCATTTGCAACGGCGGCCGCATCACACCAATTAGCTGGCCCGGCCGATCGGTATGATCCCAGCCCAGAATGTCCGCAGGGATTATCCAGTTCAAATCGGTAATCGCCGCTTGAATGCTATGCAGCCAGTTGAGCGCTTTCTTTTGGTCCTTTTTATTGTTCGGATCGAACGAACCACTATCAATAAATAACTGATATTCATCATTCATTTGCGGGTGAATATACTGGCCTGTCCAGAGGTATTTTCCGCTGCCCACCGAAGCCTCATAGAGGGCGGCATTACGCAGTGCAGCATACGGACGCTCAAGAATGATTTCTTTGCCAATGGGTTTGGTATCATTGAGGAATGTCAGTTTGACCGTTATCGCATCACAACCCCGCCTTCCACCATAGAAATTCAGGGTTTCTAAGGCGAATTGCCGATAGAAATTGCTGCTTGGGTCATAAGGATAAATAATACTTTCAGGGGGAACGCCATTGATCCAGACGGGTATATTATTCGACATCAACGACATATGATAGCCATTGGCATTTTTAACCGAAACATTTTCCGATTTCAATTCGAAAACCGTAAATCCCAGCGCAGGCGCATCACCTTCTGCTGTCCGTTCAATTACCGTACTAAGGGAGGCTGCATTCCACACCATTTTTGTTTCATTGGCCTGGGCGGATTTTATCAGGAAGGGCGAAAATAGTTCATAAAAGGTATGGGTTATTGGGCAATTTTCGAACCAATTCTCAGGACGGCTTTCGCTTAAACTACAGGTCTTACCGATATTGCAGTCCAGTATGGCGCTGGCCGTTTCAGGGGCGCTGTTGTCGATCCGTTTGATACAGAATTTCCCCAACTCGAAATCTTCTGGCGCGCCGACTGTTGATCGGCTTTTCTTGGTCACGGGATACAGTGTGCCGGAGATGATTTCATTGGGTTGACTGATATAGGCAGTATTGAGGAAATGGGGATCTTTTCGTTTTCTTTTAATAAAATCGCCGCTTTTATTTGCCCAGATAACCTGGATCTTCCGGGTCCAGTAATCAGGCAGGGCTGGCCCTGGATTGAGCACGTATTTTATCTCAGATCGGGTGCCAAATTCGTCTTCTAGCTCATCAAATAAGTCATTCAGTTTATTGGATAAATTACCTTTGAAAGCGTTGGTTGCCAGATCTAGATCTATTGAAGCATCGGATATGGCCTTACTCAGGATATTGGTGACGTTATGGGTGACCTGCCCACTTAACAGGTCGCTAAACAACGTTTCGCCAAAGGACAGCAAACTGGTGCGGATGATGGTCCGGCCTTTCTGGTTTTCCACACTACCCAGACCGCTTATTTCAAACATCAGGATGTTCTGTAGGCCTTGTTCAGTTGTTGCCTGCCATCCGGGAAATGTCTGCTTGCTCCAAATAGTCATTTTCTCCTCAAGCGCCTCTTCGAGTTTTTGTCGCTTCACCTTGGTTAATCTGGCGAATAATTCAGTCTTCTCATCAATTTTTACATCAATTGAAAGAGGCGGTTCACCAAGCGCCTGCACTTCGGTTGCCGGCATTGCCAGCAATCCCGTGACAAGCAGCATTAGGGTGAAACATTTTGCTAACATTGTCCTAACTCCACATTGCTTAAGGTGTTAATTTCTTTGTTTAATTCAAATCGGCACTCGTATTCTGTCACGCCTTCGGAATCCAGAACGGCAATCTTCAGAGACCTGTGGTCGTGGTCGAGAAAGAAACCATTGCTGAGGCTTGTAGGACGGCTCCAGTGGGCCACCAGATCGGCCGGCCATCCTAGGGATCGCCAGTTTTGTAGCAGCGCGTTTGGCAGCCGGACATTTTTCTCTGTTCCCATCAAAAGGGCGCCGCCGCTATAGGATGTATGAGCCGTGTACCCGTCATAGCGGATGTTGCAGCTGTTAAAATCTTTCCCGCACAAACTGATCTTCAAATAATATTCGCTACTGTCATTATTGAAGTTAGCAAATTCTTGCTCTGAAGAGGGTTTGATCAACAGTAAGTTTTGTTGCCACGCCACATCGGGGAAAATGAGCGTTTTACGGGTAAAAGACTTTACAGTTGTCTCGAAGTCGGGGGCATCTGACGCAGAAATATTATAATAGTCCGATCCCCAGAATTTAACTGGGAAGATCATCTTTTGCTGATCATGGGGTGCAATGAAAAGCGGCGGATTGGGAATTGAGAGCGGATCGCCAGACGGTGCCGCTTTGTGTATTTTTAGGGTGATGCTACCGGCGGATGACGCATTGATAATGTGCAGGCCACCATTCACTGACGGCAGTAAAATGAGCAACAGGGCATTGATCACCAACACCGCCCAGAGAAAATGCCGATTACTGAAAACCTTCTCATCGACAAGTCGTTGCAGGGTCTTCTTTTTTTCATCCGTAAGCAAACCAAGAATAAAGGCAATCCAGGCCAAAAAACTACCCAGTCCGAGAGCGCCGCCAATGACCGGAAACCACTCGGTATTATAGATGAACCAAAGGGAAGCCCAAACACCTGTCGCCAGAATAGTCACGAGATTGATAGCGTATATAATCATATATTTTCCATGCTGCAGAAAACCCAGGCAATACAGGAAAGCTATTTAAAAAAAGCGACTATAGGCTGTGAAGGATATACGATTTTCTAATTGGTTGCATTATAAAATAATAATATACACTTTGTTTGGGCATTGTCATGTCTGAAAAGACTCCTTCATTTTTATATCTCATTTCATTAATTTACAAATAAGTAGAATTGAAATAGCCTGTGCATCAACTCGGGAGGTTGATTTTTGACAAAATTAATCATGATTACATGTGCATGCTTATTCTAGTTTTCTCAGGGCGCAAACGTTATTGAATTCACTGATGTGCCGTCGGTACGCGCAGGCAATTGTAGTCCGAACGCTGATGTTGAAGACGGTATTAGTGTTAATTGTACCCAATATGAATTACAGGATTTTTTGAATATGAATAGTGCCGCCGGAATTGGCCCTTATGCAACTTGCTAGAGGCATTTATGGATCCCCTTTACCACGCTGTGAGCGCTATATATTCCCTTGAGTTCAATTACACTCAACAAGTGACTATCTGAACTGGAACCGAATATTTTGATGTTGAATATGACAATGCAGAAAGGTGATTAATATCTAAGAGAAGGCCCAAAAACTTTAATGCCTAAGACACACTCCTGTACCAGACTGGCAATCTTATCGAAATTTACTGAATTTTTTGCACTGTGTTGCGACAATTATTTGAAAGTTTAAACAATGTCCAAAACACCTCCAAATGTCTTTGATAGGCCTTCCCTTCTCTTAGCTCCTGTCAGACGCGCGGCCTACAGCGACCGTACGGCTTGGCTTATGGCGTCCATGTCAGAGCTCGCCTACTGGCAGTTTGAAGGAGGCGAGAGAGTCGTTGACGTTGTCACTGATTTGGTTGCTGAGGCTAGAGGGAAGAACAAAAAAGAGGCTGAAGCGGACGTGAGAAAACGATTGAATAAGTTTTTGGCGACGTCAGGCAACACAGCTACAGAAAGTCTGGAATCCCTGCGATCTGTACTTGAAGCTGCTGGCTTTACACTAGATGGTCAGTACAATATTTCTGAGACTCAGGGGTTCTTGTGCCACAAGCCTGCGACGGATACAGATGATGGTATGCGTATTCTGGCGTTCCGGGGTACAGAAACAAAACTCAAGGATTTTTGGGCTGATCTGGATGCGACACTGGTGCCCGCAATGGATGGAACGGGACAGGAAAAAGTTCACAATGGTTTCCAAAAGGCCTTCGATGCCGTACGCACTCAGGTTGTAGAAGATCTTTCGAAGAATGCGAACCTACCCCTATATGTCACGGGGCACTCATTGGGTGGCGCGCTTGCCGTAATGGCAACTTGGTTTATTGCATCCGATAGTTTGGGCGCATGTTATACCTTTGGTGGTCCTCGTGTTGGTAATCTGGCCTTAGAAGAAAGATTCAAAACGCCTATTTATAGAGTTGTAAATGCGGCTGATATTGTTCCCCGGGTGCCCCCTGCCTTTATTCCTATCTTGATTTCTTTGTTGAACTGGGTGCCTCTGCCTCTAGATTGGCTCACTCGATTTCTTACACGATACGCAGGATATGTCCATTTCGGTGACATGCGTTATCTAACTCATGTAGAAGCCGGTCCTGATCAAGGGTTCAAAGACCTAAAACTGTTGTCCAATCCGTCAATGATGTTACGGCTTGGGTGGGTTTTTGGACGTTGGATCAATACTTGGGGCAAGGGAGCAGTATCTGATCACTCGATTACTCTTTATCGATTGAAATTGAAGGCATACGCCATCGCCAAAAAC
This sequence comes from Sneathiella sp., assembly GCA_036960695.1. Taxonomy (GTDB): domain Bacteria; phylum Pseudomonadota; class Alphaproteobacteria; order Sneathiellales; family Sneathiellaceae; genus Sneathiella. The sequence goes on from JBALXM010000087.1 coordinate 5,543, forward strand.
TAGAATGCAAAGGAGACATTAATATAGGGCGGTTGTCACGTCTGGATGGTGCCAATTTAGCAAGGTGAATTTATGAGTTGTTTCGGCCAGACAGTCGGCTAAGAGGTGTTGATCCGCCTGACTGCAGTCGAAGGACTGGAACGTATGGCTTCAAATGGTATTGAAGAAGCAGTCGAAATTCTGCCCAGCAATATTAGCCACGAAGTATTCTCCATCCGAGGGGCCGCACTCAAGCACTGCTGGAGACAAGTGCGGAGGGAGCTAAAAAGCGCATTGCCCAAACAGCATGATAATCTATTGAAAAATTCGCCGAGCTGATGTGCGTGCATTGGCAAGCGCAGGATAGGCTGTTCGTGAAGATCCGGGATGACACCGATATTCCTGCACCAAATGGATTTGAATCGGACAAGAGTGCTGACGGCTGACGGCTTCAGTCTACTTATCTGCAATTTTTTTAATAATTTGAATTCAAAGGAGTAATTTCATGGCTTCTTGTACTTATTCTGTCTCCAATAAAAATACATCTGGCGATAATCTCAACGGGGCAGGTATTTTCTTTCAGCCCTTTATTGATTACGCATGGAACATCTGCGGCTTTAGCGGCAACAAAAATTACTGGGATGATAGATTCGACCAGCATGACGCCTGTAATGCTAGCAATCCAATGCCAAGAGCATTCAACGCATGCTGGCTATTAGCTTATTCCTCCACAAATTATTGAATAATAGATGGAGTTCTACAATCCTTAATTGGGACGTAGATATATTGGCTCTAAGCTGCTGGTTCCAAAATCACATCAGCCATGCGTCAACGTGCGGGCGTGCATGATACTCTTGATATTGATAATGCATTAGCAAGTCATCCCGACTACAGCCTTTAAAAGAGTAATTCCCAATCACAATGAAATCGGATCAAAAGGTAGTTGGGATAACATCCAAAATGGCTGCTCAAGCGTTAATGCAGTTCAGCACGGTTCTAATTGCTGTTCAACAGGTTGTAATCGGCCAATCAAGCCTGACATGTTCGCGTGAAGTGGTTTGGTTTGTTCGAACAGTTTGAAACGGCTTTGTCGGCAGCAGGCTGAAATCTGTCTTGTATAAGGTTTGAATATAAATTTTTTGATGGCTCGGGAGTGGGCCGTAACGTTAAGAACTGAAACCTCATGCCGTTTAATCATCAGCCCATTCGGTTCCAGCCATCGCCAGTATAAAGATCGGCCTCCAAATTGAATATGGATGCTCGAAACAGTCAAAAGACGCCCTCAAGACAATATTAAAGTCATATGTGATTCTTGTTGCACATCAAATTAGAATACTATTATATACAATTTCTGGTTCGGTAAGGTTTGCAATCTACAAACAAACAGAATGTATCCGCTTAAAAAAATTGGCTATCAAGTGAATTAATCTAGGTTGGAGGCAAGGATGACAACTGAACTACAAAAACGATCTGTACAAGCAATCGTTAATATTTTTGAGACCGGCAAGACCTTGGGGGATTATGGTAAGGTGACTTTACTAGTCGGCGACAGTGGTCACTTAACTTATGGTCGGTCACAGACTACGCTCGCGAGTGGAAATCTGTCCCTTTTGATCAATGCATATTGCAGCACGCCAAACGCTGAAGGCGCTACGGCACTTTCAAAATATAAAGATAGATTAGAAGACATGGACTTGACGCTTGACCATGACACTGAATTTCGAAATCTTCTGGGCAAGGCTGGTGACGACATTGTCATGCAGGATGTGCAGGACGATTTTTTTGACCGTATTTATTGGCAACCAGCTGTTAGATCGGCAGAGTTCATTGGAAGTAAAACGGCACTCGGTATGGCTGTCGTCTACGACAGTCGAATTCACGGCTCATGGCACAGAATACGTGACCGGACAATTGAGAACCAAGGGACACTTGCCGATTTGGGGGAGAAGGCTTGGATGCTTCAGTATATCTCTACACGCTTCGATTGGCTCGTGAACCATTCTAATGCTCTTCTCAAAAAAACAAAATATAGGATGGAGGCGTTGCGTGACATAGGCGATGCGGGCAATTGGGACCTCAAATTGCCTATGACGGTGCGAGGTAATGTGATCGACGGCCAAATTCTGTCGGGCGATGTTGTTCGAGCTTCCGCTGCTATCTCGGATGAACGAATTCTCCGACTTCGCAATCCAATGATGGAAGGACGGGATGTCAAAGAATTGCAGGAAGCTCTCATTTCAAACGGTTTCAATGTAGACTTGGACGGTTTTTTTGGTCCAGTGACAGTGAAGGCTGTGATCGAATTCCAAAGATCTAGAAAGTTGATTGCCGACGGTATCGTCGGACAGTCGACAAATTCAGGGCTTGGTTTACGCCTGTAATTTTCTGTAAAAGCTTTCGATGGGTGCATTTTGAGTGGACTCCCCGGATTGGATATAATGCCAGTTAAGTCCGGTTTCTTGAATCCATTTCAATATGGCTGCGCTGATAAAATCGGTTTCGTTATCTGAAGTAAGTTTTAGTGCATCCCTCGGGCCACAGCTGCCAAGCCCAGTTTACGCGTGACGCGCAAGCCAGAAATTGAAGTCTCATGGAAGGTCCGCGTAACGGCTTCATATATTGCCGCAGCATCAGCCGCAACATTCTTTTGTCGACGCAGGTACGGCATTACATAGGCAGGCGGGATGAGGTGAACTTCATGTCCCGATGCCTTAAGCGTTCGAGCCAAGTGGTGAGTTGTTGTGCAGGCTTTAATACCGATCAAACAAGGGGATCGTTTACTGAAGAATGTGAACAACTGTGTCTGTTGAAGGGGCTTGCGTAAGACCACCGTGCCGCTCTCGTCTATGCAGTGAACCTGAAAAAAATTCTTTGCTATATCGAGGCCAAGGGTTGTTATCGTTTCCATAGTGAATGGCTCCTCTTCGGTCCTAAATGTGCTTACTTTGGACATCTAATGACGCTGGGGGCCATTCACCACATCACATTAATTTCCTTTAGATACTTCGTCATTTTTTATTCATGATAGCATATAATTGGTATACTAATTATCTTGCAGGTTGAATAAAAATTGCAAAAGCAATTATGGAAAGCGAGCATAAAGAAAAAGCATTTTCTTATTGTTTCTAGACCCGAATTTAAATTTTTTAGCTGCCAGTGAACAGGTGGTTTCCATGGAAGGTTAGATTTTCTAACACGAGGAGTAAGTAAGAAATATCACAGAGAGAATAACGCGTATAAAATATTATATGAATTTGCAGTAAGAATTCAGAAAAGGGGTATTGCGAATGGTTGTGAAATTCAAGAATACGCATTTCAAGCTTGCAGTTATTATTACCAGTCTCACAATTTTTACAGGTTGTACAAGCGCTACTGATTACGCGGATACCATCAATGAGTTAAAGGCAGCAACCGATAGCTCAATTTCTACTATCTCAGCTATAGACAAAAAAATAACTAAAAACAAAAACGAGATTTGGCTAGAGGATATTCTGACCGGAAAAGCATTATTGGAAAATAAGGATAATAGTTGTGCCGCCGGTTTAGCTGAATGCTCACTTGAGGTTCGCCGCCCTGGTGAAAAAGGAATAAAATATCCAATAACTTCTGTTTTGGTTAAATCACAAGTGGCGCTTGCAGGACTGAAATCTTACGTGGGCAACTTACAATCTATTGTGGATGCGAAAACAGCAGGAAAAATTGCAGCCCAGACAAATAGAACCCTCGCTAGTCTAGTGAAAATCGAGGCAGAAATCGCCAAAGAGAAAGGTAAAAACCCAAAACCGGGTACCATTGCAACCTATAGCGAACCTGTAGGTGCATTTTTTAATTGGGCGGTTGAACAATATGTGGACCACATTAAAGTTGATGCACTCGCGTCAGCCACTAAGCAGTCTCATCCGATAATAGTTCAGCTTGACGTCCTTATCCAGTCTGTTAGCAATTCCTCTGCATTAGTGGAGTTTGCAAAAGCACAAAAAGCATTTGTAACCGAAAAAACAAAGTTCGAAACTGCCCAAGATAAAGGAAATATCACAGAAGCAATCGTTAGAGATTTTATCGGAGCCGCAAATGCCTATAATCAAGCTCTCAAAGCAAAAGCATCAGAGCCTCTCAAGGCCTTTACAGCGGCACACGAAAAATTAATGAAGCACCTTAATAGCGAGGACGGGACTTCCTTGGTTGATGTTATAACCGCCATAGAAAACTTGACGCAAAAGGCCAAGGAATTTAAGGGCTTGGCTGAAGGGTTCGAGAGTGCAGGTACTTAGAAGGGGAGATAATAATGGCTAGAATTGCCGAAATTAAAGAAGAGTTTGACATAGCGTGTACAGCAATTGAAGAGCTTGATCAGGCTCTGGCAGTCGAAAGTAAAAGAATAAAAGGGAGCGCTTTTGACGAACAGCGTGATCTCAATGCAGCGGAAATCAAAAGACGTAAATCAATTTCTGGGACCCGTATGGAGCTTGCAAAGGCAATGACCGAGCTGGGGCAAAACTCGATCGATGAATTAGAGCGTTCAGACGACATTGATTCTTTAATAAAAGAAATTAAAGCTATTAATCAGCAGCTTACAGATGACTTGGACGAGCTTAGGATCATGGTGGAGTATTCTGAAAAAGCAGCAAGAGTTGCCGATGGTTTAGCAAAGGTAGTGGCGACTGTAATCAAATACGGCTAATGGTTTGGAAGTTAGGGGTGCGGCATGAATGAGAAAATGATGTTCTCCTAAATAATGCCGTCGGTTTGTATTTGGTAAAAGTGGCGGCTGAAGAAACTAGTCAAACAGTTCTGACAATACCCCTCGGTGCCAACCTGGCCTTTTGTTCATGATCGGGCGTCGACTATTCTCGACCCCGTGGCCGACATCGATGGCGGCGATCGATCTCCGAATAATATTCGTCGGTTGGAGGGAGCCAAAAGAAGCGGAAAAACGAGAAAAAAAGCCCTCGCTATTCATACAAGACTTTTAGTGAATTAAAATTGATAACGACTGAGAAGTTTGCACTTGTTGAGTGGTCTGATTTAAACTCCCCTGCAGAAAAGGGGCTGTCA
>JBALXM010000010.1:0-51745 GCA_036960695.1 Sneathiella sp.
TGTGTCCGTCTCCCTCTCTTTTAATGCCTCTTTAATGCCTCAAAACGCTTGCGTCCGTCGGTGGTAACAACAATGAGGAGCGATTTTTTGTGCTGGGGGTTGGTGGTACGTTCAACCAATTATTCTTTAAGCAGCTCATTCACGCTGCGCTGAATATATTGTCGTTCCACTGATAATAATCGCGCCAGCTGGGGGCTGTTTGTGGACCATGTCATATATAAGTTCCAAAATCGCCCGCATGCCAATGGGCAGATCAAACTGGTTTGACCGAATTTCGACTGTTTTTGATATTTGCCGGAATGCCGGACGAATGGGCCGAATTACATTATGCAGGTTTTCTGTTTGTTTTTTCATAAGTGACACCTTGGTCGTCATTTATGGTGGCTTACACATTGACAACTAAGGTGTCAATCGGGTGCATTTTTACGCTCCCGCCGCAAAATATAAAGGCCACTTGCAACAACAATGCTAATGCCGATCCATGTGCTTGTGCCGGGGAAATCACCAAAGACGATAACGCCGAACAGGGTTGCGCTGATAATTTCTGCGTAGGTGAACGGGGCAAGTCGGGATGCGTCTCCGCCTTCAAAGGCTTTAATGATGAAGAAATGACTGAGGGTTCCAAGTAAGCCGGTGGCGAGCATGAGGAGCCAACCCTCCCTATCAGGCATTACCCAGCCAAAGGGCAGCAGGCAGGAGACGACAGCCGTGCTTACGATGGCTGTAAAGAGCAGGGTGTTTAAGGGGGAGGATGCGGATGAGAGTTTCCGCGTAAGAAGGAGATAGACGGCGTAAAAACTGGCGGAGCCAAATGCCATTAAGTAGCCAAGGGTCTCTCCTTCAGCTTCAGGGTTTAAGATAAAAAGAGTCCCTGAAAACCCAACGAGCACTGCAATCCATCGATGGAGGCCTACTTTTTCCCTTAATATGAACGGCGCTAAAGCCGTCATGATGAGCGGGGCCACAAAAAATACTGCTTTCCCGTTTGCCAGTGGGATGAAAAAGAGGGCGCCAAAGAACAAGGCCGTATCCCCCAAAAGAAATACGGTGCGCGTGAGCTGCAAGCCAACTCTTTTTGGGATGGGGGCGGGTTTCTCTCGGAAAATGACAAAAAGCGGAAGGAGGGTCAGAAGGTGAAAGAAGTAGCGTCCCCAGACGACTTGCACAAGAGGATAGTCTGAGACCAACAGCTTTGCTGTGCCATCCATAAGCGGGACAAGCAGCATCGCGAGAACCATATAAAGAGGCGCTCTCGCTGTTGAAGGCAGTTTGCTATTGTTGCGCTGAGTCATTGTTCCTTTTACGGAAAAAATGAAATCAGATCAATGCAACCTTAAGGCGGCACTTCTAAATACTATTTCTTAATGACGGGTGGCGACGCTTACTTCCAGCTCATTTGCGTTATGTTTATGAATAGATGCTGGATGGTAGTCAGCAAACATTCGAAGTTTTTGAATTTTGTCTTTTTCCATGGTCCAAATTTGCATCCAGCTGGATGTCCACAAGACGCCCGTTGTCACCATCTGGCATTTAAGATCACCTCTGACGATCATTTTGTTATCTTCGTGGTGAAAATCTTTGGGCACAATATGCGAAAATTCAAAAAACCGTTTGCAGCTGTCTAAGAAATTTGAGGCCCCGTTCAAGCCCATAAAAGTCGCAGCAAAACTGTCAGAATAAAGCTGATTTCCAAGGCATATATGAAATTCAACATTATCGCTCATATAAGGCAGTAAATCTGTATTTGAACCTGCAAGAATATTGGTAAATATCTTGTCAATCAGTTCTTCTCTTTGTTGTAATGTCACAAGGCTCTCCCATTCATGGTCGGATACATGTACGGAGCAAAATCAACAAATTAGGTAATTAATATATAACTGTTATGTAATTAAGAATATGCTACTTTTGACAGAAGCAAAGAAAAAAATGCCCTGAAACGAAAATAATTTCAGGGCATTTAAAAAAATAAAGTTAGATCAAGGAGTTAGCTGGTTTGCTGTAGTAAGTTCCAAACTTTAAGCGGGGTCGCTGGCATATCAATATGGAGAATGCCTTTTTCTTTAAGCGCATCAATTGTTGCATTTATGATCGCAGGAGGGGCTGCAATGCACCCGGCCTCCCCACATCCTTTGACGCCCATTGGGTTCATTGTGCACGGAATCTCTACGGTCTCGTATAACAGATCAAGAGGGATATCATCTGCGCGCGGCATGCCATAATCCATGAAAGATCCGGTCAATAACTGCCCATCATCTGAATAGACGGTGTTTTCAGTAAGTGCCTGACCAATACCTTGACCAACGCCGCCGATCACCTGATGGCGAACCAGAGCGGGATTTACGATTGTGCCAAAATCATCGACGATTATATAGCGGACAACTTCTGTGGCTCCCGTGTCAGGGTCAATTTCCACTTCGGCAATATGACATCCATTGGGATAAGTGAAGGCTTCCACTGTAAAGCTTGCTTCGCTATCAAGTCCCTCTTCAAGTCCATCAGGCAATTGGCCGAGGCCGCGAGCCCGTTGAGCTAGCTCCAAAATACCAATCTTCCTGTCCGTGCCTGCGATAGAGAAGGATCCTTCTTCAGCAGAGAATTCGATATCTTCAACCGCGGCTTCCAAAAAGTGACCGGCTAGTTGTTCGCCCTTGTTAATGACCTCATCACTGGCTGCGTGAATGGCGGGACCTTGGGTAGTGAGAGAGCGGGAGCCGCCCGTGCCACCACCGGATTTTATTTTGTCCGTATCCCCTTGAATGATGCGGATATTCTCAAAAGGCACGCCAATTCGTTCGGCAAGGATTTGGGCATAAGCAGTCGAATGACCCTGACCTGAGGATTGAGTGCCCACGGCAAGGGATACAATTCCATCTTCTTCAAATTGAATAGTAGCAGTCTCCGTCGGGTTGCCGGCGGTCGCTTCAATATAGAAACACATGCCGATACCCCGCATTTTACCCTTGCTCTCAGATGCTTTTCTGCGGCTAGCAAAACTGGACCAGCTTGAGTTTTCCAACGCCTTGTCCATGACCCGCTCAAACTCGCCGCTGTCATAGACGCAGCCCGTGGCTGTTGTGTAGGGAATAGCGGCGGGGGCGATAAAGTTTTTCCGGCGAATTTCGTCAGGTCCAAGACCCAGCTCCATAGCGGCGGTGTCCATTAAACGCTCAATCACATAGATCGCTTCAGGGCGTCCGGCACCGCGATAGGCATCCACGGGAACCGTATTGGTAAAGACACCTGTGCAGTGATAGTGGAGGGCGGGAATGTCATAAACACCTGGTAAAACCTTCACGGCGGCCATGGTTGGGATCATGGGGCCAAAGGTTGAAAGATAAGCCCCAAGATTTGCATATGTATGGACCCGCATTCCGAGAATTTTGTGGTCTTTATCGAAAGCAAGTTCCGCTTTGGTTGCATGATCGCGACCTTGCGTGTCGGACAAGAAGGCATCGCTCCGTTCTCCCATCCATTTAATGGGACGGTTCAACTTTCGGGATGCCCAGACAGTTACGGCACATTCTGAATAAAAGAACAGTTTCATGCCAAAAGCACCGCCTACATCGGGGGTGATAACCCGTAGATCGTCTTCTGGAATATGCAGGATAGTTTTGGCAAGCAAGCCTTTCAGAACCCAGCCCCCTTGCGTGCCCATGCGGACCGTCATTTTATTCGCTTCATCGTCCCAATCGGCAATTAGGCCGCGAGGTTCCATGGAATTGACTACAACGCGGTTGTTTATCAGATCTACAGAGGTGACATGAACAGCTTTATCAAAGATAGTATTCACATCGGTCTCAGATCCCTGATCCCAATCAAAAACAACATTGTTGGGCGCACCTGAATGCACAAGCGGTTGTCCATCTTTCGATGCCGTCGCTGTATCGGTAACAGATCCCATTTCTTCAAAATCAAAGTCGATGAGCTCTGCAGCATCTTTTGCCTGCTCAATGGTCTCAGCCACAATGAAGGCAAGGTTGTCGCCGACATAGCGCACTTCATCAACCGCCAGAACAGCATGGCCAGGATCAGCGCGATCGCTTCCATCTCGGTTTTTAAGGGGGATCATGCAAGGGAGTTCATTGGCATTATCTGCCGCAAGCTCTGCCCCAGTAATAATGTCAATGACGCCGGGGGACTGCTTTGCATCCTCTATATCCAGCGATACTATTTTCCCATGAGCTATGGGCGAGCGGAGCATATATCCAAATAACTGGTTGGGAAGCGTAATGTCGTCCGTATATTCACCATGACCAGTGATCAAGCGAACATCTTCAACACGACTTACCGACTGGTTCACACCAAATTTTACCATTTCCTGCGTCCATTATTAGTTATGAGTGCCGTCTGTTGCGGCACTATATTGAAGAATATTGGGATGCGCCCATTTTCTATTTTTAGCTCAAAAAACGACTATGTTTGAGGTTTCTCCCAGACAATGCCATTTGTCGTTAACTCTTTTATGTCTTCTTCATCATAACCGATCTCTTTAAGGATGTCGCGACCATTTGCACCAAATTCTGGTGGAATGCTGTGAATTTTCCCCGGTGTGCGGCTCATCTTAACGGCAATGCCAGTGCCAGAATATCCATCCATCTCCACAACCATATCACGATGTTTAGTGTGTGGATGTTGGAGCATCTCGGGAACATTCATAGCAGCGCCGGCGGGCACGCCTGCGTCCAATAGTTCCGTCGCAAATTCCACACCATTTTTGTCTGCTAGAGCATCTTTTAACAATGCATTTAATTCGCTTCGGTGTGACAGGCGCGCCGCATTGTCAATAAATTTGGGATCATCAGGTACGTGTGAAATGCCCAGCTTTGCGCAGAGTTTTCTGAATTGGCCATTGTTGCCGATGCCAAGAAAAATAGGCGCTGTTGCGGTCTCATATAAGTCATAAGGCGCAATATTTGGGTGAGAGTTACCTGTAAGGCGCGGTTCTTTTCCGCTCATCAAGGTATTGGCGGCATGAGGATGTTGAAGTTGAACGCCCGTATCATAAAGGGAAGCTTCTACAGATTGCCCTTTTCCAGAAGTGTGTCGCTCATTGACGGCCATCAATATGCCAATAACAGCGTTCATACCTGTGCCGAGATCAACGATCGGGATACCCATGCGAACTTGTCCCGATTCTGGGGAGCCATTTACGCTAATAAGGCCGGTCCATGCTTGAATAACCGCATCATAGCCTGGAAATCCACCAAAGGGGCCATCAGCGCCAAAACCGGTGACACGACAGTGAATTAAGCGGGGGAACTTTTTTGATAAAAAGTCTTCATAGCCAAGGCCCCATTTTTCCAAAGACCCGGTTTTGAAATTCTCCACAAGAATGTCTGCATCCGCTAAAAGCTTGAGCAAGATCTCTTTACCAGCGTCAGCCCTGATATCAACTGCGATAGATCGCTTGTTTCGGTTCGCGCCAGAGAAGTATGCAGAAATACCACTGTCATTGAAGGGAGGGCCCCATCCCCGTGTCTCGTCGCCTTGTGGAGGCTCAACCTTAATCACTTCGGCTCCATGATCAGCGAGTATTTGTGTGCAGAACGGTCCGCCAAGCACACGGGATAAATCGACAACCTTCAACCCTTTAAGGGCACCACTACCTGACATTTTCACTTCTAGTCCTTAATTTTCTTGTTATTACGCTACGTTAACCCCGAAAGTCTCTCGCGCAAATTGAGGATAGACATCCTTCACCTTGTCAACAACTTGTGTTTCCAACAATTGTAGCAACTGTGGGTTTGGTGCTGCTGTTTGAGGGGTGTTTTCAGTATACTCAAATTCAAAACCGGTATTGTCTAAAATATCTTCAAGAGAACTGCTGACATGAATACTTTCCAGTCGAAAGTTTCTTTTGTCTTTTTGAAAGCGAAAGAATGCTTTGTTGGTCAAAAGCCCATAAGGCCCACCGCGCCGGTATATATTTTCATCAGAAGCACCCGGTGCGCTGATAAAGTCCACATGGTCCACTAGGACTCTTCTAGAATGTTCTTCTCTGAACAAAATCACTTTTGGTATTAAAAAGTACAAGTATGCGGAGCCAAAAGTGCCGGGCCATCTCGGGGTGTTCGCTGGATATTCGCCGCGCCCCATTAAGTTAATGTTTGCCTGACCGTCAATCTGTCCGCCGCCTAGAAAAAAGGCATCTATTCGGCCTTGTGCTGCACAGTCGAAAAGTTCTTGAGATCCATTGGTAAAGAAGTTGTTTTTGACAGAGCCCAAAATGTTAACATACTTGGGAGAGCCAAAGGCTTCTTTAGCAAGCAGGGCTGCCGCGCCGGGAATTGGGGACGATGCGCCGACCGCGACATGGTTACAGTCTTTCAGCAAATTTGCGATAAAACAAATCAGGTCTTTTTTCATTGATGTATCGGTCATGAAGCAGATCTTTCATAAACGAATTCTTGAAGGTATTCTTGAAACCCGTCCTCTGTTTGCGCCTTGTCTTTGTATAGCCGTAAGTGGTTACTGTCTTCCTTGTCACCTTGCCAAAATCCTAGAGGCCAGCTGCCTCTAGGGCAATGAGTTATCCCGCCGATATAAAGGCTGGGGAGGACGCCCGCAGCCATGGTCTCATCCTCCAGAAGGTTTGTGTCCACAATCTTCTCGACAGTGACGAGGGTTGTCTTCGAAGCCTGCGCCAAGTGCATCAATTCACGGCGGCGTCCGATCCAGACATTCCCGTCTTTATCGGCAAGGGGGGCATGAAACAGGGCAACATCGGGCTGGATAGCCGGAATGGCGACAATGGGGTCTTTTTCTGCTGAAAAAGGATTGTCCATAATTTTCCATTCGGGATGGTGTCGCAGAATATCGCTTCCAATTATGCCCCGCAAAGGCATGAAGGGAATGCCTTTTTGAGAGGCTTGCAATCCAGCATGAATGGCCGGGCAAGTGGCATCTATCAAGCGGATTTGTTTTTCCTTAATAGCATGGCTAAACCGAGGCGCGGGGTTATATTCGCCCAAGGTTAAGGCAGAACTTTCAAAGGTAGTTGCGCAGCCTGCTCCAATTAGAAGTTCAGATTGCAAACCGCTTGTCGGGACGCCAACAATATGCAAGTTCCTTGCTCCCCTTCGGATCAATGCGCGAGTAGCTTCCATCGCGATGCCAGAATAATCGGCTGGAACAGCAAGCTTTGCACCGTCGTCAATCATTTGAACAAGTTCTTCTATCGATACAGTCATCATTGCCCTCAGAATTAAAGTATTCGCCCAAATTTCCGAATGTTTGGTATTAGAATGAAGGGCGTAGCGCCAAGCACCAAACAAGTCAGAGAGAAAGTAAATACAGCGTCGTAGCTGCCCGTTATATCATAAATCCAGCCGCTCAGAAATGTACCGCTCGCCATGCCTAAGCCGCCGCCACTTGAAATGCATCCGTATATAAGGCCGAAATTTTTGCTCCGAAAGACCTTTGCCGAGAGCGAGCCGACGATGGGCGCGCGGGTGCCCATTGTTAAACCAAAAAAAAGTATAAAGCCGATGATCGCCCAATATTGTCCAGTGCTTTGATAAAGCCATATGAATATGACGGCTGTAATCGTCATCGCAAACGTGATCAGTGCAACGTAAGATGTGTGTACTTTCGTTAGGAAATAGCCACATGTAATCATGCCGATAGGAATGAAAATTCCCGTCAACCCAACATTGAAAGAAGCTTCCACCGGCGTCATGTTATTATCTATCAAATAGGTGACACTTTGAAAAACAATGGAATACATGCCGTTAGCGGTAATGAAGAAAACTAAGAAAAGTCCCCAGAAACTGGGGCTTTTAACAGCTTTCGAAATCGTCCAATCTGTTATGGTTACAGCATCTCCCTCTTTCCACGGGGTCGGGGTGTGGGGCCTGCCGCCAGATAGTTTTTTCCAAGGAAGGAATAGGAGTATGGGAAGAAGGCACAGGATTGCCGTGCCCATCGAGATCTCGGCGCCCCGCCAGCCAAAACGGTTGATCAGAATTTGGGAAAGCGTCAGGCCTATAAAACTTCCCGCACCAAGAGCTGAAAAGATGATGGCGAGGGCGATTGGAAGCTTCGTTTGAAACCAACGGCTGGTAAAAGCGGAGTTGGGAACGTTGCCGCAACATGCACCGGCAATTCCGACAAACAGGCCGAGGCCAAGGTAAAATTGCCAAAGATGATTTGCATACCCAGTTAGGATCAAGCCGCCACCGGCGAAACTAAACCCAATGGCATACAATTTTGCAGGGCCTAATTTGTCGAACAAATACCCTGCAAAGGGTCCCATTAAACCCAGCGTAATCGCACAGACCGAAAAAATAGAAGCCACCGTGCCACGGGTCCACGAAAATTCGTTGATTAACGGGGTTACCAGGTTCGGAAAATGCTCTGGCACCATGCGCCCCGCTACACCGACCACAAAACAAATCGCGAGCACTCCAATGGACAGGCGGGTGAATTCTGAAGGGGGCTTGAGTGACAAACTTATGCTCCGGTCAAGGTTTCGCGGAGTTTTCCCGCTCATTTTCTTAATTTTAGTTAAAAACCTGATTTTCGAAGAAAACTATATCAGAGCGCAATGGTCTTGAAAATGGCCATTAACGCATACCAGATGCGCGAAGCGTTCAGTCTTTTCGAAATAATGCTGAGGCTACCCAGCCCGCAAATAGGGCAACAATGATGGCCGCGATGCCATGGAGTGTCGGATAGGTTTGCGCAAAATCGAAAATCTGTCTGCCAAGACCAAACTTCTTGATAAAAAGGGGGGAGGATTGAGCGCTGATAAGTTCTTTGTCCTGAAATAAATAAAACTCAGCGGTATAATTTCCAACAGGAACATTGGCAGGGAAGTGAATTGTCGTGCGAAACAATGAAGGTCCTAGAAAGTGAACTGTGGGTCCCTCGCTGGTGTAAAGTTCAGCTTCTCCGCGATGCCGTAGAATGGCTTTCTTAAAGTCAGCTGCTTTTCTGTTGCTGATGTCTGTTTGAAATACTAGGCGGTTCGGTCCAATACGTAATCGGTCAAGAGTATCAGATGTGGTGATTTCGTTGACCGGTTTGTTGCTTGCTGATGCATAAAATCCTGGTACTTTTCTAAGTTCGACGGATTTGGTATTAATCCAAATTCCGGCAACTCTCTCTTTTTTTCGGACGGTAACGTCTTTTTGAGGGCCGCGTACCACAATGATAATGTCGCCGAGCCTATCTGTTTTAAAAGTCTCGTCATCCCTTACTGCACCAAAAAGAAGTAAGTCAGCGCCCGTGAAATCCGACGTTACTGAAATAAGGTGAGAGGATATATCCGTGACGAGTGAGCCAGCAGCAAAAGCAGAGCTGGTTGAAAGCCCGACTATAAAGGCCACCAAAAGAGGCACGCGCTTTATGTGGTGAGAGAAAGCCATGCTAACTCTGATCCCCCAATATGCTGAGGGAATACAGATCGTCAGGGGTTAGAACCAGATCCAGTGCAATTTTTGCGCAAACAACAAGAACGACGAGCGCTAGGAGAGAGCGGAGCTGTTCTCCTTTCATTCGGGCGCCTATCCTGGTACCAAACTGTGCTCCAACTACGGCGCTACTCATCAAAAGAAGGGCGAGCATCACATCCACTGTTTGTGTTGTGATCGAGTGTAATAAAGTCACATTTGCTGTGACAAAAATAATCTGAAATAGAGACGTTCCAACCACAACTGACGTGGGCATTCCAAGGAGATAAATCATGGCGGGGACCATAACAAAGCCGCCGCCAACCCCCATAATGGCAGACAAGATGCCTACCAAAAACCCTAGCCCCAATGGCATGAGCGCACTGATATAAAGTTTGGATTTTCGGAAACGCATTTTAAAGGGCAGGCCATGTATCCAATAATGCTGGTGCATTTTTTTGCGTTTGGCTGGGCCGCGCCGATTGCGAAGGAGGGCGCCTACACTCTCAATCAGCATCAGGCCGCCGATAACGCCAAGAAAAAGCACATAGGAAAGTGAGATCATCAGATCTACTTGCCCCGCTGATTTAAGAAATGCAAAAAGCCAAGCGCCGAGGAAAGATCCGGCGACACCTCCGATTAGGAGAACCGTTCCCATCTTAAAATCGACATTACCACGCCGCCAATGGGCCAATACGCCAGACACACTGGCTGCTACCAACTGGTTCGATCCGGTTGCAACGGCAACGGCAGGCGGGATTCCGATTAGAATCAAAAGAGGAGTCATCAGGAAACCGCCACCGACACCAAACATTCCTGAAAGCAGTCCGACAGCACCTCCCATACCTAAGATCAAAAACAAATTTACAGAGATCTCAGCGATGGGAAGATAGACAGGCATAATTCAGTGCATACCCTAGATTAAGGGAAAACGTTAAGGAGTGTAGTCCTGCCTATACAATAAAACGAAAATAAATGTAATGTTTTCTCAAAAAAAACATTACATTTATCCGAAAATCAAATTTGAGCTGCCGTCATATGTATAGATTCTAAAAGCCGAAGAATACTATTATTGTAAAGGGAATAATAGATTGTTTGAGCTTCACGTCTTGTAGTAACGATATCATCTCTTCTTAATCGACCCAAGTGTTGGGAAAGAGCTGACTGACTAATCTTTATCTTTCTCTCCAATTCGCCAACCGAAAGTTCTTCTGTGGATAAGTAAGTCAGAATTTCCAGACGGCGTTGATTGCCGAGTGACTTGAGGATTTTACTCGCTTTTGGTAGCGAGTCGGCAAGATCAAGATAATCTCTTTCTTTAAGTGTTTTGGCCCCCATAATAAAGTGCCTCCCCCGATAAAATTTGTGCTGGCCTCATCCGGTCAGCGAAATACAATGCGTCTCTAGTGTCGATTGAAATGAAGTACATGGCGGACCTTCGCTGACGGAATTTTACTGAATCATAGGTTGATTGACCAAAACACCTTCCGACAGGTGAGGGTAAATCAAATGCAGCAAATTTCCTTTTTTAGCGGGTATAAGTAAAAACCTTCGGTAATGAATGCTTTTCTAAATTGCAGTTCATCACAGTTGATTCTTCTTTGCCGCTTGTCAGTGAGTGCCTATAATTTCTGACAAAATCCAAGCCTGTCAGCCATTAAATCGTTCACCTATATACCTAATTTTATTTTTCGACACGCCATGTTAGCAAATAAATAAACCATATGCACGCAATTGTGACGGTTATTTGATTTTTTTTGACGTTTACGTAAACGCAAGTTGACGTTTACGTAAACGTTAATTACAATTGTTGTCAGATTTGTTTGGTCTAGCTGGGAAAATGTCATGGAAGAAATGCGTTATTCGATTACGAATTTAGCAGAAGAATTTGGGGTTACTTCCCGGACAATTCGGTTTTATGAGGATAAAGGGCTTGTCTCTCCTGAGCGTGAAGGACTTACTCGTGTCTACTCTCGCAGTGATCGTGCCCGGTTGAAACTGATTTTGAGGGGGCGCCGTCTGGGTTTTAGTCTTCAAGACATGAAGAAGATGATTGAGTTGTATGATCCTTCTCAAGAATCAATGGATCAATTGAAGTTCACTCTCCAGAAATGTGAAGACCAATTAACAAAATTAAAGTCACAGCGAACTGACATAAATGAAGCAATCAGTGAGTTGGAGCAAGGGATCTACGACTTGAAGGAATATGCTGCAAAAGGTCCTGCTGAAATGGACCCCCAAAAAATGAAGTTGGCATAGATCAGACGCTTTTACGAAAAATCACTAAGAAATTAAATAAGTATCAAGTGCTGTAATCATTCGTTTTGGGAAACCAGGACATAATAATTTTAACTCACCTTGTCGTTAGCGCAAGGTAAAGACAAATTGTCTGGAAGGAATATTAGATCATGAAGAATGTGGTCATTGCAGGGTACGCCCGCTCACCGTTTAC
This sequence comes from Sneathiella sp., assembly GCA_036960695.1. GTDB lineage: Bacteria > Pseudomonadota > Alphaproteobacteria > Sneathiellales > Sneathiellaceae > Sneathiella. The sequence goes on from JBALXM010000010.1 coordinate 11,845, forward strand.
ATTGGCAAATAAAGGCGAAATGGTCAAAATTCGCCCGGATGAAATGGCGGCACAAGTGGTCCGTGGTTTGATTAAAAGCACTGGTGTGAATGTAGACGATATTGAAGATGTGATTATCGGTAGTGCGTTCCCGGAAGCAGAGCAGGGCTTAAATGTCGCCCGGATGATCAGCTTTCTTGCTGGTATTCCAAAAACCGCGGCGGCAACGACGGTGAACCGTTTCTGCGGATCTTCCATGCAGGCCATTCACATGGCAGCTGGTGCTATCCAAATGGGCGCTGGGGAAGTGTTCATCTGCGGCGGTATTGAAAGCATGACACGTGTTCCTATGGGCGGATTTAACCCAGCCCCTCATCCACGTCTATATAAAGAATACCCTGAAGCTTACATTTCTATGGGAATTACAGCTGAAAATTTGGCTAAGCAGTATAATATTTCGCGTACTGAACAAGAAGAGATGGCCGTTGAAAGTCACGCCCGCGCAACTGCAGCACGGGCCGCCGGGAAATTCAAAGATGAAATCATCCCTATAGTCGATGGGAATATTCGTGTTGAAGAAGATGGGTGTATCCGTCCAGAGACAACAGTTGATACTCTTTCCGGATTGAAAGCGGCGTTTGATGCAAACGGTACGGTAACTGCGGCGACGTCCTCACCGCTTACGGATGGCGCTTCTGCAACACTAATTTGTTCGGAAGAATATGCCGACGCCCACGGGTTAAAGAAATTGGCTCGGATTAAATCAATTGCGATCGCCGGCTGTGCCCCTGAAATCATGGGAATTGGTCCTGTTCCTGCAACAGAAAAAGCCTTGAAACGGGCTGGTGTGACACTTGCTGATATCGATATTATTGAGCTGAATGAAGCTTTTGCAGCTCAATCCCTCGCTGTTTTAAAAGAATCTGGTATGAACTACGATATTACAAATATCGATGGTGGTGCCATTGCACTTGGTCATCCAATGGGAGCCACCGGCGCCCGTATTACAGGTAAACTGGCGAGCCTTCTCCAGCGTGAAGGAAAATCATTGGGTCTTGCGACGCAATGTATTGGTGGCGGTCAGGGTATCGCAACTGTATTGGAGGCTTGCTAATCATGGCTATTGAAAAAGTAGCCGTTATTGGTGCCGGTGTCATGGGTGCTGCGATTGCCGCCCATGTGACCAACGCGGGTTACCCCGCTATTCTGTTGGATATTGTGCCGGAAGGCGCAACCAACCGAAATATGCTTGCCGAAGGTGCTGTGGCTAAGATGCTGAAAACCAAGCCAGCACCTTTCATGCACAAACGGAATGCAAAAATGATTACCACTGGTAATCTGGAAGATAATCTTGATCTAGTGGCCGATTGCGACTGGATCGTGGAAGCTATTATCGAGCGTCCGGATCTGAAGCAAGATCTGTATAGAAAGCTGGATTCTGTTCGGAAATCCGGCTCTATTGTGACGTCCAATACGTCAACAATTCCGCTTAAAACGCTTATGGATGGGATGCCCGAAGGTCTGCAAAAAGATTTCGGTATTACGCATTTCTTCAATCCGCCGCGTTATATGCGGTTATTCGAACTGGTTGCCGGTGAGCTCACGCGTCCCGATGCCGTTGAAGAACTTCGCACCTTTGCGGATGTTGGTCTTGGTAAAGAAGTCGTGGATTGCTACGACACACCAGGCTTCATCGGAAACCGTATTGGTATCTATTGGTCTTTCACAGCCGTCAAATCTGCTTTTGATTTGGGACTGACTGTTGAAGAAGCGGATGCTGTCTGCGGTAAACCTATGGGAATTCCAAGTACGGGCATCTTTGGTTTGGGCGATCTGACGGGTATTGATTTGGGGCCGAAGGTCAACGAGTCCATGCTCAATGAGCTCCCTGCAAGTGATCCCTTCTGTCAGGAATATGATGGCGATCATCCAATGGTGGCGACTATTTCCCAGATGATTGAAGACGGATATACAGGCCGAAAGGGTAAGGGGGGCTTCTATCGCATCAATAAAGAAGGCGGTAAAAAAGTTAAAGAAGCTCGAGACCTTAAAACTGGCGAATATGCTAAAGCTCAAAAGCCTAACTTTAAATCAGTTCGTGCGGCTAAAAAGGGCCTTCGTGCCTTGGTTGAATGTGATGATTTAGGCGCCATATATGCCTGGAAAATCTTGTCGAAAGTGATCTCTTATTCGGCATCCTTAGTTGGCGAAATCTCAGATGACATTATTGCCATCGATAACGCCATGAAAACAGGCTATGCATGGAAATACGGACCTTTTGAGCAATTGAATCAAATGGGTAACCAGTATTTCATGGATCGATTGGAAGCAGAAGGTTTGCCTATTCCTGCATTCCTTAAAACAGTAGGTGACCGACCTTTGTATAAGGAAGAGGGAGCTGACGCTTTCTATATGACGACCAAAGGCGAGTATGCAGTCGTCCCTGTTGCCGACGGTACTTGGGCTCTTGCCGATATTAAGCGTGGTAATGAGCCGCTTATGTCCAATAAAGGGGCGAGCATCTGGGACCTTGGAGACGGCGTAGCCTGCCTCGAATTGCATACAAAAATGAATGCAATCGATCAGGATATCGTGACTATGCTTGGAAAAGCTTCAAAGCTTGATAAGAAAGGTTTTAAAGCCCTTGTTATCGGTCATGATGGCGACAATTTCTCAGTAGGTGCGAATGTTGGCCTTGCTCTATTCGCGGCCAATGCTGCGATGTGGCCTGTCATCGAAAATTCAATTTCTGAAGGACAAAATGCCCTGATGAAATTGAAATATGCGCCTTTCCCAGTTGTTGCAGCGCCTGCTGGAATGGCGCTGGGTGGTGGATGTGAAATCGTCTTGTGCGCCGATGCTGTTCAAGCTCATGCGGAAAGCTATATGGGATTGGTTGAAGTGGGCGTTGGTGTTCTGCCAGGGTTCGGGGGATGTAAAGAACTTACGTTCCGCGCTATACTGAACAAAAAACGTCCCAATGGCGCAATGCCCGCTTTGTCCAGTGTTTTTGAAGCGATTTCCACAGCTAAAGTTGCGACAAGTGCTGCTGAAGCACGGGATATGTTGATTTTACGTCCTGCGGATGAGATTAGCATGAACCGTAAGCGTGTCTTGGCTGATGCGAAGAGCAAAGCTTTGGCTTTGGCTGAAAACTACACAGCACCGGAAAAGGTTGAAATTAATCTTCCGGGGCCAACCGCGGCTGCGGCGTTTGACATGGCCGTCGATGGTTTCGTGACAAGCGGCAGGGCAACACCTTATGACGCGGTTGTTGGTAGCCAGGTCGCGCGCGTTCTGTCGGGCGGTGATACGGATATCACTGAGACCATTACTGAAAAGAAGATGTTGGAGCTTGAACAAGAAGGTTTCATGACGCTTATCAGAAACCATAAAACTCTTGACCGGATTGAGCATATGCTCACCACCGGCAAGCCACTACGCAATTAAGGGAGTTCAGATATGCCCATTTACAATGCACCTGTAAAAGACATGAAGTTTGTCCTGAATGACCTGCTTGGTTTGGACAAAATGACGAACCTGCCGGGATTTGAGGATGCGACACCAGATATGGTAGATGCGATCCTGAGTGAAGGCGCAAAAATGATGTCAGATGTTATCCAGCCCCTCAATCAGGTTGGTGATAGTGAAGGCTGCACCTGGAAAGATGGTGACGTTACAACACCAACTGGATTTAAAGAAGCGTTCGATGCTTACCGCGAAGGCGGGTGGATGGGCATCGATGCAGACCAGAAATACGGCGGACAGGGCTTGCCTCACGTTATTGGTATCGCACTGGCTGAGATGATGAGTTCTGCGAATATGGCCTTTGGAATGTATCCAGGTCTTACTCATGGTGCCCATGCATCCATTCATAAGCATGGTACGGAAGAGCAGAAACAAACTTGGTTGCCAAAAATGGTGACGGGGGAGTGGACAGGAACCATGAACCTGACGGAGTCCCATTGTGGCACCGATTTGGGTCTTATGCGGACGAAGGCAGTCCCGCAAGACGATGGAACCTATAGAGTTACCGGTACCAAGATATTTATCTCCGCTGGTGAACACGATATGGCGGATAATATCGTCCATTTGGTTTTAGCTAAAATTCCTGGCGGCCCTGAAGGCATTAAAGGGGTCTCTCTCTTTATCGTTCCAAAATTCAATCTGGATGAAAATGAAAATCCTTCTGATCGTAATGGCGTTTCTTGCGGCTCCATTGAGCATAAAATGGGTATCCACGGTAATTCCACTTGCGTCATGAATTTTGAAGAGGCCAAAGGCTTCCTTCTGGGTGAGGCCCATAAGGGTATGAAAGCCATGTTCACCATGATGAATGCTGCCCGCTTAGGCGTTGGTGTTCAGGGAATGAGTCAGGCTGAAGTTGCATATCAAAATGCGGTTGTTTATGCAAAAGATCGCATTCAAGGGCGGTCTATCTCTGGGGTGAAACAGCCAGAAAAAGCGGCTGATTCAATTATTGTTCATCCAGATATCCGTCGAAACTTGTTGATGTGCCGTGCCTTTACTGAAGGCGCTCGGGCTCTTGGCCTTTGGGCTGGATTGCAAGTGGATTTGGCAGAAAAACATCCAGACGCAGATGTACGGAAAGATGCGGATGATGCGCTTGGATTAATAACGCCAGTGATTAAGGCCTACTTCACAGATATGGGCTTTGAGCTCTCAGCGACTGCGATGCAATGTTATGGCGGTCATGGTTATATTAAAGAATGGGGTATGGAACAGTTTGTTCGGGATGCGCGTATTACGCAAATCTACGAAGGCGCTAATGGTGTTCAGGCCCTCGATCTGGTTGGTCGTAAAATTCCAGCCAATTTGGGTCGTTCTTTACGGACCTTCTTCCATCCAGTAGATGCATTCATTCAGGAAAATATGATGGATCCTGAAATGAAGACTTTCGTAATGCCGCTTGCTAAAGCATTTGCAAAACTTCAACAGGGAACGGCATTTCTTGGTGAGAAGGGTATGCAAAATCCAGATGAAGCGGGGGCGGCCTCAACTGAATATCTTCGTATGTTTGGTCTTGTTGCTCTTGGCTTTATGTGGGCTCGTATGGCGAAACTTGCGAAGCAAAAACTGGCTGATGGAACTGACGATCCACAATTTTATAAAACTAAACTTGTGACCGCTCGTTTCTTCTTCGAGCGTATGATCCCCGATGTGTCTTCCCTGCTTGTGAAGATGAGCGCAGGCGCTGAGAATATGATGGAGCTGGAAGAAGAACACTTCTAGTTTGAGTAGTTGAATGTGAGGCGATAATGGTGAAAGCTGTTATCGTCTTTCTTCGTATAAGTGAGAAATTTTTTCTCCAAAAAATGACAATTTGTCAAAAATATAAAAAATATAAATAAAAACAGATACTTAAGGGGTGGTGATATGATCAGTAGAAGTATATTCAGTGAAGAGCATAATATTTTTCGCGAATCCGTTCGGCGTTTCTATGAAGAGCATATCATGCCTTACCATGCGCAGTGGGAAAAGGACGGACAGATCAGCCGTGAAGCGTGGTTGGAGGCCGGTAATCAAGGACTCCTTTGTATGCCAATCCCTGAAGAATATGGCGGGGTCGGTGCCGATAAGCTTTACAGTATTATCATGATGGAAGAGCAGGCGCGCGCTGGTGCCTCCGGCCCGGGATTTGGCTTGCATTCCGAAATTGTAGCGCCTTACATCCTCAATTATGGCACGGAAGAGCAAAAGAAAAAATATCTCCCCAAGCTTGTGAGCGGTGAAATGATTGGGGCTATCGCCATGACCGAACCCGGTGCAGGCTCAGATCTGCAAGGGGTTAAAACTCGAGCGGCAAAAGACGGTGATGACTATATTATCAACGGCTCCAAAACCTTCATCACAAATGGCTTTATGTGTGATCTGGTCATTGTTGTGACTAAGACCGACCCGGATGCGGGTGCAAAAGGGACGTCGCTATTCTTGGTAGAGGCAGGCACACCCGGCTTTGATAAAGGCCGCAATCTGGATAAGTTAGGCTTGAAGGCGCAGGATACAGCAGAGTTATTCTTTGATGATGTTCGTGTTCCTGCCAGCAGCATGCTTGGCGGTGAAGGACAAGGTTTCTTCTGTTTGATGCAAGAACTAGCGTGGGAGCGCTTGCAGATTGCTATCGGTGCCGTGGCAACATCAGAAGCTATTTTGCAAGAAACCATTGAGTACACCAAAGAGCGAACCGCTTTTGGTAAAAACGTTATCCAGTTTCAGAATACAAAATTCAAATTGGCGGAAGCTAAAACCGAAGTGCAGATCGCCCGTGTGTTTGTCGATAAATGTATTGAAGAATTGCTCAAAGGCGACTTAGACGTTCCGACGGCTGCCATGGCGAAATACTGGTGTTCTGATCTCGAAAATAAAGTCATCGATGAATGCCTGCAACTGCATGGCGGATACGGGTTTATGTGGGAATACCGTGTTGCCCGTGCTTATGCCGATGCACGTGTTCAGCGCATTTATGGCGGCACCAATGAAATCATGAAAGAAATAATTAGTCGTTCTCTTTAAGAGCGATACAGGGAGAAAACTATGACCGAAGCTTTTATTTATGATGCCGTCCGGACTCCTCGCGGCAAGGGCCGCGCCAGTGGCAGTCTGCATGAGGTGACACCAATTAATCTTGCAGTGACCGCGTTGCAAGCAATTGAGTCCCGAAATGATCTGGATACATCCTTGGTTGAGGATGTTGTCTTGGGCTGCGTGGAACCTGTCGGGGAGCAAGGGGCAGTGATCGCCCGTGTCGCGGCTCTTCATGCGGGCTACGCAGAGACTGCATCTGGCGTTCAAATTAACCGTTTTTGTGCGTCGGGTCTTGAGGCCGTCAATATGGCGACAGCGCAAGTGATGTCAGGGCAAAGTGATCTTGTCGTGGGCGGCGGCGTTGAAAGTATGTCTCGCGTTCCCATGGGATCATCAGGCGGCGCGTGGTCAGCAGACCCGCAGGTTGCTCATAATACGTATTTTGCGCCCCAAGGAATTGGCGCTGACATGATTTGTACTAAATGGGGATATAGTCGCGATGACGTTGATGCCTACGCAGTAGAAAGCCAGAAGCGGGCCAAGAATTCTTGGGATAAGGGCTATTTCAAAAATTCAGTTATCCCCGTGAAAGATATGAACGGCCTGACAATTTTGGATCATGACGAGCATATGCGTCCAGAGACAACTATGCAGTCATTAGGAGCTCTTGATCCTGCCTTTTTAGTGCAAGGGGAGCAATATGGGTTTGATGCGGTTATTAAGCAAAAATACCCTGAAGTAGAAGCTCTTAATCACGTTCATCATGCGGGAAATTCATCAGGTATCGTTGATGGTGCTGCCGCTGTGCTGATTGGGAATAAAGAAATTGGTGCCCGCATTAACGTGAAACCACGGGCGCGTGTTCGCTCCTTCGGCTCCATCGGTAGTGAGCCTTCAATTATGCTGACAGGGCCAAGTTATGCTGCAGAAAAAGCGTTGAAGAAAGCTGGCATGACTGCGGCCGACATCGATCTGTGGGAATTGAATGAGGCTTTTGCCGGTGTTGTTCTTCGTTTTATGGATGTGATGAGCGTGGATCATTCGGAAATAAACGTAAATGGTGGCGCTATCGCTATGGGCCACCCCCTTGGTGCAACCGGCGCGATGATTTTGGGAACGGTTCTCGATGAGCTCGAACGTCGTGATCAAAATACCGCATTGATTACGTTATGTGTCGGTGCCGGTATGGGAACTGCAACGATTATTGAACGGGTTTAAGGGGCAAAAAAATGATCAATTACTCAGTAGATAATGACGGCGTTGCAACCATTTCGTGGGACATGCCGGACCGTAGCATGAATGTTCTGAATAATGACAGCATTCCTGCGTTCGCCGATGCTGTTAAAAAAGCATCAGAAGATGAGGCCGTTAAAGGCGTCATAATTACATCGTCTAAGCCTGATTTTATTGCGGGTGCCGATCTTGAAATGCTTCAAGGATGGAGTGGCGCACAAGAGATATTTGACAATGGTATGGAGCTTCAAATGATGTTCCGGTCCATCGAAAAATCAGGCAAACCATTTGTGGCAGCTATTAATGGAACGGCTCTTGGGGGCGGATTTGAAATCTGCCTTGCGTGTCATCACCGTATCGCTGCGGACAATCCCAAAGCAAAAATCGGACTACCTGAAGTCAAAGTGGGACTCTTGCCAGGCGGGGGCGGAACACAACGTCTTCCGCGCCTGATTGGAATTCAGGCAGCTCTTCCCCTTCTTTTGGAAGGAAAACACCTCAGCCCGGAAAAAGCCCTTAAACTCGGTGCTATTGACGCTGTTGTGCCTGCTGCCCAATTACAATCGGCGGCAAAAGCTTGGATTATGGATGCAAAACCAGAGGCTGCAATTCAGCCATGGGATAAAAAAGGGTTTCGCATTCCAGGCGGCGCCCCTATGAGCCCAACGGGCATGATGACCTTCACTGTAGGCAATGCAATGTTGCGCGAAAAAACGGCAGGAAATTATCCTGCGGCGGTCAACATCATGTCTTGCGTCTATGAAGGCTGCTGCGTTGATATTGATAACGGTTTGAAAATTGAAACGCGTTATTTCGTTAATACGTGCAATTCTCCCGAAGCAAAAAACATGATCCGGTCTTTGTTTTTTGGAATTGGCAATGCCAATAAGCTGGCCTCCCGTCCAAAAGACATTCCCACACAAAAATTCAACAAAGTGGGGGTTCTCGGCGCTGGTATGATGGGCGCTGGTATTGCGTATGTTACGGCGATGGCTGGAATTGATGTGGTGTTGATCGATCAAGATCAGGCCGCGGCTGATCGCGGAAAAGCGTATAGCGAGGCTTTGCTGGCCAAAGCAATAAAGCGTAAAAAAATGAGCGAAGAGAAGGCCGCTGCCATCTTGCGGCGCATTACGCCGACAACAAATTATGATCTGCTTGTCGGGACTGAGCTCGTTATTGAAGCTGTTTTTGAAAATCGCGAGATTAAAGCTGATGTCACAAAACGGGCTGAAGCTGTTATTTCCGATGATGCAATTTTTGCATCAAACACCTCGACCCTTCCTATTAGTGGGCTGGCGGAAGCAAGTTCCCGCATTGGCAACTTTATCGGTCTGCATTTCTTCTCTCCTGTAGACAAAATGCCATTGGTCGAAATTATCTGCGGGGCCGAGACATCGGTGGAGACTTTGGCGCGTTCTATGGATTTCGTGAAAGCAATTCGTAAAACGCCAATCGTGGTGAATGACAGCCGCGGTTTCTACACGAGCCGTGTGTTCGGAACCTATGTAAGTGAAGGTATTGCCATGCTTGCAGAGGGTGTGAGCCCCGCATTAATTGACAATGCCGGTAAAATGGCGGGAATGCCTGTGGGGCCTTTGGCTTTGGCCGATGAGGTTGCACTTGATTTGATATATAAAATCCGCAATCAAACCAAAATCGATCTGGGGGACAAATATATCGATGCCCCAAGTGATGGTGCGGTTACAAAAATGGTTGAAGATCTTGGGCGTGTCGGCAAGCGCGAAGACAAAGGTTTCTACGATTACCCTAAAGGTGAGAAAAAACATCTTTGGCCAGAGCTTGGGCAGCATTTCAAGCAACTCCCTGAAAACGAACAACCTGCGTTGGATGAGGTGATTAAACGATTGATTTATATCCAGTCAGTCGAGACTGCCCGTTGTATGGAAGAAAAAGTTGTCACCTCACCAGAAGATGCGGATGTAGGATCAATCCTCGGGTGGGGGTTTGCCCCGTCTCGTGGGGGCGCTATTAGTCAAATCCATACGGTTGGTGTTGAGAATTTTGTCTCCGACTGTGATCGTATGGCGCAGCTTTATGGTGCTCGTTTTACGCCACCAAAAATGCTTCGTGATATGGCGAAAAGTGGAGAGAAATTCTACGCGGCCTAATTTGAGGGAACATTCGGCGTGACAGAGAATATCTGTCACGCCGTTTTGCATTCTGGCGTCCTTACATTATAGTTGTGTATAAGGGAGGTCTCTTCGTGCTTAAAGATACTGGTGATAAAGGGAGTTATCTTCGGAAAAACGATCAGAATGTTCTGGAGACGGAACGACTAGTTTTGACCGAGCTAAAAGAAGAGAATGCAGCCTTTATTTTAACGCTTTTCACTCAACCTTCATTCTTGAAATTCATCGGCGCGCGCGGCGTGCAGGATTTACAAACGGCAAGAGCCTACATCGTGGAAATGCAAGCCCAGTATTTGAAAATGGGTTTTGGCAATGTCCTCGTAAGCTTGAAGGAAAGCCGAGAGCCAATAGGGCTTTCTGGTTTCGTGAAGCGAGAAACATTGCCTCATGTAGATATAGGATTTGCCTATCTGCCTGAATTTTGGGGACACGGATATGCTTTTGAAGGAGCAAAAGCGCTTCTGCATTATGGACAATTTATTTTGGAATTCCCAGATATCGTAGCCATTACCAATCCTAGAAATATAAGATCTCAAAAGCTGCTTGAAAAACTGGGCATGAAGTTTGATCGTCTTGTTCAAGTTCGAAAAGAAGACGAGAAGGCTATGCTGTTCACTTTGAACTAGGGTCTCTAACCTAAGGGAGAGGCTTATCCTTTAGCAAAGCCCAAACCGCTTCTTGCTTTTCATTTCCCCTTGCGCCAAGTTCTATCAATAATCTGGTGGTCGTTGGGTAATCAGCGCCGATGACACTGGCAAGAGTTTCAAGTTTTCGCCACTCGGTATCTTTCGGGCGATTCTTCAGCATATGCAATAGCATGTCTTTTCTGCGAGTATCTAATTCGCGCCCGTTCTTTGTTTGCCATCGATGCTTTAAAAAATCAGCAAGTAATGTGATCGCACTTCCAACGAAAACTCCAATTAGCCCTAACCAAAATCCAGACATAATATCTCTCCCCGACTAGCTCACTGTGGGTGATTAATTAAAGATCAGGGCTATGAAGATAATATGCCGGTAGTTCTATGCCAACTGGAATCTGAGAAGTTGTTCTTCAGGGATGCTCATATATTCTAGAGGAAGAGGGACCGACTTTCTCGCGGTCATATCAAAATAACATCCTAGAACTGTTGTGTTGCTGACAATTTTATTGGTGTCTGCGTTGATCATAATATGACCAAAGATGAAATTTTTGGGTTTGCGATCAAGTAAGGCGCTTTTTAGGATAAGGGATGTGGCGACCTTAACCGGGCTGTGGAATTCTGTGTAATAATCCAACGCGGCTGATCCAAGGTTTCGTTCTTTTTGCATCTCTCGCGTCATGCCCACGCGGCCCATAACATGACCGGCTGCATCGGAAAAACGACCGACGATAGGTTGCATTTCCATGTTGCTGTAGGCATCGCATTCCCACACATCAACGGCCGAGCGGCTCGTCTCGAACATATGGTCCAAATGAGTGGCTGGCATTATCATGCATTTCATAGGTGCGGGTAAATACTGGTCTGAATGTTCATCGACAAAGGCCGCGGCCCTATCTCGCACATGGGCAGGGAGAGATAGTTTTTCGCCGCTTAAAAGATCGGTGTAGCGGGCAGTGAACTCATAAACACCCGAAAGGACATTCTTTCGACTATCAAAGAGATGAATGAAACCTGTGACAATATCGCCGGAGACAGATCGAATGCCTGAAAATCCATGCATGGATTCGCCCATTCGCATCTCGGACTTGTACTGGATGCGTAAGGATTGGAAGGCGAGCGCTTTCTTCTCTTTGCGAATACGGGCCGGTGTTAATCCCAAAGCATTTTGAAGATGGGCAAACGACGCCGAGGCTTTGGACATATAAAACTGCACATTCATATGCAGCATTTGATCACATTCCCATGTTTCAACGGCGCCGCGAAATCCAGGAATTAGTTTGGGAGATAAAAGATCGCTCATTGTGCTGTCTCCGGATCTACTTGAAGGTTTTTCAAATTGGGGAGAATAAAATGATCCAAGGGAATGGCTTTGCGTTTTTCCAAATCCATATAAGCTGATGTCATCGTTGCTTCAAAAGACAAGACACCGCTTGCGCTGTTAAATAAGCGGTGATGAAATGTGAGGGTTTTAGTCGATGACGCGACGATCGCACTTTCCATATGGATGATGTCATCAGCGAGAAGTTCCGCATAATATTTGCTCGTTTGCTCAACTGCGGCAAATCCGCGTTTGTGAGTCTGAATAACATCGGGCGTTAAGCCTGCAGCGCCAGCAATAGTCGTGGTCGCGTGTCCAATACAGGCAGTATAGAATTGAATATTCATATGTCCCATAATGTCACATTCACGGGCGAGAACACATCCTCGATAGCTTTCCAAATAGCCGGGCATTTTGGGGAACTCCTGAAACTGTTTTTATTGTTCTTTTTATTCGGAAACTCTTTTTAGCATTTGATTGACGTAGCGGTCGATCATTTCTTGCTGACTCGCACCAAATGTACTTAATCGGCCCGTAGCCCCAAGCATTAGGGTGCCGATAAAAAATGTTATGGCGTCAAGAGTCTCTGTTTGTGCGTATTTCGCTTCTATTTTTCCGAGCTCATGCAAACTGTTTGCCATGAAACCGAGAAGTCCGAGCAGTTTTCCGTTCAGTTGATCATTTGTATCTTTAGAAAAACCGCGCTTTTTTACTTCCCCGCTTGAAAATAGATACAGGCCTAATTGAAGTTCTTCAGCGTGATCATGATAGTAGGAAAAGAAGGTAGTAAATATAGTCCGAATTTTGACAGTTTTTGTTGAAGGCGCCAAACTGGCCGCCTTCACAGTTTTAGAGAGGTTTGCTAGTGAAATGCTAAGTAATTCGGCGTAAATATCCTCTTTGGATTGGTAATAGGCGTAGGGCGCGCCGGTGGAATAACCGGCGGCCTTCGCTATGGCTCGCATTGTTGTGCCTTCAATCCCATTTTCTTTAAAAAGGGTGGCTGCCGCATCTAGAATTTTTTGGCGCTTATACGCCTGCATTTCTTTTTTACGGTCGCCTTTAAGGTCACTCATGCTTTTTACTCAAGATTATCGCCACTATCGCGTTCTTTTACTGCCGTCTGGAAGCCTACTTCTTCGGAGCGTCTTTTGAAAGCAACTCCTTCAGGGCTATGGCGTGTCATACCATCGAACAGGGTTGCCGTCATCTGCGTTGATGCGAGGCCCATATTATCCAAGGCTTGATTGATCATCATTTTTTGCATCATAAGTTGGTTCTTGGGAATTGAAGCCATGCGCTTGGCAAGCGTCATAACACGATCTTCCAACTGATCAGAAGGCACGGCATCAAGAACGAGGCCCATTTCTTTGGCTTCACGACCATCAATCAGGTCGCCCGTCAGCAGCATGCGTTTTGCCTTCTCAACGCCTAAGCGGTAAACCCACATTGCTGTTGTTGGGCAACCCCAAAGTCGCGCGGGCGGGTATCCGATTTTTGCATCTTCTTCCATGATCACAATATCAGCGCAAAGGGCAATATCACTGCCGCCCGCAACAGCATAACCGTGCACCTTTGCGATGACGGGCTTGTAGGATCTGAAGATGCTCATAAAGTCCTGCGTATTCCCCATCATCATTTTATAATCGAGGGTGGGGTCCCAAGGCATTTCCTGAAAGCCTGGGTTATTTCCAGGATTTTCAGCGTAAAGCTTTAAGTCATAACCAGAACAAAAGGCGCGGCCCGCTCCCTGCAAAATGATTGCGTGAACACTATCATCGGCGTTTGCTCGCTCTATCGCTTTTCTGATTTCACTGGGTAAATCTAAACTGATTGCGTTAAGGGCTTCCGGGCGGTTTAGTGTTACTCGCGCAATACGGCCTTCTGTTTCATATAATACGATATTTTCGGTCATAATAATACTCCTTTATTTTAGTATGTTCATAAAAATGAACAACGTTCAATAAAAGAAAATATAATTATTATAAATTTTTTTCGACGGAACGGATCAAGCCATTCGTTCAATGGGGGAGTTTAAAATTGAAAAGGATTTTTTTATGAAACGCATCTCTATTCCTCTTGCTCTAGTTTTTTCTCTAGCCTTACCTGCGATCGTTTACGCATCCATGGATAAAGGGGACAGCGGGCATCCGCGGATTGAAAAAATGTTCGAGAAACACGACGAAAACAACGATGGAAAAATCACCCGCGAAGAAATGTCTGATGGCCGGCATAATTTCTTTGAAAAACTAGATTTGAACAAGGATGGTGCCATTACACTGCAGGAAGCCAAAGACGGCCACGCCAAGATGCGTGAGAAACACATGGCCAAATTTTTGATGAAGATTGATAAAGATAGCAATGGCTCTGTGAGCGAGGAAGAATTTGTTGCTTTCACTATGGAGAAATTCAACAAAGCAGACAAAGATGGAGACGGAAATCTGACGGGCGACGAGCTTAAAGATTTACGCCATCACAAAAGATCCAAAAAAATGCACAATTAAATCTTCTCCTGTTTTAGGGAGGCTAGGGGCAGAGCGATAAGCTCTGCCCTTTTTTGCGTCCTTAAGGGGGTATTAATACGGGTTGGATTGCCAGTCGCGCTTGGACTGTTATACTAAAAAGAAAAACTCTGTGTCACCGAGACAAAAAGGGGGAGCAATCCATGCGTGCCATCGTTGTCCAAGAATTTGGAAATTATCAAGAAAAAGCAAAATTAGAAAACCACCCAATTCCGGATCCGGGCCCAGGAGAAGTCGTTGTTCGGAATAAGGCCGCTGGCATCAGCTTTGGTATGTCGCTTACAATGGCGGGAAAATATCAGCGAAAACCACCTTTGCCTTTTACGCCCGGTACTGAGGCGGCGGGTATTATTCACAGTGTTGGCGCCAATGTTACGCGGGTAGAAATTGGCGATCGTGTCATGTGTAATGTGGATAGCGGCGGAAATGCAGGTTTTAATCTGACCCGAGATATTTGCTGTCATAAAATACCGGACAATATGGATTTTGCGACGGCTGCAATGATTGTCTTATCCTATACCACTTCATTCGGTGCCTTGGACCGCCGGGCAAAATTACAAAAGGGCGAGACTTTACTGGTTCATGGTGCCGCGGGCGCTGTTGGGCTTGCAGCCGTTGAAATCGGTAAAGCTATGGGCGCAAAAGTTATCGCCGTAGCGGGTGGTAAGTCTCATACAGAGACGGCATTACGCCATGGCGCAGATCACGTTATAGATCATCGGGAAACTGATTTTCGCGAAAAGGTAATGGAAATAACGGCCGGCCGCGGTGTGGATGTCGTCTATGACAGCATTGGCGGTGACGTAACCCATAAATCTATCCGATCTATGGCCTGGGAAGGTCGGTTGCTCACAATCGGTTATGCCTGTGGGGAAATTCCAAATATCCCAGCAAATATGCTGCTGCTGAAGAATATCTCCGCTATGGGCTTTAATCTGGGCCATTTCTATGGCTGGTCCCCCGGAGGCACGCGGGATGAGTATGTTCCCATTGTCGATGAAATGGTCGGCGGCGTTTTGAAATTATATGAGCAAGGAAAGATCAACCCGGAAGTGGGGGCTAGTTATCCCTTACATAAATTCCATGATGCTATGGATGCGGTTCTGCAACGGAAAGTGGATGGTAAATGCGTTACCTTGATGGGGGACGACGACTACTGAGCTATTTTGCGCCACCGTATCTTCCGACCATCAGGAAAGAGCGCTATGAATTTTTCATGATGGTCGGTTGGTGATGTAGGATGAAATTATTTCCTCATATCGGCCTGAGTCTCTCATTTTTTTGAGGCCTATATTAAAATCTTTGCAGACTTTATTAGATTTAAAAACAGCACTAAAGTGACTTGGCTCAAAAAGCCGGTAAAATGTCACGTGTTGACTGGTATCAACAATGTTCTCTACTTCTTTATCGTTACGAAACCATTCAAAAATATAGCGATCGGCAACAATGACGTCTGTCCGCCCACCGAAAAGTACTTTGATTTGGGTGCGCTGATCAGCAAATTCTTTGTAGTTTGAATTTTCTGTTGCCATCTTGTGGAATGCATCGCCTAAATAATTTTTGGCATTTTGAAAACCTACGATGCTTTTCCCTCGGAGATCCATAATGGTATCAATTTTCAAATTTTTACGGGTCAGGCTTATGGCGAAATTCCAATAGGTAATGTGCGAATCCGTATAACATCCCGGCATATTTTTTAGCCCCGTCGACATGACGCCGTCTACCTCATCTTGCTTAAACATGGCAAGAGTACGGGCGAGAGGTACATAAACCGGCTGCATTTGGTATCCTTGGGATGCGAGCACTTCTTTAAGGATATCGAATTCGATACCCTTGGATTCATTTCTGATTACGTAGGGAGGAATCCACAGTCCAACTGCGATCTTTAGGGGGCTCGCGGAAACGGTATCAAATATACTGAAAATTAGAGCAATAACCAAAACGACGAACACATTTCTAAATTTACGGGTAAATTCTAGGGAGTTCATTTCTGATTATCCTTTATATTTCGGTTTCCTCATTGTCCAGAGTAAGAGTGCAGGGTTTTGGTTGAAATTCTTATAGGTGCGGTGATTACACGTCAGCCCAATTGATCCAGTTATCATGGAGATTACAGAGGGATCCAATATAGACGCGGCCTTTGTACCCATTCAGTTCGAACCGTGAGCGCGGCATATCAAATTGCTGATCAAAGACCTGTTCCTGAATGAAGTTGAGATCTTCGTCCATAAGAACATGTTTTATCACATTATGATCGGGTTGCATGGGATGGTTAGTGGCTGCGCGGATAAGGATGCTATTTTTATCTTTATCAATTTTAATTAGAGGAACATGCCCATTTTCTTTACCTTTCCATCTACCCGGCCTGTCGTTTGAATAAAAAACCTTACCAGCGAGTGCTCTCAGTGCCTCTTTGGTACTGTTTTCTAAGGCGGCAGCAGATTGGGTGGTGGAAATTAAAAGCGCGGCACCGCTACCGGTAATGATAGCTCGTCGGTTGATACCAATAGATTTATTCGCCATTATTTTCCCTATATTGTTTATTAGCACATTTAGATATGGCGCGTTTAAGGAAAAGGAGCAAGCGTTATATTCCAGGTGCATTACCATTTGCCTATATTATTATTAGCTTGCTTGATTTTCACCTTTTTTATGGCGCTTTTCTTTCGGAAAATGGGTGTCAATAAAAGCAGTGGTGACGTCTCCTCGTATAAAAGCTTCGTCCTCAAGGCACTCTATAAGAAAGAGGCGGTTTGTAACGAGCCCCAGATCGACCGTGTCTTTAAGGGCAGAAATTAGTCTTGTCCTAGCTGCTTCCCGCGTATTCCCGTGGGCAATAATCTTAGCAATCATTGGATCATAGTGCGGGGTGATCTCTAATCCGCTTTGAAGACCATGGTCAACGCGAACGCCTGTCCCAGTCGCTGGAGCCCACTCAATAAGGGTTCCAACTTTGGGGAGGAAGTTGTTGTACGGATCCTCGGCATAAAGGCGGGCCTCAATTGCATGGCCGGTCATCGAAATATCGGATTGCATCTGTGGTAATTTTTCTCCGCGTGAAATACGAAGTTGCCATTCAACAAGATCAAACCCGGTAATGAATTCTGTGACGGGATGCTCAACTTGAAGCCGTGTGTTCATTTCAAGGAAATAGAAAGCGCCCTCCTTGGTCAAAAGAAACTCTACTGTTCCGGCTCCGTAATAGTTAATTTCAGTGGCAGCAGCAATAGCAGCATTCCCCATTCGTGATCTCAAATCATCGGTCATAATGGGAGAGGGAGCTTCTTCAATAACTTTCTGATGGCGTCGCTGAATTGAACAATCACGCTCCCCCATATGAACGACATTTCCATGGGTATCCGCAAATATCTGAATTTCAATGTGGCGCGGTTCAATTACCGCCTTCTCCAAAATAAGCTCGTCCGATCCAAAGGCGTTTTTAGCTTCAGATCGGGCGGTTTTGAGAGTTTTTTCCAATTTTTCTGGTTTTTTCACAAGGCGCATGCCGCGCCCGCCGCCCCCTTGGGCTGCTTTGACCATAACGGGGAATCCGATTTTATTGGCAGCTATAAGGAATTGGTTATCAGACTGATCTTCCCCTTCATATCCTGGAACGCATGGAACGCCCGCTGCAATCATCCTACGCTTGGCACCAGCCTTATTCCCCATAACTCTGATCGCGTTGGAATCGGGCCCTATAAAGGTGAGCCCATTTTCAAAGCAAGCCTCCGCAAAGGCCGGGTTTTCAGACAAAAACCCATAACCCGGATGGATGGCATCCGCAGCAGTCTCTATTGAAACTTGAATTAAACGTTCAATATTTAAGTAACTCAGTGACGCATCCGCAGGGCCAATGCAGACAGCTTCTCCTGCCATTTTCACATGAAGCGCATCTTTATCTGCCTCTGAATATACTGCAACGGTTTCATACCCCATCGCATGGGCTGTCCGTATAATGCGACAGGCGATCTCCCCGCGATTAGCTATCAGTATTTTGGAAAAAGTTGGCATGGGTAATTAGCCTCTTTTTTTGCTAGGCAATGTATCCATCAATTTACAAATTATGCTGAGCATAACTTCATCGGCGCCGCCTCCGATTGATGCAAGACGTCCATCGCGGTACGCTCTGGTGATCGGTGTCTCGTTCATAAATCCCATGCCGCCATAATATTGCAAACAGGCATCATTAACTTCGCGCGTTAGGCGCCCAGTTTTAAGTTTTGCCATAGAGGCAAGCATAGTTACATTTTCACCAGCAATATATCCTTCTACTGCTCGATAGGTGAGGGACCTTAAACATTCGATCTCTGTTTGAAGTTCGGCAAGGCGGAAATGAATAACTTGATTGTTCAAGAGTGGTTGGCCAAATGCTTGGCGCTGGCGTGTATAGTCAATGGTATCATTGACCGCTTTATCCAATGATTGTAGTGCAGCGCCTGCTGCCCACAAACGCTCTTCTTGGAATTGGAGCATTTGATAGGTAAAGCCCATGCCCTCTTCTCCAATGATATTTTTTTGAGGGACCCGCACATCTTCAAAATAAAGCTGAGCTGTATCAGAAGACCGCATTCCTAATTTGTCTAGTTTTCGCTCAACTGTAATGCCGGGGGTATCCATGGGCACTATTATAAGGGATTTACTGTTATGAATTGGGCCATCACTTGTATTGACTAGCATGCACATAAAATCTGCTTGCGTTCCGTTGGTGATCCACATTTTTTGACCATTGATGACATAATCATCTCCGTCTTTCCGGGCAGTGGATTTTATACCAGCGACATCCGAACCGGCACCGGGTTCAGAGACACCAATGCACGCCACGAAATCTCCGGCAATGGCGGGACGGAGGAAATTTTCTTTTATGTAGTCTGAGCCAAAACGGGCAAGGGCCGGGGTTGCCATATCTGTCTGAACGCCAATTGCCATAGGGACGCCACCACAATTAATTTTCCCCAAAGTCTCCGACATCGCCAAGCTAAAAGAATAATCCAGCCCCATTCCACCATATTCCTCTGGTTTGCAAACCCCCAGAAAACCTTTGTCCCCCATTTTTTTGAAAAGGTCGTGGGCGGGAAAAATGCCGGCCTCTTCCCATGAATCGACATAAGGATTAATTTCTTGATCGATAAATTTGGTAAGAGAATTGATGAATTCTTGATGTTCTGGTCCGTAGATCATATCTTTTTTCCCCGTTTAAGTTGGTTTTACCAAAGTATTTCTGCTTAAGGTCATTTTTTTGCTATTCAATGCGGTGAATAGGCGGTTTATTCAGAGTACTTATTTCCCCCACGTCATATTAATCCTTATACTTGTCTGGATGATAATATTCGCAAGATAGTGTCTTTAATTTTAGTTTATTGTGGACATCCCTATTTGACTTAATGATATGTGACGTTTACGTTAACGTCAAGACCGCAGCCGCAGAGGGAATTAGCGGCTTGTTGAACATAATCTATACACGGATGAGGACTTGAAAAATGGCGACCCTTGAAGAAATTACTGAAACAATGCGTGAAAAAATTGGTGAAGATTGCGGTTTAGGGGCCACGTTAAAATTTGATTTTAAAGGTGATGGAATCATTCATGTGGATGCTGAAACAGTCCCAAATGTTGTATCGAATGATGATTCTGATGCTGATTGCACTATTAAGCTATCAATCGAGAATTTCGAGAAATTGGCTGCAGGTGACTTGGATCCTACAACGGCCTTTATGATGGGTAAGCTGAAAATTGACGGCAATATGGGAATTGCCATGAAATTGCAGAGCGTTTTTAACTAAACCTACCCCATGGGATGAGAAAAAACGGTCTTTATGGCCGTTTTTTTGTATCTGAACAGGTGTCTTTTGATTCTCGACCTATCTTGGTTTAAAGATCAAGTCCCTTTGATAACTGCGCTATAATGGGTTCGCAAGCCTCATAAATTCAGAAAAATCAAAAAATTAGGATGTTCCGATAGATTCTTCTGTACCTTTGCTTTGCAACCTATTATGAAAGGCGCTTCGAATTTAAGTTACAACGAACGGAGCTAGTCACATGACAGCGAGATCAGCACGCAATGGCCGCAATCAGGGTGGCAAAAGCCGAAAAACAGGCGGCGGTGGACGCGGCAATGGCGGTGAGAAAAACTGTCGTTCAAACGCACAACGCGCGGCACGTAAAATTACATTGAAAACGGGCCGTCATTCTGCTCGTCGTCAGTTGAAGAAAATTCAGGCAGCAACTAGCGTCGCCGCCTAACTCTTCGACGATAAAAATTTAAAAGCTGCATTGGCCTTGGCCAGTGCAGCTTTTTTTATGCCTGATCGGATGTTTTAGCTTTTACTCTTGCGCGCTTTGCTGACTTATCAGTGATGCTTTTAGCTGATAAAGAGCGGGAGGTTCCGGTGTTTCTGTTCTGCTCCTCCATCGATTGCATAATGAGACTGGCAAGGGACGACAGGTTTAGATTTCGAAGTATCACCATTGAGAGAAGCTTTCTTATGCTATTAATAATTATTATTAAAAATAACATTGGGGTCTGCAAAGTCAAATATTTTTAAAAATGATTCTTAAATGAGTTTATTTTTATGTTAATATTCAGGTGCCGTATGGCGCTCCCCTATGCTATCGAACCCGTCCTCATAACTCCATCCATCTCTTATGGCGGCAATTACGATATTAGCGCAGGCACGGCTATCAGACAGTGCGTCATGGTGGTTAAGCTCCAACCCAAGGAAATCGGCAACGTTAGGGAGCTTTGTCGGGCGTATATTCCACAATTTTCGCGCAAGTTTGACGGTGCACACAAATTCTGAGGATGGTACTTCCAAGCTGTAGGTGGAACAACAGCTTTTGAGAACCTTTGCATCGAAACTGGAATTGTGAGCACACAGAAAATCGACATCTTTAAAGTAGGGTGCGATATCTGACCAAACATCTCCAAAGGTTGGCTCAAATTCCACATCAGACCAAGTAATGCCATGAATGTGAGTGAAATAAAATTCCGGAGAAGGGGGGCAGATAAGCTTTACCTTTTCTGACACAATCTGGCTATTTTCAACGCGCACTAAACCAATAGCGCAGGCGCTATCAGAGCCATAATTCGCAGTCTCGAAATCTATCGCAAGGAAAATACTCATAGACATAGGTTAGCTAAAAACACGCAAATGGTCATTAGTTTTAATGCCGAAAATATTTTTTTACGAAATGATGATGTGTTGATGCTTCAATTAAAGAGGCTTTGTGTTGTGTGTCAGCTTTTTTGGAAAAATACTGGATGGACTGAACGTAATTATATTGCCAGAAAACACAATGAGAAGCCCGGCTATGGCCGCACCGTTCCAGTTATACCCTTCAAACACTGAGGATACGCCAAGTGCAATTACAGGAAATAGAACCGTAGTATAGGCGGCCTTTTCAGGCCCAATACGGCCAACCAAGGTCAGGTAAGCTGTAAAGCCAATCACCGATCCGGGTATAGCTAAATATAAAAGCGCGCCAATATATTCTATTGAATAATCAAAGGTGAAGGGCTGCCCCGAAACGATGGTGAAGCCCAAAAGAATAAGGGTGCCGTACAGCATGGCATAGGCGTTGGCAGTGACCGTATTAACATTATTCGTCGCATTCCATTTTCCGATCATATTACCCAATGAAAAACAGTATGTGCCGCAAAAAGCCAACACAATTCCAACAGCAATCTCACTCAAATTGCTGTTGCTTTCCAATGTAGGGACTAACAATAACCCAAGACCGAGTAAGCCCATTAGGCCGCCGATCACAGCCTTCGGCGAGATTTGGGATTTGAAAAATAGTCGGTTATTAATGACATTTAAAATAGTTGCCATGGAAAAGATAACAGAGACTAAGCCACTGGGGATTTTATCGGTGGCAAAATAGAAGAAGATAAAATTAAGGGAGAATAGAAACACGCCTTGCCCGACTAGCCTTAAATGAACCTGTTTTTGTAGGCGGAGGCGCTTGCGCGTCAAAATCAAAAAGGCAAAGAGTATAGCCGCCGCTAATCCAAACCTGTAAGCAATGGACTGCTCCACGGGAACCGTATTTAATTGTAAAGATATGGCAAACCAGGTTAGGCCCCATATGATGACGGTGATGGCATACAGAAATAACGACATTGAAAAAACTCCTAGAACGGTGGCCAACATGATTTGTTTTTTGTGAAATTTCTTTCATTTTCCTGCTTTTTTTATAGATTCTTGCGATTAATGTGAGACCCTTGTTGCCAGTGTCGCCTCATCACCCTAGGGTCCGGCCGAGAATTCTAATCAATGGGTAAATATGTATAACGCTGAAATAAATCAGGATGTTTTCCAAGTCTTGCGTAGCGGTGGTGCGACTGCTGTGCGTTCGGCTAATATTGGGAGCAATATGTCTGTTGCGCAATGGCATAACCAGAAAAATGAAGCAGAATACGATCAGCCTGGGCATCACACTTTTAGTGTCTATTTGAACGGCGGGGAGGCAGTTGAGCGTATTGACGCTGGGCGCACTCGATTGGGCGGCGCGCCGGGAAAAATATGCTTGCTTCCAGACGACCATCGGTCTCAATGGCGAATTCCGAAACAGCTGGAGATGTTTCACTTATACTTTAGTGATGAAAAACTCAAATCGGTGGCTAGGAAAGTCTTTGATCGAGACCCAAGGCAGGTCAGTTTGATGGACGTTAGTTTCCAGGTGGACAGATATGCAGAAGAGTTGGTAAAGCTGGCAGTCTTACCTTTAAATTGGTCTGATCAGGCGGATAAGCTTGCGCTCTCAACCGTTGCCGATCTTTTTTTAGTTCATATCTTGAAAAATTATTCCGAATTATCGCTGAGTGCGCTTGCAGTAAAAGGGGGCTTGCCTCCTCATATGATGAGGATACTAAATGCGTATATGAACGAAAAATTTGGGAGCGCCATCGGTATAGACGATTTGGCTGAACTTACCGGCTACAGCAGTTTTCATTTTGCCCATATGTTTAAGGAAAGTTTTGGGCAGCCGCCCTACAGATACTTGAATAACGTGCGTATAGAAAAAGCAAAGGAGTTGTTGAGGAATGGACATTTGCCGCTAGCAGATGTGGCTCTTATCTGCGGCTTCTCATCGCAAGCGCATTTTTCTTCCAGATTTAAACAGAATACTGGTGTGACACCACGCCAATTTCGGTTCTTCTGAAAGGGGTATAGGGTTCGTACTCGAGTAACAAAGGTCTTTTATAAAAAACTTTTCTTACCCGAGTCCGTTAATTTTGCTTAAGACCTTAGCCTACCTTTGAACCCGTCTTTTTCCGTTCTTCATACTTAATTCTTTCTTCCTCAACCAATTCCTTTTTGGAGAGCTTTCCTACCAGTGTCTTCGGTAGTTCCGCCCGGAATTCAACGTCCGTGGGTAATTCGTGTTTACCCAATTTGTCTTCCAGGAAGCTTCGAAGTTCGTCGATGGTGAATTCAGCTTTGTTTGCACGAAGTTTGACAAACGCTTTTGCCGCTTCACCGCGATAGTCGTCAGGAATTCCCACGACAGTCACTTCTTCAACACTGGGATGTTCAAAAACCGCTTCTTCGATAATACGGGGATATACATTAAAGCCACCGGACGTGATCATATCTTTTGTCCGGTCAACAATATGCATATAGCCGTCCTCATCCATATAGCCAGTATCCCCTGTTAGGAAGAAGTCACCGATAAAAGATTCGGCTGTGGCATCAGGCTTGTTCCAATATCCCTTCATGACATTGGGGCCTTTAATAGCGATCTCCCCGATGTCGCCACTGGGCATTATTGTTTTGTGGTCATCAACGTCGAAAATTCTAATTTCGACGCCTGGTACGGGAACGCCTGCTGATCCTGCAACCCGTTTGTCTGTCATCGGTGTGCTTGTTCCAGACGGAGACGTCTCCGTCATACCCCAGCCTTCAAGAAGGCGGCAACCGGTGACCCGTTGGAAATGCTCCTGTACTTCTACGGGAAGCGGTGCGCCACCTGATGCACAGAATTTCAAGGATTTAAGATCGTATTTTTCCACATCAGGATGATTGGCAATGGCCATATACATAGTCGGCACGCCAGGAAAAACGGTTGGCTTTTTCTTATCCAGATCTTTCATAACCTCGTTGAGGTCAAATTTTGGGTGCAGGATTAATTCAGACCCGCCGGCAATACCAAAATTCATATTAACAGTTAGAGCGTAAATATGGAAAAGCGGTAGAACGGCAAGAACGCGCTCTTTGCCATCTTCGAGAACGCCTGTTGGCCCTTGCTGCATGGACCTTAGCTGCTGACAGGCGGCCACAAGGTTTCTATGGGTAAGCATAGCGCCTTTGGGAAGGCCTGTTGTCCCGCCTGTATATTGTAATACAGCGATGCGGTCTGCCGGGTTCATCACAGGAACAGCGTCGATTTTACCGTCATTTGCCAAAAGTGATTTGTAAGAGATGTGGCTATCATCGTTCGGGATAGAGGAGATTTCCTTCGACTTAACAATTGGATACAGGAAGTTTTTAGGAAAAGGTAATACTTCTTTCAGATTGCCAACGACAATCTTTTTGAGCCTCGTCCGACTAAGGAGTGCTGCAATATTGGGATATAAAACCTCTAAATCAAGGGTCACCATGATGTCGGTGTCACTGTCCTCGATTTTATGAAGGAGTTCCCGTTCAGCATCCAATGGAGAGTAATTCACCACGGTGCCGCCTGCTTTTAAAATACCGAAAAAGCAAACAATGTAATGAGGTGAATTGGGTAAATAGAGCCCAACATGAACCCCTTTTTTAACGCCCAGTTTCTGAAAGCCCTTTGCCGCACGATTAACTAGATCATCAAGTTGAGCATAAGTGATTTTCTTATCTAGAAAATCAATCGCATTATTGTTCGGCCAAGTTTTAACGGCTTCATCCAGTATGGCGTATACTGGTTTATTCTCGATTTCGATTTCCCACTTCACACCTGGTGGGTATGATTTCTCCCAAGAAAAATCTGACATATTCATCCCTTTTCTATTCCGCGGTTTCCCCTGCTAATTCTTTAGCTTTTTCTTTTTAGGTTACGTCGTTACAGGGAGGCTGGCAAAGAATATTTTTAGTCAATGTCGGGTTATTTTATGCATAAAAGGGGCTATTTGTGTGAAATCAATGACCGGCGGTCAATAATGATAGAAAAATGTAAGAAAGGGAGAGTGTCATGAGCACAGCGACGGAGACAGCGCGCAGCTGCGTAAATGCGGCTTTAGAAGACGCAAATCGAAATCAAATTTCGGAAGATGCAGTTGCTCGGGCATTGATCGGAGAGGCTATCTCGATCTTCAAAAAAAGCCGGAGCAATGAAGATATTGCGAATGAAATTACCTTCATCGCCGAAAATTTAAGTGAAGAGGAAGAATATAATTTTATGCGCCCTTAATACGCGAATAAAATGATTCTAAAAACCATCATAACCAGAACCGCATATGATGACGCCTATTTTCTGATTTTCTTCAGCTTTGAATTTCCCAAAATGCACTGCTGCAAGAGCTGCACTGGCTGCAAGTTCCGTTGCAATGCCACAATGATCCCATAGCCATTTTGACATGATTTCCATTTCTTCATCCTCAATGAGGATTATGTCTTCTACAAGCTTAGAGATGATGCTGAAGTTTAAATCGGCAGATCTTCTAGGCGCCAGAGTTCCGGCGCGGGTGGTGATCTTATCCAACGTTACCAATTCGCCTGCCTTGCAACTGTTGTGTAGGGTGGGGGCCCCCACGGCTTCTACGCCTATTATTCGGATATTTGGATTAATGAGTTTTGCCGCTGTCGCGACACCAGAAATCAAACCGCCGCCCCCAATTGCAACGATTAGCACATCAAGATCAGGGGCCGCTTCCAAGATTTCCAAAGCAATTGTGCCTTGCCCTTCAATGACGGAAGCATCGGCGAAAGGGTGAATATAAGTTTTCCCGTTCTTTTTGGCATCTTCCAATGCGCAAGCATTTGCATCGTCCCACACATCACCGATCACAATAACATCGGGCGTGATGGCTTTGAGCTTTGCAACCTTTGAGTCAGGCGTATTCTTGGGAAGGTAAATTGTCGCGGGTGTTTCGGTGAGGGCACCAGCAAGTGCAACCCCCATGCCATGGTTTCCGCCAGAGGCTGTCACAAGACCATTGGCAAGCGCGTCGGGAGCTAATCCTAATACGGTATTGAGGGCTCCTCGAATCTTAAACGAGCCGGATATCTGTAAATTCTCCAACTTTAAGAATACGGGTGTTTTATCCGCAAGTTTGATTTCTAGGAGGGGTGTTTGACGGACGTAGGGGGCGAGACGCGTATGCGCTGTTTTGAATTGGTCTAGTGTAAAATTTTTGCTCATTGATTTCCGCCTGAGGGGTGACATGGATGTAGAAATAACGTTTATTATCTCTCTTAATGATATCGCAAATCAACAACTCATACATAACAATAAAAAGGCAGCCCGATGACACAAAAGACCCTTGAGTTGACTATTGAAAATCACATTGCTCATATTCAGTTGAACCGTCCGGCTAAGCTCAACACGTTGATCATGGAATTTTGGCAGGACATGGTTGATGTGTTCGCTGAAATCGAAATGACAAGTGAAGCGCGTGTCGTCGTTATCTCTTCCACCGGCAAGCATTTTACAGCAGGTCTTGATCTCAGTGCTTTTGGCTCTCTTGCAGGTGAGATACAAAACGCATCGGACCCCGCCCGTATACGCGAACAAATGCGTAATAATGTACGCGAAATGCAGGAAAGCTTTACGGTGATTGAAAAATGCCGGTTACCTGTTCTCGTTGCTGTACAAGGGGGATGTATTGGCGGTGGTGTTGATTTGATTACCGCAGGCGATATGCGCTATTGCACGAAGGATGCCTTCTTCTGCATTCAAGAGATTAATATTGGCATGACTGCTGATGTGGGAACGCTTCAGCGCTTACCCCATTTAATTCCATCCGGTATCGTTCGGGAATTGGCGTATACAGGCCGCCGTATGCAGGCGGGGGAGGCTAAAGAAGTTGGGTTGGTCAATGCGGTCTATGAAAATGCAGATGAAATGCTTCAAGAAGTTATGAAAATAGCGACCGTGATCGCATCAAAATCACCCCTTGCTGTTCACGGTACAAAAGAGATGATCAATTATACGCGGGATCATTCTGTAGATGACGCGCTTAATTACATGTCTGTTTGGCAATCTGGAATGTTCTTCTCAAACGATTTATTCGAGGCGGCTAAGGCAAATGCAGAGAAAAGGGAGCCGATTTTTGAAAATCTTCTTCCCCCTAAAAAATTGGTCCGCCGCCAACCTTAAACAGAGCTAGCGACCCAAAATTTTCCATATCCCGTCGGCGGTCATTATTATTTTATCGCCGGCGAGAAGTTCTCCCCGAATAAAAACAATGGAGACTCCTTGTCGGGTTATTTTGCATTTCATCTCCAGCCATTCTCCGACAGCGCCACTGGCGACAAAATCAAAGTTTAAACTAATCGTTGCGCATGGTTTCCGGCTGACAGAATTCCAGACGGTTTGGCCCAAAACCTCGTCCATGAAACTCATCATCATGCCGCCATGAACGATGCCATTGTAGTTTGTATGGCTTTCATCGGGCAAAAATCCGAAGCGGTATGATCCATCTTCTTCTTTTTTATAATAAATAGGTCCGATTTTTTCAGGAAACTTATTGGGCGCAGAATATTTGCGAAAGCCGTCTGGAATTTTGTTGTTCATCATATAGGTCTCTTTTTTCGGCCAGTATGACTTTATTTTTCCTAAACGCAACATATGCTTGATCGCCGGAGCCCCGCCAGAATTTAGGCAGAGCTCCATAGTAAAGTAAGGTGTTTAAGAATTTTCTTCATATCCATTACGCAGAGCATTGTCGATGCAGTCGGCCTTGTCTGCATACCCTTGGGTGGATGCCCCTACTATTCGCCCGTTAGGGGCAGTACGCCGCCACCGCCACTTTTCTTTGTTCCCTTGATAAAATGCCCAAACATCTTCGTCACCATGAATATCCATTGCTCTTTTCTCCGTTTAAGGTTGATTTCTAAATGACGATCACGGACTTTATCTGTGAGAAGTCTCCGATAAAGCAGAAAAATTATTATTGAGGAATAGGTGCGAATGATCCGTCAGTTCAGTGGAGAAATACAATGTCAAACACGGGGACGGGGGCTGATTGATATAACGAGGTCAATTGATGACTGGTTGCTTGACGCTGGATTGCAGGAAGGCGTCCTGACGGTTTTCTTGCAACATACATCTGCATCTTTAACAATACAGGAAAATGCGGATCCAGATGTTCTTCATGATTTAAATAATTTTTTCAGCAATTTAGTGCCGGACGGGTCTGCTCAATATACGCATACAGCGGAGGGGCCGGATGATATGCCCGCTCATATTCGCGCTAGCCTGACGGATGTCTCTTTAGGTATCCCGGTTTTAAAGGGGCAAATGCGTTTGGGAACGTGGCAGGGGATTTATATCTTTGAGCACAGGACCAGCCCTCATCGTCGAAAGCTGGCCCTGAATTTTATGGGTGAATAGAGACGAATTAACGTCCCGCATTCTCCATGAGACGGCTGTAAAATTGAATAACTTCATTATAGTTATCCACCATGATACGCTCATTGGTTCCATGAATACGGGATAAGTCATTGGGACCCAAACGCATGGGAATGAAGCGATAATTATCTTCAGATATATCTTCGTAATGCTTACTATCTGAACCCGCGAGCATCAGGCCGGGAGAGATAATGACGTCTTTTATGGTTTCGCGGATGGTTGCCTCAATAATTGCATAGCTTTCACTCGTGCTACTGGACACCTTTGACGGCTCGTTACCTTGATGAATCGAGACCGATACATCTGGATCATCAATGGTAGTCTTTACATGGGTGACCACATCATTGATGGAGCTTCCGGGTAGGATGCGGAAGTTGACAGTTGCGGACGCCGTACTTGGAAGTACATTTGGTTTTACGCCACCGTTAATAATTGTCGCGGCGGTCGTTGTGCGGACCATGGCATTCGTGGCGCCGCCTTTGCCCAATTCTCCCACAAGAATTGGATTTAGAAGCCACCGATTGGAAATGACAGCTTTTAAAGACAGAGGCATATAGGGGGCCAATGTATCAAACATTGTTGTAACTGGAGCCACGAGTGATGCAGGTAGTCGGTTCTCTTCCAGCCGTGCAATGGCCTTGGATATTTTACCAACCGCGGTTGCACGAGGAGGAATAGACGAATGCCCCCCTTCGGCTTTAGCATCCAGTTTGAGGGTCAGAAAGCCTTTTTCAGCAAGTGCAATGAAAGCGATAGGTTCTTCGATGCCGGGCATGATGCCTTGAACGATGACCATGCCTTCATCAATAGTGAACGCGAGCTTTATGTTTTGTTTCTTCAAATGAGCGGCTATGGCGCCAGCCCCTTTTGCGCCCCCTAATTCTTCGTCATGACCAAAGGCGAAGTAGAGTGTCCGTTTTGGCTTGTAGCCATTAGCCAATTGATATTCAGCCGCCTCTAAAATTGCGAAAACTGAAAGCTTATCATCCAATGTGCCGCGCCCCCAGATGGCGCCGTCAACAATGGCGCCAGAATAAGGAGGATGTTCCCATTTATCTTCTGTGCCGGGCTCGACTGGGACAACGTCCATATGTCCCATGAGCATAACGGGTGCGAGAGAAGCATCCGATCCATTCCAAGTATATAGAAGGCTATGGTTGCCAATAACCTCTTTTTTAAGGCTCTTAGCGACGCGGGGATAGGAGGTATCAATAAGTGCGTGCAATTTATCGAATTCGCCAGCCGCCACAGGTGCGGTTACTGATGTCGAAATCGTTTTTATTTGAACTGCCTGGCTAAGGCGTTGAGCCGCCGCTTGGCCGTCAATTTTTGCCGTTAAGATCGTTGTTTGTACTGCGTCAGGTTTTGTATTTAGAACAGTTTTAGTTGCTATTACCGCGACGAGTGCCACAACAATAACAAGAAGTGAAAGTCCAATTTTTTTGAACATTTATAATCCCCCGATTGTTATTTTGTGGCAACTCTAGCGTTTATTGTAAAATAGTTAAATAGAGAAACCACCCAATTTGGTTTCTAAATATTCGGCAATTCCCTCAGAACCACCTTCCCGTCCGAGGCCACTTTCCTTCATGCCCCCAAAAGGGGCTGCCGCGGCCGTAGGGTTAATATCGTTTATACCGATAATTCCAAAATTTAGACCTTCAAACATTCGGAATGCTCGGCTTAAATTTGGTGTGTAGACATAGGCAGCCAAACCGTAATTTGTGTCATTTGCCCGCTCTAATACTTCTTCTTCTGTCTCAAAGGTCAGGATGGGGGCGACGGGACCAAAGGTCTCTTCGCGGTAAATCAGCATGTCTTCGGTGACATTGGCAAGAACCGTTGGGGCGTAAAAATGTCCTTTGTCCAAACCATTATCTAAAAGACGATGACCACCACAGACAAGTTCTGCCCCTTTAGAGAGGGCGTCTTGAACTTGCCGCTCCACTTTCTCAACCGCGCCGGGGCCGACAAGGGGGCCAATGCTGATGCCGTCTTCCATGCCGTTGCCGCCGCGCATACGTTCAACACGGGCACGCAGTGTCTCGGTGAAAGCCGCTACATTCGATTTATGCACAAAAATTCTGTTAGGGCTGATACATGCTTGCCCTGTATTGAGGAATTTAACGAGCGAGAGGCCTTTTGCCGCATGCTCTGGATCCGCATCGTCGAAGACAATAAACGGCGCGTGACCACCCAATTCCATGGAAACCCGCTTCATATTTGCAGCCGCTCCTTGAGCCAACATTTTGCCCACATTGGTGGAGCCTGTGAATGTCAGTTTTGCAACCTTCGGGTTGCTCACAAATTCTTCGCCAATAGGCGCAGGGTTTTCCGCCGTGATGAGATTGGCGACGCCTGCCGGCAATCCAGCTTCTTCGAAGATTTTAAACATCTCCATGGCACAAAGCGGCGTTGCTTCTGCGGGTTTTAAAACAATTGTGCATCCTGCGGCTAAAGCGGGGGCAATTTTTCGCGTGAGCATTGAAATCGGGTAATTCCACGGGGTTACGGCCGCGACGACACCGACGGGATGTTGCTGGACAATAAAGCGTTGGTCACCGCGAGGGGCTGGAATGGTTTCGCCGTAAATACGTTTGGCTTCTTCTGCATACCAAAGAAGAAAATCGGCGCCGTATTGAACTTCGTTTCGGGCAGCCTTTAAAGGCTTTCCCTGTTCAGTAGTCATTGTTTGAGCGAGATGTTCCTTCCGCTCAATCATTAATCCATGGGCGCGATACAAAAAAGATGACCGTTGGTAGGCACTTGTCTTTGACCAGGATTTAAAGGCTGTGGCGGCCGCATCAATAGCGATAATCGCCTCTTCTCTTCCGCCATTTGGGACATCGCCGACCGTCTCTCCATTTGCAGGATTTGTGACGATAAAACGGGAGCCATTTTGCGCTTCACACCATTGACCATTGATAAACATTTTTGTTCCACCTGATTTTATTGTTCTACTTAACGCAATGGATTAGCGCGTCAGTGCGAGGCTGTAAAGGCTTGAATCTACAGAAACCAAATGTAGAAACCCTCTCAAATCAAAGATACTTGGCGTGGCTGAATTGGTATGGATTTATTTCTAATGCATAATTTTGTAGACCGTGTCACTTCCATCATCCACTTCAAAAGGACCTCTGGGAAGGTTATGAATATGAACGTCGCGCGCACGGTTTTCGGTGAGTGTCTCGATCGCTCGTTTCTCATGATCGGCATCTCTTGTCTGTATCCACAAAGGAATGCCCCCATGGTCTAGCTGTTGGCGGTAGTACCCGTTTTGACGCCTGAGGACAAATTGCATCGCATAAACCCCAACGCCAATCCCAACTATTCCTGCTATCCCTGAAATTAACAAAAGGAGGGGGAGTGAAAGACCGATTGCGGCAGAGATGCCAGCCCCACATAAGGTGAAAATATAGACAGGGGCTCCCAAAGCAGCCCCTTGTACGTTGCCCACAGTTTCTGGCTCAATAACAGGGCCGCGGGATGCTGTCTGACTGTCTTCGGTTTGTTTGGTGTCAACTATTGGCAGTGTTGATTTGCTTCCAATAACCTCTGGCCTTGAAAGCATTGTAAGATCTGATCGCTCAAACCCCTTATTTTGTAACTCTTCAATGCAATCATGAACGGCTCCAATATCATCAAACAGGCCTACAGCTTCTCGAATGGGCTGATCATTTACGTAAATCGTCTTAGTCATAGAGGACTCCTACAGTTGTTGACTGTTCCCTCCCCTACAAAATGGTCGTTTAAGTGTTCATGTGTTTTTAGTTATATTACGAAAAAGAAAAATATGCAAAGCTACGATGGGTCACTTTCATGTGACAAAATTTTAAAGCATCCCGCGTCTTTTAAAATAGGATCTGCCCTTTCTTTATCACTGGGAGCGAGAGCTTTGTAACGGGCTTTAAGGTCTTGCAAACATTTTGCCTGATATTTGAAAGTTCCTTGCTCATACTCAGAGCCGAGGAGAGAAAGACTAAAAGTTTCCTGCCCCTTTTGTTGTGCATTGTTGTTGGCTTGAAGAAAAGGAAGATACACATCGCCTGCGAAAACCAATAGTGATTTGGCCGCAGAAGTTAGCGTATTGTCATCGGCCCATTCACCCGTAATACCAGATGCATCATCGAGAAGCCTGACCCAGCTCTCAGTTCGTTGCGCTTTTTCTCGCATTATCCCTTGAGGCGTAGGGTCCGTTGCCAAGGTTTTGAGTTGCCCAAATAGGCCAAAATCAGCAAGAGCTGGCCGCGATCCGAATAGATACTGGTGCGAATTTACTTCTCCCTCCAGGATCTCTAAAATACGGTGGTAGCTTCTCTCAACGGCGATGGTGTTTTTCTCAGTGCAGCCGACAAGAGGCATTCGTTGAATTTGACGGGTCGCAAAGGCCTTCATAAGTTCTTCGCGCTCTGTATCGTTCGCATCAGGGTATCTGTCATCAATAATCCATTGCATGGCGTATTTAATATCAGCCTCATACATCCAACGATAATGGAACATACATTTGGTAAGCCACTCATCGGCCATATCTTCGATCAAGTGACTAAAAAATGCTTGCACTGGATCGCTTGGGATAATCGAGCGGGTGGCTGGATGGCGTTCTTCAAGGAGATACGCAAGTTTGGTGCTATCAACATGGGCGCTATTGTCTTCGGGCAATTTGAGGATAGGGATAAGAGCCGGGCGAACATCCTCAAACAAGGCGTCATTTCTCGTCGTTCGTAAAATCCAATCGTGAGGCAGATGCCTGTACCTTAAAATACTGCGCATTTTCATAGAATAAGGGGAACCATTAGCGCCAATCAGTTTGTATCGACCGGTTGTCGGGTTATTCATTATTATTCTCCGCATTACCTCTTTTTATAACCGTAGCTAAGACTGTGCTCTTCGTCCAGATAAGTTGAGTAAGCGGTTGCTGTTGTCCGCATCTCGGTTAGAATATGCAAATAAGGGAGAGCGCTATGCCAATGAAAATGGAACGCCAATTAAAAATTAAAGAGGCAGTTGATGCCGTCCGGTCAATCGTTACGGGCAGTATTCTAGATCATGATTTACTGATGCAGGTTAAGGGTGAGCTGTTAAAACTCGCAGAAGAAAAGCACCTCTTTACCTATGAGGATTTTACGCCGCCAGGCCCCGATGCAGAGAGGCGAAGCTGCCTTTACCGATTGTCAGAAGATGATGATCACCAATTTGCCCTATATGCAAATGTTGCCAATGGTAAAGTTGAAGCGCCGCCCCACGACCATACCACATGGGCTGTCATCGTTGGTGTTGACGGCGCGGAGGAAAACAGGTTTTACGAAAAGTTGGAAGAAGGTCCCAAAAAGGTGCGAAATACAGTGGTCAAATCGGGTGTGGGCGTGACTCTCATGCCTGACGATTTACACAGTATTCACATTAATGAAGGGGCGCCCGTTTTGAACTTTCACATGTATGGCTTAGGGCTTGAGCAATTGCCGGGACGCAATTATTGGAGCGAGAAACATAACGAATGGCGGGTATTCCCTCCCCATACTGATATTCGTGAGGCACGCTAATAATGGTTGGCTCAATATTACCGGCCCATTTGCATGAGAAGTTTAAATCCAATGACGAGATTTGCTTGCTGGATGTGCGGGAACAAGGTGTTCATTCTCAAGGGCATCCGTTTTTTGCAACAAGCCTTCCTTTAAGTATGCTCGAGCTAAAAATTGAACAACTCGTTCCTAGAAAAAATGTTCCAATATTCCTATTGGATCAGGGGGATGCAGAAGCGCTTTCTCAGAAAACTGCGGATAAATTGCTTGGGTTGGGATATGCTGACATAACGATTGTAGAGAATGGGATCATAGGCTGGCATGAGGCCGGCTTAGAGATTTTCTCCGGAATTAATGTGCCAAGCAAAGCTTTTGGCGAGTTTGTCGAACATGAAAACCAAACACCCAATATCAGCGCGGAAGATCTACAGGAGCGAATTCAAAAAGGCGAAAGCTTAAGAATTTTGGACAGTCGCCCATTTGGCGAATTTCACCGAATGTGTATTCCAGGGGGGATTGATACCCCGGGCGCAGAGTTGGCCTATCGCGCATCTGCTTTGGTGGCAGACGATGTGACGCCTATCATTGTCAATTGCGCAGGACGGACACGGAGCATTATCGGAGCCCAATCTTTGATAAATGCCGGCATTAAAAACCCGGTGATGGCTCTTCGTGATGGGACAATGGGCTGGTACCTTGCTGGAAATGAGCTTGAGAAGAATGCTGAGCGAATAGCGGCGGAGCCTAATGCACAGGAATTGCTCAATATTACGGAGCAGGTGCAGTCTTTTGCAGGCAAAACAGGTATTGAAGTGATTGACCTTTCTGGCCTGGAGGATTTGCAAAAGGCTTCAGATAAGCAGACGCTGTATATCCTTGATGTCAGGACCAAGGAAGAGTTTCTGTCTGGGCATGTATTAGGCAGTTTTCACGCGCCCGGCGGCCAATTGGTTCAGGCAACGGACGAATATGTGGCGGTACGGGGGGCAAGTCTCGTTCTTGTCGATGATAAGAAAGTTCGGGCTTTGATGACCGGATCGTGGCTCAGGCAAATGGGCTGGGATAACGTCTATATCTTCTCAAGCTTTTCGGAATGTGAGCTGGAGATAGGGGAGCCTTCCTCAACCGAAGTTGAAAAACAGTCTTTCATCAGCCCAATGGAGCTAGATGCCGTTATTTCATCCGGGGAGCCTATTGCTGTCATCGATCTGGCAACTTCTTTGTCTTATGCCGCAGGACATGTTCCGGGCGCTTTTTGGGCGATTAGGGCGCGATTGGCTCACGACCTAATTTTCTTACCCCCTGTCGGATTGATTATTGTAACCGCTGATGATGAGCGATTGGCCCATTTGGCTTCAAAAGAAATCCTTAAAATTCGCCCTGAAGTCATCACACGAGTTCTTCAAGGTGGGAATGACGCTTGGAGAAGCGCTGGAATGCGGGTTGAGGCCGGAGATACACATCTTTTAAGTAAGGCGGAAGATGTTTGGTATAAACCCTATGATAATAAAAATAAAATCCGGGAGCGAATGCAAGAATATCTTGATTGGGAAGTTGCTTTAGTCGGACAAGTCAAAAGAGATGGTTTGGCAAGATTCAGGGTGTTGAAAAACTGATTGTTTGAGACACACCAACCTTGAAGTGAATTGACGTTGCGTAAAAGGGAGAATTTTGCCCCTTCGAAAGACGGTTGAATGGGGAGCTTGCAATCGATATGATCTCAGCCTAGCATGATCCGTAATGGGCGCACGAGATGCCTAAAAGTATAATGGAGTAACCCCAATGGATTTGTCGTTTAGAGACGAAGATTTAGCCTTTCAGGCTGAGGTAAGAGAATTTCTGGAAAAAAATCTGCCGGCTGACGTGAAAGATCGTTATGACCGCGGACTTCATCCAAAGAGAGAGGCCGTTATCCGGTGGCAGAAAATCCTGAATGATAAAGGATGGATCGCCCCAAATTGGCCTGTTGAATACGGTGGTACCGGCTGGACGGTTACTCAAAAGTATATTTTTGCTCAGGAATTAGGCCGTGCATCTGCACCGCCCCCCATCCCTTTCGGGGTCAGTATGGTTGGCCCTGTGATCTATACTTTTGGAAATCAGGAACAGAAAGATCAATATCTGCCGCGTATCCTCAATTCTGATGACTGGTGGTGTCAGGGATATTCTGAGCCGGGTTCAGGGTCAGACTTAGCGTCCTTGCAGACGAAAGCAATTCGTGATGGGGATGATTATGTGGTCAATGGCCAGAAAATCTGGACGTCACATGCACAGCATGCAGATTTAATTTTCTGCCTCGTGCGCACAGATTCAAATGTGAAAAATCAAGAAGGAATTTCGTTCCTTTTGATCGATATGAAAACACCAGGCATTACACTCAAACCAATCATTGGATTGGATAAAGAGCATACATTGAACGAGGTTTTCTTTGATGATGTGCGTGTTCCCGTTAAAAACCGAATTGGGGACGAGAATAAAGGCTGGACCTACGCCAAGTTCCTTTTGGGGAACGAGCGAACCAGTATTGCCCGCATCGCCCAATCAAAACGTCATGTTGAACGCCTGCGTGATATCGCCAAGCAAGAGCGATTAAACGGTGGATATCTTGAAGATGATCGTGATTTCATGCGGAAATTAAACTTGATTGAAGTGGATCTGATGGCGCTGGAATATACGGAACTCCGTATGCTGTCTTCAATTGATGCGGGGAAAAAACTCACTGCCGAGCCTTCCTTACTTAAAATTAAGGGTACAGAAATTCAACAGCGCCTGACAGAATTGCTTGTTGAATCTTTGGGCATGTATGGTGCGCCTTATGAGGCACTGAAAAAATATGAAGGCAGCAATGAAATGCCTGTTGGGCCAGACTATGCTCATGGGCCTATGGCTGAACATCTATATTTGAAAGCGGCTTCCATTTATGGTGGCAGCAATGAAATTCAACGGAATATCATCTCCAAGATGGTTTTGGGATTATAAGGAATAATAATAATGGATTTTGAACTATCAGAAGAACAAAACCTGTTGAAAGACAGTGTCGATCGGTTCGTAAAAGAAAACTATTCTCCTGAGGCGCGCATTAAGTTGTCTGAAACTGATCTGGGCTTTAGCCGGGATCATTGGAAACAGATGGCTGAGCTCGGTTGGCTAGGAATGCCTTTTTCAGAAGAAGTTGGCGGATTTGGCGGTAGCGCGGTCGATACGATGGTGATGATGGAAAGCATTGGTAGGGGGCTCGTTCTTGAACCTTTCCTTGCAACTGTGATCTTAGGCGGCGGCCTTGTTGCGGCTGCTGGTACCGAAGCACAGATTGAAGGCATCATTCCTGCGGTGATCGAAGGCAACATGATGTTGGCTTTCGGTTATGCTGAAGCTCAGTCACGCTTTAATCTCAATGATGTTGAAACTTCTGCCAGTAAATCCGGCGGCGATTATGTACTGAACGGTCATAAGGCTGTTGTTTATCACGGTGGGTGCGCGGACAAAATCATCATCTCTGCCAGAACATCCGGTAATTCTCGTGATGCGGACGGTATTTCACTCTTTATCGTTGATAAAGCGGCATCCGGCTTGGATATCAGAAGTTATCGCACTGTTGATGGCCAACAAGCCGCTGACATCACTTTATCAAACGTGACTGTTGGAGCCGATGCGCTACTCGGCACAGAAGGCGGCGCATCGCCAGTGATTGAGAAAGTAGTTGATACAGCTATTGGCGCGCTGTGTGCTGAAGCTGTTGGCGCGATGGCAGCGGCCAACGAAATTACAAATGAATATATTAAAGAGCGGAAGCAGTTCGGTGTTGCCATCGGAAAGTTCCAGGTTCTTCAGCATCGTATGGTTGACATGTATATGGAAGCGGAACAATCCAAATCCATGTCAGATATGGTCGCTATGAAATTAGACTTGGGCTACGAAGTGGATACGAAAAAAGCTGTCTCTGCGACCAAAGCTCAAATTGGAAAAGCTGCGAAATTTGTGGGTCAGCAATCTGTCCAGCTACATGGTGGTATGGGCATGACGGATGAATATTCAATCGGTCATTATTTCAAGCGCCTTTCAACAATTGAAATGCTCTTTGGTAATACAGATTACCATTTGAACCGCTTTTCTAACTTGTCGTAAGACTTGTTACATCGTAATGAAAAGCCGAAGGATTTTCCTTCGGCTTTTTTTATGAGGTGGGCTGTATGAGAATTCCTTGGCTTTTGATAGCAGCTTTTCTTGGGGCCGCCACAGTTGTGATGGGAGCCGCAGGTAGCCATTCATTAGGCGGTGATGAAAATGCGCTCAGGCTTCATCAAACGGCTCAAACCTACCTAATGTTTCACATTCCAGCTTTGATAACCGTATGGATTTTTACGAGGCTTTCGAATGTCAGCCTTAAATTGGCAAACTTGGCAGGGTTTTTCTTTTTGGCCGGAATCGTATTATTCTCAGGCTCCCTCCATTATTTAAGTCAAACAGGGGACGCGCTTATCCCCTTTGCCACTCCTTTTGGGGGTGGATCTTTAATACTGGGCTGGGTATTGCTTGTGATCTGTGGTTTTCAAGAATGGAGAGTAAGTAAAGCTTAGCCATACGTTGATTGTTTGAAGTGCTTGCGGCAGAGAGCCACATATCGATCATTGCCCCCAACTTCTTTTTGAGCTCCTTCGCGAATTGGAATTCCTTCCTCATTGACCCGGATCACCATGGTGGCCTTGCTCCCACAATGACAAATGGTTTTAAGCTCTTTAAGCTCATCCGCCCAGGCGAGCAGGTGTAGGCTTCCTTCAAACAGGTTGCCTTGAAAATCGGTGCGAAGGCCATAGCAA
This sequence comes from Sneathiella sp., assembly GCA_036960695.1. GTDB lineage: Bacteria > Pseudomonadota > Alphaproteobacteria > Sneathiellales > Sneathiellaceae > Sneathiella. Next base: position 51,120 of record JBALXM010000010.1, read on the forward strand.
ATAACGGGGATGCCGTGAAGATCAGCCACTTCTGATAGCTGATAAACCTGATCTTTCGACAGAAACTGGCTTTCATCGACCATCAAACAGTCAATAGGGCGGTTTGAAAGCTCGTCCTCAACCATCTTCAAGATATCGGTGTCGTCCCGAAAAAGATTTGCTTTCGCTTCAAGACCAATGCGCGATGAGATTTTGCCAACGCCGTAACGGTCATCAAAAGCCGCCGTCAGCAGAAGTGTCTTCATACCCCGTTCTTCATAGTTGAAGCTGGATTGAAGCAACGTTGTCGATTTTCCTGCATTCATCGTGGAGTAGTAAAAGTAAAGTTTTGCCATAAAAGAGGTTTCTTTAAAAGTCAGTCCAGGCAACTGGAGTTTTTGAATAAGGAATGTAAAGGGGATGCCCCGGATGTCCCTTTTTTGTTAGGGATAGCACATGGGAGGTTATGTCGTTTACTCTCAGTAAGTCGCGCACTTGCAGATGCCGGTTTTGATGATCACCATGCCCGCCCCAAGCGCATATGACCATTTGTGCGGCGTTGGCGCTTTTTATAATTGCGGCATCATTTAAAGGCCCAACGGGATCTTTCGCTTTTTTAAGATCCTTTGGGTCAGTTGCGCGAAAGC
>JBALXM010000010.1:51845-85098 GCA_036960695.1 Sneathiella sp.
GGCCCAACGGGATCTTTCGCTTTTTTAAGATCCTTTGGGTCAGTTGCGCGAAAGCCGAAAATATTGATAACCTCAAGGGCACCGAAGCCCATCGCAACAGCTCTTCTATGGCAGCGCTCCACCGTCGGATCATTGCTAGATCCGTCAGCAGTCGATGGGTTTAACATTAAGAAAGAGACAGTAGGGCCCGCGTCCCAGCGCCGCCAAAGGCTATATCTGTATTTGTTGCAGTCGCTAAATTCAGCGCCACTTTCTTTGAAATACTGCTCTTCCATCTAAGCGGTGCCGTCCTCTTCGAGGTTAGGAAACAGTGGACCTTGATTTCCTGCCTGCCAGATTGGGCGTTTCTTCATAATATGAAGATAGCTTTTGGATGTTGTCCAGTTGGTCAGCCAATTTTGAAGAGCTGGATAGGGGGCTTGATCAAACCACTGGCGATCGCTGTTCGCAAACTGGCGAATGAAAGGAAATATAGCGATGTCCGCCAAAGAGGGTGTGCCTGAGATAAGGAAGCTGTGATCGTTGAGGCGTGTTTCCAATTTTAATAAAAACTCTTCCCCTTGGCTTCGGTATTCCTCGCGCGTTTTCTCGGGAAACCTGACATAATATTTGTATCGATCCAGTGCCGTTTTGAAGGGACTATCATTCTCTTCAATCAGGCCCATGATTTCATCCCGTATTTTGGGATTTTCAGGGTACCAATTGTCTGGATCAGCCTGCTCAATAGCCCAAGTCATAACATCCAGACTTTCTTCGAGCACATCTCCGTTTGGCAAAGCAAGAACCGGAACAGTAGCCTTAGGGCTAAGGGTGGTCATCTCGTCTGGTTTGTCTTTTAGGAGAATGTCTCGCAGTTCCACAGCCAATCCAGATTGAACAACAGCCATCCGGGCGCGCATAGCGTAAGGGCACCGCCTGAAACTATATAAGGCTGGCAGGATATTCGATCTTTTTTGAGAATGTTGACGTGTCATGGCAATTTTTTACAAGGATAAAGCTTAAATGGACCAGTTTATGACCTAGAGCAAATGGACATTTCTGTAAAGTAAGTTAGGCTACCAGCGTAATCGGTTGACCCGCCGTAGCATGGCTTCTCTCATGACTTTGTTGTGTACAGAAATTTTCGATTCCTCAGGGAAATCTTCTTCCAATTCAGATGAGTCCGGTACAGGGGAGGCTGCAACTGATACAGCCATATAGGTGAGGGATGCTTCTCTTAAACTAGTTTTCTTTGCAACCCGCTCTACCATATTTTCCGAAGAGTTTAATAACTCGGGATCTTTCGCATTCTCTTTCGTTGGCGCAGCAAGCAGGTTTATCTCTTCTGGTGCCAAGCTAAGGCCATCACCAATTTCCTCTGCGGGCGCGGTAATCTCCACAACAATAGGGATCTCCTCAGAAGGCAGAGTCTTTATAGGCAAGCTTGGTGTTAGTTTTGACGGCGAGGTCTTCCTTTTGTCTGCAAAAATTTGCTGAAGACTTAAAGGTTGAGATCGCGCTTTATCGGTATTTCTCTCACCGGAGAGTGTCGAATTTTTTATCTTCCGACCTTCGCCAATAATCTTCGGCTTTGCAGGGAGCGTTTTCTTTCGCTCCAGCAGGGGAGGTTTCGGAGACCATAGGGGAAGGCGAACTTCAATCTGATCCACTAGATAAATCATAGCCGTACTTAAGCGTTTGTTTTTTTTCTTGAGCGACCGATTTTCCGCAAGCAGCTTCTCTTCACGAGAAGAATCGCTTCTCGCGTCGGTATAAAATCCGTTCAATTTTTTGCCCGCGAAATTCATTTGAACCGCAACGTGCTCCCGTTGATAGGTGACTGCCCCCGACGATTTGCCGGTTTCTCCGGCTTTTCGTCAATATGTTTCTATTTTAAATCAGATTTCTCTGGTTGAACATACCTTGTTGAAAATAAATCTTATGGAACACGTATACATTGAAAATAGAATATACGGATGAGGTGATTAATTATTAGGCGAAGTTGATCGTTATTTGGGTGGTTTTTCATTTTTGCTTAATTATTAATCTATATTATCATTTTAGTAATATTTAGAAATAATTTTATTATCCCATTAAAAAGCAAAATAAATCAATTAAAGCAATAGATTAGGGCGTCAGTTTTAAGAAAGTTCAGTTTTGGCACAAAGCTTGCTGTTTAGACAGTGGTGAATGAAAATTGGAGATTTCAATGAACAAGTTTAAGAGCATGGCAAGCCGACTATCGGCCGCCGCCCTAATGTGTGCAGGCATAGTTAGTTTTGGAGCGCAGGCGCAAGCCGCAGAAGATACAATCAAGATTGGTGTGTTGCATTCTTTGTCAGGCACAATGGCCATTTCAGAATCCACATTGAAGGATACTGTCCTGATGTTGGTGGATGACTTGAATAAGAATGGTGGCCTGCTTGGTAAAAAAGTAGAAGCTGTTGTCGTTGACCCTGCTTCCAATTGGCCCCTTTTTGCGGAAAAAGCACGTGAGCTAATTGAAGTTGAAAAAGTCGATGTGGTTTTTGGTTGCTGGACGTCTGTTTCTCGGAAATCAGTTCTTCCTGTCTTCGAAGAGCTAAACAGCATGTTGTTCTATCCTGTGCAATATGAGGGCGAAGAAAGCTCACGTAATGTATTTTACACAGGGGCGGCACCAAATCAGCAAGCAATTCCAGCCGTTGAATATCTTATGAGTGAAGATGGCGGGAATGTTAAACGTTGGGTTTTGGCCGGTACGGATTATGTATATCCGCGTACAACAAACAAAATTCTGAAAGCATTCCTTAAATCCAAAGGCGTTAAAGATGAAGATATAATGGTCAATTATACGCCTTTCGGTCATTCCGATTGGCAGACAATTGTCTCTGATATTAAGAAATTTGGCTCTGCGGGAAAGAAAACAGCAGTGGTTTCAACTATCAATGGGGATGCCAATGTTCCTTTCTATAAAGAACTTGGAAATCAAGGCGTAAGTTCATCTGATATTCCTGTTGTGGCTTTCTCTGTTGGCGAAGAAGAGCTTGCAGGTCTTGATACAAAACCGCTTGTTGGTCACTTGGCTGCATGGAACTATTTCATGAGCGTTGAGTCCGCTGAAAACGACAATTTCATCCAAAAATGGCAGAGTTTCACAAAGGATGATGACCGCGTTACGAATGATCCAATGGAGGCAACTTATATTGGATTTAATATGTGGGTACAGGCTGTAAAGCAAGCTGGCACAACGGATGTCGATGCTGTTCGTCAGGCAATGTATGGTCAGGAATTCAAGAATCTTACCGGCGGTATGGCTGTTATGAATAGCAACCACCATTTGTCTAAACCTGTTTTGATTGGTGAAATCCAAGACGATGGTCAGCTTGAGACTGTTTGGAGCACTGAGGGACTTGTAAAAGGCGATGCCTGGAGCGATTTTATCCCTGAAAGTAAAGTTCTTACAGCTGACTGGACATACCCTTATGTATGCGGTGGCTGCAAAAATCCAATGTTCTAATCAGTTAAAGTTATCTGGTGGGGAGGATCTCCCCACCTATTCCCTTAAATATTCAAAACGGTAAATCCCCATGCGTTTTTGGAATAAAACTCTGCTTATTGCAGGCCTACTTCTTTTCGGGTTAAGTCAAATTGCTGTCGGCGAAACAGTATTGGATCTAACCAAATCATTGACTATAAAAAGTTACTCAAAAAAGATAGAAATCGTTCAAAAAATTGCCCAAACAGGGGATCCAAAAGCAGTGATCATTCTGCAATCCCTTCTGGATGGTTCTCTTTTCCTAAGTAAAAAAGAGGGCGTGCCGGTTCTTGCCGCAAAAATAGGCAAAGAATATATATTGTCCGATCCTTTTACTGGTGCGGAATTGGGGAAGGTCAATAAACGAGCATTAAAGAAAATTCGGATCAATAATAAAGTTCGGGGCGTTTTGAAAACAAGCATCGCGCGGCTTAATTTGTCTCATCCAAATCCGCAACATCGAATTGATGCTGCAAAATCACTTTTTAAAAATCTGGATAAAGCCCTTCTAGCACCTTTGCTGGAACTCCTCGAGGCTGAAACTGATAGCACGGCAAAAGAGGCGTTTGAGACGACGGCTGCGGCGTTAATCCTGCTCCACGGGGATGCACTAGAGGCGCGCGTTAAGGCCGCCCAGTATCTTCAAGTCGCGGGAAGTCCGGATGTGCGAGCCTTGTTGAGTTCTGTTAATCGGGAGTTGCTGGCCAAAGCGCCAAGCGACGTGTCGGATCAAAAATTACAAATGGCGGTGCAATCGGCCCTTGCCTCTGTTGAGCGACGGCTTGAAAATTACGGCATGATTGAAAGCCTTTTCCAAGGGATATCACTGAGTTCAATCCTCCTTCTTGCCGCCATTGGTCTTGCGATCACATTCGGCGTAATGGGGGTTATCAATATGGCCCATGGCGAGATGGTGATGATCGGTGCCTATACGACGTATGTCATCCAAGAAATTTGCCGCACATCATTCCCGGGCTTTTTTGACTATTCTCTATTTCTGGCCATTCCAGCGGCTTTCCTTGTGTCCGGTTTCTGCGGAATAATAATTGAGAGAAGCGTTATCCGGTTTTTATATGGAAGGCCGCTTGAGACTTTGCTCGCCACATGGGGAATTAGCCTCCTGCTACAACAATTGGTTCGCACCGTCTTTGGTGCGACCAATAAGGAAGTTGGATCCCCAGAATGGTTGAGCGGGGCATGGGAAGTAACGGCGGGACTTTCCTTTACCTATAATCGTATCGCCATCATTTTCTTTGCGCTTTTTGTTCTGGCGGGTTTGATGCTGGTGCTGAAGAAAACCCAGTTTGGATTGCAGATGCGTGCGGTTACGCAAAATCGCCAAATGGCCCGGTCTATGGGCATAGAAAGTTCTCGCGTTGACGCGATGACATTTGGTTTGGGATCAGGTGTTGCCGGTATGGCTGGGGTTGCTTTAAGCCAAGTCGACAATGTCAGCCCCAATTTAGGACAGGCCTATATCATCGATAGTTTCATGGTTGTGGTTTTTGGTGGGGTTGGAAATCTTTGGGGGACATTGGTTGGTGCGACCAGCCTTGGGGTGGCGAACAAATTCCTCGAGCCTTATTCCGGTGCGGTCCTTGCCAAAATAATGGTGCTGGTTGCGATCATTCTCTTCATACAAAAAAGGCCTCGGGGATTGTTTGCCCTAAAAGGCAGATCGGTTGAGGGCTAAGCCAATGCAAAGTAATAACAACAAAGCAATAGGTCCGTTTTTTTCGCTGATTACGGACCTGCCTGGCGGCGGCAAGGCGTTCATGGGGATACTTCTTGCCGTCGCTATTTTTACAGCTTTTGGAAATTCCGTTATTCCAGAAAGCTCGTTTGCGCATGTGCCCACTTATATGGTCACGCTTATGGGGAAATATCTTTGCTATGCGCTTTTAGCGCTCAGTGTGGATTTGATCTGGGGATATTGCGGTATCTTAAGTCTGGGACACGGCGCCTTCTTCTCCCTTGGCGGATATGCCATGGGAATGTACTTGATGCGCCAAATTGGCGATCGGGGGGTATATGGAAACCCTGAGCTCCCAGACTTTATGGTGTTCCTCAATTGGCAGGAACTCCCCTGGTATTGGTCTGGTTTTGATAATTTCTTCGTCGCGGCCATAATGGTCATGCTTGTGCCGGGATTATTGGCTTTTATCTTCGGTTGGTTTGCCTTCAGATCTCGCGTAACGGGGGTTTATTTCTCCATCATTACTCAGGCGATGACCTATGCGCTTCTGCTGGCTTTTTACCGGAATGATATGGGTTTTGGCGGCAATAACGGTCTCACAGATTTTAAAGACCTTTTGGGGTTTGATTTGCGCTCAGACGGTATGCGCCTTGGGCTATTTTTAGGGTCGGCGGCAGCGGTAGCATTGGGATATTTAGTCTGCTCGTTTATAACCCGATCAAAGTTTGGCAGGGTTCTTATTGCGATACGGGATGCTGAAAGCCGAACACGATTTACTGGGTATCGGGTGGAACTTTATAAGCTCAGTGTCTTTGTGATTTCTGCAATCTTGGCTGGGATCGCTGGCGCATTTTATGTGCCGCAAGTGGGGATTATTAACCCTTCTGAATTCGCTCCAGCAAATTCAATTGAAGTTGTTATCTGGGTCGCTGTTGGGGGGCGCGGGACGCTCTGGGGTGCCGTACTTGGTGCTGTCTTGGTCAACTGGGGAAAAAGCTATTTCACCGGTGCTTTCCCCGATGCTTGGCTTTATTTACTCGGGGGTTTGTTTGTGTTCACCACTTTATTTTTGCCAAAAGGCATTGTTGGGACTGTTCCTGAATGGTGGGCAAAAATTAAACAAGGGATTGGGCGTTCCAAACCCGAATTGATCCGAGCCAAGGAAGGAGATATCTAATGGAAATGAAAGCCATAACCAAGCCGACCACACATGAAAGTTCTATCCTGTATCTGGATGGTGTGAGCGTCAGCTTTGATGGGTTTAAAGCACTCAATGATCTCAGTTTTGTTGTCCAGCCGGGGGAAATGAAGGCCATTATCGGACCAAACGGGGCCGGTAAAACAACTATGATGGACGTTATTACCGGAAAAACCCGTCCAGATACTGGGGAAGTGTATTTTAAAGATGCAACGGACCTTACCCGGTTGGATGAGGCCCGGATTGTTAATTTAGGGATCGGTCGGAAATTCCAGAAGCCGACAGTCTTTGAAAGCCATACAGTTTTTGACAATCTGGAATTGTCACTGAAAGGCGATAAAAGCCCCTTAGCTACTTTATTTTCCAAACTAAATAACAACGATGCGCTCAAGATCGAAGATATGTTGAATACCATTCGTTTGGCTGACCGGAAAAATTGGCTCGCGGGGAGCTTGTCTCATGGTCAAAAGCAATGGCTTGAAATTGGTATGTTGCTTATGCAAGACCCGGAACTCTTGCTTGTGGATGAGCCGGTGGCGGGGATGACGGACGCTGAGACCGCACAAACGGCTGACTTATTAAGGCTTATTGCGAAAACCCGTTCGGTTGTCGTGGTGGAACATGACATGGAATTTGTCCGATCTTTACACTGCAAGGTTATTGTTCTCCATGAAGGTCGCGTGTTGTCAGAAGGCAGTCTTGAGAAAGTCGCCAATGATCCTGAAGTAATTGATGTTTATCTGGGGCGCTGATCATGTTGTTAGTTGAAAATATTGATTTATTTTATGGCGCGAGTCAGGCGTTACGAAACGTTTCTTTAGAAGTGAATAAGGGAGAGGTGACTTCCTTGATGGGACGGAATGGCGTGGGGAAAACCAGTACTCTTCGGGGTGTTGTTGGACAACATGCTATTTCTTCAGGGAAGATCACTTGGGAGGGGGAAGATATCTCGAAACTTGGAGCGGCGGCGCGCGCACGTAAGGGGATAGCCGTCATTCCGCAAGGCCGGGATATCTTCCCACTATTAACGGTAGAGGAAAATCTAAAAACGGGATTTGCCTGTTTGCCTAGAAAAGACCGTAAAATTGACGCGGAAATTTATGATTTGTTTCCTGTCTTAAAGGATATGCTTAACCGCCGAGGCGGAGATTTGTCTGGTGGGCAACAGCAACAATTGGCTATTGGACGGGCTTTGGTCACAAAACCGCGGCTGCTTGTGCTAGATGAGCCGACGGAAGGCATTCAACCCTCTATCATTAAAGACATAGCCAAGGTAATTTCTACTTTGCGAGACCGAGGAGATATGGCAATTCTATTGGTTGAGCAGTATTTTGAATTTGCTCGGGATCTTGCCGACAGATTTACTGTCCTCGATCGGGGGGAAGTTGTCTTGCAAGGGCTTAAAAAGGATATGTTGGAAAGTGACGTTCGCAAATACCTTACTGTCTAAGGACAGTTGTCCAACCGGCTTGGCGCGATCGGAAGGTCGTGTCGAAATTGGATTCGAGCATGAAGGGGGAGAGAGCGTCCTCAAACATCTATTCCAATCGGGCTGTGGTCGCGTTCGCTTTCCAACGGTGGATCACGCACATATTCCAGAAGCCGTTCTGATTAATACGGCAGGCGGCCTTACAGGCGGCGATGTGATGCACTATAAAATCACAGCGGGACCGGGGACTGATCTCACTGTAACGGGGCAGGCTGCTGAAAAAATTTACAAATCTATTGGTCCTGATGTTGAAATCGGCGTCGATATTTTTGTAGAAAATGGCGCTTATTTGGAATGGATGCCACAAGAAACGATTTTGTTTGAAAAAGGGCGTCTGCGCAGACTGAATAAAGTTCATCTTGCAAAGGATGCGAAGTTATTGGCGTTGGAGGCCACAATTTTGGGACGCCGGGCACATGGGGAGACCTTACGGGATGCTTCCATAATTGATGGCTGGAAAATCTGGAAAGAGGGGAAGTTGATCTGGTTTGATCAATTCCGCCTTAATGGGGATTTGGATGAGTTGGCTGGAAGGCCTATGCTTTTAGACGGCGCTGTATCCTTTGCGACATTAGTTCTGGCTCTACCCGATATTTCTGGATATGTGGAAATTGCGCGCGAGATAGCAGAGGAATGCAGCAGTCGCATTGGGGTGACTTCTTTTGATGGGGAATTAATGATTGTTCGCTGTCTGGACAAAGATGCTTATTCTCTTCGCATGAGCCTTGTAAAAATAATTAATCGATTACGACATGAATTGGCGGGAGGCGACGTTCCAATGCCTACTGTCTGGGAAGTTTGAAGGGATAAATTCCATGCAATTTACGCCGCGTGAAAAAGATAAAATGCTTATCTCTGTTGCTGCGATGGTCGCAAGAGGTCGCCTCTCGAGGGGGGTGAAACTCAATTATCCCGAAACCATCGCCCTCATAAGTGACTTTGTAATTGAAGGGGCGCGGGACGGTCGGACTGTGGCCGCTTTAATGAGTGAAGGCGGGACTGTTGTGAGTAAAAAGGACGTTATGGATGGCATCGCAGATATGATTCACGACGTGCAAGTGGAAGCAACCTTCCCTGACGGCACAAAACTTGTCACCGTTCACAAACCAGTTCGATAGGAGGATTTCATGAAACCAGGAGAAATAATTCCAGCGTCTGGAGAGATCATTCTGAACGAAGGGTGTCAGTCTCAAACACTGAAAGTGTCAAATACAGGGGATCGTCCGATACAAGTGGGGAGCCACTACCATTTCGCCGAAGTGAATGCCGGACTGGATTTTGATCGGGAAATCGCAAAAGGGCACCGTTTAGATATTGCATCCGGCACGGCAATCCGGTTCGAGCCGGGGCAATCGCGCAGTGTGAAACTTGTCCCTTTTGGCGGCAATCGACAGATCTACGGATTTAGGGGCGATGTAATGGGCCCGGTTGGGGAGAAATAAAATGCCGACGACAATATCAAGACAATCTTATGCTGCAATGTTTGGTCCAACCACTGGGGACAAAGTTCGCCTTGCCGATACAGACCTCATTATCGAGGTGGAAAAAGATTTCACGACTTACGGCGAAGAAGTGAAATTTGGCGGCGGTAAAGTAATCCGCGATGGCATGGGGCAATCACAGGTGACACGGGCAAATGGTGCCGTAGATACCGTTATTACCAACGCGTTGATTTTGGATCATTGGGGTATCGTAAAGGCTGACGTCGCGCTTAAAGACGGAAAAATTTGCGCTATTGGTAAAGCTGGCAATCCAGATATTCAAAGCGGCGTTACTATCATCATTGGCCCTGCAACTGAAATTATCGCAGGGGAAGGGAAAATCCTGACCGCTGGCGGTATAGATGCCCATATCCACTTCATCTGCCCGCAACAGATCGAGGAAGCTTTGGCAAGCGGCGTGACAACCATGATGGGCGGCGGCACTGGACCTGCAACGGGTACTAATGCGACGACGTGTACGCCTGGTGCATTCCATATTTCCCGAATGCTACAAGCGGCTGAAGCGTTTCCGATGAATCTTGGTTTCTTTGGCAAAGGAAATGCAAGCCTTCCCGAAGGATTGAAGGAACAAGTAGAAGCCGGGGCTTGCGGCCTGAAATTACATGAAGACTGGGGCACGACGCCTGCTGCCATTGATTGTTGCCTTGGTGTTGCCGATGAGATGGATGTGCAAGTTCTAATCCACACTGATACGCTGAATGAAAGCGGGTTTGTGGAAGATACTATTGCAGCCTTCAAAGGACGTACCATCCATGCGTTTCATACAGAAGGCGCTGGTGGTGGTCATGCACCCGATATTATGCGTCTTGTGGGGGAGGAGAATGTCATTCCATCGTCCACGAACCCAACGCGGCCCTTCACAGTGAATACCATTGACGAGCATCTGGATATGTTGATGGTGTGCCATCATCTTGACCCCAATATTCCCGAAGATGTGGCTTTCGCTGAAAGTCGGATCAGAAAAGAGACTATTGCAGCTGAAGATATCCTTCACGATATGGGCGCCTTCTCCATTATCTCATCCGACAGTCAAGCCATGGGGCGGGTTGGTGAAGTGCTAATTCGCACTTGGCAGACCGCAGATAAGATGAAGAAACAACGGGGCCGCCTTGCGGAGGAGACCGGTGAGAACGATAATTTTCGTGCTAAACGATATGTCGCAAAATATTCTATCAATCCAGCTATTGCCCAAGGGATTGATACTTATGTTGGATCGATCGAAGAGGGAAAACTGGCGGATTTGGTTCTCTGGTCTCCTGCTTTCTTTGGCGTTAAACCGGATTTGATTTTGAAAAGCGGTACTATTGTTATGGCTGCTATGGGAGATCCAAACGCGTCTATTCCAACCCCGCAACCTGTTCACTACCGCCCTATGTTCGGCGCGTACGGGAAAAGTCTGACAGCGAGCTCTGTTAGCTTCGTGAGTGAGGCGGCGTATTCTGCTGACATTAAGGGCACAATTGGGCTGGAACGAGATGTGTTGCCTGTTAAAAACACCCGCGGCGGTATCGGAAAATCATCTATGATCCATAATGGGGCAACGCCCGATCTTGAAATCGATCCGGAAACTTATGTGGTGAAGGCCAATGGTGAAATTCTAACCTGCGAGCCCGCGACTGAACTCCCTATGGCTCAACGTTACTTTATGTATTAGGTCTCGATCAGCATGTTGTCAGCATTAAAGCACATATCATCAGGGGACGGTTTTTCCGGTGAAACTCAAGGAACAGTGACACTGGATTTTGATAGCCGCCGCCGCCGCCGTATTCGCCTTGTAAGGGATGACGGGGTGGCTTTTCTTCTGAATTTACCAGAAGTCTCGACTTTGCGAGAGGGTGATTTTCTATTGCTGGAAGACAATACCGCCATTCTAGTGAAAGCGGCCTCTGAGGCCGTTGTCGATATTCGGTGCGATGATACCGCTCATTTGGTGCGGGTGGCGTGGCATCTGGGTAATAGGCATCTACCAACTCAATTGATGGGAGATTGTTTGCGCATCCGTCAGGACCATGTGATCGAAGAAATGGTTCAGATTTTGGGGGCAACACCAAAGCGTTTGAATGCTCCCTTTAATCCAGAAGGTGGCGCTTACGGCCATGGGGAAACTCATGGGCATGATCATGGGGACAATGGCGGGCACAATCATGCCCACTAGTGGTCTTTATCAACTGATGAGCTGGATGTCGCCATCCTACCCTGTGGGGGCATATACCTATAGCCATGGCGTCGAATATGCCGTGGAGGCTGGATTGATTTCCAACGCAGAGGATCTTGTCCTGTGGTTGAAAGATAATCTTCACTATGGCGGAGTGCGAAACGATACGATTTTTCTGGCAGAGACATTCCGAGCCATTCAGGATGATGATTTTCCGCGTCTTCTCGAAATCGCGGAACTCGCCCATGCAAGCCGGTCGACTAAAGAGTTGGAACTTGAGACTACGGCACAAGGGCGCGCGTTTATTGAGGTGACGCAAAAGGTGTCCCCGACAAAAAGCCTTGAATTGTTAAAGGCAGCGCGGAGTGAACCTATTGTCTACCCAATTGCAGTGGCGGCTATCGCTGCTGATAGGGAAGTGGCGCTTGAAGATGTTCTAGCAGCTTACCTTCATGGTTTTGTCAGTAATATTGTCTCCGCCGCTGTTCGGATTATCCCCTTAGGGCAGACAGATGGGCAAAGAACTATAGCACAACTAGAAGAGGCTGTGATGGCGCAAGTTCAAGAAGCGCGCCTCTCAACACTTGATGATTTAGGAACGGCCACTTTGATGGTGGATTGGTGTTCCTCCAAACATGAAACACAATATACAAGGTTATTTCGATCATGACGGCACATAGAAACGGACCTTTACGGGTTGGAATAGGCGGACCAGTTGGCTCTGGTAAAACAGCGCTCACGGATGCGCTTTGTAAATATTTGCGAGATCAGTATTCCATCGCCGTTATCACGAACGATATTTATACCCGTGAAGACGCTGAATTCCTTAACCGTTCCGGTGCCCTGCCAACTGAGCGCATCGTTGGTGTTGAGACCGGTGGATGCCCTCACACAGCTATTCGTGAAGACGCCTCTATCAATCTGGCGGCTGTTGCTGATCTTAGTGAGAAATTTGATGATTTGGATTTGATCATGATTGAATCAGGTGGGGATAATCTCGCTGCAACATTCTCCCCTGAGCTTGCTGACATAACTCTTTATGTGATTGATGTTTCAGCTGGTGACAAAATTCCCCGCAAAGGGGGACCGGGCATTACGCGGTCTGATTTGCTTGTGATAAACAAAATTGACCTGGCTCCTTATGTGGGCGCAGATTTAGGCGTTATGGATAGAGATTCTAAAAAAATGCGGGGCGCGCGGCCTTTCGTTTTCACCAACATTAAAGCGGGTGACGGCGTAACGAAAGTCGCGGCCTTCATTATTGAGACCGGTGGCTTGCCTAATTTTAAATGATCACTTCTGTCGGGTTGGAATACCCTTAGCGTCACATTCATATGTGGCGTAGGCTTGCTTGATGAAGCACGCGCGGTCCATGCTTACAACGTAGTTCCCCTTACACGTATTAAAACTTACCCAACCTTCGTAATCGTAATTTTCGCCATAATCATCACTTGGGTTTTGGCGAACGGTAATATACTCAATCTTCGATATTTTATTCGTATCGATCGATTGAGTATTAAGTTCCTGCTCTACTACCGGTGCGCAATCCTCTGCGTCATATGCCGCAATTTGGGATTGAAGTGAGGCGGAGAGGGCAGGTAATGTTGGCGCGAAAGACGCTATCAAAATTGCTGCACCCAATATCTTTAGTTTCATGATTTTTCTCCTTAAAATCAGTCCTCAGCATATACTCTATAATTAGATTGTAGTGGGTAAAATGCAATACACTCTGTGTTCATGATTACGTTACCCCCATTGATTATTTTACGACTCTGATCTTAAAATAGGATTGCTGGGATCGTGAGGTTTCAACGCACAATAAAAACAATAAAGGGTGCGGTTATGAATGTTTGGCAAATTGGCGATGTAAAAATAACTCGGGTTGTGGAAATTGAGACGGCGGGTGGCACACGTTTTATTCTACCCGACGCGACATCAGATGCTGTGCTTCCGATCAAATGGTTGGCCCCACACTTTATGACAGAGACTGGTAAGCTGATCATGAGCATACATGCGCTGATCATTGATACAGGAAGTCGAAGGATTATTGTTGATACATGTATCGGTAATGATAAAGACCGAAAAATCCCTACATGGAACCATCTGAAAACCACTTTTCTAAAAGATTTGGAAGAAGCAGGATATAGCCGGTCAAGTATTGATACGGTTCTATGCACCCACCTTCATGTGGATCATGTGGGGTGGAATACCATGCTTAAAGACGGGAAATGGGTTCCGACATTCGACAATGCTCGATATTTGATAGGGAAACGGGAATGGGCTCATTGGCAAGACGAGCGGCAAGATGAATTTGGCGATGTGATTGAAGATTCCGTAAAACCCATCGTCGATGCTGGGCTTGCCGATTTTGTCAGCACTGATCATCAAATTTGCAACGAAGTGTCTTTAATTTCGACGCCGGGACACACGCCCGGCCATGTGAGTGTGCGAATTTCATCTCAAGGGCAAGAAGCGTTGATAACGGGGGATTCAATCCATCATCCATGCCAGATCGCCAGAACTAATTGGTCATGCAGTGCAGATCACAATAAGGATATGGCGCGGGATACGAGGGTTCGATTATTGGATGATTTGGCAGATCAGGATATTCTGGTCATCGGGACTCATTTCGCAACGCCCACGGCCGGACATATTATACGGGACCCTGAGGGTAGCTATCGGTTGAAAGCAAAGATTGATTAAAGCGCTGTTTCCAATTGTTGATAGATTATTTATCCTGTTGTTCTAAAATTTAGACCTATGTTAGGGTGCGCGAAATTTTGTTATTGTAGGAGAAATAGAGTGCGGTTTTTTTTGGGACTTTCTGCGTTATTTCTTTTTTTATCAGCCTGCGCTGGGAATGAGGAAGCTGTTAAGCCAAACGCATTCTTTACAAAATATAACCTTCAGCGTCCCACACCGACTGCAGTAACATATTGCAGCTCTCATGGGTGTTTGGAGCGAGAGACTTTATCTTTAACGCCCGCGCAATGGCAACATGTGACCAAAAGCATGAGAGAGAAAGCAAGCGATCCGGTCCAAGAACGGGTGAATATATCCCTAGCCGTTGCTGAATATGAAAAAATTGCCGGAAAAAAGAGCGGCACTTCTGGCGATCGGGCGCGAACCGGGCTCAATAACATGAACCAATTGGACTGTATTGACGAAAGTATCAACACAACAAGTCTGCTTGTCATGATGGAAGAAGATAACCTTATCCAGTGGCATTCTTTGGCCGGCACTGTTGGCCGGGGGGAGGCTTTTGACTGGCCCCATTTTGCCCCATCCTTGCAAGAAACAGGATCTCAGGAAATTTTCGTTATGGATTCGTGGTTTCGGAATAATGGAAAGCCAGCTGTCGTCCTTCCCCTTCAGGTGTGGAAGGCTGGTTGGAACCCGACCTAGAACAGCATTTCCGTTAAGACCAAGCAGAAGATATTCCTCTGTTTGAGTGAAATGTGTTAGAAGAACTCAAGCGCAAATAAATACAAAATATATATGAGGGTATTATGAAGCTGTATGATTTGGCTGGACCACCAAGCCCGCGACGGATCAGAATTTATTTGGCTGAAAAAGGTATTGAGCTTGAAATCGTGCCAGTGAATATTCGTGAAGGCGAACAATTGACGCCAGAATTTCTCGCAATCAATGGCCGTGCGACTATCCCGGCATTAGAGATGGATAATGGTGTTGTCATAAGTGAAGGGGACGCAATTCTTCGATATCTTGAAGAAAAATTCCCTGAAAACCCATTGTTTGGTGAGACTCCAGAAGAACGCGCCGTGGTCAATAATTGGCTTCACATTGCGGAAGTCGACGGTTTTCTGGCTGTCGCTGAAGCCGTTCGAAATTCTGCCCCTCGCCTAGCGGGCCGCGCGATTACCGGCCAGCATAATGTGGAACAAATCCCCGCACTTGCGGAAAGAGGTATTGCCCGCATAGGCTACTTCTTTGACGAGTTAGACCAGCGACTAGAGGGACAAAAATTTGTCGCTGGAGATAAATTTACTGTGGCTGATATCGCCACAATGGTTGCTGTCGATTTTGCTGGAATGGCAAAGCAGAGCATTCCTGAACACTGTAAAAATCTAGCGCGTTGGCATGGGGACGTATCTGCTCGTCCAAGTGCAACTGCCTAAAAAAAACTATTCTCTTTCCCGAAAGAAATAGATCATATCTAACGGAGGCAGTGTCTTACCAAGTTGCGTGAGCATATGGTGACATTGCCCTCTATGATGGGTTTGGTGATTGAAAAGATGCGCGAAGACTTCAGCTTTATGGTCATGGCAAGCGACGCCTTTCGTTGTCATATAATCAAGATAGCTGTTGTAATCTTCTTGGCTCTGGGTATTTGTTATTCGTATCAGGCGCTCGTCCGACGCCGATCTTGCTATTCTTAATTCACTAAACGTTTTGTATAGGATTTCATCTAAGGAGGACGGTTTCTGGCCCGTCCCCTCTATTCTTTCCATCCAAAAAAGATCTCCAACCAAGATGTGATTAAGAGTTCCTAGAATATTTCCAAAAAACGCACCAAGATCTCGTGTTTGCTCTTCCGCTGTTAAAGTCGCAGTAACTTCATACAGACGGCTATTAGCCCACTGATTATAAAGGGCAAATTTTTGGAAATGATCGATCAATTTTCGGTGTCCTTCTCTGTCTCAGATTTCTTTTTAGTCGTTGCTTTTTTCTTCGGAGCGGCTTTCTTTTTAGCGGCGACTTTCTTGATCTCGTTTTGCTCAGCGGGGGCAGTTGTTGATTTATCTGGGGCTGGCGTAATAATAATCACATCTTCAATGTCTTGTTTGGTTTCCATCGGCCACGGATTTAGGGGGAATGGTTTCTTATCGCTTGCAAAGGTAAGGAAATTGGCCACTTGGCTGAGGTAGGTTGCCAAGGATGATCCAAATACTTGCAATTGTTGGAGTGGCTCTCCTCGCAAGAGTGAACTTACAAATTGGATGATGGTTATTGCCCATAATACGATTTCAGCCACATTGAAGCAAATTGCGAAAAGAAGAAGATACAGAAATTTTTCCCAAGTAGTTTTAGATTTAAGGTTGGGGTTTGTCTGGTTGTCCATCTATTCCTCCGGATTTAGATCTATTTAGAACCATCGCCTTACACGAGATTTGTACCTTAAATATTCATCGCCGAACTTGTCTTCAAGGTAAGTTTCTTCTTTTGCAATAACAAAATAATGAATAACCAACAGACAGAAGGGGAAGAGTAATAGGGCTCCAAGACTGAAAGCGGCGATAGTAATACTTACGTAAACTATTGCCATGCCTACATAAATTGGGTTGCGAGAATAGGCATATAAGCCTGTATCAATGATGGTTGTTGTTGGTTTCCATGGTTCGACATTTGATCCACTTTTTTTGTGGCTTTTAGCTTCTGATATAATAAAGAATAACCCAATGCATGCAGGGATCCCGCCAATAATCAGACGGGCTAGCGGACCTAATGTACCGTCAACCCAATCTGAACTGATAAATATGCCCAGAAGAAGGAAAAATAAAAAGCAAAGAGGCGGGGGGATTTTGACGCCAGCATGGTCTTTATTCTCTGGTGTTGATGAGTGATCCGACATAATTCCCCTCGCAAGTTGGTGTGGCCTCATTATTCAGTAAATATGATATGAGACCACAAGCAAAATTAATAACAGGGCTTTTGTGGACTACGTCACTTAAGCCGGAACATTTTCCGCCAAATATTCAATAGCCGCCTGCGTCCCGCCAGCACCGTGGGGAATACCCAAAGCCTTCAATCCCATTTCCATTACAGAAAGCGTTCCAAGGAGCATCGGTGCATTCGCGAACCCCATATGGGCAATACGAACTGCTTTACCATCCAAGGCACCTATTCCAATGCCAATAATAACGCCGCATTTTTTATCGCAATAATCAAGCAGATCTGCGGGAGCATAGCCGTCTTTGAAAAGAACTGTTGTAACGGCAGGCGCACGATCTGCTGGGTTTGGAACGTTAAATTGCAGAACGCCGCCTTCTGCCCATTTGGAGACAGCTGCCCAAGTGGCACCCGCCAAAAGGCTATGACGTAGAGACGCGCCTTCGATGCCTTCTTCGTGTAAAATATCGAAAGATTTTCGAAGGGCAAATAAATGATGTTCGGGTGGGGTGCCGCAGTATTTTTGATAATGAACGTCCCCCATACGGGCAGTCCAATCCCAATAAGCTGTTCGCAAATTCGCGGTTTGATGCCTCTCCAATGCTCGCTTGCCGGCAGCATTGAAACTTAAGCCTGGCGGTGACATTAATCCCTTTTGTGCTGCAGAGACGGCAACATCGACGCCCCAGTCATCCATTTGGAAGGGCATTGTGCCGAGGGAGGCAATTGTATCCACCATGAATAAAGCCGGATGACCACTTGCACGAATAGCTTCTCCCACAGCTTGTACATCATTGGAAAGACTAGACGCTGTATCGACCTGTACCATGAGAATTGCTTTAATTTCATGATTAGTGTCTTCTTTCAGTCGCTTCTCAACGGCGTCAGGCTTTACCGCTTCCGACCAGCTTCCGCTAAGAACTTCAACATCAAGCCCAAGTGTGGCCCCCGTGTCGCCCCAACCATTAGCAAATAAACCGCTCTCCAGAACCAGGATTTTCTCTCCGCGGTTCAATGTATTACTTAAAGCCGCCTCCCAAGCACCGTGACCGTTCGCGATGAAAATAAATGATTTCCCTTTTGTCTGAAACAAGTTGCGAAGATCAGCAAGTAGTTGTTCTGTGAGCTCTGGAAAATCTTTTTTATAAATATCAATCGCCGGCTGATGCATCGCATTGAGAACGGCATCGGGTATGTTTGTTGGACCCGGAATGCTTAAAAATTCACGGCCGGTTCTAACACTCATATTATTGGTATCCTTTCACATGCCTTAGACAACTAAGGAAGGCTAACGTATGATTTTTAATGACGCAATATCTGCAACGAGATCGTTTGAATGACTAATCAGATGGACTTCTGGAATTGGTGAAATACATCAGAATAAGGGAAATCATACCAAAGGTTGAAAAACCGATGACTAGAGGCAAGATTGTGCCATCATAGCTTTGGGCAACCAAAGTTCCAAAAGTAACGGACTGCAACGTCGAAACACATGTTATAATTGCGGACGCAACGCCTGCTATGTGACCAAGTGGTTCCATCGCTAGGGCATTCAAATTCCCAAAAAGTATTCCAAAGCAAAAGAACGTGATGAATAAAAATATCATCAGCACCCATAAAGGAGGATGGCCCGCTTCACTTATTGCATATAGCAGAAAACAGATAGATAAAATGGTAAAAGCCCACAGCGCTTTACTAATTAAATTCTTCATCCCAAGGCGGACAACCATGGCAGAGTTAGTAAGAGACGCACCGCCCACGGCAATTGCTAAAGCACCAAAATAGATTGGGAACTGGTCGCCTACGCCGTACTGGTCTTGAAATATTTGCTGCGAGGTGGACAAGTACCCCAAGAAGGCACTGAAGACAAAACCGGATATAATTGTAAAACCAAGGGAAGTGCGGTTCGTGACGACTTCCTTGCTCGCTAATAAGAGGCGATCAAAAGAGAAATGTACGCGTTTGCTTTTCTCCAATGTCTCCGGGTGTCGTATCATAAACCAGAAAAACGCGATTAACGCCATTACCGCCATGGCCACAAATATAGCCCGCCAGTCCGCGACAAAAAGGATCAATTGTCCCAAACCGGGAGCCAGAACGGGAACCAAAATAAAAACAGTCATAACAAGGGACATAAAGCGGGCCATGTGACGACCCGAATATTGATCTCTGATTAATGCCATGGAGACAACACGGGGGCCCGCTGCGCCAAGGCCTTGAAGAAAACGGCCAATAAGCATTACGGTGAAGTTCTCTGCTGTAATGGAGAGAACGCAGCCAATCAAGAATATTGCAAAACCTGTATAAATAGGTCCCTTACGGCCGGTACTATCCGAAATAGGGCCGTAGAATAGCATCCCCACTGCCATGCCCAGAAATAACATACTGATTACATACTGACGACCGTTGGGGTCGATAACATTTAGATCCTGTTCGATAAGCGCCAGGGCAGGAAGCATCGCATCGATAGAAAGAGCGATAAGCGAGGAGATAAGCGCAAGTAAAGTAACTTGTTCAATATAACCAATCGTTGAAGATTGAGGACGCGACTTCACAGGGAACTCCAAAATTTAAGGATATCGTCGGGGACAGGGCTACGAGGCTAAACTTCACTTCCAAGTAGTCGATAGCCTATTGTGCCCCACAATTACAATCTCTGTCTAGCGGCAGATGGGAGAGGTAATTTGTTTGTGCTTTCATTTTTAAATCAGAACGGGTTATCTTCTTAAAAAAGAAAAGGACCAGTTTGGGTAAAATAGCTGGCCATTGGGAGCACGCTTTATGTCTTTAAAGAACACGTCTAGAAGTCAATTTGATGAAAAGCTTGCCAAATTTCCAATATATTATGGGTGGGTAGTTGTCGCCGTCGTTTTCGTAACGATGGGGATTGGGGTGAATGTTAGAACCTCTTTTTCGCTCCTATATCCTGCTATTCTGGCTGAGTATAACTGGGACCGTGCAACGACAGCGGCTGCCTTTACCATAGGCTTTATTTTCGCTGGATTATTTTCGCCAATTCTCGGACGACTGATGGATTTTTCGTCGCCTCGGTACATCTTGTCTGTTTCGGCAATATTGGTCAGTATCGGACTGGTTTTGTCGACCTATGCATCTGAGCCTTGGCACATATACCTGACCCTGGGTGTTTTGGTCGTCGGGTCTGGTATTGTTATGACATATGTCGGGCATGCCATGTTCTTACCCGCTTGGTTTGAAAAAAGGCGGGGGCTTGCTATTGGGATCGCTTTTTCCGGGGTAGGGATCGGCTCTATTATCCTTATGCCGTTAATTCAGGATATTATTACGGAACAAGGGTGGCGAGAGGCCTGCTGGTTGATGGCAGGATTATTGATCGCGGTCGTCGTGCCGTTGAATTTGCTTTTGCAACGGAAAAATCCGGAAGAATTAGGGTTGTTTCCTGATGGCGAGAAACCGGCGTCTTTAACCGATGCTAAGTCAGTGCGGCCAATTGATCCTGTTGTGGACAGAGCATGGGCCGAGACTGAATGGACGCTGGCAAAAGCCGTCAAAACGGGAACATTTTGGTGGCTGTGCCTTTCCTGCGGTACGGGGCTATATGCATGGTATGCTGTGCAAATCCATCAAACAAAATATCTGCTGGAAATTGGCATATCTCCCTTGGAGGCCTCGTTCGTTCTTGGGCTTGTGGGGTTCGCGGGGGTCGTTGGTCAAATCTATTTTGGACACTTGTCAGATCGCATCGGCAGGGAGTGGGTATGGAGCATATCAGCTGCAGGATTTGCACTTTGTTATCTGTTGCTTTTGGTCATGGAATTTGAATCTCACCCCTTTATTCTCTATGCAATGGTCATTGCGCAAGGCGCCCTTGGCTATGCGATGGCAGCGGTCTTTGGCTCAATGCCCGCAGATTTGTTTCAGGGAAAAAGATATGGCGAGATTTTGGGGCTGGTCAGCTTGGTTGGATTGCTCGGCGGCGGTGTAGGGCCGTTCATTACGGGGTATCTGTACGATCTTAGTGGTGATTATCGGTCAGGATTTTGGCTTGCTTTTGGGATCTCAATTGTTTCTATATTCTCAGTTTGGATGACCGCACCACGCAAAAGAAGATTGGTGGCTGGACAGGCTGAAAAAAGAATGGGTCAAGCTGCTCGTGAATAAGAGGATAGTTTTGAGAGAGAATATGAAAAAAATTGCAGTAGTAACAGGGGCCGGGACGGGAATTGGTCGCGCAGTCTCCTTAAAATTGGCCTCTAATGATTATATCGTGGTGCTGGCTGGCAGAACTTTATCAAAATTGAAAGAGACACAAAAAATAGCCGCTGAGAATAGTGACTACTGCCGTGCAGTACAGACAGATGTTACTGATCCAGAAAGTGTCGCGGCGCTTTTTGAGGGCATAAAGACAGAATTCGGTCGGATCGATCTGCTGTTCAATAATGCAGGGGTAAGTGCCCCGCCAGTTCTTGTGGATAAGTTGTCAATCGATGACTGGCACAATGCTGTGAATACGAACCTGAACGGTGCTTTTTATTGCGCGCGCGCGGCGTTTGGACTTATGCGCAAGCAATCTCCTATGGGGGGACGCATTATTAATAATGGCTCTATTTCGGCCCATGCCCCGCGCCCTTTCAGTGCGCCTTATACTGCTACGAAACATGCCATATCAGGATTGACAAAATGTTTGTCATTAGATGGACGGCCTTATGATATTGCCTGTGGTCAGCTGGATATAGGAAATGCCGCGACAGACATGACAGAGGTTATGCAAAAAGGGGTTCCTCAAGCCAATCTTGAAGTGAAGCCCGAACCTGTTATGGATGTTGAAAATGTTGCGTCAGCAATTTTGTATATGGATAGCCTAACTCTTGACGCCAATGTCCAGTTCATGACCGTTATGGCTACCAAAATGCCTTTTATTGGGCGCGGGTAGAAATTGCAGTCGGCGTGCGCCTAATCTCCAAAGAGGGAACTGAAATAGGCTGTAATCATTTTTATCATTTCCTCAACCAGTCTGTCGGCTTCAGTTGAGGAAGATAAACTTCTCGCCCGCATAACCGTTGCGGTTGCAGAGGCTACAATCATGCGCGAGATGATGCGCGCTTCATCCGGACTTACCCCTTTTTCGTGAAAAAGTTCATATTCAGCAAAAAATTGAACCATTTTTTTCTCAGAACTGCGGTGAATTTTCTGCCAATCGGCATTATTGGATAAAACACGATCCAGGCGATGCCGGACATCGCCTTCAAAAACAATTTTGGCAAAGGCATTAATGACTACTCTCACAACATGACGCCAATGAGCGCGAACACTTATATCTTCAAATATTTTTTCGAGTTCGGTGTCCTCTGCATTGATAATTTGCTCACCCAAAGCGAGAAGGATGTCATCACAATCTTTAAAATACTGATAAACAGATCCAACTGGGATGCCTGCTTCTTTTGCTATTCGGCTTGTCGTTATTTTCGAGGGATTAACGTCACAGAGGATTTTTTGCGTACAGGAAATTATCAAATCAACCCGGTCTCGGGATCGGGATTGAAGGGGTAATTTTCGATTAATTGGTTTGTGATCTGGTATCTGTTGCATCAAGGTCCGTCACTATAAGGAGAAAGTCAATGTTCATAGCTGACCCACAGGTTGTACACTGAAAACATGATGAAATTCTTAAAGGTTGTTTGTTTTTTTGATAATCACCAGAGATGATTGAATTCGAATGATTTCGCTATCGCTTTCCACATGGGACGGTATGCTGAGTGGACGAACGGTCATTAAGTCCCTGTCGAGGGGAGGATTGGTGAGTGTGTTTCGGACCAAAAGGGAGCAAAAGCATGAGAGTATGTAAGAGTTTGTTCAATGTTGTTCTGGTCGGCGTTTCGCTGTTTGTATTTGCAGGAAGTCCATCTGTAGTGCTGGCGAAAGATACGATCAAAATCGGAGAGATTAACAGCTACACGAGGCTACCTGCATTTACAGAACCGTATAAAAAGGGTTGGAAGCTTGCAGTCGAGCAAATTAATGACTCAGGTGGATTGCTGGGCCGGAAACTGGAAGTGATTTCTCGGGACGACGCAGGGAAACCCGGTAATGCCGTTAAAATTGCTGAAGAGCTCGTCTCCAAGGATAAGGTTTCTCTTCTCGCCGGTACATTTTTCTCTCATATTGGTCTTGCCGTTACGGATTTTGCAAAACATAAAAAAGTACTATTCATTGCATCAGAACCATTGAGCGATGCAATCGTCTGGTCGAAAGGGAATGCGTATACGTTTCGTTTGAGGCCGTCGACTTACGTACAATCGGCAATGTTAGCCGAAGAGGCTGCAAAGCTTCCAGCGAAAAGATGGGCAACAATTGCGCCCAATTATGCCTACGGAAAAGATGCGGTTAAGGCTTTTAAGGAAGTGTTGATGCAACTTCGACCCGATGTGGAATTCGTCGGTGAACAGTGGCCTGCTTTATTCAAAATTGATGCGGGATCAACTGTTCGGGCAATTGAGGCCACTAAACCAGAGGCCATCTTTAACGTAACTTTTGGTGGAGATTTAGCGAAATTTGTTCGTGAAGGCTCCCTACGTGGGTTATTTGAAGGTCGAGAGGTCGCTAGTTTGTTGACCGGAGAGCCTGAATATCTTGACCCTTTAAAGGGGGAAGCACCCATAGGATGGATCGTGACCGGATACCCGCGAGATTTCATCAAGGACAAGGCACATCAAGAGTATGTGGATGCGTATCAAGCTAAATATTCGGAGCTACCAAAAACGGGATCACTCGTTGGATATAATACGATTTTGAGCATTGCTGCCGCTATAAAAAAGGCCGGTACGACAGACCGTGACAGCTTGCTGGCAGCCATGAAGGATTTAAGTTTTGATAGTCCTTCCGGACCAATTGTCTTTCGAGCCTTAGATCATCAGTCCACAATGGGGGCATGGGTCGGACGGACGGCTCTTAAAGATGGCAAAGGCGTTATGGTCGATTGGCGTTACGCCGACGGCGCCGACTATTTGCCTGGAGCAGAGAAAGTTAAAATGTTACGGCCCGCAAACTAGAGTAAAATCCATTACCTCCCAGTCTAAAATAAGGCTGGGAGGCGTTGCGTATATCAGGAGGGGTTAATGGGGTTTTACTTCGCTCAGTTTTTAACAGGACTGGCGAGCGCGTCATCATTATTTTTGGTGGCCTCGGGCTTGTCGATTATTTTTGGTGTGACACGTATTGTGAACTTCGCCCATGGCTCCTTTTTTATGTTGGGCGCCTATCTGGCTTATAGTTTTGTCGATCTCATGCCCCACGGAATTTTGGGATTCTGGGGATCAGTTATCGCAGCCTCTCTTGCCGTTGGTTTGGTGGGTGTTGTTTTGGAAGTCACCCTATTCAGGCGGATATATAAAGCGCCGGAACTTTTCCAACTAGTCGCGACCTTTGGTGTTGTTTTAGTTATACAAGATGTCGCCTTGTGGATTTGGGGAGCAGAAGATCTATTTGGCCCAAGGGCCCCCGGTCTTGATGGTGTTGTTCGTATCTTTGATGAACCCATTCCAGAATATGATTTAATGCTAATTGTTTTAGGACCCATGGTTCTTCTGGCCGTTTGGCTTTTATTTAACCGAACGCGTTGGGGAACACTCGTTCGTGCTGCGACGCAGGACCGTGAAATGGTCAGTGCACTGGGTGTTAATCAAAATTGGCTGTTTACGAGTGTATTCTTCGTAGGCTCGACGCTTGCTGGATTGGGCGGCGCGGTTCAGTTGCCCCGTGAAGCTGCAAATCTTTTGATGGACCTGAATGTTATCGGGGAAGCCTTTGTGGTGGTTGTTGTCGGGGGAATGGGAAGTGTTCCTGGGGCTTTTCTGGCATCTGTCCTCATTGGGGAGCTAAATGCCTTCGGAATTTTAATCTTTCCCGAAATTACCCTTGTTCTTGCATTTCTTGTTATGGGAATTGTCCTAATTCTTCGCCCTTGGGGATTGCTCGGCCGTCCAGATGCTGTCTTGCGAGGGGCTTCTGGTCCGCAAGAGGAGCCGCTAAAGGAATTGACTTCTACTTCAAAAATTATAGTGGGAATAGGTGTCGTAGGGCTGTTTTTACTCCCTCTCTTTGTCGATGACTTTATTGTTGTTTTACTTGTGGATATATTAATTTTCACGCTGTTTGCAGCGAGCCTGCATCTAATCATGGGGCCGGGAGGTTTAGTCTCTTTTGGTCATGCCGCCTATTTTGGCTTAGGCGCTTACGGGGCTGCTCTCGGTGTAAAATATCTGGGCGTTGATATGTTGGGCGGACTTGCGCTAGCCCCTATTGCGGCTGGTCTGGGAGCCTTAATTTTCGGCTGGTTCTGTGTGCGTTTAAGCGGAGTGTATCTTGCCATGCTCACCTTGGCTGCAGCCCAGATTGTATGGGCTGTTGCATTCCAATGGCAGGATGTTACAGGGGGTGATGATGGATTGTTGGGGGTTTGGCCTGCTGAATGGGCCTCAGACAAACAAGCTTATTATTATTTGACGCTTACATTGGTTGGCGCGGGTCTGTATTTTTTACGAAAAATCGCGTTCTCTCCCTTTGGATATGCTTTAAGAGCAGGTCGAGATTCGCCCTTACGAATTGAAGCGCTTGGAGTGAATTTGAAAACCCAACAATGGGCAGCCTTTGTAATTTCAGGTATTTTCGCAGGTTTCGCAGGCGGGCTCTATGTGTATTCTAAAGGAAGCATTTTCCCTGACGAGCTTTCTATTTCCCGATCTGTTGATGGCTTGGTGATGGTGCTATTGGGAGGCATTCAATCTTTGCTTGGACCAATAATTGGGGCCATTAGTTTTACCTTCCTTGAAGACTTCATAACACGCTTTGATTACTGGCGGATCATCTTTGGGAGTACGATTTTGTTTGTCGTCGTCGTCGCGCCTCAAGGTATCGCTGGATTCTTTCGTACAATATTACCTGAAAAAATTACGGGGAATAGGAAAGATGGGGGATCTTCATGAGCGTTTTAAAAGTGAGAGCACTTGCGAAGTCTTTTGGCGGCGTGCACGCAGTCAAGAATGTATCATTTGACTTGAATCGCGGGGAAATGTTGGCGCTTATCGGACCTAATGGCGCGGGAAAAACAACTTGTTTTGATATGTTGAATGGTCAGCTGGCGGCCGACAGCGGTTCTGTTCTCTACTTTGGTGAAGAACTTCTTGGGAAAAATCCGCGGGATGTTTGGCGGAAAGGTGTCGGTCGTACTTTCCAAATTACGGCTACTTTTTCCTCTATGACAGTACGGGAAAATGTTCAGGTGGCCCTTTTATCTCATCACCGACGGACTTTTTCTATGTGGGGCAAGGCTTCTTCTCAATTTCTGACGGAAGCTGATGAGCTTTTAGAGCGAGTTGGTATGCTTCATCAAAAAGACCGTGCCTGCGGTATCCTGGCATATGGTGATTTAAAACGCTTAGAACTTGCGATCGCCCTGGCCCATGATCCCAAGCTCCTTCTGATGGATGAGCCGACCGCTGGCATGGCACCGCAGGAACGTATCAAGCTAATGGAATTGGTCAGTTCAATTGTAAAGAGCAGTTCTTTAAGTGTTCTGTTTACTGAACATGATATGGATGTGGTTTTTGCTCATTCTGACCGATTGATGGTACTCAATAGAGGTGAGATTATTGCCATGGGAGATGGGGATGAAATTCGTGCAAATGAGCTTGTTAAACAAGTTTACCTCGGCGGTGGCACAACGTTCGATGTGACGACAGAGGTGGGGTCCAATGCTTGAAGTCGAGGGAATAAATGCCTTTTATGGGCAAGCCAAAATTCTATCAGATGTGTCTTTTGAAGTGAAACCGGGAGAGGTCGTGGCCTTGCTCGGGCGAAATGGTGCTGGAAAATCAACGACCATGAAAACGCTTATGGGCATGGTTCGCTCCACTGCTGGAAAGGTCAGTTTTCTGGGACAGAATATATCGGGCATGCCCGCTCACCAGATTTGTAGTCTCGGCTTAGGCTATGTACCGGAGGAGAGGCGAATATTTACGGATTTAACAGTCTTGGAAAATCTCAGTGTCGGGCGTCAGGGAAAAAGGGGAGAATATCCTTTCTGGACAACTGAAAGCCTTTTTACCTTATTCCCAAATTTAGGAGAGATGAAGAACCGGCGAGGCGGACAAATGAGCGGCGGCGAGCAACAAATGCTCTCCATCGCGCGTACATTAATGGGAAATCCTGCGGCCATTTTATTAGATGAGCCGTCGGAGGGAATTGCCCCGGTTATTGTGGAGCAAATGGCGAAGACCATCGTAGCACTCAAAAACGAAGGGATTGCGATTTTGTTATCAGAGCAAAATCTTCATTTTGCCAAGCTTGTATCTGATCGCGTGGTGATTATTGAACAAGGCGGGGTTCGGTATCAGGGAAGCATGGAAGAGCTGCAAAACAACCCTGAAATTCGAGATGCTTACTTGGCTGTGTAAAGCTGCATCGGCGCATCAATCGCCATGTCACGCCCAAGAACAAATTGTTCTCCTTCACGCTCCCTAGCCCGTAAATACACAACAAGCATATATCTCCGATCGCCAGAATGCTCCTGCCATCCTTTATGGGCAAGTGCCTGACACGATAATATCGCCGTTCCCGCATCCCCGGTAATCGACACGGATTGATCATCTTCAAAGCCGTAGCGCATATCATCGGGGCTTGAATTTCCCGAAATGAAATTACCAAGCAAGTTTCGCCATTTTGATAGATATTTTTTATGACTGCCTGGGATGACCGTATAGGGGCCTCCTTCTTTATTTGGCACATCACTTAAATAGATAAATAGCTTGTAATTGACTTGGAAGCCGTCGGTATGAAAAGGGCGCTTTGAAAGCGTATCAGCCAAATCCAATTGAACTGTGTAGCTTGCAACACTTAAATCCAACCCCAATTGGTCTTTGAAAAGAGACAAAATCTTTTCTTCATATTGATCTTTCAAGGCCCAGTTCAAATGATGATAATTCATCAACTGGAAAACGTTTTTATCATAGGGATAATTGGGCGTTGTTCGTCTGCTTACAATATATGAATCTGTCTCATCTGCGGGGAGTTTCGTCTGGAAGTAGTGATCAAAATCTTCGATGATCCTTGTGCATTCTTCCTTTGGCATAAAGCAAGGCAGGACTTCATATCCCGCAGTAGCGAGTTGGCTGTCTTTGTTCGTTTTCAAAAAAAAGAAAGGGAGTTTGAGCAGCAAAAATCCTGAATAGAGGAATTTGACAGTTCTATTATTTTTGTAAAGTTTATCGAGAAAATTGCTCATCGAGCCGCCTGTCTTGCCAATCGGTTTGAAATATCTGCGAATATTATGCGCTGCATTATCAGAATTCAAGTCTTCGATATATTCAAGTTCATTGACACTAAATACTACTTGAATTGTCGCGATAAACAGGAAAGCTGGACGTTTGCTCTAAAATGATCGACACTAATTTCTGGTGCAAAAAAAGTGACCGAAGAATTACGCTTGGGTTGAAAAGATAAAAATCAAATAAGAGGTGTCCTTATGAGCGAAAATACTGAGACAGGAAGAGCGACCTTTAAATCAATGAATGAAGGTACTCCCGAGGATTACGGACATATATCTGATAATTTCCGGGCCTATACAAAAGGACTTCCAGAAAGAGTATTGGCGCATCTTCGACTTCTCAATGGTGATTTCGGCGGCTTTCCAATAGACCGCCTAGAACATTCCCTTCAATCGGCTACGCGGGCCATGCGGGATGGGCGGGATGAAGAATATGTGGTTATGGCATTGCTTCATGATATCGGGGATACATTGGGATCTTATAATCATGCCGATGTTGCCGCAGCTATCCTACAGCCCTTTTTGTCAGAAGAGTTGTCTTGGATTGTTAAAAATCACGGCCTTTTTCAAGGCTATTATTTTTTCCATCATATTGGTCTCGATCGGGATATGCGAGATCAATTTA
This sequence comes from Sneathiella sp., assembly GCA_036960695.1. GTDB lineage: Bacteria > Pseudomonadota > Alphaproteobacteria > Sneathiellales > Sneathiellaceae > Sneathiella. The sequence continues at coordinate 80,937 of JBALXM010000010.1, forward strand.
AAGACCATAAATACTATGATGCCTGTGCGGAATTTTGCGAAAAATATGACCAAAATGCATTTGATGAAGAATATGAATCTGAGCCATTAAGCTTTTTTGAGCCGATGGTTCATCGTGTTTTGGCGCATCCAAAGCAGACAATTTACAAACCAAAATAAACGAAGAAATATCGATTATACGTATGGAAATAGACTTTTGCGTAAGTCAAAGTAAAGTGTGTGTTCTCGTAAGAGTTATGTGACTATCAAAATAAATAAATAAATACGAGCGTGCGAAAAGGGAAAAACATGAAAAAAACACTTTGTATTATGATCACAGGGTTGGTTATGAGTGGGACTGCCATGGCGGCTGGGAACCGAGTTGACGGGCTTCGTCCTGATGCTCCAGAATTGGCGGCAGCAGGTGATATTGTTGTGGGCGTCAGATCACTTGATCTTGTTCATAAGGGGCAGATCGATATTCTGAAGGTAGAAAAAGACAAGCCTCTCCCCAAATATGACCGCCCTTTGACGGTTGAAGTTTGGTACCCCTCAACAGCTACAACCAAAGGCGGTACTTATAAAGGGGTTTACCTGCGCGATGGTAAAACAAAGGTCGATTTGCATGGGCAAGCCGTCCGGGATGCCGCGCCTGCAAAAGCTGATAAAGCGTATCCACTTGTGATTATCTCTCATGGATATCCAGGAAACCGTTTCTTGATGAGCCATTTTGGGGAAAATTTAGCCTCCAAAGGATATGTGGCTGTTGCTATCGATCATACAGACAGCATGTATCAAGACAAAGCGGCCTTCGGCAGCACTTTGTTAAATCGGGCGTTGGATCAAAAGTTCGTATTGAACGAAATGACTCGCTTGAGTAAGGAAGATGGTAATTTCTTAAGCGGTATGGTTGATAGCTCCAAAACCGGGTTAATCGGCTATTCTATGGGCGCTTATGGATCTGTTATCACTGGCGGTGGTGGTGTGACCAAAGCAAGTACTGAATACACATGGGGCGCACCTGCAGGAACTTTGGAGAGAGTTATGGCCGGTACAAAATCCCATGAAGCTCTTATAGATGATCGTTTTGCAGCCATCGTATCAATTGCCCCATGGGGCATGAATACTGGTTTTTGGGATAAAGAAGGTCTTGCCGGTGTGCGCAAGCCCATCTTCTTTATGGCAGGAAGCAGCGATGATGTTTCAGGGTATGAAAAAGGGACACAAGCGATCTTTAAAAATACCGTCAATATAGATCGTTACCTTTTGACGTTTGATAATGCCAATCATAATGCCGCAGCACCAATACCAGCTCCAGCGGAGTCCTGGAAGCCAGTGGATAATCTGGATTTCGTACCATTTGAACATTATGCCGATGCGGTTTGGGATACGCTTCGTATGAACAATATCGCTGAGCATTTCGTGACCGCTTACTTTGGTAAACATATTTTGGGTGATGAAAAAATGGATGCTTACCTTTCTGTCGTAAGCGATTCTAACAGTGGTGTTTATGCAGTAGAAAAAGACGGCAGCTTGAAACCTGAACACACATATTGGAAAGGTTTTGCTGATCGTACGGCAAAAGGCCTTTCTCTCGACTATATGCCAAAGAAGTAATTTTCTAAGGCGTATTAACTAAGTAATGGCAGGCATTCTCTAATTGAAGCCTGCCATTATACCGAGACGTCTTTTTGGGGGGAAGAAGACACATGAGTAAGTTAATTAAATACAGTCTAGTAGTTCTGCTGCTTTTGGGCGTGGGCTTAAGCCTCTTATTGTATCGTCCGCTGGACCCAAATTCCTTTGTTATGACTGGCGGAACTATCCTTACGTTGGATGCAGAAAACTCAACTGCTGAGGCTGTCTTGGTACGAGACGGGAAAATCGCGGCTGTTGGCAGACTATTCGAAATTGCTAAAAAGAGTGCGGATCTAGAAATAATCGATTTAGACGGGGCAACTCTTGTCCCGGGTTTGATCGAGCCCCATACTCACCCGATCGCATCTGCCTTATTGGGTGCTACTGTTGATGTCAGTGGTTTTAAATTCAACGACAGGCAGAGTATCATGACTGCGCTTGCCGAGGCTGCCGGAGGGATTGGCTTGACGCCCTGGGTCATCGCTTATGGTTGGGATCCCTTAGTCGTCCGGGACCTGACAGTTCCTACCTTGGATGAATTAGATGCAATATCACCGGATAAGCCTTTATTTGTACTGACACAAATGATGCATGAGGGATATGCCAATAGTGCAGCCCTTAAAGCTGCGGGACTGGATATAACCAGTAAAGAGCAAATTATAGATGGATTTCCGAGGGATAGTTCCGGGAAGCTTACGGGCGTTGTAAGGGAAGTCGCGGCAATTGATCGCTTGATCAAACATGTACCAGCAGCTCCAGCAGCCGCTACAGAGCTGCTAACGCGGTTACAATATATTAAATACGCTAAGGCTGGGTACACAACAATTGGGGTTGCTGGTCCCGTGGGGCGGAATGCCGATCCGGTTGGCCTGTTGAAAAAAATTAGCGAAAGTCCAGAAAGTCCGTTGAGGACTTTTACGTATCTTCTGCCCAATCAAACTGAGAGCTGGGATCTTGGGGGCAATGCCAATTTCAAAATTAAAGGTGTTAAGTTTTGGATGGATGGGTCTCCCTTCACTGGCGGTGCTGCTATGGAGGGGAATTATGAAAATACCGAGCTTGTCACTGAAAAATTAGGATTACCCCATAATCACACTGGAAGCTTGAATTATAATCGAGAGGAATTTAAGGCAATCGTTCTGGATTACCATAAAAACGGATACCAAATTGCGGTCCATGTACAGGGAGAGCGCGCTGTAGAAGAAGTTCTTGTTGCCATTGAAGACGCGCAAACGGCCTTCCCTAATCCTGACCTCCGGCATCGCCTCGAACATAATGCGCTCATCACACACAAGCAGCTTGTTCGTCTCAAACAGCTGGGAATGACCGCAGGTTTTTTTGTTGACCACATATATTATTATGGTGATGCCTTGCCTGAGTTGATGGGGGCTGCTCGTATGAAACGCTATATGCCCCTACAAACGGCAATTGAGGCTGGCCTCAAAATCACCGTGCATGGTGATCATCCCGCAACGCCGATCGATCCTTTTCGCACGATGAAAGTTGCTGTTGATCGCTTGTCCGTAAGTGGGGACACAATCAACGGGGCGGCGGAGAAAATCTCACGGCTTGATGCTTTGCGTGCGCTGACGATTAATGGTGCTATTCAATTGGGGGAGCAGGAAGAAATCGGATCCATTGAAGTTGGGAAACGGGCTGATTTTACCATTTTGTCCGAAAATCCCTTGTCTCTCGAAGCATCGAATTTTTATAAGATAGAAGTAATTGAAACCTTGAAGGATGGGCGGCGGTCAGACACCCGGCTCTTCAGCCTTCCCCATGTGCAGCTAGTTTGGGATATACTTAAAGAGAAAATTTCAGGCGGGAGCTGACAGGTTTATTCTGTTTTTTCAAGGCTGCCCGTCAGGGTGGCTCGCTGCGACAATTCAATCCAGTTTCCGTCAGGATCTTTGACAAAGCTGTAGCGGACAGTGGTACCAAGGGTACGGGGTGGGCGGCCTTCGGTGCCCCCATTCCCAATGATATGCCTGTGTTCTTTATCAGCAGAAAAGATTTGTACCGTTAGGTAACGAAAACCCTTTGCTTGGTATGGCTGATGCGGAATAAGGGACTTATCTTCTTCCAATATTAATATGCTCTCACCGCATTTAAAAGCACCCGGGCCAGCTTCCGCGCAGGGAAGGAGATTTAGAGTTTGACTGTAAAACTGCATAGACGCTGAAAGGTTGGCTGCTTTTATTTTAATGCCTGATGTCGTAATTCCTTTATAGCCGTTTGGAATTAACGTCACCTTATTGCCATCCGGGTCGACTAGACTTTTGGGTGCTTTTACAGTGTCGCGAACAAGAAATAATTCGTGATAGCCGGATGGATTAGCGTCCGCCAAAACATCCCTCGCATGGTTTATCTTCAATATCGGGCCTTCTGGGCCGCCTCCTAAGAAATGCCTAAGTTGATGGACACCGCCTCCCAATTTTCCCAAATGATCAAAAGGCAGGCCGATCTCTTCCTGCCAAAATTGCAGCATCTCGTCCTTGTTATTAGTGAAAAGCCCCAAATCAAGATGTGCTTTGGCAAGATCCATT
>JBALXM010000088.1:0-10104 GCA_036960695.1 Sneathiella sp.
ACGGGCGTATGGCCTTTAAGAGGAATTGAGCCTTCATCAGTGACTACATATTCGTTCTCTAGCAAAGCGAGGGTCTCTCCCGATAAAAGGATGTGCCCTCTTGTTGCATTTTGTTGAAGGCGAGCGGCTATGTTCACAGCATCCCCCCAAATATCGTAGGAAAATTTTTTAACGCCAATAACCCCTGCAACCACAGTTCCCGTATGCAGTCCCACTGTTAGGTCCAGATCTACATCGCGGGTGTGCGTGACTTGATGCATGTAGGTCATGGATTTTAAGGCAAATTTCGCCGCGGCTTTTGCGCCTGTGACGGCGTCTTGTTCAAGCCCGCTTGAGATCATATAGGCGTCCCCAATGGTTTTGATCTTCTCCAATCCTAGTTCTTCGACATATTGATCGAAAGTTGAAAAGAGCGAGTCAAGGAGCGTGACAACTTCTTCTGGGCTGTGATTCATCGAATAGCGCGTGAAACCGGAAATGTCAGCAAACAAAATACTGATGTCATCAAGCTTGTTTGCAATGGTTTTCTGGTCCTGTTTTAATCGTTCGGCAATAGCAGGTGGGAGCATATTTTCTATCAGATTTTCAGATCTCAGTCTTTCTTTCTCAAGCAATTCATATGCCCGCTCATTGGCTTTTACAAAATATCGTAAGAAAACAAAGGCGACGGTTGATAGGCCGCTAATGTTCATGGCAAAAAATAAGATGATAAACAGGGGCGGAATGGCATTCGTGTGGGACAGGGCAGGGAAATCAATGAAAATTCCGATTACGATAAGGAGCAGAAAAGCAAAAAACCAGTAGGTTGCTCGCCGTGTTCCAAAATAGATCAAAGCACTGAGAGGGCTGATGAGAGACCAAACGACCACAGCAGATGAGTTTACCCACCCGCCCAGAGCAATCATTAGGAAAAAGGGAAGAAGTAGGGAGAAGGCAAGCTGGCTTTGCCGCAATAAGGTGTAATTTGGGTATTTTTTTATCGCCAAGAGGGAGAGAGCAGAGAGGATTGCGTATGCCCAAGGAATTGAAGCTGCGAGGGTTTCGCCGACGCTAAAATAAATTGCCCCCCATAACACAGCAAAAATCCCCATAGCATAGGCGGCCCATATTACCAGCTGATCACGGACGTTGGGGGCGTGTAATCGTTCGGGGTCGAGGAATGCTCGAAAACCGTTCATTCGTTTGCTCTCCTGCAAGGCGCTTGATTTTCCATAGCACAAATGGCGAATAAAGGGGAGCGTGGTCTGAAGGGTCGTAAATGGTTTTGGGAAAAAGTGGAGGCCTGGACCAGAATCGAACTGGTGTTCACGGATTTGCAATCCGCTGCGTAACCACTCCGCCACCAGGCCTCACAAGATGTGGTTTGCTCTAAAAAGCTTAGGCGTTTTAGGACTTTCAGCTCGGAGTGTCAAGGCTGGAAAAATGAATATTTTCAAGAGAAATCAATCTGGATATAGCTGCGGGTCTATTTCAAAGACAGCAAGGGCCAATGTTTTTGGATATAGCTGATTTATTCCGCAGGATGTTTCTCAAAATATGCTCTTATTTTTTCGAAATAACGCATGCACCCTGAGTTTTTTGAGAAAGCCATATGGATAGGAATATCGACTTCAGATCCTTCGATGACGACAAAATTTTCCTTTTTATAAGAGGTGGGCATAAGAGAAAAAAAGCTATCCGAGCTCACCATCATATAATCAATTCGTCCCGTTTCTAACAATTAGAAGATAAGGTGAGGCTTTGGTACTGGGGTGATAGATTTATTGCCCTTGGCGAATTTCCGGAAAGGAGAAGGAAGAGAAACCCCCTTTCAAATACCCACCTAATAGGCCGTCCAAGTCTTTAAAAAATGAAAACTTAAGATCGTTTTATTGGTCTTAACCAGGCTGAAAGTGTCAACTAGCCACGGTTTAGTAAAGCGAAAATACTCTTTTCTGTTGTCGCATATTAAGAGAGTAATAATTAGATCGATATCACCTTTCCTCCCCTCTTCGAGTACTCGAGCCCAAGGTTTTACAGGGTCAATCTTGAAAGGTATTTGCAAACGTGTGAGTAACAAACGCGCTTTGTCGAAGGCAATCCCTTCGCGACGGTTATTCTGAGTTGTCGTGATAAAAGGAGGCCAAGTAGGCGTCGCCGTTTTAGTCATTGTTTTCTGCTGGTTTTTTTGGATGTTCAGCTGCGCCTGAAGTCATATTGTCCAGTTTTTAAATTCATTTAACATATCTTGAATGTAGTTTATATTTATACAAACTAATGTTAAAATGAATAAGTTATGCGTATCAGCTGTCGCTCGTCAGGCGAAAGACTTGTTTGTCATTCTTGCGCCTTTTTTCCATATTTCCATATTTTCAGTTTTAGAGGGGAACGTTCATCATGACGCAATCACAGTTGGAAGCACGGCTTACTGAGGATTTGATAAAAAATGAAGGGCTTCGCTTGATGCCCTATCAAGATACCGTGGGGAAACTTACCATTGGTGTAGGCCGTAATTTGGATGATGGAGGGATTAGCAAAGAAGAAGCCCTATATCTTCTGTCTAACGATATTGGGAATGTTCTGAGTGAATTGAGCGAGAAAGTAGACTGTTGGTCATCTCTTCCCGATACTAAAAAAATAGCACTGGCTGATATGTGCTTTAATTTGGGCTGGCCCCGTCTTAGCAAATTTAAGAGAATGATGGCGGCGCTCGAAGGAGGGGACTTTGATCTTGCTGCGACGGAAGCGCTGGATAGCAAATGGGCAAAGCAAGTCGGCCAGCGAAGTGAACGGATCGCGACACTTTTAAGAAGTTGAGGGAAAAAAATCATCACTTATCCATCCTGTCGAACGTTTAACTAAAACCGCTCCAAACTAGATCTTGGGAGCGGTTTTATTTACTCGAAGGAGATTTTGATGAAGTGGTTCTCTGTAATTGCCTTCATAGGCATCTTAACAAGCCTGACACCTGCGTTTGCCCAAGCGTCATGTTTTAACCACGAAAAGCTTAAAGATTATTTGGTCAACGAATATGCCGAAGAGTCGGTTTCAGCTGGTATTGTGGAAAATGGATTTTTGTTAGAGGTGTTTAACAACGTAAAAAACGATTTGTGGGTGCTCATAATGACGTCACCTGACAAGACCTCTTGTATTATGGCAACGGGACGTAACTGGCGCAGTAGGGAACCTGTATCTGCCGAGAAAAAATCTTAAAAATATTCTTGGTTGCAAAATTTCACTAAATTTCAATAATAAGAGGCTTTATTATCACTGAAATTTTGATTTTGTTGAAAAGTAGAGAAATGCTCGCGCTTCTTTCTTGCCAACATTGCAAGTTATTCAGTATAAACGCGACCATATTCAACGGTCTATATTTGATCCGCTAAATTGAGACCTGTCAGTACCAGAAAAAAACGGGAAATTCATGATGACTGAAAATTTTGCAACGGCACGTCACTCAATGGTGCTCAGTCAACTTCGCCCAAATAATGTGACCAGCGATAGCGTTGCTGACGCTATGGACATTATTCCGCGGGAAGAGTTTGTCCCGAAAAACCTGCGTGGCGTCGCTTATGTGGATGAGGATCTTGAGGTTGCGGAAAATCGCTATCTGATCGAACCCCGTATTTTTGCCCTGTTAATTCAAGCCGCTAAAATTACGAAAACAGATGTTGTTTTGGATGTGGCTTGCGGCACAGGATACTCATCTGCGGTACTTGGCCATTTGGCGCAAGCAGTTGTTGCGCTAGAAGAAACCGGCGAAATGGTAGCCCATGCAACGGAAATACTGACTGAACTTGAAGCTGATAATGTTGCTGTGATTGAAGGTGAACTTGCCAGCGGAAACGCAAAACAAGGGCCTTATAACGTTATTCATATTAACGGAGCCGTTGATGCTGCCCCTGAAACTTTGTTGAAGCAACTAAGTGACGATGGGCGATTGATTTGTGTTGTCGGTAGTAATCCAGGTGTTGCGACACTTTATTCACGGCAAGGGGAGGGCTTCTTTGCGCAATCTCTCTTTAACGCGGCGTCACCGGTAAATCAAAGCATGAAGAAGTCTGTATCCTTCAGCCTGTAAGGCCGCGGGAAGTTATGACGCTGGTCACAGTGTTACTTGTATTTTAGGTAATTAGTTTGTGGTCCAACGAAAACTCTTTAGACACTGAGCTGAAATTAAACTAAAAAAGCGAATAACTCGTGTATTAGATAAAACAAAAACATGATAGGGCAACTCGCCAACTTACTGTTGTATGGCTGGTTACTTGAGAGTAGACTTCGACCTATTAGTAGAAAAAATGTATGCGAAGGGCCTGCATAAATGAGAAAAATGATTTTTACGGTTGCATCAGTGATTGCAGCGACAACAAGTTTTTCCGCCCTTCATGCTGAGACATTGCATGAGGCTCTAGCGCAGACTTATACAACGAACCCCTCCCTGCAGGCACAACGAGCAAGTGTTCGCGGTGTCGATGAAGGTGTCTCACAAGCACTTTCAGGTTGGCGTCCAACGGTTACGGTAACCGGTGAAGCCGGGAGCGAATATAGCAAAAATAGTTCAACAACACTTCCCGGTGGTGATCGGAGTTATGGGCCAAGTGCTCTCGCACTCTCAGTCTCGCAGCCTATATATACGGGTGGCCGTACAGTTGCCGAAACGAGCGCCGCTGAAGCAGATGTGAATGCAGCACGCTCCAATCTCGACTCTGTTGAGCAAACTGTCTTGCAAGGGGCAGTATCTGCATACATGAATGTGGTTCGGGATCAGTCGGTTGTGTCTTTGACAAAAAACAATGTAAGGGTTTTGGAACGCCAACGTGAGGCCGCACAAGACCGGTTTGATGTGGGCGAAATTACTCGGACTGACGTTGCGCAGGCAGAAGCCCGACTTGCTGGTGCGAAATCTGAATATGTACAGGCGGTTGGAAATCTGAAAGTGAGTGAAGCCACTTACGAGCGGATTGTTGGTCAAAAGCCTGGTGACGTTTCTTATCCGGACGTTCCCAATAATTTTCCCGAATCAATAGACTCTGCTTTGGAACTGGGGATGGCTAATAACCCCGACATTCGATCTGCGAAATATCAAGAAGAAAGTTCAAAGCATAATATTCGTGAAACATCTGGGCGACTATTACCAACTGTTACCTTGGATGGATCGCTCTCCCAATCTGATGATCAATCTTCAGAATCGCAATGGTCAGAGACGGGTTCTATTTCAGCAACTTTGACGGTGCCATTATATCAATCAGGTTCAGTCTATAGTGCTGTTCGTCAGGCGCGTCAGTTAAATAACCAGCGGAAAATCGAAATTGAGACTGCAGTCCGACAGGTTCGTGAAGCTGTTACCCAGTCTTGGGAGCTATTGGAAACCGCAAGGGCGCAGGTCGTCGCGACCGAGGAACAAGTTCGTGCTAATACAATCGCGCTGGAAGGTGTGGAGCAGGAAGCTCAGGTTGGTTCTCGTACAACCTTGGATGTGTTGGATGCCGAGCAAGAACTTTTGCTTAGCGAAGTAAGCCTAGTGACTGCTCGCCGTGATGTCTATGTCGCCGTATATGATGTCTTTGCAGCTGTCGGTAATTTGAGCGCTGAAGAGTTAAGTCTTGCTGTCGATATTTATGATCCTAAAGCCAATTATGACCGTGTTCGGGACAAATGGTTCGGAACAGATGGCGGTCTTGATTAAGGCTTCATTAACCAAATAGAACGAAATTGTAGTAGAAGGCTGGCGTTTTTCGTCGTTCTTCGTTAAGTTTCGCAGATTGTACTTCTATTCTTGTTGGTGAATTAGACGATGAGTGATCCAAAGGCAGAACAAGAGCCGACCATGGAGGAAATTCTTGCCTCCATTCGGCGCATTATTTCTGAAGATGGCGATGAGGACGAAACTCCGGCTGAGGGTGCTGCTGACGCGGAACCTGCTGCTGAAGTTACGGCTGATGCTGAGCCTGTTCCCGAACCTGAGCCAGAACCAAAGGCTGTCGTTGCGCCTGAACCTGAGCCAGAACCAGAATCTATTCCAGAGCCAAAGCCTGAAGTCGAAGACGATGTATTGGATCTGACCGACGAAGTGAACGAAGAAGGTGAAGTGATTTCTCACGAAGAAGAAATCATAGTGGAGGCTGAAGCTGAGGACGAAATTGAGTTCGACGCTGTACCGGCACCGGAACCCGACCCTGAGCCAGAGCCAGAATTAGAGCCAGAGCCGGTTTTCGATCCAGAACCAGTGTTTGATCCTGAGCCAGAATTTGATAATACAAATGCCATGCTGGATAGTTTGCTAAATGATCCAACAGTCACTGCGGCAACCAACTCATTTACCAATTTAACAGATGCCGTCTCTACGTCGCGCGGAATGCCTATGGGTAATGGCCACGCAACTTTGGAAGGTTTGGTCCGTGACTTACTGCGGCCCATGCTGAAAGATTGGCTGGACGAGCATTTGGCGAGCATCGTACAACGCATTGTGGAACGGGAAGTGAGTAAGCTCGCGGACCGGGCAGACGACAAAGATTAGGTCTTTCTGTCGAGCCGTGAGCCGATTATACTGAGGCCGCTTGGGCGGCCTTTCCACCCAATTTGTTATAACTAATTATAAAGAGAGATTCAGCAATGCTGGACAAATCTTATCGGCCGCAAGAGGTCGAAGGAAAACTCTATTCCAGATGGATGGAGAGCGGAGCGTTTGCTTGCGGCCGTGTTAAGAGCGATGACACCTTTACAATTGTCATCCCGCCGCCAAATGTGACCGGTAACCTTCATATGGGTCATGCCCTGAACAATACGCTGCAAGATATTCTTGTTCGGTTTGAGAGAATGCGCGGCAAAGATGTTTTGTGGCAACCGGGTACAGATCACGCCGGTATTGCAACGCAAATGGTTGTCGAACGCCAGCTTGCCGAAGAAGGCATTACGCGCCACGATCTTGGCCGCGAGAAGTTCATTGAGAAAATCTGGGAATGGAAAGAGAAGTCTGGTGGGTCCATCATGGGGCAGCTTCACCGTCTGGGCGCATCTTGCGACTGGAAGCGTGAACGGTTCACCATGGACGAGGGACTATCCAAAGCCGTTCGTAAGGTTTTTGTTCAGCTCCATAAAGAAGGGTTAATTTACCGCGATAAGCGCTTGGTAAATTGGGACCCTAAATTTCACACTGCGATTTCCGATTTGGAAGTTGAGCAACGTGACGTCAACGGCAATATGTGGCACTTCAATTACCCGATCGAGGGGGAAGAAGGTCGTTACATTACGGTAGCGACAACACGCCCGGAAACCATGCTTGGGGATACAGGCGTTGCGGTTCATCCTGAGGATGAGCGGTATAAAGACTTGGTGGGTAAATTTGTTATCTTGCCGATCGTTGGCCGCCGCATTCCTATTGTGGCCGACGAATATGCGGATCCGGAACAAGGTTCTGGTGCCGTTAAAATTACGCCAGCCCATGATTTCAATGACTTCGAGGTTGGCAAACGCGCCGGTCTTGAAGTGATTAACATCTTGACTGAGAATGCGTGTCTGAACGACGCGGTTCCGGCTGAATATCAAGGCATGGACAGGTTCGATGCCCGTAAGAAAATCGTCGCAGAATTTGAGAAACTTGGCCTTCTGGTTAAAATAGAGGATCATCCCCATACGGTTCCTTACGGGGATCGTTCCGGCGTGGTGATTGAGCCTTATTTGACAGACCAATGGTTTGCTGATGCGGCCACTATGGCGCAGCCTGCAATCCGTGCTGTGGAAAGTGGACAAACAAAATTTGTTCCAGCCAAATGGTCGAACACCTATTTTGATTGGATGCGCAACATCCAGCCATGGTGTATTTCACGCCAGCTTTGGTGGGGACATCGTATCCCGGCTTGGTTCGGTCCTGATGGAATGATTTTCGTTGAAGAGACGGAAGAAGAAGCCATTGCGGCCGCCAAAGCCCATTACGGAAAAGACGAAGAGTTAACCCGCGATTCAGACGTTTTGGATACTTGGTTCTCCTCCGCTCTTTGGCCCTTCTCAACTTTGGGCTGGCCCGATAAAACACCTGAGCTTGATAAATATTATCAAACAGATGTGTTGATCACGGGCTTTGATATTATTTTCTTCTGGGTTGCCCGGATGATGATGATGGGTCTTCATTTCATGGAAGAAGAGCCGCCTTTCCATACAGTTTATATCCATGCCCTTGTTCGGGATGAGCATGGTGCCAAAATGTCCAAGTCTAAAGGCAACGTTGTTGATCCTTTGGATTTGGTCGATGAGTATGGTGCAGATGCCCTTCGCTTCTTCCTATCTTCCAGTGCGGCGCAGGGGCGGGATGTTCGCCTGTCTGAGCAGCGGGTTGAAGGCTATCGGAACTTCACAACAAAGCTTTGGAATGCGGCCCGTTTCTGCGAAATGAATGAATGCAGTGTTCCTAAAGGGTATGATCCCTTCGGTAATAAGCTTGCTATCAATCGCTGGATCGTTAGTGAAGTTGCCAAATGTGAAGCGGCTGTTTGTGAAGCGTTGGAAGGAAAACGAGACGGTTATCGCTTTAATGACGCATCCAACGCGATTTACGCCTTCACCTGGAATGTCTTCTGTGATTGGTATTTGGAAGTGGCTAAAATCCCATTCCAAGGGAACGATGCAGAGGCGAAAGCTGAAACTCAAGCGACGACAGCTTGGGTTCTAGATCAAATTTTAAAAATCCTTCACCCTTTCATGCCTTTCATAACGGAAGAGCTATGGGGCGGCTTGGGCGCAGAACGTGCTACGGATCTGATTATCAGTGACTGGCCTGTCTATCCAGAAAATGCCGTTGATGCGGTGGCCATTGAAGAAATGGAATGGGTTCAAGGACTGATTACGGGTATTCGCGCTGTTCGCAGTGAAATGAATGTACCCGCCGGTGCTAAAATTCCCATGATTTTTAACGATGGATCTGACGCGCATAAAGCCCGTTTGGAAAACCATTGGGCCGTGATCTCTCGCCTTGCACGCCTTGAGAGCAAGGCCGTGGATGCTGAGCTTCCCAAAGGATCGTTGCAGTTCGTTCATGGCGGGGCAAGTGTTGCACTGCCACTGGCTGATGCGATGGATCTGGATGCGGAAAAAGCCCGCCTGACGAAAGAAATGGGTAAAATGACCGGCTATATTACCGGCCTTAATAAAAAGCTCGGTAATGAGAGATTTGTAAGCAGTGCGCCAGAGGCCGTTGTCGCAATCGAGCGTGAAAAATTGAGCGATGCTGAGGTCAAGATGGCGAAGCTTAAAGATGCTGCCGAGCGTTTGAGCGAGCTGTAATTTTTAAAACATTCAGAAAAAGGCGGTCCACACGGGCCGCCTTTTTTTATGATCAACAGGGTTTGTTGACGGAACATCACCCACAGCTAGATTGGCGTCGTTCGAATGAGCTCGCTGATCGCTGCGATTACATTGTCGACCGCAACAGCGCCTAATATCATCCCCATGACCCGGCTGACAATAGCCGCCCCGCCCATTCCAATCACTTTCAGGATTGGTCCTGCGGCAAGCATAAGGACGTAAGCCAAAGCAATAATCACCAGCATTATTGACGCTGTGACTGCCTGCTCCTGCATGTTAGAGCTGCTATTTTCCGTCAATAGTACGATGGCCAGCATGGCACCGGGAGAGGCAAGTGAAGGCACTGCGAGCGGAAAAACCGCGGGTGAACTTTGCTGGGGATCGTTTTTGAGTGCGGCAGTCTCGGCTTGCGGCTTGGAGTCTCCAAAGATCATGGTCAGTGCAAATAGGAAAAGAATGATGCCGCCGGCTATTTGGAAGGCAGGAAGACTTATTCCCAGCGCATCAATAAGAACTTGCCCGGCGACTAGGAAAAACATTAAAACGCCGGCAGCCAAAAGCGCGGCGTGAAGAGCCACTTTTAGCCGCTCTGACGGAGCAATCCCGGCTGTTACTGCGACGAAGACAGGAATAGTTCCAATGGGATCGATAACAACCCAAAGCATGACAAACTGTTCAAAAATACCTTGCACTATCACCGTCGCACCACCGTTTTTCTTACATTACTTTATCACCAATCATAAGAGAGATTAGCCTCCGAGGGAATACAATTAGCTTGGTGCATACCCGATAACAGCGATTTGGTGATGTCGGCGTCGTTTGAGCGAG
>JBALXM010000089.1:0-10070 GCA_036960695.1 Sneathiella sp.
GCAGATTTCCTAGCCTTCAGTCATGCTGGAGGCGATAATATCGGTATCCTTCTTGATGATGTTACAATCACAGCAGTCCCTCTTCCTGCGGCTCTCCCACTTTACGGAGCAGGCCTTGGTCTCTTGGGATTTGTAGCTTGGCGTCGCAAAAGAAAAAATGCTGCTTTAGCTGCGTAATAAGCTTAAAAATTCAAAAAGGCGGTCTTTTTAGACCGCCTTTTTTTATGCTGTTGTTAGATAGAACCTATCATCAAGTCATTAATCGATTTTACTCAAGTTTTTGAGAATTTCAGATGCAGGCAATATCTCCGTAATCTCTCCAACCCCTTGCCCAGCATATAATTTCAATGCTTCGGCTTTGTGATCTTTATCAAAATGACGGGCGCCACCGGCAACAAGTCCATAAGCCGTTTTCCTTTTTGGCTCAATGATACGATAGGGTGTCCCCACTGGCCAACCGAAGGAATACAAACGCTCATATTTAGTATCGTCCGTCGCAGCCTCTATCAATCGACGTTTATAAATCGGATGCGCTAAAGACTCGTCCGATGCCACAAAACTTGTGCCAACCCACGCCCCAGCAGCACCAGAACCCATAGCCGCCTTTACGGCAGTGCTACTACTAATTCCGCCAGCGGCAAGCACTGGAATATCGCCCACGGCTTTTAAAGTAGCGAGCAACAAGACGCTTAAACCGACTGTCCCCCGAACATGGCCGCCCGCCTCCACGCCTTGCGCGATTATAATATCAGCACCGTCAGCAGCCGCTTTTCTGGCTTCAACGAGGGAGCCCACCTGCACCATAGTGACAATACCGGCTTCTTTACATCTGGGAATAACGCCCGAGAAATCATCCCAAAACAAAGATATTGCCTTAGGTTTTTCCTCCAACACCACAGCGAGTTGGGCTTCAAAACCATCAGGACCGCCCCCCTTTGGCACCAGATTGACACCAAAGGGGTTGTCAGTCAGGGCCCGTGTCTCCTGTATCCAATTGCGAACGTCTTTTGCGCTCTGCCGAATGCATCCCAAATGACCAAGGCCGCCCGCATTGCTGACAGCGGCTGTAAGCTTAGGTCCGGCGATGCCACCAAGGCCCGCTTGAAAAACTGGATTATCAACCCCGCATAGGGATGCAATTTTAGACATTCTAAATTTCCTAAACAGTAAAAGGTTGCCAATATAATAGCGTCAATATAATATCATTAATAGTGAATTATAATGAAGTTATGTTTCTCAAAAAAAGATATATTATGTCTAATCTGGATCTTCGTGCCCTCGAAATATTCCGCGCAGTTGTTGTGGAAGGAAGTGTCTCTAAAGCGGCAACCAAACTCAATCGGGTGCAATCGAACATAAGCACCCGTATTAAACAGCTTGAACAGCAGTTAGGGAAAACTCTTTTTCTCCGCCAAAATAGAGGCCTCACTCTTACCTCCGATGGTGAACTTCTCCTATCCTATGCTGAGCGTTTGATTGAACTTTCCGAAGAGGCATCGAATGCCCTAAATGACGGGGAGCCAAAAGGCGTATTTCGGATTGGCGCGATGGAAAGCACGGCGGCGGCGAGACTTCCAGCTATTTTGAATAAATACACAGAACAATACTCCAAAGTTCAGATACAATTGGTTACAGGGACGGCGGGCGCACTGACTAAACAGCTGCTTAAAAACGAAATCGAAATCGCCTTCATCGCGGAGCCTCTAATTCACGAGCAGTTAACAACAAAGTCTGTATTTGAAGAAAAACTGATCTTAATCGCTCCAAAATCCTACCCACCTCTCAATCATGTTTGCGAGGTCAATCATAAAACCATTATCGCCTTTGAAGAAGGCTGCGCCTACCGGCAATATTTGGAAGGCTGGCTACGGGACACAAATATAGTTCCTGGAAGCATTCTGTCAGTCAGCTCCTATCTTGCAATCTTTGCCTGCGTGTCTGCTGGCACCGGATTTGCTATTGCCCCTCAATCGGTTCTGGATATGGTATCGACACACAATAGCTTCAGCCGGTATCCCCTGCCCGGTAATCTATCACAAATTAAAACCATGATGGCTTGGCGAACAAATTATAAATCCGCCAAGCTTGATGCTTTGAAAGCCTTGCTACCAGGGATGACCTAGTCGCTTATTTTCCGTAACTATGTCCAAGCCCCGCACGCGCATCGTTCTGAATACCATACGGCGGAATAGGATACCGCAATCCGTTGGCAGAAAGTTTTGCCAGCCCTTCAATAACTTTGGGTAGATATGCAGGCGGAATAGCCATTAAAAGCTCATCTTCCATAACACCACCATATCGCCGCTCAGCAAAACAAGGGAGCGATAAACTAGGTTCCCCGGTAGAAAGTGCTCTCCCCCAACTGTCAGCACACGAACTCTCCCCCACCACGGAGAAATCAAGTTTTTTGTACCCCGCCCATTGCAAACCATTGATAAACAAAATCATTTGGGCAGGCGTCGCATAAATCAGACATATATCTGGTGGATCTAGCTTGCCCGAACTTAGAGGGGAGACGGCCATCGCCTTATATTTTCCGGCAGGGACGACATTCATTGCCTCCTGATGTTTGCGGGTATCATCTTCAGATTCCCACCAAACGCCCACATAGCGCTCCCCTTTTTTCCATTCTTCATCTTGGGGATGTAATCCAAGAACAGCCCCGCATTGGGGTCCGACAAAATCTTCAGCCGTTGCCCCGACAGTCCAACCAAGTCGGCACGCCTGCCCCACGATCTGATCTGCGGTATGGATTGAGCTTGGGCGTCTGATCCGCGGAATGGCTTCCATCTCAGCAACATCTTCGAAAAGCTTCATACCAATAGGTGTTGCCCGCAGGCGTAGATATTTATTCAACCCCTCTAACAATTCAGACCAATTGTAATGTCCTTCAAGTACAGTCATCCTCAGCTCCCTTTTGTTTTTAATTAATTTTGAGATAGAGTGGCACTTATCTGCATTGCTGTCAGCTTTTTTAGCCTTGTTTTTCCTCTCGCGAATGGGGTTAAACGGTAAAACCCATATTATTCAGGATACTTACCCCCTATGGCAAAGATATTTATGATCGTCGGCAACACGGGCTCTGGGAAGTCGACCTTTTCTGCTGTGCTCTCGGCTCAGGAAAAAGCGCACATATTTTGTGTTGATGAATGGATGGTAAATTTATTTTGGACGGATGCGCCGGATCCACCCTCTTACGAGTGGGCTCTGGAGAGAACGCAACGCATTGAAACACAAATGCTGGCTGAATCTGCAAAATTGATAAAAAATGGTGTGAATGTCATTTTGGATATCGGTTTTTTCGCCAAATCCCAGCGATCCCGCGTTCAGCAATTCTTCAAACAGAAGACAATAGAGACAGCCATCTATTATCTGGATGTAGACAAAGACACCAGATGGTTTCGGGTCAATAAACGCAACACAGAAGCAACCGCCACTTTTCGATTTCATGTGTCAGAAGAAATATTCGAATTTTGCGAAACGATATTCGAACCATTGGATGCCATTGAGCTAAAAGACGCTGTTATTTTAAGCCCATAATCCGGCATTTATCGTTGCATGCGGCACTTTGTCCGTATACAAGACCAAATCAGTCTGCTATTAAAACTTGAAATCAGACTAAATTGGTACGATATTGATATTAGCATGATAAAATTGAGCAAAATGACCGATTACGGTGTTGTCATCATGTCGGAGATGGCACAAGTTGAGGGGCGCGTTATGACCGCCCCTGACTTATCGCTGTATACGGGCCTTAAGGTTCCAACGGCCGCAAAAATTTTGCGAACGTTGGCAAAATCGAATTTATTGACTTCATTAAGAGGTGCCCACGGCGGATATCGCCTTGATCGTCATCCAAAAGACATTTCTATTGCTGAAATTGTCCGTGTGTTGGAAGGCCCCGTGGCCGTCACCTCTTGTGTTGATGAAAGCCATGAAGATTGCTCGGTTGAGACATGTTGCCCAATGCGCGGTGGCTGGGACAAAATAAACCGAGCCATTAACGCCGCGATAGAAGAAGTTACCCTGGCCGATATGTGTCAGGTTCGTCAAGTACCCATTACCCCTCTGGTGAGGCCTAATTCAGAGACGCCCCTCACCAATAATGTTACGGAGTAAGTGATGGCTGTTAGCCAAGAAACTGTTGAACAGGTTGCCTCTGTTGCAGAAAAATACAAATACGGTTTTGTCAGCGATATTGAGTCTGATATGGCGCCCCTTGGGCTAAGTGAAGACATTGTGCGCTTTATTTCCGCCAAGAAGGAAGAGCCTGAATGGATGCTGGAATGGCGCCTGAAGGCTTACCGTTATTGGCTCACAATGGTCGAGCCAACATGGGCCAAGGTTGATTATCCAAAAATTGACTTCCAGGATATCTATTATTACTCAGCCCCAATAACCAAGGACAAGCCTAAAAGTCTGGATGAAGTCGATCCTGAACTGCTTGAGGTTTATAAAAAACTTGGTATTCCGCTCAGAGAACAAGAAGTTCTCGCAGGCGTTGAAGGCGCGTATAACATTGCCGTTGATGCGGTATTTGACAGTGTGTCTGTAGCGACGACATTCCGCGAACGGCTGGAAAAAGAAGGCGTCATCTTTTGCCCAATTTCTGAAGCCATTCGGAACCACCCAGAGCTTGTGAAAAAGTATTTGGGCTCTGTCGTTCCCTATACAGATAACTTCTATTCAGCACTCAACTGTGCTGTCTTTACAGATGGATCTTTTTGCTACATTCCAAAAGGCGTTCGTTGCCCTATGGAGCTCAGCACTTATTTCCGGATCAACGCCGCACAAACGGGTCAGTTTGAGCGCACACTAATTATCGCCGATGATGATAGTTATGTAAGCTACCTAGAAGGCTGTACAGCGCCCATGCGGGATGAGAACCAGCTTCATGCTGCCGTGGTTGAACTGGTGATCTTGGATAATGCCGAAGTTAAATATTCAACGGTTCAAAACTGGTATCCTGGCGATGAGAACGGGGTTGGTGGTATATACAATTTCGTGACCAAACGGGCAGCGTGCCGCGGTGTGAATGCAAAGGTTTCTTGGACACAAGTTGAGACCGGATCTGCGATTACATGGAAATACCCTTCTTGCATTCTGCAAGGAGATAATTCAGTTGGTGAGTTTTACTCAATTGCCATTACGAACAATCTGCAACAAGCGGATACTGGCACAAAGATGATCCATCTTGGGAAAAATACATCGAGTACAATTATCTCGAAAGGTATTTCGGCGGGCCGCGCGCAAAGCACTTATCGCGGTTTGGTTCGCATGGGGAAGAAGGCTGAAAATGCACGGAACCATACGGTTTGCGATAGCCTTCTAATCGGCGATAAATGTGGCGCTCATACGGTTCCCTATATCGAAAACCAAAGCCGGACCGCAAAAATCGAACATGAGGCGACCACCTCAAAAATAAGTGAAGAGCAGTTGTTTTATTGTCAGCAACGGGGACTTTCAGATGAAGAAAGCATGGCGCTTATCGTCAATGGTTTCTGTAAGGAAGTGCTGCAAAAACTGCCTATGGAATTTGCCGTCGAAGCCCAGAAGCTGGTCGGGATCAGCTTAGAAGGTAGCGTTGGTTAAAGTGTTTATGAAGCATAGGCTTATCGGTCTTTCTTCTAGTTAAAAGGTAAGAGCTAGATTATGTTAGAAATTAAAGATCTTCGCGCGACAGTCGGCGGAAAAGAAATTCTAAAAGGGCTAAACCTCACCATCAACTCAGGTGAAGTTCATGCCGTAATGGGCCCCAATGGCGCCGGTAAAAGCACACTATCGTATGTGCTCTCTGGCCGGGCTGGTTATGAGGTTACAGGCGGCACAGTCACTTATAAAGGCAAAAATCTGCTGGATATGACGCCCGACGTTCGCGCTTGCGAAGGCGTCTTTCTGGCCTTCCAATACCCGGTAGAAATTCCGGGTGTGGCATCTGCGACATTTCTGAAAACGGCGTTCAATGCCCAACGGAAATTCCGCGGAGAAGAAGAGCTGGACGCCCTGCAATTTTTGAAATTGGTTCGCGAAAAGACAACCGAGCTAGGTATTAAAGACGATATGCTAAAGCGGGCTGTAAATGTTGGCTTCTCTGGCGGCGAGAAAAAGCGGAATGAAGTGCTTCAGATGGCGTTGTTCGAACCAGACCTCATGCTTCTAGATGAGACGGATTCAGGTCTTGATATTGATGCATTGAAAGTGGCCGCAGATGGCGTTAATCGCCTGCGTAGCCCCGAACGCTCTGCGTTGATTATTACCCATTATCAAAGACTGCTGGATTATGTCGTGCCAGATTTCGTCCATGTTTTAGCAGACGGAAAAATCGTTAAGTCAGGTGATAAATCCTTGGCGTTGGAATTGGAAGAAAAAGGATATGCGGAAATAAGCGCGGCTTAAATTGCCCGCATTCCCATAGCCTCTTTTCAAGGATAACAGAATGAAAAACCGTACCCCCCTCGCCCAGAATTATCTGGACCGATTTGAAACCGCAGTCAGTACGCTACCGGGCCACGAAAGCCGCAGCGTTCAAGCCCTGCGAAGACAAGGGATAGATACATTTGCAGCTCTCGACTTTCCGCACAAACGGATTGAAGAATGGCGCTATACAAATTTGTCTGCCTTAACCAAAGCAACGGCGAACGAAGATGTGCCATTCAGTGACCTTGATGCTATTCAAACGGCATCGTTGGACACGACCTATGAGATGGTTTTTGTAAATGGCCGGTTTTCAAATGAAGAAAGCCGCTTAAGCGGACTCCCAACCGGGATTACTCTTGGCGGTATCGCTGCAAGCCTTGGCAGCGGCGCTGCCTTTTCCCTGTCATCTGAAGAAGACAGAGCCCTTATTGCGCTCAATACTGCGTTTATGGAAGATGGGTTTTCCTTGCATGTTGATGACGGTGTGCAATTGGATTCCATTTTGAAAATAACATTCCGAAATGAAGGTGGAACGGCAGATGGTCGTCACATTCGGAATGTAATCAGCCTTGGCCAAGGATCAATGATCACTTTGTTGGAAGAACATACTGGCTCAGGCGTGTATTTCTCCAACCCCGTGACCAATATTTCGTTAAGTGACGGGGCGATGCTTAATCATTATAAGCTTCAAAATGAAAGCCATAATGCGTTTCATTTGTCCCTTACTGACTGCGAAAATGCCAAAAATTCTGTTTATCAGAATTTCACATTTTCCCTAGGAGGCAAAATATCGCGAAACGAGATCAAGACTTCTATTCTTGGTGAAAATTCAGAAAGTCATCTGAATGGTGCGTATTTAATGCGCGGCAAACAACATTGCGACACGACGACATTGACGGAACATAAAGTATCTAAAAATATCAGTAGCCAGGTTTATAAAGGCGTATTGGATGATGATGCTCATGGTGTGTTTCAGGGAAAAATTCATATTTTTCCTGATGCACAACAAGTCGCCGGTGATCAACTTAGCAAGGCGCTCCTTTTATCGGACAGCGCCGGCGTTGATTGTAAACCAGAACTTGAAATCCATGCTGATGATGTTAAGTGCAGCCATGGCGCCACATCCGGTGAGTTGGATGAAGATGCCCTTTTCTATCTTCAGTCTCGCGGAATATCAGAAAGTAGCGCCCGTAAGCTTCTGATTGAGGCCTTTTTGGCTGACGTTTTAGAAAGCATCAGCGACACACCAGTTAAAGAATATTTTAACTCCATCGCAGCCAATTGGCTGTCTGAGGCTTAAGGGTAGATCATGAATAAAATTTCCTCATTTGATGTAGAAAGAATTCGGGCAGATTTTCCAATTTTCTCTGAAAAAGTATATGGAAAGCGCCTGACATTTCTTGATAGTGGTGCTTCTGCGCAAAAGCCAAAAGCCGTCCTTGAAGCCGTTCAAAATGCCTATACTAAAACCTACGCCAATGTGCATCGGGGCGTCCATCATCTAAGCCAGCAATCAACTGAGCTGTATGAAGGCGCGCGCAAGACTGTCTGCACCCATATGAATGCTGGTAGTGTGGATGAAATCATCTTCACGAAAAGCGCGACTGAATCCATTAATCTCGTCGCCCAATCATATGGTCTACTCGCCTTAAAACCCGGCGATGAAATAATCCTGTCCTATTTGGAACACCATTCAAACATCGTTCCATGGCAGTTGATTGCTGAACGGACGGGTGCCACGGTAAAGGCTGTTCCTATCGATCAAAACGGTGAATTCCTCATGGAGGAATATTTAAAGCTGTTAAGTCCTAAAACCAAAATTGTTGCGGTAACCCATATATCCAACGCCATTGGTACAATTGTTCCCGTGAAAAAGGTTATTGAGGCAGCGCATAATAATGGAACGCCCGTCCTTATTGACGGATCGCAAGCAATGCCACATATGAAAGTGGATATGCAGGATTTGGACGCCGATTTTTATGTGTTCACTGGACATAAAATCTTTGGACCAACTGGCATTGGGGTTCTTTACGCAAAAAGTGAGTGGCTCGATAAGATGCCCCCTTATCAGGGCGGCGGCGATATGATCAATCGGGTGACTTTCGAGAAGACTACTTTTGCCACAGGGCATAGCAAGTTTGAAGCAGGCACCCCTCCCATCGTACAAGCCATCGGTCTTGGTGCCGCCATTGATTATGTGAATTCAATCGGGTTTGATGCTATTGCAGCGCACGAACAATCATTGCTCGCCTATGCCACAGAACAGCTCTCGAAACTCAATTCAGTTCGCATTATTGGACAGGCAAAAGACAAGGCCGCCATTATCTCCTTCGAAATGGAAGGGGTTCACCCCCATGATATTGGAACGATTGTAGATCAGAGTGGCGTCGCCATCCGTGTTGGGCATCATTGCGCCCAACCACTCATGGATTTTTTCGATGTGCCCTCCACAGCCCGAGCGTCTTTTGCCATGTACAATAATACAGATGATGTCGATGCGCTGATCAGCTCCCTTAAAACAGTGCAGGAGTTCTTTGGCTGATGATGGATGACCTTAAAGAGCTTTATCAGGAAGTAATTCTAGATCATTCCAAGCATCCGCGGAATTTTGGGAGACTGGATCCGTGCAGCCATGAGGCCCACGGATACAATCCCTTATGCGGCGATACAGTGAATGTATTTTTGAATTTAACCTCTGATAAGGTTATTGAGGATATTTATTTCGATGGAAAAGGATGCGCTATTTCAATGGCTTCCGCGTCTTTGATGAGCGAAATTGTTAAAGGAAAAACTAAGGAACAGGCACATATCCTTTTTGAAAATTTTCACAATCTCGTCACTAAAGACGAAGAATTCCAACCTGCCGATGAGGACATGGAACGCCTTCTTGTCCTTGCAGGTGTTAAACAATTTCCCATGCGCGTTAAATGCGCCACATTATCGTGGCATGCCCTGCAATCAGCCTTAAATGGCAATACAGACACAGCGACAGAGTAGGTTTACAGAATGACTGCACTCAACAAAATTGAACGACCAGCTCCGACTGGCCCCTTTCAAGAAGGCGGCGCGAACTCTCCCCTTGAAGGGGCGGTTGTTGACGCACTTCGCACAGTATTTGATCCTGAAATTCCGGTTAGTATCTATGATCTGGGTTTAATCTATGTCATTGAAATTGACGAAAAGGGCAATACGTATATAGGCATGACCCTCACCGCGCCGGG
Source organism: Sneathiella sp. (assembly GCA_036960695.1). GTDB lineage: Bacteria > Pseudomonadota > Alphaproteobacteria > Sneathiellales > Sneathiellaceae > Sneathiella. The sequence goes on from JBALXM010000089.1 coordinate 9,639, forward strand.
ATGCCCGGTTGCAGGCGAGATACCCCTTTGGGTTAAGGATGCCGTTCTACCGGTTGATGGCGTGGATAACGTGGAAGTCGAAATTCTTTGGGATCCAGCATGGACACCAGATAATATGTCCGAAGCGGCAAAACTTGACCTTGGCATGTTTTAGTATTAGGAATTTGTGATGAGTGAAATACAGATTATGTCTTTAACAAACGGCGCTAAAGATCGCGTACGTTCTCTTTTATCAAAAAATGAAGAGGATGTATTAGGTCTTCGCATTGGAATCACTAATACCGGCTGCAACGGTCTTAGTTACACAATGGACTTTGCAAAAGATAAGCGGGCCGATGATGCGATTGTCGAGACCGATGAAATCACCCTTCTAATTGACAATGATGCCATTGAATTTGTGAACGGGACAGAGATGGACTGGCTGGAAGAAGG
>JBALXM010000090.1:0-10043 GCA_036960695.1 Sneathiella sp.
CTTTCTCGGCAAGGGCTGCGGCTTTACCAATAAATTCAGCCTCTTTCTTATAAGACACAAAACGGTCCATGCCGGTCTCCATAGGCGTATAATCAGGCCGATATTCGCGTCCCCATGAACCAAAGGATTTCTCCAATCGCAGGGACATCATTGCCCGCATTCCAAAAGGTTTAAGACCAAGATCCGTGCCAGCCTTTGCCAATATTTCATAAAGTGCTATTTGATCTTCCACATTGACATAAATCTCATATCCCAAATCCCCAGTATAAGAGACCCTCTGTATCAATGCACGGCACGTCCCCACATCCATTTCCTTGATATCCAGGAATTTAAAACTCTCTGCGGAGACATCATCAAATGCCACGCGGGCCAGCAATTGCCGTGCATTCTTGCCCGCAATTTGGAAGCCCACTCGTTTTGTTGAAATATTGTCGATTGAAACGCTAGAATCCACCGGCAAATTTTGTTGGAACCAACGCATATGCGCCGCTTGCATTCCAAAAGATGCCGTTACCATAAAGTCACCTTCACGAAGACACGACACCGTAAAATCACCCATTAAGCGACCTTTGGGGCTTAACATCGGGTTTAGGGCGAGACGTCCGGGTTTTGGTATTCTGCCGGCCATAACCCCGTCCAGCCACGCCCTCGCACCGTCTCCCGTGACACGGTATTTACCGAAATTGTGAACTTCATTAATGCCGACAGCCTCGCGAACGCCGCGGCATTCCGCAGCTATTGCATCGAAGGCATTACTGCGCCTAAAACTTGGTATTTCTTCTAATGGCTCCCCTTCAGGCGCGAAGTAATTGACGGCCTCCATTCCATAGGCCGCGCCAAAAACTGCCCGTTGTTCTTTCCAAAGGCCATAGGCCGGTGTTGTCTGATGGGGCCGTGCCACGGGCAGTTCTTCATTAGGATAGGAAACTGAAAAGCGCCGTTGGTAATTTTCCCGCACTTTTGCTCGCGTATAGCCCGGTGTTATCCAATCCCCAAACCGCGCTACATCCATGGCAAAAACATCCCGGGACGGCTCCCCTTCTATCATCCATTCAGCGAGCACCAAACCAACGCCCCCCCCTTGAGAAAACCCTGCCATAACACCGCAGGCCGACCAATAGTTCCGTAATCCAGGAACCGGGCCCACCAAAGGATTTCCATCTGGCGCGAAGGTAAAGGGGCCATTAATTACAGTTTTAATGCCTGCTTTTTCAAGCACAGGGAAGCGCTTGAAGGCAAATTCCAAGGAATCCCCTATTCGGTCCAGCTTATTGTTAAGCAACTCGTGCCCGAAATCCCACGGGGTCCCCCTCTCCGCCCATGCATCACATGCTTGCTCATAAAATCCGATACAAATTCCGCGCCCTTCTTGCCTTAAATAACTCTCCCCCTCCGGGTCCATCACATGGGGTAATTCGCGGTCAAGTTCATAGACGTCCGGTGTATCTTCCGTAACCAAATATTGATGTTCCATGGGATGAAGCGGCATATAAACGCCCGCCATTTCACCGACTTCTCGCGCCCATAGGCCGCCAGCATTGACCACATGCTCGGCCATGACGGTGCCTTCTTTTGTCACCACCTCCCACGTGCCATCTGGTTGAGGGTTTAGTTCCAGCACCGGATTTTGAAGAATAATCTCAGCCCCCGCCATTTTGGCGGCTTTCGCATAGGCGTGGGTCGTCCCTGATGGGTCAAGATGCCCATCGAGGGGATCGTAAAGCGCGCCAAGCACCCCTTCAATATTGGTTATGGGAGATAGTTTTTTAATCTCATCCGGCCCGACAATTTCTGTATCCAGCCCCATATAACGATGTTTGGCCCGCTCCGCTTTCAAGAAATCCATTCGTGCTGGCGTGGTGGCAAGGGTAAGCCCGCCCACATGATGCAATCCGCAAGACATGTCTGTCAGCTCTTCTAATTCCTTATAAAGCCGAATGGTATACCCCTGCAAAGCCGCCATGTTGGTGTCCGCATTTAGCGTATGGAAACCACCTGCGGCATGCCAAGTTGACCCTGACGTTAAGGCAGACCGCTCAATCAGCATAACGTCTGTCCATCCAAGTTTCGTCAGGTGGTACAACACGGAACAACCGACAACACCGCCGCCGATCACAACTACTCTTGCATGAGATTTCATAGGCTCACCCGATCACTGAAAAGCTGGAATTTTGGTCGATTTCGCGATTTCTGGAAAAAACGCCCAAGGAAATAGTTCTATCAATATTCTTTAAATGAAATTGCAGAGGGTCCCCGTCGTGATCATGTCCGTTTTCGCAAGCCTCCACAATTGACGTCATCATTTTTGCGGCTATGGGCGCGTTTTTGAACTGATTACCGCTCGTCCCGATTGCCATATAAAAACCCGGTAAACTGCTTTTATCATAGATGGGAATCCAGTCTTCGGTCACATCATAAAGAGCCACAACGCCTTGTGCTTTTGACGGAATTGCAAGTCCCGGAAAACGTTGGGCCATCCGCATTACTTGAAGGGTCCATTGCTCTGAAAAACTATCGTTAAAATCATCTGGATCATCCACCCAAACAGGATCATCACATTCAGGGTCTTCAGATCCGATGACAATGTTATTGCCAATTTCCGGTCGGCAATAGGTTGATACATCACTGTCCGAATAGACCAGTCCGTCTGCCTCGAAGTCAAATCCTTGCGGGGACGGCACATGAGAGGTTTCATGGCGCATAGGGCGCGTTGTCATTTTCATGTCATCCAGAACGCCTGCCATTTCATTGATTTTGGATGAATGAGGCCCCGCAACATTTATCACAACGGGCGCATCAATTTGCACGCCATCTTGAAGGGTTACCCCACATACACGGTTATTTTCACGGCGAACTTCGCGTACCTCTGCCCTAAACAGGAATTCGGCCCCGTGTGCCTCCGCGGCTATTTGAGCGTTATGGGCGGCAAGTTTTGGATCATTAACATAACCGCCATGGGGGAAAAATACGGCGCCGCGAATGGCCGGGCCAGTCGCCATGCCAAATTCAGGGTCATCGATGGGTTTTGCGGGCTCAAATTGCTGGGTATCGACGATGGGAAGATAATCGCTTATTTTTTCAGTGGATATATGTTCATAAGGGCATCCGATTTCATCCATAGTCTGACAAACTTTGGCCAAATCATGATTTTGAGGGGTCTTAATAACCAGACAACCGGTCTGCTTATACTTGATCATCCCATGATCATCCGTCACCCCCACATGATCTTCCCAGTTAGACCAATAATGCCAGCCTTCATACGCGATGGCGCAGGTTTCCAGTGCAGAATAATACGTACGGATAATCGCACAGGAATTCGAGGTCGAGCCATATCCAGATTCTGGTAACTTATCAATGGACAGGGTTTTCCATCCCTTTTTCGCCAATTCGAACGCCGTGCAAGCCCCGATGACACCAGCGCCGATAATGATCGCATCATACCTTTTATTCATGTCTTATATGCCCCCATTCCCTAGAATTCTCCTGACACACCACCTTCAGCTTTTCGCCTTGCAACGAAGGCTTCAATTTCTTCTTTTCGCGCAAGTAGGAGTTCTGGTGGTTGGTAGTCTGCCAGTATTTTTTTATAAATCGTATTGGCGCGCTCCGTTGCCGTTTTAGAGCCACTCTCCTCCCAACTTTCGAAATTACTCCAGTCGGAAACCATAGGTGCGTAAAAAGCCGTCTGGAAACGCTCCAACGTATGGGCGGTTCCAAAAAAATGTCCCCCCGGCCCCACTTCTTTAATGGCCTCAAGTCCCAGACTGCCCTCACTGATCTCTAAGGGCTCGAGTATTTTGCTCATCATTTGGAGCATTTCAGCATCGATTATGAGTTTTTCATAAGAGGCACAAAGGCCGCCTTCTAGCCATCCCGCGCCATGCATAACCAGATTGGCTTGCCCCATTGTCGCCGCCCAAATAGACATCTGGCTTTCATAGGTTGCCTGCGCATCCACGCAATTAGAGGCATTCGCGTTAGACGATCGATAAGGCACACCAACACGGCGGGCCAATTGTCCCCCAATTATTGTTGCCTGTACATTTTCAGGCGTTCCAAAAGCGGGCGATCCTGATTTCATATCCACGTTGGATGTAAAACCACCATAAACCACGGGGCAGCCCGGTGCAAAAAGCTGTAGCAAAGTCATACTGGCTAAGGCTTCAGCATGCTGCTGCGCCAAGGCCCCACCAATGGTTACAGGTGCCATGGCGCCAGAGAGCGTAAAAGGTGTGATAATACAAAGCTGGTTATGGCGCGCCATCTCGAAAGCCCCATCAATCATAACCGTATCCAGGCGCAAGGGGGATGAGGTATTAATCACTGTCCCTAACCTGACTTTCTCATCGAACGCATCCCAACTGTCGCATCCATGGGCTAGATAAGTGATCTGCAATGCGTCCGTGATGCGCTCAGCCCCCAGCGCGTAGGCCAAGTAAAATTTATCCGTCAGCGTCACCATATCTGCAATACAATCCAGATGGCGCGTTCTTGGCGGTAAATCGACGGGCTCTACCGGGTATCCACCAAAAAAGCGGATCGCATTAAGGGACTGACCGATCTTCAAAAGGTTGCGGTAGTCGATCTGGTTGCCAACGCGCCGCCCGCCATCAAGGTCACTAACATTTGGTGCAGACGCAACCGAGCCAAAATTGATAGTGCCGGGGGACAAGTCAAGATTATGGTCAGGATTTCGGGCGTGCAGGATAAAAGAAGACGGGGCCTTTGCCATTGCCTGATTAATCAGATTTCGGTCGAGCCTGACCCTGTCACCTTTAACGGATGCCCCCGCTTTTCGAAAGATTTCTCTCGCCTCTTCATGCAGAAAATCCATTCCGATTTCTTCGAGTATCCGATAAGCAGCATCGCAAATGGCGTCGATCTGACCTTCATGCAAGATCTCGAAGGGTTTATAGGGGTTTTTTACATGGGACCAGGGGAGTTGCCCAAGAGTATCATCGGACTTTTCTGACCGGTTCCGTCTATGCCTGCCTGACCCTCGCGCCATCCTTGTGACCTCCCCAAATATGTTAAATCCAGTATTTCTCGCTAAATATTTTTTGTGTTGCTTTCAAACGCGTTTCAATAATTCGGTAATCACGAACCGTTGTCGGCATAAATCCCATAAGAAGTAGAGCTTCGCGTACTGTCTCGTTTAAGGAAGCCATGGCATTCACGACAGCCATATGACGCTTCTCAATTTCACGAGCTGAGCAGAGGGATGTGATAAACGGAAGAGCAGGTGTTGGTTTCGAGAAGGCAATCACACCCAGTTTTTCAGCAGCCTTTTCGTGCCGTTTAGCCATTTCCCATGAGACCGCATCAATGGCCGCAAAGTCAGCTGTGCCATCAGCCACCATTTTCACAGAGGCGCGATGTCCCCCACTTTGAACAGAAGATGAGAAATGCTTCGGTGCGTCTTGAATAGACGATAAAGTGTGAAGCAGCGCTGCATATCCAGATTGGGATCCCTTTTCGTTATAAGCAAAGGTTTTACCCTTCAAATCTTCCAGTGATCTAAAGTCAGAGTCTTTGCGCACAACGATGACACTATAATAACTACCGGCTCCGCAATCGATCCCATAGGCTGGTGTCCCGACTAAGGAAACTTTACCTTTCAGAAAAGTCACGAACGGTAATCCACAGGTTTGCGACAAGAGTAAATCTTTGTCTTGCCAACTTGCCCTCTCTTCTCGATTACGATCTAACTTGTCTGATACTTCCAGCTTTTGCTCTTTGAAACTTTCTTTGAGCTGCGTGAAAAACAGATCATTAAAGGCGTGTAATTCTGGCCAATCATACATCGGCAAGGAAATAAATTTATTGGTCATGCTCAAGCGTCCTGACCAAGTTTAGTGAGCGATACCTGCAAGGGAAGTGGGCCTTTTGACGTTAATGGATACGCAACCGGCTCTTTCTTGGAAAAACCGTATTGTTTAAAAATCTCAGCGTAGTTCTTGAAGTAATACCCCTTATTCATCATCAGAAACCGATCCCGGTTTTTCTCGAACATTTTCGGCAATTCATACCAGGCAACCGTCGGATAGGCGTGATGAACCACATGAAGATTATTATGGAGGAAAAGGAAGCCAAAAATTCCCTTATCCTCAACAATGACAGTACGCGCTCGTATGGACTCGTCCGCTTGGTGCTCCAGGAACGTGCGAACCGTTAGTAAGGAATATCCGGCATAACAACATAACAAATATCCCCAAACAGGCATATTGCTCCACATGAAAACGGCCATAAGTATCAGTGCGCTTGCAAATGTATGAAAGATCCAAGTGGCAATAATCTTAATATTGCCCTTCATAAGGTCCATCGCTGCAAAACGAATTATGCTTAGTGCAGGCCCGATTAGCATACGCCCAGCCAATGTGTTGTTTATCTCAAATAGCTTTTGTACCAAAGAGGAGCGTCTCTCCCAAACTCTGGAATCCCAATACCCACTCTCAGGGTCTTCATAGGGATCGGTGATATTGGAATTATGGTGGTGTTTGATATGAGAGGCTTTAAACCGAAAATAGGGAAGCAATATACCAACAGGCAGAAAAATCAGAGCGTCGTTAAGGGCTTGAGATGCAAATGGGTGCCTGTGAATACATTCATGTTGTAGGGATGAATGAAGGGTGATGAGTGGAATAATAAAAATTGCCTGTAAGTACAAAGGCAGTCCAAAAGGATTTAAGATTAAGAGACTCAATAACAAATAACAGCTGATGACAAGAGCTAACGTCCGCCATTCAGAAATACTACGCAACTTCAATTTTAAACCTCCAGTGGATATCTACCATGAAGATGGTTCAAAAAAAGTGTATAGACAATCATACAATTCGATAATAATAATAATAATTCGTTTATTATCGTTAATATTGTAACTTTTTGCGAGAAATGATGTGAATTCACAACAATCGCCTTTTGAAAGTTCTGACAAACGAGATGTAGCCCTTGTTTTTCGGGAAAGAATGGCCATCCTCATCGCGCAAAGTGGTGATAATTTAAGCCAATTTTCAAAATCCATCGGCATCGACCGTTCTGCTTTGAGCCAGTTTTTAGCGGCGGACTCAACCAGACTACCGCGCGCGGAAACTCTGTGCGCCATATCTAGGGCTTGTGGCGTATCCCTTGATTGGTTGATGGGATTAATTACCAATGAAGGGCATACAGACGACATCGCCCCTTCCATTGAAATTATGCGTATGAATGAGGAAGAAGCCGCCCGGCAGCTTACTGAATGGCACAAAGAAGCCCTCGGTTACAAAATCAGGTATGTCCCCAATACTCTTCCTGATATTTTACGGATTGATGAAGTGAGCGCGTTTGAATTTCGCTACAATCACCTATTCATTCGTAAAGAGGAGAATTTGGGCGCGCGAAAACAACTTATAAATCCAGTGCGCCCTAATACGGATATGGAAGTTTGTATGCCATTTCAAACCCTTGAGCTTTTTGCCAAAGGGGAAGGCATATGGAAAGATCTACCAAAAGAAATTCGGCGCAAACAACTTGACCACATGCTCAACCTAATCAATGAATTTTATCCGACATTTCGCCTGTTTCTTTTTGATCAACAAGCAGTCTATTCTGCGCCATATACTTTGTTCGGCCCTTTGCGTGCCGCAGTCTACCTTGGGAATATGTATTTGCTCGTCAATTCCGTGGATCACATTAAAGCGCTGACACAACATTTTGACAGGCTCATCACCCTTGCCAAAGTCGGGCCCGATCGGGCGGAGGATCATATCCGTACCTTACTTTCCCACATAAAGTGAATGCTCGTTTCTCGAAATTTTATGGGTGCTATACAGTTAAAAAACTAGAAAGTTCTTGCAGAGGGACCCTATCTTGCCCAGCGTTGCGTTGCCTTTGACAAAGAAGAAATTTATGACCGCCTTGATGCGGCGACTTACGGCATGAAATAAGCGAATTTTCTAAAGAACCTCCCCGGACATATGGCCGGGGAGATCAGGATACCTACTGACGAATACCTTCAATAGACATATAGATTTCTACAGTTGCCGATGCAGGTCCCAAATCCATCATGCCATAATCAGCTATTGCAAATTCTGTCCGACCTTCAAAGCCCTGACGATATCCACCCCAAGGGTCGTCACCACCGCCGATATGCGTTACTTCGAATGAAATTTCTTTGGTAATGCCCTTTAAGGTGAAATCACCAAACATCATGGCTTTACCATTTTCCATAGGCTCTACTTTAGTACTTTTAAATGTCGCCGTTGGGAATTTTGAGACCTCAAGAAAATCAGCACTACGAAGATGTTTGTTCCGCTCAGCGTGATTTGAATCCACACTTGCCGTCTCAATCGTTACATCAATTTTTGCAGTCTCAGGGTTTTTCTCATCTAATTCGAATGTGCCGTCAAAAGTGTTAAAACGACCAAGCAACCATGAATATCCAAGATGCTTAATTTTAAATTGGATAAAGGCATGCGCCCCTTTGGTGTCGATTTGATACGTCTCTGCGCTCGCCATCGCGACGTTGGCAGTGAGGCTAAGCGCAAGCACAAGTGCAGCACTCCGAATAAACTTAGTAAGCATAACTTTTTTTCCTAACATATAATCAGATTTTCTTGGCTCAAGGATTGAGCATTCTCGTAAGTGTCTGGTCTCTATTGACAAAATGGTGTTTTAAAGCGGCAGCTGCGTGAAAAACTGCAATTGCGCCAAGGCTATAGGCGAGCCATTGATGAATAAATCCTGCCGTATCTTCCATACCTTTACTTGCGGGCAACAATGCCGGGATTTCAAACCAGTTAAAAATATCCATCGACCGGCCATCTGCTGTTGATATCAAAAAGCCGGACATGATCAAGGTAAGAGGGATAAGATACAAGATCACATGGACTAAATGAGCAATCTTAGATTCCCAAGGTTTGACGCCGGGGACGGCATCAGGAGCTCCTTTTGCCACACGCCAAAACACGCGAATAGTCAGCAAGGTTGCGAGAAGAAAGCCTATTCCCTTGTGTATATGCGGCGCGCTTTTATACCAGTCGTCATAATAGGTAAGCTCAACCATATACACGCCCAGCCCCAACATCCCAAAAACGATTAGCGCAAAACTCCAATGAATAGCGATCGTCATTTTTCCGTGGCTGACTTTTAGACTTCGTGACATCAAACATACCTCATCATCGCGTGATTAACTTGCCATAAATGGGGTGCTTTATGATCTAATGAAAGTATAATATTACTATCACCTTGATATATTTTTTTAATCATCTTAAAAGTTCAACCATGACCCTAGAACAATTAAAAGTCCTCTGTGCAATTGTCGATAACGGTGGCTTCCGCGCGGCATCCCAAGCCTTGCACCGAAGCCAGTCAGCGATCAGCATTGCAATTCGCAATCTTGAAGATGAACTTGGCGTGACTTTATTTAACCGGAGTGAATATCGGCCCGTTTTAACGGATCAAGGACAGTCCCTTTATCAGAAAGCTTTACGTGTCCTTTCTCAAGCGGAAGATTTCACATCTCTTGCAAAACATTATTCAATGGGGGATGAGCCTAACTTGCGTTTGGCTTTGAGCGCCGCCGCACCCGTTGAGCAAATTATGGAAGTGCTGCGAGATGTCAAAGCGCAAGCGCCCGCAACCAGGCTAACGTTACTTGTTGAGAATTTAAATGGGGCGTTGGAGCGGTTAATTGATGATGATGCTGATATTGCTATCACAGAATCCTTTAGAGAAGGAATAAGTGGGTATGAGCACGTAGAAATTGCTAAAATATCCTTTATCCCCGTTGTCTCCGCCAGCTCCCCTCTAGCCAAAAAAGCAGCAAATGTGAGCGAACAGGACATGGAAGATCAGACCCAAATCATTGTCCGCGATACCAGCCGGCATATTGAAAAAATAACCGGCGGGATTTTAAATCCTGAAGCCAACTGGTTTGTGAATGATTTCACAATGAAAAAACGAATTATCATCTCAGGCTTGGGATGGGGCCGTCTTCCTGAACATCTTGTTGAAGATGAGATCAAAAATGGGACACTGGTCGCTTTAAATTCTTCCGATTTTGGCCC
>JBALXM010000091.1:0-10027 GCA_036960695.1 Sneathiella sp.
AAAATGAAGAGGATCCGGAACTGTGCGTTGCCCTTCGAGAGCAGCATTTTGGTGACTGGCAGGGACGTACGTTTGATGAAGCAAAAGAAGCAGATCCAGATGTATATCAACATTTTTGGCAAGACCCTGCAATGCATGCCCCCCCAAATGGGGAGAGTTTCGATGATGTGGTAGGGCGTGTCACTAAAACGAGAAAAGAGATTTCTTCCCGCAATGTTGAGGAGAATATTCTTGTTGTTGCACATGCCGGGACCATTCGCGCGATTTTGGCTGATGCGCTCGGAATATCTTCTGAAAAAGCCCTGCTCTTTAATGTGGACCCGCTGTCATTGACCAAACTCACCCTGTATTCCGAGAAGTCGCGCGAAAATTGGCAGATTAACTGGATTAATCGAACTTATTAAAGAGCCGTGCTTGGCGTCAGTCTTTAGTGCTGACACCTGCTTCCGCAAAACTTGCCATGCCGTTATGGGTTGCAAAAGCCCCTTTAATAATACCAAGCGCCAACGCAGCACCTGAGCCTTCGCCCAACCGCATTTTAAGGTTAAGCAAAGGTGCTTTATGTAAGTGCTGTAACAATAGAATGTGACCAGGTTCTGCAGACACATGACCGGCTACGCAATGATCCAATGCTTGTGGATTCGCTTTTTCAAGAACGGCCGCAGCGGCACAAGTGACAAAGCCATCGAGTATGACAGGGATGCTCTTGAACCTCGCCGATAGGATCGCCCCAGCCATAGCGGCCAGTTCGCGTCCACCTAAGCATTGTAAAATTGCCAAAGGATCACTTAATGCGTTTGTGTGTTTTAAAATCCCTTCGTCAATAACAGCTGCTTTTAAGGAAATACCGTCTGGTGAGATTCCTGTGCCGGGTCCTGCCCAAGTCTCACCGCTCCCGCCAAAAAGCGCTGTAGCCAATGCCGCAGCAATAGTAGTGTTACCTATCCCCATTTCGCCGACAACCAGTATGTCAGCATCGCGGTTCACAGCATTCCAACCAATGTTGAGAGCTTTTACGCATTCTGCTTCTGACATGGCTTGCTCTGTCGTGAAATCTTGAGTTGGTTTTTCAAGATCCATTGGATGAACAGAGAAGGAGGCGCCAAAGGCCTTGGCAAGCTGATTGATAGCGGCCCCACCATTTTCAAAATTGGCAACCATTTGTGCGGTCACTTCGGAAGGGAAAGCAGAAATACCTCTGTCGCATACACCATGGTTTCCGGCAAAAATAACGATTTGAGGAGAATTAATGGTCGGTTTGTGCCCTTGCCAACCAGCGCCCCATACAGCAAGTTCCTCTAAAATACCTAGTGCGCCAGGCGGTTTGGTCAGCGTCGCGTCCCGGGCAGATGCCTTGCTTGCGGCGGTTGAGTTTTGAACAGGAAGATCGTTAAGTTTAGTGCGGAAAGCTTCCAAGTTGGAAAAAGGCATGATGAAACCCTGAATAAGAAGGCGTACTATCGGATAATTTGTACACTTTAACGGTGATGCGCGGAAAAGCAATGAGTTGCTTTGAAGCTGTTGACGATGCGATTGGGAAAAAAAGTTTGCAGCTTTTAAGATAGTCTCTAACTTATATGGAATGATCGTTCCAGATAATAGGGGCGGCGTAAAATAATTACAATAAAACGAAGGAGATAGAGATGACATCCAATAAACTTAATGCTGGAAGCCAAATCCCCAAGATGACGCTTCCTTTGGTCGCGGGAGGAGAGATTACTATTGGTGAGGCTAGGGAGGATGGCCGCTGGACATTAGTTATTGTCTATAGAGGCAGACATTGTCCTTTATGCGTAAAATACCTCGCGACACTTCAAGAGCTTTCTGAGAAGTTCAATGAATTGGGGACAGACATCGTTGCCCTTTCAGGAGATGGGATTGAGAAGGCTAGAAGCCAAGTTGCCGTCGGCGATCTGACTATTCCAATGGCCTATGGATTGACTATTGAACAGATGAAAGCCTTGGGGCTTTATATCTCTAACCCACGCTCGGCAGAAGAGACAGATCAGCCGTTCCCAGAGCCTGGTCTCTTTGTTTTACGCAATGATGGAGCTGTTCAAATCATTGATATTTCAAATGCTCCTTTTTCTCGGCCAGACTTAGCTTCCATTCTACGTGGGATAGAATTTGGAAAAAATAAAGGCTATCCTGTTCGCGGAACTTTATAAAAAGAGTCGGGTTTTGTGATTTTATTGTTACACTAAAAGATATAAAAGTATTAGAGCTGCTCATTTACGCCGCACAGAAAATGAGCAGTCTATGCTAATGGAGGGGGAAATGAGTGTTGTGCGTGTTATGCGAATCATTTTTTCTACGGTTGGTTGAAATTTTATTATGCATACGATCCAAGAGGGTGTACGGTATTAATACTAAAGTATATTTATTATGTGTAGTTTTGTATCTGGTTTGATGTAACCCTATGAAAATAAGCAATTTTTTTTGGACTTAAATCAAAAGGCTACATGTTTTGGGAAATGTCAGGCTTCTTCACATAATCGTGAAGCGAGAATAATTAAGGAAAATGGATTTTCTACTGGCATATTGTGTAAACAAATGAATTAATTGACGCCGTGTAGATGGTGTTGTGATTGGCTAAGTTGGGGACTGGGCATTATGCAAGAAAACAATATTGTACAGTCGGATGTTGAAATCGTTGACGGTATAGAGTGCAAAGTAAAGTGGTTTAATACAGCAAAGGGGTTTGGCTTTGTGGAACCACTGGACGGATCTGGGGATGCTTTTGTCCATATTTCTGTTTTACAGAATAATGGCTTGCAAGGCTTACCAGAAGGGGCGCCTATCGTCTGCGAATTGGCATCTGGCGAGCGGGGGCAGCAGGTTCATCGAATACTGAACATTGGTGCAGCACCTGTTCTTGATCAAAGAAATGGGGACACAGAACTAATTGAGGGAACTGTGAAATTCTTTAATTCTGAAAAGGGATTTGGTTTTGTGACGCCGGATGATGCAAGTCGCGATATTTTCGTTCACATGAAAGCACTTGAAAAGTCAGGCTTGGGTATGCTGGAAGCGACCCAGCGGGTTCGACTAAGTGTTAAAGATGGCGAAAAAGGGCCTTTAGCTGAAGGCGTTGAAATGATGTAGATTGTCTGGTTTTAGGCAAACGCATTTAGTAAACGTAGATACGGTTAGCTTCAATGAATGCAAAAATTAAACGCCTCCGGTGTGACTTGTTCGCAGCGGAGGCGTTTTTTATGTGTGAACTCTGCTTACTCAAAAAGATCAAAATAGTTGAAAAGACTATTTAAAAAGGGCAGTCTTGCGACAGACAGGACAGGTACCTGAAAGAATAACTAAAAAAAATCAGGAGAGAAATTATGTCAGGCATTTTAGCAGGAATACGCGTTTTAGACTTCGGTCGTTATATTGCAGGCCCATATTGTGCAACAATTTTGGGCCAACTTGGCGCCGAAGTTATCCGAGTAGAGAAAATATCCGGGAGTGAAGACCGGTTTTTGACGCCTATGACGGATAAGGGGGACGGCGGTCTCCTCTTCCAAATCGCTCATGGTAAAAAGGGGGTCACACTTAACCCTATGAAACCAGAGGGGCGAGAGGTTGTGAAGCGGCTCGTTAAAACAGCAGATGTGGTTGTCGCTAACCTGCCTGTTGAGACCTTAAATGCCATGGGGCTGGATTACGATAGTTTGAAAGCAATTAAAGAAGATATCATCTTAACGCACCCTTCAGCATTTGGTGATGTGGGACCTTACAAAAATCGTGTTGGGTTCGACGGAATTGGTCAAGCAATGTGCGGTGCTATGTATATGTCCGGTGATGGCGACGAGCCACGAAAATTATATGGGCCATGGGTTGATTTTACAACGGCTATGGCGAGCTGCATTGGAACAATGGCAGCGCTCATGCATCGTGATCAGACTGGAGAAGGGCAAGTTGTTAAAAGCTCGCTCTTTGGATCCTCTATCTTGATTTCAAGTATGACGCTGATGGAGCAGGCAATTTTGGATGTGAACCGCGTAGGGACATCAAACCGCGGTCAAAATGCAGGCCCCGCAGACACTTTGAGGACCAAAGATGGTTGGGTGCTGGTTCAATCTATTGGCAAACCTTTGTTTGAGCGTTGGGTTAAATTGATGGGCGAAGAGGATTGGTTGGACGATCCTCGTTTTGCAACAGATCAAGATCGCGGCGATAATTCTGTAATTTTGTCTGCTCGAATGGGAAAATGGTGTGCGGAGCGAACAACAGCGGAAGTGTTGGAGCAAATGGAGGCCGCACGTTTGCCCTGTGCTCCGGTTCTATCCCCTAAGGAAGTGTTGGAGGATCCCCATTTGAAAGCGATGGGATTGTTGAACGAAATGAACTATCCGGGTTTGGATAAGACCATTCCGGTTGCTGATTTCCCAATCACCATGTCCAAGACAGATACCTCAATTCGGGGGCGTGCACCAACTCTTGGTGAACACACGAATGATCTTATGGAAGAGTTGGGTTATTCATCTGACGAGATCGCGGATTTGAAGTCAAAACGTGTAATCTAGGCTATTGGCGTTCAAGTTTTCGATAGGAGCGCTGGTTAGGCCGGTGCTCCTATCCATTTTGCCAAAAAGCTATCAAGCCATAGTCGCATTTCATCATCCACTTGTGCACGGACGGCGAGCTGTTCATCTGCTGACTGGGCGCCAGGCTCATTAAGCATGTGAGCTGCTTTGTGAAGCCATTTTCTGTTCATGGCTTCTGTTACTTCAGGATGAAACTGTATGCCATAAGCATTTTTCCCATACCGATAAGCTTGATTGGGAAAATACTCTCCTGTCGCCAAAAGAGTACAATATTCAGGAAGATCGAACCCTTCTTTGTGCCATTGAAAGGCATGAAGATGGCTTCGAAAATAATCAGCGCCTGCCATTGTCGGTTCCACTTGAAAATAACCAATTTCCATAACGCCTTGTGGGTGACGTGTGACTTTTGCACCTAATGTTCGGGCCATGATTTGTGCGCCTAGGCAAATTCCAAAATAGGGAAGGCCAGCCTTTAGCGCCCGTTCTACATATTGCATTTCAGCTTTGATATAGTCTTCGTGATCATCGTTGGCGCTCATCGGGCCACCAAATATTACGGCTGCTTTATGTTCATGTACATTTTCGGGGAGTGAATGGCCAATGGCGGGAATGCGCATGTCCAACTCATATCCTAAGGTTCTTAATGCCTCCCCAACCCGACCTGGGTCGGAGTTCGCCTGATGCATTATAAGAAGAATTTTTTGTCGCGGCATTGCTACATTCCAACATAGATGTGCATGAGGAAAGGCGGGGCAGACCCCCGCCAGTCTACTTACATAGCGCTTATTCCGCCGTCCAGGATAAGTTCTGCGCCTGTCATGAAGCGCGATTCATCTGAAGCTAAGTAAAGAACGCCATAAGCGATATCATCTGGCTCGCCTAAGTGACCAATCGGTACTTGCCGCGCGAGTTTTGCGTAGCCTTCTTCTGCACCGTGTCGCTTAAACATGCCTTCCAATATGGGTGTTTTAACAAAAGTCGGATGTACAGAGTTGCTGCGAATGCCATTCTTTTTACGGGCGCAATGAAGGGCAACTGATTTGCTTAAGTGCCGGACACCTGCTTTGGATGAATTATAGGCGGCCATGTTGTGACCTGCGATAATACCGGCAATGGAGGATATATTAACAATCGATCCTGTGCCTTCGGTATCCTCGATATAGGAAATTGCGTATTTGCAGCCAAAAAAGACTGAGTCAAGATTGACAGAATGGACATGTTTCCATGTTTCGAAATCAGTCTCCTCGACGTTTGTGCCGCCACCAATTCCTGCATTGTTGACAAGAATATTCAGGCCACCAAATGCTTCTTTGGTTTTCTCCAAAGCCGCTTTCCAATCTGCTTCTGATGTGACATCGTGATGTATTGCAATAGCTGCGTCACCGATCATTTTCGCGGTTTCAATAGCACTCTCTTCGTTGATATCTGTGACAGCTACTTTCGCGCCTTCTTTTGCCAACAAAATAGAAGTAGCACGACCTAACCCGCTCCCACCGCCTGTGACCAGTGCGATTTTCCCATTTACTCTTCCCATTGAAAACTCCCTAGATGACTGCATTACCGGGACCTTAGTGACCCTTTGCAGTTTTTTTTATTCAATATGTGTTCAGTTTACCTGTCTGATTGTTTGAAACAAGACAATAACAGGCTATAACACAGCAATTGCGTGAATATCTCAATTGGACATCCGAATGATACATACGAAACCGATGCCTGCTGTCTTCCCACATGAGCTTCCGAAATGGATATGGTTGTGGCCAGTGCCTGCCATTTTGGTGTTTCAATTGCTTATTCGAGCGATCTGGCCTGAATTTTCTCGAGAGTATTTGAGTGGAGAGCTCGGGGTCATTGAAAATTTGACGGTTATAGTGTTAATTCCAGCCATTTTCCTGTCTGTCTATCTGGTTGTAAATTATCGAGCTTTACCCGCAAACTGGCTACCTTACTTTTATGGGATTTTGGGGTTGGCTTGTCTTTATTTTGCGGGAGAAGAGGCGAGTTGGGGCCAGCATTGGCTCGGCTGGGCCACCCCTGAAGGTTTTAAGGAACTTAACGATCAGGGGGAGACAAATTTACACAATATGTCGTCGTGGCTGGATCAGAAGCCTCGGTTGCTTGTGGAGCTCTCGGCCATAATTGGGGGTGTCTTACTCCCTCTTTATAGGAAATATAAGGGGACTCATTTTACTCCTGGAAGTTGGCAATCCTTTTTCTGGCCTACATGGGTGTGTTTTCCCGTTAGTCTGGTTATCGGGGTCATTAAACTACCTGATCGGTTAATAGGAGGGCAAAATATCCCATTCCCATTTGATATCCGTGTAAGCGAGTCTCAAGAACTCTATGTTGGTCTCGCATTTTCCCTTTATCTCGGGTCGGTTGCTGTTCGTGTTTATCGAAGCAAAAAAGCAAATAATGCGACACATTGAGGGTGCCGAGAGTCCTAAGTTTGAAGAAGAGAATCGGATATCTGTAGACTCTTTTTATTTAGAGAGATATATCAGGGGGCTCGTGACTTGACTGAGTTACAAATTCAACATTATCCGGATTGGTCATTAGGTGTCGGATCTGAAAGAGACTGAAATATGAGCTGGACTGAAGAACGCATTGAAAAACTGAAAAAGCTCTGGGGATCAGGCAAAACAGCAGCTGAGATTGCTGACGTTTTGGGTGATGTGACTAGGAACGCTGTTATTGGTAAAGCCAACCGGCTTGGCCTGTCAGCAAAGGCGACACCTGCCGCAGCTCCTAAAGCGAAGAAGAAGGTTGTCCCGTCGCACAGGGCCTGCCAATGGCCAATTGGCCATCCGGGAGAAACCGGGTTTCATTTTTGTGAAGATGAGTCCGTTCCAAGTAAGCCTTATTGCCTAAAGCATTGTAATATGGCTTACCAGACTAAAGACAACAACTAGACATACGCGACGTTTCATTGAAAAACGCTAGCGGATAATAATACCAAGACGGTCCTTATCGTCTTGGTATTGGTATGTGATAAATTTATTAAGTGGTTTTTCAGTAATAACGATCTGCCCTTTTTTGTCGCGTTTAAATTCATACGCAATCATTTCTGCTTTCGTCGGCCGTCCTTTATTGTCTTTGGCGAGTATCTTCGCGCCATTTCTGGAAAACTCCGACGTTGATCCTTTGCGGGTTCTTATCCATCCGGTTAATCGGCCCTTATTATCGTAACTGAAATCATCCCGCCAATCGCGCTTGGGGAAGAGGCGCGGGTCAGTATATTGGTTTTTTTGATTTCTGTAGTCGACTAACAAAAGGCGTCCCGTTTTGTCATAACTTCTATGTTGAGTGCCCGGATATAGAAACGTCACAAAAGAAGGCGCTGATAATTCTTTGCCATTGTCAGAGAAAACGCCAATTTCAACGCGGTTTGTTTTGATCGCGGCGTTGCTCGGGGATGGGAATTTTTCATGCCAGGATACTTTTATTTCAGCAACATTTCCCTCTTTATTCTGTGGCGTGATTTTAATGCGCGAAGGATCCCCTTGTAAAACGACCCAATGATATTTGATAGGCAGACCATTTAGTTTCTTAGTATCCTCTGTTGTTATAAGAATGCGTTTTTCGAAAGCCGAATTCCGGATAATACGCGCGATGCTGGCTGGCGTGTTGAATAGTGTTTCGGGAAGGTTTTTTACGTGATCGTCAATGCCGTCCTGCGATTTGTTTTCATCCAAGACACGAAGTCTTACTATTGCTGGAATGTCTTCAGCTTTTAAGGCATTGGCGATATGGATCATTTTCAGAAGGTTGATATTGCCGCCTCTAAAGACTGCTGGGTTGGCTTTAGCGCTTAAATAGTCTGCTTTTGTCTGCACATTCATCAAACCTTTGCGAAAGACCATTTGAACGGTCGGCATCAATCGGTTGGTTTTTGACAGTATATCTTTCACGTCCGGTTTGAATGCTGCAAGGATGGTCGCAATGGCCTTCAGGAAAGGGCGGTCCGAGCCAGATTTACCTTCTGTTGCGATCAAATAGGGTGAGTTCGCAGGCAGTAAATCCCCATGTTTCGTTTTGAAATCTCTGACTGCTGGATACACATATAGATGGTTGTTCATGTATTGGAGAAATAAAGCTTGGGGCCCTTTTGGCATTGTATAGGCCATGCGCACATGACTTCGCCAAAATGGACCACTATTCAAGGCTGTAGATGAGTTGCCAAATGTGTTGGCATGAAACATTATGCGAGAATTCAAGCCATAATCCGTATTTTGGGATATTGCTTGGTGACTATATTTAGTAAAAGCGAGTTGAGGGTAGCTCTTTGGTGATAAAGCTGAATGTTGCCGGTCTCTGTTGTCATATAAATCACCAGCATTTCCGGCGGCCAGTCCGCGCTGAAATAATTCATTAAGTTTTTTTGCCGCGGCATCCTCTCCTTTAATAACAATTGGCCGCGCAGCCTTCCGGCTGTTGAAGGCAAATGCGGATTTAAGGACGTTATAGCGATTGTCCCAAACAGTGTTTGTCTGGCTTATTAAGGCTACATTGTTTCTAATGTTTTGCACTGTAACCAATGGGGGACGATCGCTTTGTTGCGTACTAGCCAATTTAGTGACCAGTTTTTCGGCTAAGGCATTAAAGCGTGGATCCGATCGAATTTTCGAAAAATTTGCATCTTTATAAAGTGCAGACTGATTTGAGAAGCCAAGGTCGATTGCTTTGTCCAACAATATGAATGCTTCATCTTTACGTTCTTGGACGGCCATTAACGAGGAAAGCAAATAGTGACTTTGAAAATGCCAAGGATACTTAGAAATTAACTCTCTTAATCCTGTTTCTGCAACGCTAAAGCGGCGGGAGGCTAGACCTGCAAGTATAAAACGCATCCGCTCCCCAATTGCGGGCATAGCAAAAATATGAGGCGATTGGGGCGTTGTGATCTTGCTCTGTGCCTGTGCCGCGGTAGAATACGTGGTGCCTGCAAGGCACACTAAAACCGCCAACACTGGCAAGAAAAATGAGCCGCGCCGTGCAAGTGAATTCATATCTCGAGCCTTAATTGACAACTGGGATGCTTAAGAATTTTTCAAATTATCTAATTTTAAGGCTAGTTTTTCACCGAGCCAAACAGCTTGTAAGGAATGGTTGTCCAAATCATGGCCAGTTTCTGGATGAACCAAAATACTACGACCCTCGCAATTGAGCATAAGCCAAGGGAGTAACTCTGGGAATACCGAATTGGAAAAGGCTACTTGAAACATTGCGCTTGGGTGGGGGCCAACCGGTACGTCACGCCATCTGCCGAAGGATGCTGCAAATTTTTCTTCCATCAACTTACGAAGATGTTGAGCAGAGGCAAGATCTTCAGGATTTTGCGGATCATAGTATATATGGGCATGGTATCCGACGATTGTTGTTACTGATAATGGTACGATGGCACTATTCCTTTGTCTGTAGCAGCTGAGTGGCTGTTGATATTCTCTACATATGAAAGTTTTGTAGTCAATCAATAGATCGTAAGA
>JBALXM010000092.1:0-8363 GCA_036960695.1 Sneathiella sp.
AAAGAAATTTCCTTGGATATTGTCGTGTCTACTATTTATCTTTGTCCATCCACTTGCCGGGAGGCAAACCTGTCCATCTCTTGAAGGCGCGGTTGAAGCTTGCTGGATCGGAAAACCCTAATAAGTAAGCGATTTCGCTTTGGGGGTATTCTCCCGCTTGTAGATACGCAATAGCGGCTTCTTTACGAAGGCTATTGAGTTGTTCTTGATAACTGGTGTCCATTTCAGTCAGCTTACGCTGAAGCGTTCTTTCCGTCATGCCTAAGAGTTGCGCTATTTGTTCCAATTCGGGGGTGCCCCGAGGTAGATTTTTTAGAACAGTTTGACGTAATTGCAGGAGGAACGGATTAGTTTCGGTAAGGCGAGCAAGGATTTTCTCAGCATGACTGTCAAGTAAGGCCGTTAGCGTTGGGTTAGCCTGCTGCAAGGGTAGCTCTAGTGTTTTTTTGTCGAAAACGACGCTGTTGGTTGAGGCGTTAAATTGCGGGGTGATGTTAAAAAAAACATTGTAGGCTTGAATTTCGTTGGGAATCGAATGGCGAAACGTAACCCTTGTTGGTAGAATTTTACACCCTGTGATCCAGCGGGAAAATCCGACTAAGCTGGCAATTATCGCTTCAATGCGTTCTCCCCTGCAGGGAATTTCTTTCTCCACCAGATCGTAGGTCAATTCTGCGCCTGAACTGGTAAAAGAAACAACAAAAACGCCGCCGTCCCCTACCAATGTGGCAAAGCGGGACGCTTGTTCGAGTGCATCCCGTAAAGTAGCGCAGGTCATTAATAGATGGCCCAGAACACTAAATGAGCCCGGGCGGATATACTCTCCCACCTGCAAACCGATGAGTGGATTGTTGGTCTTAGCCTTTGCTGTTTGCCAAATCTTTGTCACAATTTCAACCGGTAGTCGGGCGTCCGGATCGCTGATTGTGTCTTGATTTATCCCTGATTTTTTAAGCAAAAATGCCCGATCAAGTGCGACACCACCTCGGTCTTTACGGGCGAAGGCATCCAGCAGAGTATCAATGTAACTGGCAGATACGGTTTTTTGAGTGAGACTTTCGGTCAATAGTTTGTCGCTCTTGGTTAATGACGTTAGAGAAAAATTCCCTCAAGATAGGAGAATAGAAGAGGATCTTCCTAAACGAAACAAAAAAGAGAAGGTTCTGCAGGGGAAACAATATTGAAATGGGCCAAATGAAAACAATTCTGATCACTGGTGGGTGTGGGTATATTGGCCGTGAACTGTGCAAGCGATTGAGTGTTGAAGGTAATGGGACCATTCGGATTGTCGCCTGTGATATTTACGAATTGCCAACCATAGACAGACTGCCTGGTGTGGACTATGAAACCGCAGACATTCGAAATCCCGAGTTTAAAGCTGTCATGGAGCGCGTCCGCCCCCAGATAGTGGTTCATCTGGCATCCATTGTTGGTGCTGGCGGCGACCCTGAATTTGAATATTCTGTCGATGTTTTGGGGACAAAAAATGTACTCGATTGCTGCGTGGACGTAAAGGCGGCGCAAATTGTCGTGACCAGCAGCGGGGCGGCATATGGCTATCACGAGGATAATCCTGAATGGTTGCGGGAAACGGACCCGCTGCGGGGCAACGAAGATTTTGCCTATTCGCGTCACAAACGCATGGTTGAGGAATTGCTAGCTGAGTACAGAGAAAAACAGCCACAACTGACACAACTCGTTTTCCGTCCGGGTTCAGTCATCGGTGAAAATGTCTCCAACCAAATTACAGCGCTTTTTGAGCGTCCTTTTATTCTTGGAATTTCGGGCTCCGATTGTTCCTTTGTCTTTATATGGGACCGGGATGTGGTTTCTTGCATCGTCAAGGGCATCTTGGAAGACAAAGAAGGCATTTACAATCTTGCTGGAGATGGGGCTATGCCGATGCGTGAAATCGCTAAAGTATTGGGAAAACCCTATTTGCCGCTGCCGGCCGGATTAGTTGGCGGTGTACTTGGCCTTGCACGAATTTTAAGGCTAGGGAAATTGGGGCCAGAGCATGTGAAATTTCTTCAGTTTCGACCCGTGCTGGATAATTCAAGTTTGAAGAGTGATTTTGGAATTTCCCTTGAAAAAACCACACGGGAAGCCTTCGATTTATTCCGTCTATCGCGCTTTGGAGGAACTGAAGAGTGAAGAGCCTGCTTTTTGTCTTTTTGTCGATATTGGGCTTTGCCTTGCCCGCTTATGCTGGTCCTGTCTTAATCGCAGATGGGCAAGGCAAAGAACTGACGGTCGAACTTAGCTGGACTTTGCCTGTCGATCTGGACTTGTTCCTGACAGGCCCTGCAGGTGAAACCGTTTATTTTGCTAATCGTAAAGCCAGAAGCGGTGTTGTTATGGGGTCAATGATGGGGTGCCAATCAGTTGAGAAACGCTCCCCTCCCTACACAGAGACGGTGCATATCCCCAATGCAGAGATGGGTATTTATCGGATTAGCGTCGATTACATTAAAGATTGCGGCAGTAATAGCCTGCAGGCGGATTTCAAGCTTCGCCTCATGGATAGTAAAACAGGATTGCAACTGGGACAGGGTCAATCAACGGTCAAGTATCGCTTGCTCGATACAGTTAGCTGGGAGTTTGAAGTAAAATGAAAAAACGATTTTTAGTCGGAGCCTATTTGATTTCTGTTTTGAGCGCATGTGCTGCTGAAGCAGAAGAAAAGACAGTGAACCTAACTGATGATATGGGAAACCCAGCTTCATTGGTGATGGTAACAGTCATCCCAGAAAATGACAGTGACCACCTAGTTCTTCCAGAATTATCGGTTTTCACTAATAATGACGGTGTGGCCACATTGGATGTCCCCGACAACAAAGATGTGAAACTCCGATTTAGGAAACCCGGGTTTGTCGATGTGGACGTGACACTCTTGGAGGCGCAAACCAAAACCTCATTCATCATAAAACCAGAAAAAGATGTCGGGACCTTTGCGGAAAACACTCCCGCCAATGCTTGGCTGGCTGCGATCGATTTAGGGGATCAAAATCTTAAAGAGCATTTCCGGCTTCAATGCGGTTTTTGCCACCAACAAGGAACCCCGCATACCAAAGCTGACCGTACGGAAGAAGAGTGGGAAAAAATAATCGACCGTATGGTGCGTTATGGCTCCCGTCTGCGCTCGAGTGCCCAAGAAAAACTCCCGGCTCTGTTGAAAGCAGAACACAAACGCCTGATGGAAAACCCATCGTTAATTCCCGCGACTAAGCCTTGGCAGCCGCACCTTGAAAAAGTGACTATCAAGGAATGGGCGTTGGGCGATAATTCTTCCCAATTGCATGATGTTTTCGTGGCGAGTAGCGGTCTGGTTTATGCCGGGGATAACTTGCAGGATAACTTGATTGAACTGAACCCAAAAACCAATAAAGCTGTAACTCATAAAATCCCAAAACGCCCCGGCGACAAATTGGGTGGTAATATTGGTGGTCGCTTGAGCAATTACCCCGGCGTTGGAACCTATGTGGGGCTGCATTCACTTGACGAGTCTCCGGTGGACGGGCATTTGTTTTTGACCGGTTCTGATAGCAGTCGCTTAGTGGAATTTTCCCCGGAAACAAAAGAGTTTATTCTTTATGACCTCCCTGATGGGTTTTACCCACACACAGTGCGTATCGATCAAAAGGATCGGGTGTGGTTCACCATGGCGGTGAGCAATCAGGTGGCCATGTTTGACCGTAAATCGAAGAGCTTTAGGTTTTATGACCTCCCAACGCGAGGGTTGAAGGAAACGGTGACGATCTTTGCCTTACCGGTAGTGCTTAAGTTGGCAAACTGGGGTGTCCCTATTCATAAAATGCCAATTGATGCGCAATCGGGTGGCTTGCCGCTTCCCTATGGTATCGATATAGCGCCTAACGGCCATGTTTGGTTCACGCGTCTTCATAGTGATGAAATCGGAAGAGTAAACCCAGACACCCACGAAGTTACTCTTTTCAAAACTCCTTTCGTCAGCCCTCGCCGCATGAGAGCGGATGCCGATGGCAATCTATGGATAACGGTTTTTGCTGAAGGGAAACTGGCGAAATTTGATCCGAAGTCTGAAAAGTTCACCCTTTACGATCTTCCGACCGAACCTATAGGGAGTGAAACACCCTATTCGCTTAACGTGGACCGAAAAAGGGGCATAGTTTGGATTAACGGTACAGCATCAGATTCCATGATCCGTTTCGAGATCGCCTCTGAAAAATGGAAAATTTACCCTCTGCCGCGCCGCCGCACCTTTACCCGAGATGTGGATATTGCGGAAGATGGATCTATCTACACTTCGAACGGCAGTTTCCCCGCTTGGCACATCGAAGACGGACAACCGACGATTATTCGTATCGAAACGGGAGAGTAAGCCATGATTGAACTTGCGGAGATTGACTACGATCAGGGTCAGCAAATGACTCTCAATTTGGTGTTGGCGGTGATGGTGTTTGGCTTGGCGCTGGACATACGCCTAGAAGATTTCAAAAGGGTTATTCGTCAACCCAAAGCCCCGATGGTTGGCCTAGTTGCACAGTTTCTCTTCTTGCCAGCGGTGACGTGTGTCTTGACCCTATTGGTCGACCTGCCTGCGGGGATTGAGTTGGGTATGATATTGGTTGCAGCCTGCCCCGGTGGTGCCGTTTCAAACTTCATCACTTATATGGCGCGCGGGAATGTGGCTCTCTCGATTAGTATGACAGCCTTTTCCAGTTTAATCGCAATTTTTATGATGCCCATCAATTTTGCTTTCTGGGCAAGTTTCAATGCAGAAGCCTCTGAATTAATGCAGGCAATTGACGTGAGTGGCATGGATATCTTTAAATCCTTGATTATCGTGCTGGCCTTACCTTTGGTGCTCGGGCAGTTTGTCGCCAACAAATTTCCAACAATAGCGCAGAAGCTCCATAAAGGTTTGAGCCGTGTCTCTGTTCTAGTCCTTTTTGTCTTTATCGGGGTTGCGGTTTTCAAAAACCTGGATGCCTTCACCGAGTATTTTGCCTTATTATTTGTTTGCGTGCTTATTCACAACGGTATTGCATTGGGGTTGGGCTTCGGAACTGCCAAGTTTGCAAAATTGAAGGGGCGCGACACCCGGGCTGTAACCATCGAAGTTGGTATACAAAACTCATCTCTGGCTATCGCCATTATTTTTTCCCAGTTTGATGGACAGGCCGGAATGGCCTTGATCGCGGCTTTCTGGGGCACTTGGCATATTGTGTCGGGCTTGCTGATATCTTTAGGCGTTCGGATTTTTGCTAAAGACGATGTTGAAGATCCTTCTGCTTTTGGGCCTAATTCATGACGGTCAGAGCTATACTTTTTTATGTGTCTAGCTTTCTGGCTTTTATCTGCGGCCATTCAGTCAACTATTCAGTCATTATGTATTCCCAAGACGTTCTGAACTCTGATCTGATTTCAGGAATTGGGTTTGGTTTATGTTTTGGTCCGCCAATTATATTGGGATGGTATGCGGGCGTTCTGTGTGATCGCCTTGCGCCGGGTCGGCTTATTCTCTTTAGTCAGATTACCTTCATGCTTTGCGCCTTAGTTCTATTCGGCGGAAACACTTTGGCTGAAGGTATGACGATGAAAGCATTGACGGTTATTCTGGGAGCTTTTCTTGCCGGTTGTAGTTGGTCGTTTATAGCGCCCGCTCGTTTCGCGACTTTAGCCCAGATAGTCCCCCAAGAGTCCCTGCATGGGGCGACGATTTTTCTGAACCTTCTGTCTATGGTTGGCTTTGGACTTGGGCCTCTCATCATTGCTTATACCTATTCAGGTTTTGGATGGTCGGGGGTCTTTATTTCGTTATTCATTGGATTTTTTTTGGCGACAATTTTGGTGTTTTTTGTTCCCACTCAGGGCAATGACAAGGTTCGGAAGAGAGTGGGCGCAGAAATTCGCGAAGGACTTCAAGCTGTTGCCGCAAAACCGATTTTATCACAGCTTTTGTTGGCGTCCGTACTGGCCTATTTGCTCATGGGTCCCATGCAGGTACTCCTCCCTCGGATGGCGAGCTCTCAATTAATGCTAAGTGAAATTGAACGAGGGTCTTACCTCGGCGTTTTGGCGCTGGCATTGATTATCGGTGGTGTGCTTTGTATGATTTTAAAACGCCGGCTTCACGACGGCATGACCATTCTCATCGGAGCGATGGTTGCGGGCGCGTCAATTGTCGCGATCTCTCAGATTACCACTCCCATCACCTCTGGATTGGTTTTGCTATTCGCCGGCATTGTTGGCGGGATGATTGTGAGTTTGATTGTTGCCGGCTTGCAAGCCGAGGCCGGGCCGGATGTAAGGGGGCGAGTGATGAGCATGTATACCATCACCAGCCAGATCACACCGGCAATATCTGGGCTGGGGGCTGGTATCCTATCTGAATATTTGGGGGTCGTTTGGGGACTCCTTATTTGCGGAATAGTGATCGTTATCGCGGCAGTTGTCAGTGTTGGCAAGCTGAACACTATCCGTTCTTACAATCGAGCCACTTAAGGAAAATCTGATGATCTTGCAGGGAAAAACTGTTCTCGTAACGGGTGCAGGTGGCGGGCTAGGTCAAGCCCTTTGTCTGTTGCTGCTAAAAGCAGGCGCCCGCGTTGCAGCGGTTGATTTGGATCAGATCGGGCTTGACGTCTTGGCGAGGCAGGCCCCTCACGGCTTGCTTACATTTCAATGCGATATTACGAACGAGGCAAAGTGCCAAGATGTGGTCGCTCAAGTAGGAGCCATTGATATTCTTATCAATAACGCAGGCATAACGCACTTTAGCAAGTTTCAAGATATGGAACCCCAAACGATCAAAAAGGTGATGGAGGTGAATTTTTTTGGTGCTGTCAATATGACTTACGCGGCCCTACCATCAATTTTGAAACGGAGCGGAAAAGTCGTCGCAATTTCAAGCGTTGCTGGATTTTCCCCTCTCTACGGGCGAAGCGGATATAGCGCTAGCAAGCATGCAATGCAGGGGTTCTTTGATAGTTTGAGGTCGGAGGTTGCCGAGGCTGGAGTCCATGTAATGATGGTATGCCCATCCTTTATCGCGTCTCAACAAGCAGGGGGCACAAAAGGAGGAGATACCGCTCGACCGGGATCGGCCACCCAAACAGCAGGCAAGCCATTAAGTCCTGATTTTGTAGCTGAAGAAATTCTTGCAGGTCTCAAGTCTAACCGTCGATTACTGAACATTGGCCGAGTGTCGAAACTATCCTACTGGGTAAATAAAATATCCCCAAAATTATTTGAGACTGTAATGACAAAAAAAATTAAATCCGAATTCTCAGAGGATGTAACGTAAAATATTGAGCTTAAACGGCAGCTGCTTTGTGTTTCTTTGCGAACTTCGCTGTTGTCACATTAACTAGATACCAGGCCCTTTTTTTTCTCTTCTCCCAGAAAATACAGACCCCGTAAGTCCCGGAAATATAACAAACCACTTTTTGAACATTATCAAAATTTTGTGTTTGATAACTTAATGTGACAACATCAACTTTCAGCATGCTGCAAAAGAATTTATTGTTTGAGGAAACGTTATGACTAAGCCCCTTCCCACGCATGCACAAGTCGTTATCATTGGCGGCGGAGTTGTCGGTTGTTCGCTCGCCTATCATTTAACAAAACTGGGGTGGAGCGACGTCGTTTTACTTGAGCGAAAACAACTGACAAGTGGCACAACATGGCATGCCGCCGGTCTCGTTGGGCAATTACGCGCAACCCAAAATATGACGAAATTGGCGCAGTACACGGCAGAGCTTTTCGGCAAACTCGAAGAAGAAACCGGACAAGCAACTGGATTTACGCAACACGGCTCCCTTAGCCTGGCGACGAATAGCGGACGCTTTGAGGAACTGAAACGAGGCGCCTCAATGGCAAAGTGTTTTGGCCTTGAAGTCGATGTTATTTCCGCAAAAGAAGCGAAAGCAATGTGGCCGCTCATTAACGTTGATGATGTTGTCGGTGCCGTTTATTTGCCCAAGGATGGCAAGGTAAATCCGATTGATGTGACACAAGCATTGGCTAAAGGGGCTGTGAAGGGCGGCGCTACAATATTTGAAAACACAAAAGTCACCGCAATACACACTAAGGATGGTCGGGCGACTGGCGTTGCCACCGATCGCGGTGATATCGGTGCAGAAATAGTTGTGAACTGCGGTGGCATGTGGGCACGTGAAGTAGGACTCATGGCGGGTGCCAATATACCGCTGCACGCGGCAGAGCATTTTTACATTGTTACGGAAGATTTTGAGGGTATGACCGCGAACTTGCCGGTCTTGCGCGATCCTGACAACTGCGTCTATTTTAAAGAAGATGCCGGTAAACTCCTGCTCGGCGCATTTGAGCCCGTTGCCAAACCATGGGGAATGGATGGCATA
>JBALXM010000092.1:8463-9843 GCA_036960695.1 Sneathiella sp.
GCTGGCAAAGTTCTTGCTGACTGGATTGTCAACAAACACCCACCCATGGATTTATGGGATGTCGACATCCGCCGCATGCTGCCTTTTCAGGGAAATGCCAAATACCTGCATGACCGCACAGTCGAAGGATTGGGTTTACTTTATGCGATGCACTGGCCATACCGCCAGTTTGAAACGGCCCGGATGGTCAGAACGTCCCCGCTGCATGATAGATTGAAGGCAAAAGGAGCATGTTTTGGCGAGGCTGGTGGATGGGAGCGAGCCAACTGGTTTGCACCGAGGGGCGTTGAAGCAAATTATGAATATTCATATGGACGTCAGAACTGGTTTGAGCATTCTGCAAAAGAGCATATGGCGATCCGCGAAGGTGTTGGCTTATTGGATCAGACTTCATTCGCCAAGTTCCTCTTGCAAGGGAGAGATGCAGAAGCTGTTCTTAATAGAGTTTGTGCGAACAATGTCTCCGTAGCTGTCGGCAAAATTGTCTATACGCAATGGCTGAATGAGCGGGGCGGTATAGAAGCTGATCTAACGATCACCCGCGTGTCTGAAGAATGTTTTATGATCGTCACTGCCTTCTCATCGGCTTTGCGAGACTTTAACTGGTTGCAACGGCATATTCCCGCCGACGCACATGCAATTTTAACCGATGTTGGGTCTGGCATGGCGATGATCAGCATCATGGGACCGAAATCCCGCGACCTGTTGCAAAGCCTAACCCCTGCAGACATGTCAAACGACGCCTTTCCGTTCGCGACCAGTCAGGAGATTGAACTGGGCTATGCAAAAGTCCGGGCGTCCCGGATTACCTATGTTGGTGAGTTAGGGTGGGAAATCTACATCCCTACCGAATTTGCGACCGGGGTATATGATGTCATCGTCGCGGCGGGAGCCCGTTTTGATCTACAACATGTCGGTATGCACGCCATGAACTCGCTCAGAACTGAAAAAGCTTATCGCCATTGGGGCCATGATATAGCCGATGAAGATACGCCCATAGAAGCAGGACTTGGCTTCGCGGTGGCGTGGGATAAACCAGGTGGCTTTGTGGGTAAAGACGCGCTCGTTGAACAACGGAAATCTGGTGTCACGCGAAGACTTGTCCAGTTTGCCCTTAACGACACCGAACCACTTATGCATCACAACGAGCCCATTTGGCGTAATGGCATTATCGTTGGGTCTATCACATCGGGTATGTTCGGCCATACTGTGGGAAAATCACTTGGGATGGGATATGTAGAGAATGAAGACGGCGTCGATGCAGATTTTATCAATTCCGGAACCTATGAAATAGAAATTGCTTGCGAGCGCTTTCCAGCAACAGCATCTCTGAAACCATTTTATGACCCCACAAGTAAACGCGTTAAATCTTAAATATTT
>JBALXM010000093.1:0-9812 GCA_036960695.1 Sneathiella sp.
GGGCAGATGATCTTCTATTGGATCGGGCGCTTCAGCTGATCAACTTGCTCGCGGGCAATGTGGGTCATAATAGAAATGCGGATGACGTATGACGCCCTTAACCGCCGTTAAATGCGCGAATATTGCTTATCTGAAAGACGGTGAGTTCGCCGCTAATCAGCAGGGGTTTGAGTATCACCCCCTTGGTAATCAAAGTGCGTGCGGCTGGGTTGGCCATAAGGGGGATAAAACCGTAGTGGCTATCAGGGGAACCGTCATTGCGGCTGATCGGGGGCAAAATTACGGCCCTAACTTTCAAACGGATTTGGTGCCTTGGATGGGACCGGGGCTCGTTCATGAGGGCTATTACACCGCCCTGTGGCATTTGATGGGGGATTTGAAACGCCATCTGACCGGGCGAGAGGAAGTCTATTTTACTGGGCATTCTATGGGGGCGGCTATTGCCTTACTTGGAGCCGCTTTATTTCGATGTGTTCGGGTTTTTTGTTTTGCAAGTCCTCGCGTTGGAAACAAGACATTTGCAGACATAACAGGGGAGCTCATTCGGGTGACGCGATATGAAAATCGTGGTGATTTTCTGACAAAATTCCCGTTGAGCGGATTAGTAAAAGGAGGGAGGCGACGGATAAAAGAGAATTATTGTCACGTTGGGCGTGTCGTTCGATTACCAAGATTAGGGCACGGAATGAGCGCTTACGTGACTGGGATAGAAGAGAAACAAAGAAAGCATGAGGCTTTCTTCTAATTAATAAAAAAGGTGGGGAAAATGAAAAATATTATGAAAATTAATCAAACAAGAAATGATTTTGTGACAGAGGATGAAATCACAAAAATCCTGAGCGAGTTTCCAGCCAATGATAATATTTGCGCGCTGTCGGGGTTTGAAGATGTGCCTGCGGTCAATGACAATGAAGAAAATGTTGGCTTTGTTGAATTGGGCTTTACCCCATTAAACACGGCACCGTCTCTTGACGAGGATACGCCGCGGGATGCGTTGGAAGATGAAAATAGAGACGAGCTGAATTTTTATGATGAAGGGCGTCAAAAGCGAGGTTTTCTCGCAGAAGAGCCGTTGGCTTATGACTATTAATTAGCCTTTGTTACCCGGTAAAATCGGGAGGCAATTATATTGGCTTACAGGGATTGATTACTCAGTTAAAAAAGTAATTTTTCCTGTAAGCAACATATCTGGAATTTCGTCTGCTATACCGGAGATGACAATAGCATCATCTGTCATTTCGCCGGTAATTGTTACATGGGCGGTTTCCAATCCAAAAACGGATGCCTCGTTTAGTTTATGAGAATGACGTTGATATTTAACGCGAAGGTGAAGGAGGTTATCTCTAAGCTCATACTCTCCAACATAATAAAGAACAGAATTGCCGCCACGCGCTAATCCGTCCCTAAGATTGATAACGCCAGAACCGGTTCCAAAAGATGTGCTGAATTCCATTTTATACAGGCCTTCACGCATTCTGTACTCCTTAAATGTTTAATCTGAATCAGAATTAACTTATGAAGTAAAACCTTAAATAAAGGTTGGCGTATTAGAAAGGTATATTTTTGAATATGGCTGAAAAGTAGAAAAAAAGCGCTTCTAATAGTACCTTATCTTCGAAAGACGATCGCGCAATTTTGTTTATTGTGGGCACTAGTCAAGGACGACATCAACAACAATAAAAAACTCCGCCACCAAAGGCAGCGAAGTTTATAAGTGTCAATTAACGCAAACGTCGGCGTCAATCGACCCTGCCATCAGTTTCCATTAGCTTGCTTATTTAATGGAGGATAGCAGGTTAGGGTTTTCAACTAAGTTACGAACACCATGTGCGTGATCTTCGTCAAAGGCGTTGCCCTTTAGCCATGTTGCGACTGAGCTGATAGAGGTTTTGGCGACTTGAGGTCGAACACTCCAACTCACTTGCAATGGGGAGCCCTTTTCATTGTAACCTGGGCCTGTTGTGGAGCCATCATATTGCACAGCTGCGCCCGTGTTTGTCGGAATGTTGATCGCTTGATGCAGACCACCAACAGTTTCGAGCTGGGTCAATTTAGTAAAGTCCAGAGCGCTGTCATCATTAACAATAACGTAAACTTGGGTTTCAACACGGAGCTGCGGGTTAGCAATGGCTTCGCTCAGGCAAGAACCCAATGTAGGTCCCGGCTTAATTTTTGCCGTTGTGTGAACGTAGTGAACTTCGATGGTGTCACCTGGCTGTAGATCTCCGTGATCAGTTGCACCAACTTTGTGATCATAATGCGCTAATTCCTCATCGGTAAGCGCGCCATTGTATTTGAATCCGGTGCCGTAACCGTGGCCATCTCCATTGCCTGCATAAGTGGTAAATTCACCGCCCTTATGTTCAGCATTTTCATGGAAATGGATATTGCAGAGATTCATTGCCGTATAGGCAGGGGCCGCTTCAAAAGTGCGTTTATTCTGACCCACAATAGAATCTATATCTCGCGGTGATTGTGGGCCAAAACCCACGCCATCTGTATTTTTTGCCAGCATTTGGCGTTGCTCAGCAACAACTTTATCGCTTACGTGGTCGTGACCTCCGGAAGCAGCATAGGCAATCGCGGTCAAACCAAAGACGGAAATAGTCGTTATCAAAGGTAAGAATGTTTTTTTCATCTGAAGTCTTTCAGTAAGTGTATATTAATGGTTGAAATAAAGAAAATGTAAGCTTTTTGATAAGCTTAATAGATAGTTTTCCCGAATTCATTTTCAACGAATTACTATGAAGTAACTTAAAAGTATAGAAAAATATGCTTTAAATTGTTTATGACCGTCCGGCGAAATATTTTATCAATGGTTGATTTGATGCCTCGATCAGAAACTATGAGCACGTAAGTTTTTGTGGACAGGAGTTTTATGTCGAATCGATCTTTTAGGGACGTCACATTCAAGTTAGTAAAACCTGTTATAAGGGTGTTTTTTTAGATTCAAAAAGGTATGCTGCAGCCCATTTTGTCCAGCCTTCACACATTCTGCACTCCTTAAGAGCTCAACCTGCGTCAGAATTATTTTACGAAAGTGAAATTTTAAGGCAGATGGTTCAGGCGGCTGATGTTGCTCGTACCGCGGCGCCTGAAATTGAGCAGATAAATGCGCGTGTTATAACGGCCCAAATTTAAAAATAAGGGTGAAAGGCCGGATTATACAACCTGCCTTTCACCCCTTTTTTTAGTTTGCGTTGCGTATTTTGGACAGAAAAGTATCGACTTCACTGCGTAGAGTAGAAGACTGTGTGGATAACTCGGTCGCGGACAGATGAATATCATTTGCCGCCCGCTCCGTGTCGCTTGCACCTTCGGTTACGCGAACAATGTTATTGTGAACTTTGTTAGTCCCCGTAGAGGCTTGATCAATATTATGGGCAATCTCGGATGTTGCCGCAGATTGCTCCTCCACTGCGGCTGAGATGCCAGCTGTTATCTCGTCCATACGGCCAATGATTTTGCCAATTCCCTCAATTGAGGTGGCGGCACTTTCCGTGGAATGTTGGATCTCAGAGATTTGCGCGCTGATTTGCTCTGTGGCTTTTGCCGTTTGAGCCGCAAGATCTTTCACTTCACTAGCAACCACAGCAAACCCCTTTCCAGCCTCCCCGGCACGGGCCGCTTCAATGGTCGCATTAAGGGCAAGCAAGTTGGTTTGGGATGCGATAGTGCTAATTAAATCAAGAACCTCATTAATATCTTTAGCCGATGCCACAAGGCTTATAACCGTATTATGGCTATTGCGGGCTTCCTCCACCGCATCTTTGGCAATTGAGGACGATACTGTAACTTGTCTGCTAATCTCGTTGACGGAGGCTGATAATTCTTCTGCAGCTGCGGCAACTGTCTGTACGTTGACAGAAGCATCCTTTGACGCCTCTTGCACTGTGTGAGTGAGTGAGTTGGTTTGTTCGGCAACAGAGGACATGGAATTTGAATTGGATTCTAGCTGACCAACATTATCTGTAATCGATGTGACAACGCTTCCGATAATTGTCTCGAAATCACCGGTAACTTCGGTCAGGAATAAAAGCTTTTCTTCATTCTTTTTTTGCTCTTCTCTATCCCTGATTTCCTTGTCCTGACGTATTTTTTCTTCCATCTGACGAAGGCGTTCTCTCTCTTCTCTGGCAGCTTTCCGGTTTTTCTCCGTCTCGGCTTCCAGTCGCCCGTTTTCTATGGCGTTTTCCTTGAATACAGCCACAGTACGGGCCATATCCCCGATCTCATCTTTGCGGTCTGTGCCCCGCACGGCTGTATTAAGATCGCCCTGCGCAAGGGAAGTCATGTCCGCAATCATACGGGTGATGGGCCCAGATAAGTTGGTTATAATAAAAGCGACCAAAGCAATGGTTACCACAAGGAGTACAAGAGAGAGTGTCGCCATCATTAAGAAGGCTGAGCGTGCTGAGCTTTCAATTCTTTTTGCATTCAATTTCAAATCATCTGCAATTTTGTCTTCAATCATTTTTAAAAGGTCGATTTTTTTGGTTATCGTTGCAAACCAGACCGGTCCTTCAATGCCACCAATTGATCCCGTCACCGGGCTGTCGATTGCAATTTCCCGCATGCGCGCGACCTCATCTACATCACGCCCTTGTAGCGTTGTGCTCAGAAAAGACTTCTGAGCTGCCGTTGCATAGATGTTAAAGCGGTCAAAATAGGTTTGCTGCATGGCGATCAATTGCAGAAATTTAACGTAAATGACCGGTTTAAATTTCCCAGCACCAAACCCGGCACCGCCCATTGCCCGCTCAAGACCGGCTCTCTCTTTTCCTTGTAAAAAAGAGGTGTAGGCGGAGATGGTTCTGGCAATTTCGTTATTTGAGCTCAATGAGCCTAATTCTTCAATAATGCCCAGAAGCTTTGCAATAGTCGGGGTGTAATATGCGGCCATTTTTGGCACTGAAATACGAAGTGATTTAACGTCAGATCTTATTGATTGTAAGACTTGTAACGCTTGTTGTGCTTTCTCAATTTGGACCGTGAGGGAGGTGCTAAAGGCTGAAGCGTCAAAATCTGTTAAAATGCGTGCTTGAGCTTTAATAGCACCATCTGTGTCCGAGGTTTGTTGAGGGAGTTTGTTCGCAAATTTTTCACCCTTGCTTCCGATAAAAACCGCTGAAGTCCCTCTCTCTTTTTGTAATTCATGGACCACAGCACTGATAACGGGGGCGATCTCAGTCAGTTCCAGTATTTGATCCATTTCTGAAGAGGTTTGGTATTTATCGCTTACATTCAGGCTTGAAAAGAACAGCATGCCAAGGACGGGGAGGGATAGCGCGAGGGTTATACGCACAGCTATCTTGGAATTATTTATAAAAGAAAACACGATACTACTCTTCCTTACACATACGCGAACTATTGTGATTGATAACCTTCCTACTTGCCTTTTCTTGGACGCAAATAGCTTGGCTAATTTTATTAATCGCACAGTACTATTGCCGTAAGGGGGAGATGGCATTGATTGGTGTCAAAATTAAAGCGCTATTATATGCCGTTTGCAGATAAATAGAGACGTTTGACGTCCGCACTGTCTTTAGTTGATATCATATGTGCTCTAATTTTATTTTCGGGGACAAAACTATCATGATATGAGGGCGTTTAGCAGTATTCTAATCTCGTTTAAGCCTCAATTTTGTCTAGGATTTCTACTTTTGCGGCGGGCTCATTCAGGAATCGGGGCACGTAAAGCCGAACAAGTGTTCCGTTTCCAACTTCGCTCTCCAAGGTTATATATCCCCTCGATTGTTTTATAAACCCGTAGGCCATACTCAGGCCCAGCCCATCTCCAGCCCCGCCTTCTTTAGTGGTATAAAAGGGATCAAATGCCTTTTCTTGAACTTGCTGAGACATACCGGCCCCCGTATCCGTGACAGACACCATCACATACTCTCCGGGTTCAGGACCCTCTAGATGGTGTCTCGAATAGGCCTCGTCAGCTGTGAAATTGGCCGTACGAATAATAATCTTACCGCCCTCTGGCATGGCGTCTTTAGCATTTTGAGCCAGACTGCAAAGGGCTTTGCTAAATTGTTGCCGGTCAAGGGAGGCGGGCCATAAACTCTCGGACAGACTGGTTTCCAGATGAATGTTATTTCCAAGGGCCCATCCCATTTTCTCTTCGGTAGAGGCAATTTCCGCGTTGAGATTTGTAACGGCTGGCTTCAATGTTTGCATTCGCGAGAAAGAAACAAGGCGGTGAGTAAAATTGGCCGCGCGGTCAATGGTGCGAATGATGGTGGTCAGGTGTTGCTCACTTTTCTTATCTTTTGAAACCACTGTTTTTAAGGCTTCTGCATGACCGGATATGACAGTGAAGAGGTTATTGAAATGATGTGAAATACTCCCCGCCATGTGACCAACGGCCTCCATTCTCTGCGAATGGTGAAGTTGGGCTGCCAAGTTTTTCCTGATTGAAATATCTCTTCCCTCGCAGACGAGATAATCCACTTCCCCCTCGTCATCGAAGGTTGGTTTTACGGAAAAGTCGACATAAATAAAGCTTCCATCAGGGCCTGTATTTGTTGTCTCAAAGCGAACTAGCTCGCCAAGGGCTGCGCGGGAAATTGCTTTTTTTAGCTGGTGCCGCGCGGTGATTGAGTGGGACCACCATGGGGTTTCCCAAAAAGGCATTCCAATGACCGACGCTATGTTTATGCCAGCGTAGGAGAGAGACGCTCTGTTGCACTCGATCAATTTTCCATCCAGTGTAAGAAGCCCAATAAATTCAAAAGTTTGATCAAAGATGGCGCGAGAGCGTTGTTCACTGGCTCTTAATGCTTTTTCAGTTGCCAGCCGGCGCTTTATATCATCCAGCATCCATCCCAATACAGCCGTTGATAAGGCGTAAGCAATAAGCAGGGTAAGGGCAATATCAAGCTCGATAAATTCGCCTCGCCTGCGGGTTTCATAAAATAACCAGATCAGGGTTATGATCTGTACCAAAATTCCAAGAGTGAGATAATGAAAGATGTTTTTTGCGAGCCAGCCGCGTTCGGCGCCGTATCTAAAGGCGAGACCCATGAAAAGGCTTGTTGCAATGATACCGATCTCGAAGGTGAGCCCGCCCTCATTCCATAAACTGAAAAGGCCAGATGAAACGGCCGCTATAAGCCCGACGATCAGGCCGCCGGACAAGGTCGCGACAACTAGGACCGCTGAGTGGGCATCTAGAATTATGTTGGAATGGGCGTTTAAATGGGGCGTCATGCTGACGATACAGATGACAGCAAAAAGAAGCCCGGATGTTATTTTGCCCAACAACTGGTTTTCTTGCCATCGTCTGTCGATGAAATTCTGCAACAAGCTTATGACAAGAAGTAGAGCGATACTTTTTATGAGTTCAGCTAACACTTAAAATCCAATCGTCTGCACTTTAAATAAAAGTACTTCAGTTTTTAAGTATGTCAGTGATAGTCAAAAGTCTGCCCTTAAAACAGTAAAAATGTAAATTAGTAGTTTTCTGTTTCTATGAAGCAGGTAAAAGTTGAAAAATATATCCCTGTTATTCGTCTCAAACCCGCGTTGAGAGAGGCTCCTTTATCCCCCTACACGGACGGTGAAAAAGCGGTCTATGGAGGCATTCAAAAATTACAAGAAACGGTTAATGACAATCCAGGGCAAGTGGCGCGCTTAGGGCAGGTGGAAAGCCTTGTTCAAGCATCGCAGAAAATCGGGGATG
Organism: Sneathiella sp.; assembly: GCA_036960695.1. Taxonomy (GTDB): domain Bacteria; phylum Pseudomonadota; class Alphaproteobacteria; order Sneathiellales; family Sneathiellaceae; genus Sneathiella. The sequence goes on from JBALXM010000093.1 coordinate 7,691, forward strand.
TTGTCAGCCTGATAAATGACATTGCATCGCAAACTAATCTGCTTGCTCTCATTGCCACCATCGAGGCCGCACGCGCTGGGGATGCCGAGAAAGGGTTCGCGGTCGTCGCCTCTGAAGTCAAAAACCTTGCTAGTCAAACAGCGAAAGCGACAGAAGACATAGCCAATCAAATATCGTCAATTCAAGGGGCGACGGGTGAGGCAGTGTCCGTGATTGAAGAAATCGCGTCGACGGTTGGCAAGATCAATGAGATATCAGCTCTTTCTTGAGTGATGTCAAAGCAGCCTAATTCAGGTTCCCAGTGAATACTCTATAATCTTCTTAGCCTCTGCCAACACTGATGTCCTTAATTGCGGCTTTTTTTGTTGAGCGGTGGCCTCTCCTTATTTCGATACTTATCTATTCGGCAATTGACCCAAAATCTCCAGTGACTACACTCCGCCTTTTCGTAACGTTTTGACCGGGAGTGACCCTATGACTGAAATACCTGTAACCATGCGAGGTGTCGTGCTTACCGGTCATGGTGATTTTTCAAAATTAGAGTTTCGAAGTGATATTCCCGTGCCAAAGCCTGCCTCCAATGAGGTTCTTGTTCAGGTGGCCGCCGCGGGCGTCAATAATACAGACATTAATACGCGAATAGGGTGGTATTCGAAGCAAGAGGATGCCAGTGATGAAGCCGGTTGGACCGGTGCCGCGTTTCAATTCCCCCGTATTCAAGGGGCCGACGTTTGCGGACATATTGTGGCAGTTGGGACTGAGGTTGACGCGGCGCGGATTGGGGAGCGTATCCTGATTGAGCCCTGCCTTCGAGAGGTCAAAGGGGAGGCGTTGGAGAACCCGTGGTATTACGGGTCAGAATGTGATGGCGGTTTTGCCGATTATACCGTCGTTGCGTCTCGACATGCTTGCAAAATTGAGAGCGATTTGACGGATGCGGAGCTCGCCTCCTTCCCGTGCTCTTACTCCACGGCCGAAAATCTTCTGACAAGAACGACTGTGACAAAGGGCGATAGGGTGCTCGTCACGGGTGCATCGGGGGGCGTGGGGTCTGCGGTTATACAGTTGGCGCAGGCACGGGGGGCGACCGTCATCGCGGTGACAAGTCCCGCTAAATTTGATGCCATTAAACGTCTTGGCGCGGATCAAATTTTTGCGCGGGATGAGAAAATTACCGACGCTCTTGGATTTAACAGTGTTGATGTGGTCATTGATTTGGTAGGGGGCGATCAATGGCCTGACCTTTTAGACATCCTGCGTCCCGGTGGGCGATATGGAGTGTCAGGGGCCATTGGCGGGGCGATTGTGGATTTGGATCTCCGTACCTTATATTTGAAAGATCTAAGTTTTTTCGGCTGTACGGTGTTAGAGCCGACTGTGTTTAAAAACCTGATAACCCTTATCGAGACGGGGCACGTAATGCCACTTGTCGCCGAAACTTATTCTCTTGAGAAAATCGTAGATGCTCAAACCGCCTTTTTGACCAAAAAGCATACGGGGAAGATTGTGCTGGAAGTTAATAGTTAAGGCTGAATAGATTTTGGTGCTTGGATTAACAAGTGCGGCCGCTCATCGAACCTATTTTTCATATTATTGAATGGTAATAATCGGCTTGAAAATTCATTCCATGCGAGTAGTATCATATTCTCTGGATCGCCAGCTGAATATCATGCAGGAGATCAAAATAATCTTATGGGGAGAATGATATGAGTGCATTGGAAATTGCGGCTGTGAACCAGACGTTCAGTGCTTGCATTGCAAATGGCGACTTGGATAAGTTGATGACCCTTTATACGGAAGATGCCAGCTTCATTGGACCCAATTCGGATTTTCTAAAAGGCCGCGACGAAATTAAAGGTTTTTTTCAGGCCGTGCTCGATATGGGCATCAAAGAGGTGAGGCTCAGCACAGACGAAGTCGACCTACAGGGAGACACCGCCATTGAAGTCGGGACGTATGAGCTTTTAGTCGATGGGGGCGCTCAAGCGGACCATGGCAAATTCATGGTTGTTTGGAAAAAAGCTAATGGGGCATGGCAATTACATCGCGACATGATCAATACCAGCATGCCAGCGCCAGAATAAATCACGCCACACTATCATGTGCCCAGAACTATAAAATA
>JBALXM010000094.1:0-9657 GCA_036960695.1 Sneathiella sp.
ACTGTGCTAATAAAGTCATACATTAACTTATAATGATCGATTTTTCCTCATAAATAGGGTTAACAATCAATTAATGTTTGACAGACTTACCAACGTTCAATCATCTCATCCGAGTGTAATTATAATGGTTCAGGCTGCATCGCAGTAATTGGAACAAAATTATTTTCGAGGGGGTTATCATGATATCAGTATTTTTAAAAAGGTGGCGAAAGCTTTCGCTCTGTCTAACTGCAGCGGCATTTATCAGTTTACCAGTAACGACACCACAAGCGGCAACGTTAGATGTGGTTGGTGGTGAATTACAGGGGGCTACAGGTGTCAATGTTGGCGGTACGCTCTATGATGTTGAATTTTTGGATGGTACTTGCGCATCCGTGTTTGGAGGCTGTGATTCATTAGCTGATTTTCAGTTTAACACACTAGCTGGTGCGAACGCCGCTTCTCAGGCTTTGTTTGATCAGGTTCTATTGGGGGCATTCGACACTGATTCTGAAAAAACGCGCGGCATCACCAACACTTATGTAGGGGCTCTCGTTACACCTTACGAGTTTTTCACGTCTTTCGGTCAGATTAAAGTTAATACTTCTAGGGCACAGAATTTCTCTGATCCAAATAATGCGAATGATTACGTCCTAAGCGGGGGCTCTGCCATTGTATATCTTTTTGAAGACCTTACAGACCAGACTGCCGCGGCTTGGGCTAAATGGACTATTTCAGGGGACACCCTCCCTTCGGCGGTCCCTATTCCAGCGGCTCTCCCTCTATTCGGAGCAGGGATAGCTGCCATGGGTTTCTTCGGCTGGCGTCGTAAGCGCCGCACTGTAAAGACATAAACAAAGGGGCTCCAAGCCCCCGAATGAGCCAACGATACTAACGTCTGGCATGCAGCAAAGCGAGAGAGGGAGAGGGAGTAACTTCCCTCTCTCGCTTCGCGTAATTTTCGCCGTAAGGATAAGTCTGTAATTCAGTGAAGAAACAAGTCTGATTACCGCTTAAAATCTAACTAACTCTATGTGTCTCTAACACTTCTCCTTTGTACAACAAACGGACATTAGCGACGTTATCAATTGTAAAAGTTGATCTGATTTAAGATGGCAATTCACACATAAGCCAACCTCGGCAACCTAATGAAATTGACGTCGATAGGTTGCAGGAGGCGTTTGAAAATACTTTTTGAACACTCGGCCAAATGCTGCCTCTGATTGATACCCAGCGTCTTCGGCAATCTCTATTATTGTCTTATTTGTATCCGTCAATAACTGACGCGCAATTTGCATACGCCAATGTGTGATGTAACCGACCGGCGTCATTGAGACCAATAAAGAAAATTTTGTGGCAAATGATGTGCGCGACATACCCGCAATCTTTGCAAGATCGTCCAACGTCCAGCGAAATTGAGGTTCTTGGTGTATAGCCTCAATGGTTCGTGCAATATTTTTATCCGCGAAACCTGCCAGAACCGGCATTGTCGAACCTTCAGAATCCAGATAGCTCCGCAATGCTTGAGTGAAAATAATCTCCGACAGTTTTAGGGCGATTAAATCGCTGCCCATGCGGTTTTGTCCAGCTTCTGATCCAATAACTTTTAACGTGCTTTCCATCCATTGCCCTGCAACCTCTCCGTAATTTTTAATCAAAATATAGGATGGTAGTGCATCGAGAAGCGGATGATTGGCGTGCTTATCAAACGCAAAATGACCACAAATAAGTTGAGTTTCGTGATTGCTACCGGGCTCGCCATAAATCAGAGTGCCAGAGCCTGTAAATCCGGACTCTTGTACAACTTGATCCAAGGTCATTGCATCTTCTTCCGTTTTTGGATCGCAGTACAATGTATGAGAGGCCCCCCTCGTAATAATGATCAAGTCTCCTTGATCTAAAAAAACCGGATCACTCTGGGTTCCTACCCGCACCAAGCAACGGCCTTTATGCGCAAAATGAAATCTAGAAACATTTTCAAAAGATGGAACCTTCACCCCCCAAGGAGAGGTAAAGGATGTCCGAAAATATAATGTTCCAGAAAGTCTCATTCGAGAAAGAATGTCGCTGAGTAGATCCATAATGTTCAACCAATACATACCGTTTAATTTCGACATGATAATCATAGCAATATTTATATTAATGTGAACAAAATTGTACGATTGATCAAATTAATTGAGTTATTGATCATTCATATAACAAATAAATTATCGTTTAATGGAATCTGTAGAAAAGAGTAATTGTCCGGTGCAATAACGGATTCACATTTAAACAACTCAAGTAGGAACATAGTATGAAGATTAAATACACACTTATCGTGCTCGGCTTAGCGACCCTTATTGGGCATGGACCTGCATATGCAGAAACGCCAGCGGAGCTCAACGATCTCCAAATCGCACATGTTGCATACACAGCGGATAATATTGATATTCGATATGCACATCTAGCTTTGGCAATATCTAAAAGCGAAGCGATACGTGACTTTGCCGATACAATGATCCGTGATCATACAGCAGTGAACGAGCAAGCTCTGGCATTGCTTGGTAAGTTAAAAGCTCAGCCACAAGACAATTTCTTAAGCAAGTCCTTGCTGAAAAATGCAGATGTCCTAATAGATGAAATGAGCAAACTACGCGGCGTCGCTTTTGATAAACGTTATGCAGAAAATGAGCTCGCCTATCACAAAGCAGTCAATGGTCTGGTTGAAAACGCCTTTATCCCAAATATTGAAAACAGTGAAGTAAAATCACTTTTCCAAGCAGGGTTGAAAATCTTTAAAGTTCATCAAGGCCATGCCCAAATGATGGTTAAGAAACTCAACTGATGATGAAATTTGATAGACGTAACGTCTTAAAAGGATCCGTGGCGGCATTTGCCGTCACGGCTTTTACAAGCATTTTGCCTTATCAAACTGTTGCGAAGGCTCGGACTCCTAAAAATCACATTATAGAAATCCAAGATTTCGACTTTGATCCTGTAAGTGTAAATGTTCAACCTGGCGATATGATAACTTGGATCAACCGTGATATTGCCCCCCACACAGCGACGGCGAGTGATAAAAGCTGGGATACTGGCACTCTCAAAAGAGGCCAATCGAAAACTATCAAATTCATGAACAATATGACCAACACATACTTCTGCCGTTTTCACCCGCATATGAAGGCGCAAATAACTATTGTGGGTGAGCCAAAAATCAGTAAATCGAAAGGATAAGATATGAAAATTGGTCCTGTTGTTCTGGTTCTTGCCGATATAAGCGGCTACACGCAATTTGTGCGCTTGAACAAAATATCCGTGATGCATGCTGAAACTATTGTCACAGATCTTTTAGAGTCAATAACGCGGCAAGCTAGGTTTCCGATGACATTAAACCGGTTGGAAGGCGATGCCGCTTTTTTTTACTGTGAAGTGGCGGATCGCAATACCTCGGACGTCATAAATGACGTTGCTAAACAAATTAAACTGATGATGTCCGCCTTTACGATTGCTCATGGAAATCTCATAAATAAAAGTGTTGGTGGCTGTATTTGTGACGCTTGTTGTCATATCGACGGCCTTCGTCTCAAAGTTTTTGCCCATTTTGGAGAAACTGTCATAAAACAGGCCAACAATCATATCGAACTGGGCGGAGAACCACCAATTGTCATACACAGGCTCTCTAAAAACAGCGTAGACTCGTCAGAATATGTACTGGTCACAGACGAATTCGCAACCTACATGGCAGATGATCTATACGAGGACACCGAAACGTCAATTGAGTCTTATGACGATATAGGAGATGTCGGTTGTAAGGTGTTCTTTCCAACGACACGGACAATTATCAAACCTGTTGCACCACGGTTCAGTCGACTAACAGGGATAACTGAGGCCATCCGCTTGTTCTGGATAGGCGTTATTGATCGAACTAGGCGTAAATCACGAAGCTATAGAAATATTCCTCGATAAGCAGCGGCTTATTAACAATGCAGAAGATGCGTTAAGTGTGGATGGACAAGACGTTCCGTCGGAGTGTATCAGGTCTTGGATTTTGTCTCAATTTCGCTTCTTAACCGCGACGATGAACCAAAAATTCTCTCTTATACAATTTCGTTATTTAGGCACATGCGCCCTTCTCTGCTAACCTTCGGCGAGCAATCATTTAACAGCATAGGCCTCGACTACATCGAGTTTACCCTTGCCTTTTATGTCGATGGCACCGAGTGAGCGCGCATGACAGTCATTTTGAATTTCTTGCCAGCAAGCCTCTGTCATCGCAACAGTACCGGGGGATCCATGGGCAACCAGACGCGCGGCTATGTTGACCGTGTCGCCCCAAACATCGAACAGAAATTGTTGTTTACCAACGATACCGGCAACCACCGGGCCAACATGCAGGCCGACACGAACCTCCCAGTTGGGTTCCATCACTTGAGCAATCCGTGACATTTCGAGACCACAGCGGAGCGCCGTCAACACCGGGGCTTCAACCGGACGAAGCAATCCACTTGTTGCCATGAAAGCATCCCCGATGGTTTTGATTTTCTCCATTTGGAAGTGATCGACTGTCTGCTCGAAGGCCTCGACAAGCGCTTGTAAATGCCCAACAACGATCTCCGGTGAATGCTGGTCGCAATAGGCTGTAAACCCGACTATGTCACAGAATAAAATGCCCACATCGTCATAATGACGAGGCCTGACTTCTCCCTCCCGCTTCAACTCGGTGACGGCTGAAGGCGGGATGATGGAATTCAGCAATTCGTCGGTGCGCTTTTTCTCGGCAATGATCTGGGCGCGATAGGTCTCTTCGAGATCCCGTAGGCCCTTCTTTTCCAATGACGCCGATACGCGCGCGCGCAGCAGGGTCGCATTGAACGGCTTGGACAAGAAATCCTCGGCGCCGAGCTCGATACATCTGACAACACTGTCCAGCTGATCCGAAGCCGAAATCATGATCACCGGGAGATGACGCAGACAAATATCATTCTTGAGATACTCAAGAACCTGGTAACCATCCATTTCCGGCATCATAATATCGAGCAGCACCAAATCGAACGGTTCCGCCTCGATTTTAGCCAGTGCCTCTTTCCCATTGACTGCAATTTCGAGCTTTTTATAGCCACAGCGCTTGAGTCGGTGGATCAATGTGAAGCGGTTGTCATCGTTGTCATCGACGACAAGAATACGCGCTTTGTCCGGATTCACGGCGTCCCTCCCGCATCGAGAAATCCCTGAATTTTGCTCATCAAGCGCACGAATTCAACGGGTTTTGTATCAAAATCATCACATCCTGCATCCAGCGCTTTTTCACGTGCGCCTTCCAGCGCATGGGCCGAAAGCGCAATGATCGGGATTGCCTTCGTTTCGTCCAAAGCCTTCAGTGTCCGGGTCGCTTCCCAGCCATCGATGATCGGCAGGCTGAGGTCCATCAGGATCAATGAAGGTTGCTCAAGACGAGCCTGTTCGATGCCCGCTTCACCATCTCCGGCTATGATAACCTCGAAACCCTTCTTTTTCAGCCGGCGGGACAACATATAGACATTGTCCTCATTATCTTCGACATAGAGGATTTTAGTCATTCAGCGGCTCCATGATCGTCGGCTTTTGAAACAGCATATTTGCTGACATAGTGGCGGATCTCATCTAGGTATGATGGGGTTCCATCCGATGGTTTCTGGATGATTTGCTCAACGCCGCCATTGAGTTGGCGTCGATCTTCATCCGACAGATCGGCGCCAGTGATGACAACGACCGGAACCCCGTTGGCGGCGGGGATTGTTTTCAGCGACGATACAAATTCGAAGCCGTCCATTTCGGGCATGATCAGATCCAGAAGGATAAGATCGGGCAACTCATCGTGCACAAAGTCCAGACCGGCACGACCATTAACGGCCTCGCGGACACGCCAGCCTTCACTGACAAAGACCCGTCGCATTAACTGTCGGGTTGACGCATCGTCCTCAATAATAAGTACATTGCCACCACTACCATCGAGCTTGTATCGCTCAATCAACAACAGCAATCGCTTTCTGTCGACCGGCTTCGTCATGTAATCAGCAACACCCAGCGAGAAACCTTTGTGTTTTTCATCAACAATCGACACCATCAGTACGGGAATATCGGAAAGTTCAGGATCAGCTTTTAAGTCTTGCAGGAGCGTCCAACCATCTTTTTCGGGCATAACGACATCAAGTGTGATCAATGCCGGCCGTAACTCTCGAGCCCTTTTCAGCCCAGCTGCTCCGTCAATAGCGGTGGCGACCGTGTATCCTTCAGACTCAAGAACTCCTTGCAGAATATCCCTGGCAACCGGATCGTCATCAATGACAAGAACAGTATTCGATTCCATGCCGCCCGTTGGAGATTGACGATCAGGAACAACCGCTTCTACTGCTATGCCCGCCTTCTCTGACGAGATCTTGCACGGCAACCGCACCCGAAAAATCGATCCTGCGCCGGGCGTACTCTCTACCGTTACGTCGCCCCCCATCATGACACAAAAGCGCTGAGAGATGGCCAAACCCAACCCCGTGCCGCCATATTTGCGCGTTGTCGACGAATCCGCTTGTGAAAAGTCAGCAAACAAGCGGCTCAATTGTTCCGGCGACATACCAATGCCAGTATCCGAAACGGCGATCTCGATCCAATCCTCGGCATCGCATGTGACATCGATACCAACAGTACCGTTTTCAGTAAATTTGCAGGCATTGCTCAGTAAGTTAAAAATAATCTGTCGTACGCGGGTCACATCTGACGCCATTGGCACTAAACCATCGGGCAGGCGGACATCTATTTTATTATTGTTCGGTGTTGCTAGCGGTCCGGCCATATCAACGCAGTCGTTGATGACGGCACCAAGATCAAATTTTTCGACATGCAGTTCCATCTTGCCCGCTTCGATCTTAGACAGATCCAGAATGTCGTTGATCAGTTTGAGCAAATGCTTGCCCGCCCGGCTAATGCGCTGGAGCGGCTCGATAAGGTCTTCGTCTCCATCCTCAATGGCGTCTTCCTCAAGCATTTCTGTAATGCCGATGACTGCATTCAGCGGTGTCCGCAATTCATGGCTCATATTGGCGAGGAACAGACTTTTGGTCTCCGTTGCTTTCATGGCGACATCCCGGGCTTCAGCTAACTGGTCAACCATTTCACCAAGTTCAGTTTCTCGTTCTTTGGCCTCAGTAATGTCTGTAAAAACACCGACGATACCCCCTTCAGCGGTTTTCTGCTCATTGATCCGCAGCCACTGCCCATCTGATCGCAGATGCTCGTAGGGCCCTTTCGGATTTAAGTGGCGATGGAGGCGTTCAACAAGCCATTTTTTGCTGTGCCCCTGAGCGGCAACGATCACTTTATTCTCAACAGCTGTGGTAATAATGGTCTCATACTGAATGCCGTTCGCGATTGGCAAATCAATATACGAATACATGTCGCGATATCGGCTGTTACTGATAACGAGGCGGTCATCTGCGTCATAAAGGGCAAAAGCATCTGTCACGGCTTCTATAGCTTCTTGCAATTGTAGCTGGGCCTGTTTCGCCGCATCCTGCGCTTCTTTGCGCTCCCCGGCTAATCGTTCCCGTTCAACAAGACTGTCCCGAAACAGGGTAAGCGTCCGTGCCATTTCTCCGATCTCATCTCCTCCCGCTGGCGGTATTGGGGTGGTATGATCACCCGCCGTGATCGCCCGCATGGCCGTCACCAGGCGTGATAATGGCGTTCGGATCGAGTGCAGCACAAGTAACGTCAGCAACAAACCAACGAATGTACTGCCAATAATAACGTAATGGGATAATTCGATCGTTTCGCGGGCCGACGCCAAGCCGGCGCTGCTGCGCTGCTGCGACTCCTGTTCCAGTTGCTGAACGATGCGCGACAGTTCTTTGTCAATTTTTTCAATATGAACTCGCGCCGTAGACATGAGCGCGTTGCCCTTCACCCGCTGATCATCGGTGTAGGCATCCACCGCCAAATGAGCGGATTGCATCAACAAATCAAGTTCACGGCGGATAATGACCACCCCTTGCTGATCATTTTTCTGTAGCTGGGTGAGTTTTTCGTTGAGCATCTCCAGAGCTGCGTCGGCTTTCCGCTCAGACAGCATCAGCAGACTAACCGCAAGATCAGCAAGCGAAAATTTCAAGTCCCCGAAGGATTTGCTCGCCGCATTGGCTGTTGTAATCTGGCGAACCAGTTCAGCTTCATTTGCGATTGTTTCTGCATTTCTCGACAATCGGTCACCGAGGAACAAATTGGAGGTAACGAGGATAAGCAACAACACCACACTCAAAATTGACAAACGTGTGAGAATAGAGAAATTGCTCATCGGCAGACCCTTTCCCAAAGCGACGCCATCAATTGCGATACAGCGTCACACTGATGGCACCGCCGAGATCCCCAAGTTTCCCGCCTTCCTTGGGGTAGCCAGTTAAATCAAGTTCACCCTTGGGCGCTCCATGGCACGCCAAGCATCCCTTTCCGTAATATTCAGGGACAAGAACACGAAAAGCGGCTCGGCCCCGGTTTTGTGCAGCGGCAGAAAAAATTTTCCCTTTTTTCCAATCTGGCGACGAAAGACTGGTGCGAATGGCGTCTAACTCCCAGGGATCAGGACGCGCCTTGCGATTGCGGATTAGTTCAGGCGGCGCCGTCACTTTTATTTCTGCTTCCTGTCCTATGGACCGCTGGAACTGCTCGTTCACTAACCGTGCAAATACGGCCGGGACAAACCCCTTGAGGGCGACCCCTTTCTGATTAATCAATGACTGGTTCTCATCCATCACTTTCCCAATGGCGTCGATTTGAGCATTCAACAGGCGACTTCTCAAGCTCGGCGTTGTGATATCCAGTTCCCCTCCCCCCTTGGTTTTTTGAAATTTCTCCAGCGCTCGTGCCTGTACGACGTCGCCGCCGAGACCTTTATCGCCGATTGCAGGATCATTGATCAGACTTTGATTTTCGCCGATGACCGAACGGGCGGAGCGTAACATCGTCGCCAGATCAATCGCAATTTCGAATTCAGGATCATTTTCTGCTGCAGAAACAGGGTCATGCAGAGTAGATAGAGAGATACTAACCAAAAGGATTGAGAAGAACCTCGGCAGCTGTGTCATAATCATCCCTTTACCCTCATACGTTTTGAATATCGCTGTTTCGCCCAACCAGCGGTTTATATTTCAACTACACTAATATTCGATATTGCTTATAATCTTGGACCAGCGTCAAGTTAATCCGACATTTTCTAAGTAAACTTCAAGCTTAACAAAAATTCAGGATGAGTAGTTGTTAGAGCTTTACTGGGATATTGAACCGTTTAGATGTCCGTTCAGTGTTAAAAGAAAGCGAATTTTCTGTGTTTCAACTCGCCCACTGACCAATAGTATTCGGACATCAAAATGGACCTGTCGACCAAACCCTTCTGCAATTTTAGCCGCTTTCAATCAATCCTAAAAATAAAGTATCAATTTTTCTTTGGTTTTGTTTCAAATCCTTATATCGAGAGCGTGAGTAAAAATTTGAGATTTCATGTGCCAAAACTAGACCGCACCATAAGCATTGCCCCAATGATGGACTGGATGGAAAATATAGTTATCTGATTGTTTTTGAACACATTTATATATCGTGATACGCATTTGGTACGTCGACGTTCGTGACCTTGAAAAATGGTACATAAGTTGATCAAAAAAATTTATTTTCCAACCT
>JBALXM010000011.1:0-7564 GCA_036960695.1 Sneathiella sp.
TACTTGCACTCAAGTGGAATTTTAAGCAAAACAAGACTTCAAGTTTACGCAACCACCGTTCGGGGATCACCATGACCTCATCAGAATCTAATAAGAACACCTCTTCAGACAATACTCACTTTGGGTTTAAAGAAGTTCCAGCGTCAGAAAAGGCGGGGATGGTCAGGGGCGTCTTTGACAGTGTTGCTGAAAATTACGATCTGATGAACGACTTAATGAGCGCTGGCGTCCACCGTCTTTGGAAGACAGCGATGATGGATTGGATGGGGCCGCGCCCCGGTCAGCATTTGTTGGATGTCGCCGGCGGTACGGGTGATATTGCCTTTAAATTTCTGGATTACGTAAAGAATGACGGCGAGGTGACGGTCCTTGATATTAACCACGCGATGTTAAGCGTGGGGCAGGACCGGGCACTAGATAAAGGCCGTCTTAATGGCATTGAATGGGTGAACGGGGATGCCATGGCGTTGCCGTTGAAAGATAAATCCGTTGATGCCTACACCATTGCCTTTGGTATTCGGAACGTGACGGATATCCCTATGGCCCTGCGAGAGGCCCGACGCGTTCTGAAACCCGGCGGCCGTTTTATGTGTCTTGAATTTAGTAAAGTTATTATGCCCGGCTTGAAGCAATTTTATGACTTCTATTCCTTTGACGTTCTGCCTCGCATTGGCGGCGTCGTTGCGAATGATAAAGAATCTTACCAATATCTTGTTGAAAGTATCCGTAAATTTCCGGATGCAGACACCTTTCAGAATATGATCGGTGAGGCTGGATTAGGGCAGGTGAAATACCGCCGATTATCAGGTGGCATTGCGGCCATTCATTCTGCTTGGCGTATATAGAAATAGGGGTCGTCTGTGTTCTGGGGCTTATATAACGTTACGCGCCTACTCTTTGTCGTTCGTACTTTGGCGCGTTATGACGCCCTGTTTCTTCTTGATGATCTGGAAAACGCGCCATTTTACTTGAAAATAGCGCGCGCATTGCTGCCGTTAGCGGCTGTGGGGGCTCGATCAAAGAAACATCTGCGGCGGGGCGAACGGCTTGCTGGTGCCTTGCAGGAGCTGGGACCGAGTTTTATCAAGCTTGGACAAGCGCTTTCCGTTCGGTCCGATTTGCTTGGGGAGGAGATTGCAAGGGATCTTGGAAATCTTCGGGATAAATTACCGCCTTTCTCTTTTGAAGAAGCAAAGTTATCCATTGAGAAGGAATTAGAGCAGCCCATAGATAGTCTATACTCGTATTTCGACCAGACACCGGTGGCAGCGGCCTCAATCGCACAAGTTCATTTTGCACTGGTTGAGGACAAAATCCCTGCCCCGACCGAGGAAAATCCAGAAGCTTTTGAGACAGTTGAGCGTAAAGTAGCTGTTAAAATACTGCGCCCCGGGATTGAGAAAGCCTTTGAGAAAGATCTCAGGTTGTTTTTCTGGATCTCCCGACTTGCGGAACGGTTTCAGCCTAATTTCCGCCGGTTAAGGCTGACAAAAGTTGTTGAGGTTCTGGCAGAATCTGTGGCCCTTGAGATGGATCTACGGTTAGAAGCTGCGGCGGCAGCGGAAGTTGGCGAAAATTTTGCAGGAGATCCCGACTTTTCTGTGCCCGCCATCGATTGGCAGCGCACGGCCATGCGGGTTATGACCCAAAGCCGGGTTGAAGGGATCAGTCTGTCTGATGAAGAGGCGCTTGATAAGTCTGGACACGATAAAGAAGCTATTGCCGCCAATGTGATCCGAGTTTTCTTGAAGCAAGTTCTCCGAGACGGTTTCTTTCATGCGGATATGCATCACGGAAATCTGTTTGTGACGGATGACGGAAAGTTGGTTGCCGTTGATTTTGGTATTATGGGCCGCATGGATTTTCAAAGCCGCTTGTTTATGGCGGAGATGTTATATGCCTTTCTGACCGGCGATTATCGGCGGGCAGCAGAAGTTCATTTTGATGCGGGATACGTGCCAGCTCACAAATCCCTTGATGCTTTTACGCAAGCTTGCCGGTCAATTGGCGAACCTATTTTAGGGAAATCCGTTGATGAAATCTCGCTTGGTAAGTTGCTGGTTCAGTTATTCCAGATAACGGAAACTTTCGAGATGGAGACTCAGCCTCAATTGTTGCTGCTCCAAAAAACAATGGTGACGGCGGAAGGCGTTGCCCAAAGCCTTCATAAAAAGATCAATTTCTGGGAAGTGGCCCATCCAACGGTGGAAGAATGGATGCGCGACAATATGGGACCAGAGGCCAAAGCTGCACAAGTTGTCAGTGACGGTCTTACTTTTCTGAAAAAACTGCCCCATCTTGTATCCAAGGCAGACAAACTGCTAACCCGGCTTGAAGAAGAACGGTTTGGCGGACAGAAATCCCCTAAGCAAAAAGGCGCCCATACTGAAAAGACGCAGGGTATTCGCAATTTATACCTTGTCGCGGGAATTGCGTTAGGGATGGCAGCAACCTATATTTTGAGCCAAATTCTTTAAGTTTCTGGTAAATAAAATATATCTTTTGAATTTTCGGGTAATAACTGCTTGCAGGAAAAAGCTTCGGTTACTATTTTATTTACACAAATGAATAGTAAAATTGGCAGGCAACTGGTGACTTCTCAAAAATCTGTACTTCTGATCATTGGCGGTGGCATTGCCGCTTATAAATGCCTGGAACTTATTCGCCTTCTCTCAAAGCAAGGGATTAAGACGCGGGCAGTGCTGACAAAAGCGGCGACAGAATTTGTAACCCCCTTGTCGGTCGCAGCCCTTACCGGGGAGAAAGTCTATACAGATCTCTTCTCCTTAACCGATGAAGCGGAGATGGGGCATATACAGCTCTCTCGTAGTGCAGATCTGGTTGTTGTGGCTCCGGCAACGGCTGATTTAATGGCTAAAATGGCAACCGGTCAGGCGAATGACCTTGCAACCACGGCGCTCCTTGCCACAGATAAACCTGTAATGATCGCGCCCGCCATGAATGTGCGCATGTGGAACCATCCGGCAACTATGCGAAATCTTGAAACCCTTAAAGGGGATGAGGTTACGGTTATTGGCCCCGATGACGGCGATATGGCCTGCGGAGAGTTTGGCCCGGGAAGACTAGTAGAGCCTCAATTCCTGACCTCCAAAATTGTTGAATTTTTTGACAGGGAGGCACATAAGCCCCTTTTAGGCCGGAAGATGCTTGTGACGGCTGGCCCCACTCACGAGCCTATCGATCCTGTTCGATATATTGCCAACAGATCTTCGGGTAAGCAGGGATACGCCATTGCATCTGCGCTTTGTGCGCTGGGGGCGGATGTAACCTTGATCTCGGGCCCCACAAAACTTGTGGCGCCAGCGGGTTTGAAAACCATCTCGGTGGAATCTGCAGAAGAGATGTTAAAGGCCACAAAAGCAGCCCTTCCCGTGGATGCCGCTATTTTCGCAGCAGCAGTGGCGGACTGGCGGGTTGCGTCCCAAGGGGATCAGAAGATCAAGAAAAAAGACGGAGCGCTCCCCAGTTTTGAGCTGACTGAGAATCCCGATATTTTGGCGACGGTCTCCCAATTGGACAAGGGGCGTCCAGATTTGGTTGTTGGTTTTGCCGCGGAAACCGAAAACATTATTGAAAATGGGACCGCAAAGTTGGCGCGTAAAGGCTGCGACTGGATTGTTGCTAATGATGTGAGTCCAGACACGGGCACTTTTGGTGGGAATGAAAACGCCGTTCATTTACTGTCTGCTGCGGGCGCTGATACATGGCCAAAATGTAGCAAAGACAAAGTCGCTGAACAGTTAGCGAACAAAATTTCAGAATATTTTCAAGGTAAATAAGCAATGTCCCAAGTGTCTATCGAAATAACAAGACTGCCCCATGGCGCGGATATTGCGCTGCCGTCTTATGAGACTGCGGGAAGTGCTGGTATGGATCTACGGGCTGCGGTTACAGAGACTATAGAAATAGCGCCAGGCGCACGAGCACTTGTGCCAACAGGTTTTAAAATGGCTCTGCCTATTGGGTTTGAAGCGCAAATTCGCCCGCGTTCTGGTTTGGCGCTTAAAAAAGGGGTGACCCTTCCCAATACGCCCGGCACGATTGATGCAGATTATCGCGGCGAAGTGGGTGTTATTCTGATGAATTTGGGGGATGAGACTTTTGTGATCGGGCGAGGGGATCGTATTGCCCAGATGGTGATCGCACCTGTCACAACGGCTTTATGGGCAGAAGTATCCGCCCTTGATGAAACGGCGCGCGGTGAAGGTGGATTTGGATCTACCGGGGTTGCGTCAGACATTTCAGTGGCAAAAGGATAATCGATGCTGCATTTGCCGAAAAAAATGATGTATGCGCTGGAGGCTGTTGTCGATATTGCCTTTAATGCTCGCCCTGATCCTGTGCAATCGAAGGAAATTACTCAACGCCAAGGGATTCCGCAGCGCTATCTTGAACAGGTTATGCAACAGCTTGTCCATGCCGGGATCCTTAAAGGCGTTCGCGGTCCGCGCGGCGGATACCGCCTCGCACGGGAACGCCGCCGGATTACAGCAGGTGACATTATCCGGGTGATTAGTGATGCCGATACGGAAGAAGAAGCGCAGATATTCTCTTCGGAAATTGGCCGGAAAGTTGTGGGCCCCCTTTGGATGGAAGCACAAAATTCCATGCTAAAGCAGCTCGATAAAGTCACTTTGGAAGATTTATGCCGTCAAGCAAATACCGATTGCGCTGAAGAAGCTCCGCGCACGGGGAGCAGCTTTGATATTTAGGCCGTTGACCGGCTATGTTTTCCTATAAAAATTAGGACAGGTGATCCCCTGTTCATGACCCAAAATATGATAAAAGAATGGAAATTGATATGAATAAGAATGCGCCGCGCGGTAAGATTTATGACAGTATCATTGACACCATTGGTGCAACTCCGCTTGTTCGTATGCAACGCTTTGGCAAGGCAAATGGGGCAAAGGCTGACATTCTATTGAAGTTGGAATTCTTTAATCCATTAGCCTCCGTCAAAGACCGGATTGCCGCCGCCATGATCGAAGCCTTGGAAGAGGCTGGCAAGATCAAGCAAGGCACCAAGATTATTGAGCCTACATCCGGTAATACTGGGATTGGCCTTGCCTTTGTCTGTGCGGCGAAGGGATATGATCTGACCCTGGTAATGCCTGAAAGCATGTCCGTTGAGCGCCGTAAAATGCTGAAATTGCTCGGTGCAAAGCTAGAACTTACGGAAGCTGCTAAAGGTATGAACGGTGCCATTGCACGGGCTCAAGAAATGGTTGGCGAGGCCGATGATGCTGTTATTCCGCAGCAGTTTGAAAACCCTGCAAACCCTGCCATTCATAAAGTAACGACGGCGGATGAAATTTGGGAAGATACAGACGGCAAAGTCGATGCGGTCATTATGGGCGTTGGCACAGGCGGAACATTAACCGGGGTTGGATCCATCTTGAAAGGGAAAAACAGCAATATCAAAATTATTGCTGTTGAACCTGAGGACAGCCCGGTTTTATCTGGCGGTCAACCCGGTCCTCACAAAATTCAAGGAATTGGTGCTGGTTTCACGCCCGCTAATCTGGATACGAGCCTTATTGATGAAGTGCTCACAATCGGAAATGAGACGTCGTTCGAGACTGCGCGCGCCGTTGCCCGCGAAGAAGGAATCCCCGTTGGTATTTCGTCTGGTGCAGCCATTGCGGCGGCGTTAGAAGTCGCGGCGCGGGATGAGATGAGCGGCAAGACGATTGTCGTGGTCATTCCATCCTTTGCAGAACGGTATCTTACAACAGCCCTTTTTGACGGTATCTAACATGAACCTGACCGACGACCAGATGGATCGCTATGCCCGCCACATCGTCCTTCGCGAAGTGGGGGGCATTGGGCAAAAGAAATTGCTGCAATCAAAGGTTCTCGTCGTCGGTGCGGGGGGTCTTGGCTCCCCGCTTATCCTGTATCTTGCCGCAGCTGGGGTCGGGACAATTGGCGTTATTGATGACGATCACGTGGATCTGTCCAATTTGCAGCGGCAAATAGCGCATGGAACGGACGATATCGGCCGGGCCAAAGTGATCAGTGCCCAAGAGTCTGTCGCCAAAATCAACCCAGACGTCAAAGTCATTCCCCATGCGGAACGATTAACAAAAGACAATGTTCGACACATCTTTGAAGGCTACGATCTTGTGGCGGATGGATCGGATAATTTTAATACGCGGTTTTTGATTAACGATGCTTGTTTCTTCTTGAAAAAAACGCTGGTATCCGCCGCCATGCTTCAATTTGAAGGTCAGTTATCCGTCTATAAAGCCTTTGAGGAGGGAGAGCATCCCTGCTACCGCTGTATTTTCCCATCTCCCCCACCGGCAGATGTGACGCAAACCTGCGGTGAGGCGGGTGTTCTTGGGGCTTTGGCCGGGGCCATGGGATCCCTGCAAGGGATTGAAGTGTTAAAAGAATTGCTGGGGATAGGGGAGAGCCTATCGGGTAAGCTCTTGATTTATGACGCCCTTTATACAGAATTTAGATCCGTAAAAGTCCGGCCTGATCCTGAATGCGCCCTTTGCGGGGCCCATCCTTCTATCACGGATATTGCTTAACATCATCCGCCCAGAAAATAGGCGGATGCGATAACAATTGAGACAGGCAGGGTGATCATGGACAGCAATGTCTGAATAGTGATGATGGCCGCCATCACGTCCGCATCACTCCCCAATTGTTTTGCAAGGGCGTAACCTGAACTTGCAGTCGGCACCGCCCCGTAGATCACCAAAATGACAGCGGCAACCCCATCCAGCCCGGTTAAGATGATGGTTGCAATCATGATGGCGGGAAAGACCGCTAACTTGCAAAGGGACGAGATAACAAGGGACCAAACCTCTGTCTTCATCGCCCGAATATGTAATCCAGCACCAACACATAGCAGGGCAACAGGCAGTGCCCCGCGGGATAGAATACCCGCCATGTCATGGATGACGGGTAGCGGCCCAATGCCCGATAAATTTAAAGAGACACCGATTGCGATGGCAATCAGCAGGGGGTTTCGAAGAAGTTCCTGAAGCAATCGCTTTTTTAAGGATGTTTTACCGTCAGGGCCTTGATAGGTAACAAGGGCTGTGACGCAAAACAAATTGGTTGGGGGCACAAGGATGGATGTTGCGACAGCCGCCAATAACAAGCCATCATTGCCAAATAAAGTGTCCGCCGTTGCAAAAGCAATAAACGTATTATGGCGGGTTGCCCCTTGAA
Organism: Sneathiella sp.; assembly: GCA_036960695.1. Classification (GTDB taxonomy): domain Bacteria; phylum Pseudomonadota; class Alphaproteobacteria; order Sneathiellales; family Sneathiellaceae; genus Sneathiella. The sequence continues at coordinate 7,210 of JBALXM010000011.1, forward strand.
AAAGAGCGCCAGAGACGCGGTTGGAAATACCAAATAATTTAGCGGAGACAATGGCGATAATGGCGCACGCCACCAGCGCTCCGATAAGGGCAATGGCAAAAGGCCCAACAACATCGCCGCCTAAGGGGGCGGTTGATGTCCGGTAAAGCAGTAGGGATGGGAACAGCAGCCAATAAGTTATCTTGTCCGCCATAGGCCAAAAGTCGCCACCCGGAAAATTATTTCTCCGTAATAGATGCCCGAAAATGAGAAGAAGAAAAATGGGCAGAATGGAAAGCGAAATGGACCACATGGGCGGGATTCCTCAAATAGGGCCTTAGGCCGCGAAAATTTTGTGCATATGGGTCATGGATGG
>JBALXM010000011.1:7664-25988 GCA_036960695.1 Sneathiella sp.
ACCGCGTCCCGCACACTTACTCTCCTTCAATCAAGATATTTTGGGCAGAGAATATGCCAAGGGCTGAAGAATTGATACAACATCTCTCTAATCTGGGTTGGGATGATATCCGGGACCAATGGTGAGGGCTTTGCCGGGCAGGGTTGATTGATCGATGCTGGAGGCAAAATGGTGAGTGTACTCCGCAAACACAGTGTCTTTTTTAACGTCCAGCAAGGAGACTGTTACTAAATAGGGACGGCCCTTTTTTATCTGCTTAATGCCGGGTGTGCGAAAACTGTATTGTATTTGCCCCTTTTGGCTCAATTGCGAGACTATCAACGGCGGACCGCCTGCGGGATCTTCAAATTCTGCAGTGATTTTTGTACCGACGGGAATGGTGCGTAAAGGGGTGAGGATACAGCCGTAAAATGCCTCCCCAATCCGGTAATTGAAGATAAACCCGCCGCCGGTGAATTCAAGGTAAGGGCTGTTCGGGTCTTCCTCACAGGACGCTGTGAAGAAAACAAGTATCCCTAAAAGTAGTATTTGGCTGATTTTCATGGTCAAATCTTACATCCTCTCCCATTATGCTACTGAATTGCTGGAAAGATGTCTAATTTTAGAAAGCATGATCTTTGATACAGATACTGTATTTCTTACAACAGATGCTAAATGCCCTTCAGGTCAGTGTTATATACGCACTTCTGGGTGTTTCTTTTGTTCTGCTTTATGGCATAGGCAACCGTATTAATCTGGCTTTTGGTGCCATGGCTATGTGGAGTGCCTACCTCACCATTACGATTATTACCATATTATTGGCTATTACCGCGTGGCCCGCGCTTCTTGTGGTGTTGGTGGGGGTTCTATGCGCCGCCCTTAATGTTGGCAGCGTTGGTTTCGTTATTCAGCGAACGATTATTGTGCCGCTCATAAAGAAGCCTTTTTTGACGTTGCTTATCGCAACCCTTGGCCTTTCCATTTTTCTAGAAGAATATATGGGACTTGTCCATTCTTCGCGGGAGAAATGGCTTCCCCCCTTATTTGATCAGGCCTTAGTTTTGGTGCCGGCGGCAGACTTTGTTATTCAAATCACTCGGATGCAATTGGGCGTATTTGTAACGGCAGTAATCCTTATTACAGGTTTGTTGCTTTTGATGAAGCAGCACAGATTTGGGCAAATTTGGCGTGCCTGTTCAGATGATCTAAAGATGGCTGCCCTTTGCGGTATCAATGTGGAAGCGACGTTGGCTTTGTCTTTTGTTTTGGCATCCTTGTATACCTCCATCGCGGGAAGTTTAATTGCCCTTCTATATGGAAGCGTCAGTTTTTCCATGGGGTTGATGATTGGCCTGAAAACTCTTTTCGTTGCGGTGATTGGGGGGCTTACTTCCTTTCAAGGCGTCGTTGTTGGGGCCCTTATTCTCGGGTTTTTTGAGACTTTCTGGTCAGCCTATTTTCCAATCGCCTACAGAGATGTCGCAAGTTTTGTCGTCCTGATTTTTCTGCTCATCTTGAAACCGGAAGGTATATCGCAGCGGGTTTAAGGGGCGGACTGTAGGCTGCAATATGGTCTCTGGCTGTCCTAATGTTTCGTCAAACCCGAGGGAGTGCGCTTAGGCCCTGTATGATCGGACCATAAGTCGCTTGCTCTTTTGATCCTTTTTCAATTCAATGCAGTCTGGTTATTATTGTTAGGATACAAGATGAGTGAAGCAGTTGTTGGTGGATGTTTATGTACCAAGGTAAGATTTGAATATACTGGAGAGGTTGGGTCCGCGGCTTATTGCCATTGCGCAGATTGCAGGCGGTGCACAGGGAGCGCGTTTAATATCAGCCTTGGTTTTGATGCGGATAAATTTCAAATCACGTCAGGAACTGCAAAAGAATTTACGTCTACTGCTGATAGCGGCAATGTGCTGACCCGTCACTTTTGCGGAGAGTGTGGATCGCCAATTTTTACATCATCAATTGGAAACCCGGACAGAATTTATATCAAGGCAGGCGTTCTGGATGATCCTGATCTGGTGAAACCTATTCATCAAAGTTGGACAAGCTCTATCGTTACTTGGTCTGTGATCAAGGCGGGGTTGAGCGCATCTGAAAAAGGGTAGTTACCGTCGCTTGCACCAAAAAAGAAGGCCTCCATGTTTCCATAGAGGCCCCGTCTTTTGTTAGAAATCTTGCGTCCTAAAATTAAGCAGTTTTAGGAGCGGATTTCATAACCTCGTCATCCACATATTCAACAAATTGTTCGAAATTTTCGATAAACAGATTAACTAGATGCTTTGCCTTGGCATCATAAGCATCCTTGTCAGCCCATGTATTGCGCGGGTTCAAGATGTCACTTGGAACACCAGCGCATTCTGTTGGCATAGCCAAGCCAAAATAAGGATCTTTCTGGGTTTCAACTTCCGCCAAAGTGCCATCAAGGGCTGCATTTACCAGCGCGCGTGTGTGACCAATAGGCATGCGGTGTCCTGTGCCATAAACGCCGCCAGTCCAACCAGTATTAACAAGCCAGCAATTCACATCGTTCTTGGCAATTTTCTCCCCTAGAAGTTTTGCATAGACGGCAGGATGGCGCGGCATAAAGGGAGCACCAAAACAGGTAGAGAAGGTTGCTTGTGGCTCACTGCCGAGGCCTTTTTCTGTGCCGGCCAATTTCGCTGTATACCCTGAAAGGAAGTGATACATCGCCTGCTCAGGTGTCAGTTTGGAGATTGGAGGCAAAACACCAAAGGCATCTGCAGTCAGCATAATGACGTTTTTCGGGTTACCCGCTTTACCAGTTTCACTGGCATTAGGGATAAAGTGAATTGGGTAGGATGCGCGCGTATTTTCCGTGTAGCGATTATCATCCAGGTCAAGCACGCCTGCATTGTCCATCACCACATTTTCCAAAACAGTGCCGAAGCGACGCGTGGTGTCATAGATTTCTGGCTCAGCCTCTTCAGAGAGCTTGATTACTTTTGCGTAGCAACCGCCTTCAAAATTGAACACACCGTCATCGGACCAGCCATGTTCATCATCGCCGATAAGCATCCGGCTGGCATCGGCGGATAAAGTTGTTTTACCAGTTCCAGAGAGACCAAAGAAGACAGCGCTATCCCCGTCGTTACTCACATTGACGGAGCAATGCATGGGGAGAATGTTTTTCTCTGGGAGGAGGTAATTGAGAATAGAGAAAACTGATTTCTTGATTTCACCGGCATAAGATGTGCCGCCAATGATCACAAGTTTTTCCGCAAAATTAGCCAAAACAAAGACTTCAGATCGCGTACCGTCAACCGCAGGGTCGGCTTCAAAGGAGGGAACCTGCAGAATAGTGAATTCCGGTTCGAAATCATTCAATTCAGAATTTTCTGGTTGGATGAACATGTTACGCGCAAATAAATTGTGCCATGCACATTCAGTCACAATTCGAACGGACAATTGATTATCTTTGTCCGCACCGGCATAGCAATCTTGAACAAAAACTTCTTTGCCCTTTAAATGCTCAATCATCTTTTTATGCAAACCGGCGAATTTCGTATCTTCGAAGGGTTTGTTGACTTTACCCCACGAGATATTTTCAGAACTGCTCGGCTCTTTTACAATGAATTTATCATTTGCAGAACGGCCAGTATGCTGGCCTGTAATGGCAACAAGTGCGCCCCCTTCGGAGAGCATTGCTTCGTTGCGACAAAGCGCTTCTTTATAAAGAGTTGGAGCAGATAAATTCCAATGTGCTGTACCAACACCGGCTAGCCCTTGATTGTCCAACCCAAAAGAACTCTTATGAGGTCCCGTTTCTTCCACAGTGTCTCTCCAAAGATATAATTTATGTTTGATGAAATTAAGTTGTTATTAGAATAGTTCGATGGGGAAAGGCGTGCAATAAAGGAGGCTCAAAAACTGTCAAAAAACTGCAATAAATTTATGCTGTTTTCGTTATCATTTCACTTTGAGGTTGTTTTCATTTAAAGTGAAATTAGTTAACTATTTTTTATTTTTGGTTCTAATAACCTGACTGGTTGGACAGATTATTATTGATGACTTAGTCTGACATTCTACCGAGCTGATTTGCAGAATCTGCTCACTCTCACACTGTTGTTTCTTCTTTGAGATAGGCTGCAATTTTGTTGTCACACCAATGTGTTACCAATATTAAGCCATGATCTTGCCTTAATTCCGCCAAATGTGGCGTGGTATTTAAGCTAATGAACATTTATGACTGGGCTATGTAGCCAATTTAAGAGGAATTTTCGTGACAACAAAAATTGCACTGGTTGACGATGACCTCAACATTCTGACCACCGTTTCCATTTTACTGGAATCGGAAGGATTTACGGTCTCTAAATATTCCGACGGCGAAGAAGCTTTAAGGGATTTTGCAGAAACACCGCCTGATCTTGCGGTCTTGGATATCAAAATGCCCAGAATGGATGGGATGGAGCTGTTAAACCGGCTGCGCCGCATTTCAAACTTGCCTGTGATTTTCCTCACCTCAAAGGATGATGAAATTGATGAGTTTCTTGGTCTTAAGATGGGGGCGGACGATTATGTCAAAAAGCCCTTCTCTCAGCGGTTGCTCGTGGAACGAATTCGGACCGTCTTGCGGCGCCATAATGCAGACGTAGGTGATGAAGAAGAGAATCCTGAAGATGTGCTCATACGGGGCAAATTACGGCTCGATAGTATTCGCCATGCTTGCGTTTGGGATGGAAAAGATGTGACCTTGACGGTGACAGAATTTATGTTGCTACATGCCCTTGCCTATAGGCCCGGTCATGTTAAAAGCCGGGACCAGCTAATGGATGCGGCTTATGATGATAATATCTACGTAGATGATCGGACAATTGACAGTCACATCAAACGGTTGCGTAAAAAAATAAAGTTTGTTGATCCCGATTTCTCTGCCATTGAGACCCTCTATGGGGTAGGTTATCGCTTCACGGAAAAATAAGGCTGACTATGAAGCTAAATGCGTCTGAACCCATTTCGGATGGTCATACGGATCAGGATGGCTTTAAACCTGAAACGTTGAAGAGTGGCAAAGTTCAGATGAGGGGTCCTCAATCGAGAAAATGGCGGCCATTTTCATCGCTTGGGCGGCGGATCATGGCAATTAACCTGTTTTCAGTGGTTTTTCTCGCCGGAGGCATTTTATATCTGGATCAATTTCGGACTGGGTTGATTGAGGCTCGATTGCAGGCTTTAACCACCAACGGTCGGATGATTGCCGGGGCGTTAGGGGAGGCTGCTCTGCGCGAGGCTTCCCTGAACGGGCAAACCCAACGCCTTTCCTTGACATCCAGAAGTATTCGCCGGGTATTGCGGCGGCTTTCGGTTATCACAAATATACCGGCCAAAATTTTCGATCGCGATGGTGACTTGATTGCGGATAGTCGGTTTCTAATATCGGCCGGTCGGGATATCGTCTATGAGCCGCTTCCCCCGCCAGAAAGAACCAGTTCTATTCGCGTGTTTTTTGGTCAGTTATATGACTTTGCCGCCGATCTGATCCCCGTGACACGAGATTACCCCCTCTACCCCACCAGCAGTTATACGACGGTGGAGGATTTTGAAGAGATGGGCTGGGCTCTTCGCGGCGATATCGGTGCCGTTATCCGTCAGACCGAGTCGGGTAAATTGATGCTGACCGTCTCAGTCCCCGTGCAGGGTTTTAAACATATTTTGGGGGGGTTGCTGCTTATTGAAAGTGGTGAAGAGATCAATGAAGCCGTGAAATCCGCCCAAGTCACGACCCTTATTGTTTTTTCAATCACAGTGGTAATTACCCTGCTTTTGTCCCTCTACTTGGCCCGCACCATCGCAGCGCCGCTTCATTCGCTGGTGGAGGCTGCGGATAAAATCCGCATGGGGCTGGGTCGTCGCATTTTGATGCCTGATTTTTCGAATAGGGAGGACGAGATTGGGGATTTGTCTAGCTCCTTTCGGCAAATGACGATGGCACTGTATGATCGAATGGATGCCGTTGAAGCATTTGCAGCCGATGTGGCTCATGAGCTGAAAAATCCACTGACATCACTGGGGACCGCTGTTGGCACTTTCGAGAGGGTGAAAGACGATGAGACCCGAGGGAAGTTGCTTGCCGTTATCGCAAGTGATGTGAAAAGACTTGATCGTTTGATCACAGATATTTCTGCCACAAGCCGTCTTGATGCGGAACTTTCCAGATCGGAAGGGGAGCAAGTTGCCCTTGTGATGTTAATTGACGGCGTTGCAAGCATGTATGGGGACGGAGATAACGGACAATCCATCTCGGTAGAGGTTGAGACGTCCAGTAGTGATATCGAAATTCAAGGGCTTCCTGGGCGGCTTGGTCAGGTGTTAAGAAACTTGATTGATAACGCTATTTCTTTCTCACCGGAAAAGGGGCGTGTTCTGGTTCGTGCAACAGAAGATCGTGACAGCGCCGGTAAAGATTGGGTACAGATCGATATTGAGGATCAAGGACCGGGTATTCCTGAAAATAAGCTGGCTGATATTTTTAACCGATTTTATACAGAACGCCCTCAATCAGAAGCGTTTGGTCGTCATTCAGGCTTGGGCCTTAGCATCTCGAAACTTATTATTGATGCCCATGGCGGGGATATTTTCGCTAAAAACCGGATGAGTTCAGACGGGACTATTATCGGTGCTAAATTCACTGTGCGGCTACCCAAATAAAATTTGTGACGTGAGAATACGCTCACTAGTTTAGACCGAAAGGGGGCCTTTTCGTTGACAGACTGTCCGACTGTGGGCAGGGTGCCTTTCATGATTAAAGTACATGCATCTGTAGTGGCAATAAACGGGCAAGGCGTCATGCTACGAGGGCCTTCTGGGGCTGGTAAATCTGATTTGTCGCTGCGGCTGATTGATGAAGGTGCGGAATTGGTATCCGATGATTATGTTGAACTTTACCCTCAAGAATCTCATATTATAGTGAAGGCCCCTTCTTCTATTCAGGGATTAATGGAAGTTCGGGGACTGGGATTGGTAAAACTTCCCTTTCGGCACAAAGCGCCCCTTTCAATCGTCTTTGATTTAGTTGCGCAGAAAAATATTGATCGTTTGCCCGCGCGTGATGCGTTTTTTTTTGCTGATGGCATCGGAATTCCGCTGTTGCGTATCGAGGGGTTGGCACCTTCAAGTCCCGCTAAAGTCAGGCTTGCTCTTACTAACTTAAAGGACCCCGGATGAATTCAACCCGTAAAACGCGCAATGAGAAAAAGGCTGATACACGCCTGGTTCTGATTTCAGGGTTGTCTGGCGCTGGAAAATCCGTTGCCTTGAAACAATTTGAAGATTTGGGCTGGGAGGTGGCGGATAATATACCGCTATCCTTACTGTCCCTTTTTATGGAAGAGATTGGGCGGCAGGGCAGCACTAATATTGCCGTGGGCGTTGATACGCGGACAAAAGGATTTTCGGCAGATGATCTTATTTCACGCATCACGCAATTGCGGACTAAAGGCCATAACCATATTAGCCTCCTGTATATGGAATGTGATGAGCCGGTCCTGCAAAGGCGATTTACGGAAACCCGAAGGCGGCACCCCTTATCGAACGACCGTCCAGTGGTTGATGGTATCAGACGTGAAATTCAAATGTTGGCGCCCTTAAAGGAAGCTGCGGATTATTTAATCGATAGTACGCTTTTAGCTTTACCTGATTTACGCCGTATGTTGGTTGCCCAGTTCAGCCTTGAAGATCACTCAGCCCTCACAACGACTGTGATTTCCTATTCCTTCAAAAAAGGAGTACCGAGAGAAGCTGATCTGGTTTTTGATGTGCGGTTTTTACAGAACCCTCATTATGTCGATGATCTGCGCCCTTTGACCGGCCAAAATGAAGCGGTGGCGGAATTTGTGTCTAAAGATGTCGCTTTTAAACCTTTTATCGAGCAACTTGATACTATGCTGGATTTGTTACTTCCCAGATATCAGGCGGAAGGAAAATCCTATCTTACAATTGCAATAGGTTGTACAGGAGGAAAGCACAGGTCGGTTTGTGTCGCAGAAAATATTCATGACCGGATTGCAAGAAAAGGGTATTTTACCCATCTTGTTCATAGGGATATGGAAAAGATCGGCAATTGATTTAAATTTGTGAACATGCGCTAGTTTCCGTCAAAGGGGCGAAAAAGAATGATTGGAATGGTTTTGGTTACTCATGGCCGGTTGGCCGAAGAGTTTGTTGCAGCGACCGAACATGTTGTTGGTCCCCAGGAGAAAGTGCGCGCGATATCAATTGGACCCGATGATGATATGGAGCTGCGCCGTCAAGATATCCTAAAGGCTGTGGCAGAAGTTGAATCCGGCTCGGGTGTTATTCTTCTGACCGATATGTTTGGCGGAACCCCCTCCAATCTTGCGATTTCTGTTATGGAAAAAGCCAATGTGGAAGTGATCGCTGGTATAAATTTACCGATGTTGATTAAACTGGTCAGTGTGCGCGGTGAAGATGACATGCAAAAAGCCGTTGCCGCAGCACAAGAATCGGGCCGAAAATATATTAATGTTGCATCCCATCTGCTCGACGATAAATCCTGATAAAAAGTCGACCAGTTCTTATGCCATCAAATCCCACCCAACAATTTCTGACCATTAAAAATAAGCGCGGTTTGCATGCAAGGGCTGCCGCAAAATTTGTAAAATGTGTAGAAAAATTCGATGCGGAAGTCGTTGTCTCTAAAGAAGAGAACCATGTATCAGGCACGTCCATAATGGGCCTGATGATGCTATCTGCATCAATAGGGACATCCATCAAGGTTTTAGCTTCAGGAGAGCAGGCGGGTGACGCACTTGCGGCTTTGATTGAACTTGTCGAGGATAAGTTTGGCGAAGATAAAGAGGATGAAGGCTGACTTTCATTTGAAAATTGGCCGGCACTTTAATAAATTCATCAAGATATAAAGATGTCTTTATATTAATGTTGAAGTTTTTCAAAAACATTGCTATACACTCTGGCAATGGGCAGAACATGCGCTAGATTAATTGGTGTTTGTGGGGCCCTCAACTAATTCTTGAATGAAAGAAAACATCATGACTACTTCGGAAGACTATAAAGTTGCCGACATGTCCCTTGCTGACTGGGGTCGCAAGGAAGTAATTATTGCCGAAACTGAAATGCCTGGCCTTATGGCTCTTCGCGAAGAGTTCGGCGCAAGTCAGCCTCTTAAAGGCGCGCGCATTGCTGGTTGTTTGCACATGACAATCCAAACGGCTGTTTTGATGGAAACATTGATAGCCTTGGGTGCTGAAGTTCGTTGGTCCTCATGTAACATCTTCTCTACGCAAGATCAGGCAGCGGCCGCAATGGCTGAAGTCGGTATTCCTGTTTTTGCTTGGAAAGGCCTGACAGAAGAAGAGTTTTTGTGGTGTATTGTTCAAACTATTGAAGGTCCAAACGGCTGGCGTCCAAATCTGATTTTGGATGACGGCGGCGATCTTACACAGATGATGCATGATGATTATCCACAATTGTTGGACGATGTTCGGGGCTTATCTGAAGAGACAACAACAGGCGTTCACCGTCTGTATGAAATGGCAAAAGCGGGCAAATTAAAAGTGCCCGCCATTAACGTGAATGACAGCGTAACCAAATCAAAATTTGATAATCTTTATGGCTGCCGCGAAAGCCTTGTTGATGGTATCAAACGCGCGACTGACGTTATGATTGCTGGTAAAGTTGCTGTTGTTGCCGGTTATGGCGACGTTGGTAAAGGCTCTTCTGCCTCTCTTCGTAGCCAAGGCGCACGCGTTTTGGTGACTGAAATTGATCCAATTTGCGCCCTTCAAGCTGCCATGGAAGGGTATGAAGTTGTGACAATGGATGATGCCGCAAGTCTTGGTGATATCTTTGTTACGACAACAGGCAATGTAGACATCATTACAATCGATCATATGCGCGCGATGAAAGATCGTGCCATTGTTTGTAATATTGGACATTTTGATTCAGAAATTCAAATTGACGCCCTGCGCAATCTTGCTTGGCACAATGTGAAGCCACAGGTGGATGAAATTGAATTTGCTGATGGCAAACGGATCATTCTTTTAGCTGAAGGCCGTCTTGTAAATCTTGGTTGTGCCACTGGTCACCCAAGTTTCGTTATGAGCGCTTCTTTTACAAACCAGGTTTTGGCGCAGCTTGAGCTTTGGGAACGTTCAGCGAATTATGGCAACGAAGTTTATGTTTTGCCTAAGCATTTGGACGAAAAAGTTGCGATTTTGCATCTGGCGAAATTGGGCGTGAAATTGACAAAATTGACTGAAAAACAGTCTGATTACATCAGTGTCCCACAAACTGGACCGTTCAAGCCTGATCATTACCGCTACTAAATCAGACTAACGTCTAAATAAAGAGCCGGATGAGGAAACTCTCCGGCTTTTTTTTATAGTTTTTACTGAATTCGTCTTAAATTGTTGTCTTGATTACCATTTTCTTGCTACTGCTATTAGCTAATAAAAACAAACTAGGTTTGAATTGAGAATGGAGATTGATTTTTCGTCGACTGAATTGATAATGGTGTGGCTGATGATCCTGCTTGTCATCATTTTGGCCATGGCATTGTATGTCATGCGAAAGAAAACAATGTCTCTATTTGTGCGCTCAGACAGTCTGGCAGAGCGTGTCAGATTACTGGAAGGCGAGCTTGAAAATAGGCAAGCTGAAAATGCCAGTAATGAGAACAATATTCTTGGCCTTAAGTCAGCTTTAATGGACGCCAAAGCACAGCGGGATGATTTCATTGATTTGCTGGATATGGCGCCTTTTGCTATTTGGCATCGGGACGAGCAGTCTCGCATCATCTGGAATAATAAAAAATACGAACAAATTGTGGGCGAGCGGACTTCGCTTGGAGACATCGCCGAGCTGGTGTCTAGCCGAGAGCCAGAGCAAGCGCGCAAATTAGCGGCCAAAGCGCGGGTGTCCCGGCTGCCGCAGGTAGAGACACGCCGCTACGTTGTCGATGGAGATCTTCGTAGTTTTCGTATACATGAAGTGCCGTTGGAATATGAAAACCAATTAGCCGGGTATGCTGAAGATGTCAGCCGTGAAGAAGAAATGGTCACGGAAATGAAGACCCATATGGACGGTCAGGCTGATGTCCTTGAAAATATTACAACGGCGATTGCGATTTATGGGCCAGACAAATGCCTGACTTTTTATAATCAGGCATATGTCGATCTCTGGAAATTGAATAATGCTTTTCTACAAGAGCGGCCTAGTTATATTGAAGTCATGGATAAGCAACGGGAACTACGCCGATTGCCTGAACAAGCGGATTTCTCTGCCTATAAGACAAAGCGCTTGGCCCTGTTCAACAATTTGATGGGAACTCAGGAAGAATTGGTGCAGCTGCCTGATGAAACAATGCTTCGGACCCTGATTGCACCTCACTCAACGGGTGGCTTGTTCCTTATGTTCGAAGATGTGACGGACAAGGTTGTGCTTGAACGGGCGCGCAATACGCAAACGGCAGTGCAACGGGCAACGCTTGATAATTTGTATGAAGGGGTTGCGGTATTTGGCGCGGATGCGCGGCTGAAGCTCTATAATTCCGGGTTTGAGAGCATTTGGGGGCTATCTACAGATTTCCTTAAAGAAGATGTTCACATTTCCAAAATCATCGATAAGATTTTCGCCAAATGGGGTAATCACGTCGAAGAAGGTTTAAGAGAACGCTATATTGCCAATGTAACGAGGCGGGATGCCGCAAGTGGCCGGTTGGAACAGCAGAGCGGGCGGACGATTGATTTTAACCGCGTACCCCTGCCAGATGGGAACGTTCTGTTTACTTACGTGGATGTGACTGATGCGCTCCGAGTACAACGTGTTTTGACCGAGCGGAACGAAGCACTGGAGGATGCAGACAGGATGAAGACCGAGTTTGTAGCAAGCGTGAGCCATGAACTTCGAACGCCTCTAAACACGATCATTGGCTTTGCCGAAATTCTGGTGAAACAATTCTTTGGGACGCTGAACGACAAGCAAACTGAATATGGGCATGGAATTCTAGATTCGTCCAACCACTTGCTGCATTTGATCAACGACATTCTAGACATGGCAAATATTCAAGCAGGTAAAATCGAGTTGGAACGGGAGCCTGTAGAGATCCATCCTATGCTTGCTAATGTGGTGACTATGGTCCATGACCGGGCCCGCAAAAGGCGCATATCAATCGATTTTGTCGTGGTCAATGACCTTGGCTGGGCCAATTTGGATGATCGCCGCATGAAACAGGTTGCTTTTAATCTGATTAGCAATGCGATTAAATTCACCGAACCTGGCGGTAAAATTACGCTCAGAGCTGAAAAAACAGAGATGGGGCTGGAAATCGCGGTGGAAGATACGGGGCTTGGTATTCCTGATGATATGCAGGACAAAATATTCGAACGGTTTTCCAAAGGGGATACAACTCATGAAAATGCCGGTGCAGGACTTGGTCTCTCCCTTGTAAGAAGCTTCGTAGAACTCCATGGCGGGCAGGTGCATCTTAAGTCCATCGAAGGGACTGGTACCACTGTCACATGCGTCCTCCCTCGTGATCTCTGCATTGATTCCAGACCTGTTTAAGGAGCGGGATATCATGCCAGATCTAAAACTAATTTCAAAAATTACCGTCAGCAATCCAGAACAAACGGCAAAAGTGGCAGCGGCGCTGGCGCCTTATTTGAAGGTGCAAGATGCGGTATCGCTGAACGGTACGCTCGGGGCTGGAAAAACCGAGTTTGCTCGGGCGCTTATCCGCGCCCTATGCGGTCAAGAACTGGACGTTCCAAGCCCGACCTTTAATCTTCTTTTGACATATGACTGCGCTAAAGGGCCGATTTATCATTATGATTTTTACCGGCTGGAAGATCCCGAAGAAGTTTGGGAGTTGGATATAGAGGATGCCTACTATGAGGGTATAACCTTGATGGAATGGTCAGAAAATATTGGTGCCAATCTGCCAGATTCTATGTTGGAAATATTGATCACAATTCCAGATTCTGACATAGATTCAGAGGAAGGGGAACAGCGTGAGATCAGTATTCTAGGAGATGAAGACTGGCACACACGTTTGAGCGGCTTAAAGGTGTAATTCAATGTCCAAAGCACTTGCCACTGAGTTTTTAAGGTCAGCAGGGTGGGACGCCGCCACGCGCACCAGCCTTGCAGGAGATGCATCAAGCCGGCGGTATGAACGGCTTGTTCGAGCTGATCAGACTGCGATTTTAATGATTGATCCTTCCGTCCCTACGGTTGAGAAATTTCTATTCGTCACAGACCTTTTAAAAAAGCACGGTTATAGTGCCCCAGATATTCTGGCTCAAGACGCACCTAACGGCCTTTTGTTGTTGGAAGACTTTGGCCAAAGATTGTTTGTGGATCTGGTCGGGCTTGAGGTGACAGAAGAGGATTTATATAGCCTGGCTGTGGATTTTCTGGTTGATCTTCGAAAACAAAGCCTTCCCTTAGGCCTCCCTGTTTTTTCGCCCAGTTATGTGCTGGATCAAAATTCCATGTTTCTGGATTGGTATATTCCAGATAAAACCGGGCAGCAGACTAAAACGGATGCGCGTCTCTTCTATCAACGGATCTGGAAAGAGCTTTTGAGTTTTCTGGAAAATGAGCAGGAAGTGATGTTGCTTAGGGATTTTCATGCAGAAAATATTCTACAGCTTAAAGATCGCTCCGGTATAAAAGCACTGGGATTATTGGACTATCAAGACGCCATGACCGGGCCTGCCGCCTATGATCTGGTCTCTCTATTGCAAGATGCCCGGAGAGATGTGCCCGTGGCACTGGAAGCAAAAATGATTAGTCGGTATGCCGCCAAAGCAGGATTGGATGAGATCGAATTTCGGCGCGGCTATCACATTCTAGGGGCCCATCGGGCGCTTCGTATTATGGGTATTTTTACCCGCCTGTCGAAAAGCGATGGGAAGACAAAATATTTGGCCTTTATGCCACGCATGGAAGCGCATTTGAGACGAAATCTTGTCTCTTCAGACCTAATAGCGCTAAAGCATTGGATAGGCATTACTTTGGGACATGATTTTACATGACATCCGTTAACGAAAATAAACCGATGCGGGCCATGGTGTTGGCCGCAGGGCTTGGGAGGCGATTGCGTCCCTTGACGGACACCTGTCCGAAGCCTTTGGTTAAAGTGGCCGGACGTGCCCTTATTGATTATAGCTTCGATTTATTGCGCGGCGCTGGGATTACGGATGCGGTGGTGAATTGCCATTATCTGGCTGATCAAATTGAAGATCATGTGAAGACCATAAGCGGCTTGAACCTCACCCTGTCTGATGAGCGGGGAGCGCTGCTTGAGACCGGCGGTGGTGTTTTAAAGGCACTTCCCGCCTTAGGGCGTGCGCCATTCGTTGTGTTGAATTCTGATGTTATTATTCGGGATGGCGAAAACCAGTCTTTAGCCAACTTGATGGATCATTGGGATGCCGCTCGTATGGATGCGCTGCTTTTACTGCAACCGAGGAAGACTGCGGTTGGGTATCAGGGGCAGGGCGATTACCACATAGATGAAGGAGGGGTTTTACGCCGAAAACAGTCCTCTGAGAGCAGTCCTTATCTTTTTTCAGGAATACAAATCTTGAAACCCTCTCTGTTTGATGGGCTGAGCGCCGGGGCATTCTCCCTGAACAAGATTTATGACATTGCTGAGAAAAAAGGGCGGTTATTCGGCGCTCTTCACACAGGCCAGTGGCTCCATGTGGGAACGGAAGAGGCGCTGCATGAAGCGGAAAAGAAGATAAATCAATCGTGACTATTCCAGCCAATACCAAACCCACACTGTATAATATCTCGCCAGAATTTCCCTTTGTTGATTGTCTGGCGAAAGAATTGCTGCGGCGTCACGGAGAAAATATAGAAGAGCTGGGCCGGGTTACCATCTTGACCACAACGCGGCGAGCGGCAAGGGCATTGCAAAATGCTTTTTTGAGAGAAACTAAAGGCCGGCCTTTATTGCTGCCAAGAATGCGCCCCATTGGCGATGTGGATGAAGATGAATTAGCCCTTGATGGCAATGCAGGCCCCGCATCAGATATGGAGGCAAGTCTTGATCTGCCCCCCGCAATAGACAGTCTGAAGCGCCAACTTTTACTGACCCGGCTTATATATCGCCGTCACGGTGACAGCATGGATTTTGCGCAATGTGCGGGTCTTGCCGGAGAGCTTGCAAGCCTGACAGATCAGGTACAGACGGAGGGACTTGATTTTGCCGATTTGAAAACCCTTGTCCCTGACGAATATGCATCCCACTGGCAATTAACATTGGAATTTTTGTCGATTATTAGTGACATATGGCCGACAATTTTAGAGGCGGAGGAGAGCATTGATCCCGCTCACCGCCGGGATCTTTTGCTACGCACGCAAACGGAGGAGTGGCGCAAAAATCCGCCGACAGATCCAATTTATGCCGTGGGCTCAACAGGCTCCATCCCCGCAACAGCCGAATTGTTGCATCTTGTGGCCTTGCTTCCCCAAGGCAGTGTTATCTTGCCGGGCCTTGATCGTCATTTGGATGACGAGAGTTGGGAGCAAGTTCAGGAAACCCCCTCTCATCCGCAATATGGGTTGTCCCGACTGCTGGCAAAAATGGCTGTGTCTCGAGAAGATGTACAGGATATTCATCTGGATAACATGCAAAGCAGTCCCGTTGGTCGGCCTCAAATTCTGTCAGAAGCTATGCGTCCGGCAGAGACGACAGATCGCTGGCAATTGGCAGAAAAACCGTCAAAAGACGCGCTGGATCATGTCCGGTTGCTCAATTGCACAGGTCCGCAAGCTGAAGCACAAACCATCGCCCTGCTTATGCGGGAGACATTGGAGCATCCAACAAGAACAGCAACCCTGGTAACACCAGACCGGGATTTGTCACGCCGGGTTAGTTCTGAGCTGAAACGGTGGGCGATTGAGGTAGATGACAGCGCAGGCAGTAGCCTTGACCAGTCACCCCCCGGTGTGTTCCTGAGATTAACAGGGCGTATGATGGCTGATGGTTTCTCTCCCATCTCATTTCTTGCGGCGTTGAAACACCCTTACGCGTCAATGGGAATGCCGCGGGATGCTTTCCGATATGCTGTACGATCTTTTGAGCTGGCGATCCTTCGCGGGCCGCGTCCCGCAAAAGGGCTGGCCGGATTGACCGCAGCCTTTGGGCAAGCAAAACTCAAAAAACCAAAGCTGGATGTTTTGGATGACTGGTTTGAAAACTTCTTGGCGATCGCGAAACCTTTTGAAGAAATGGCTTCTGCAAAAGAAGTTGATCTGGATGCGCTGCTAAAAGCCCATATTCGCTTTGTTGAGCAGTTATCGGATACAGAAGAGCCTGAAAACCCCCAAATTTGGCGTGGACATTTCGGCGAAGCGGCGGCCAATTTTGTCTCTGAACTCTTAAGGGCTGCGGATGCGGCTGGCCCCATTAATCCCGCCGGGTGGCCTGACTTGATGGATAACTTGATGACGGGGCGTATGGTTCGCGCACGGTATGGCCTTCATCCACGCTTGCAAATATGGGGCCCGATTGAGGCCCGCTTGCAACGATCTGATTTAATGATACTAGGCGGGCTTAATGAGGGGAGTTGGCCACCAGATTCCGGTAGTGATCCGTGGATGAGCCGACCCATGAGGCAAGATTTTAAGCTTCCGCTACCAGAGAAGAAAGTGGGCTTGTCCGCCCATGATTTTCAGCAGGCATTCTGCTCGAAAGAAGTGGTGCTTACCCGATCTGAGAAAGTGGACGGCACGCCGATGGTCCCAAGTCGTTGGTTGCTGCGGCTAGAGACGATTTTGAAGAAGTTTGATCTGTCGCTGCAAGCGCCGGACAGGGAGGATTTTTTGTCATGGCAGCGCCAGTTAGATCAGCCCGATGCCTATAAGCCGGTCACTGCCCCGCGCCCGACACCGCCCATAGAAGCACGGCCCCGGCGGTTATCTGTAACGCGCATTGAAAAATGGATTAAAGATCCCTATTCCATCTTTGCAGATGCCATTTTGGGCTTGAAGCCGCTTAATGATATTGCTGAAGATCCCGGGGCTTCCGATAAGGGGACCTTTATCCATGCAGCTCTTGAAGCGTTTGTTCGAAAATTTCCCAAAACTATTCCGGCTGATGGGGAAGCACAGCTTTTACAAATGGGACGGGAGGCCTTTGGCGATGTTCTTTCCTACCCCGCTGTTTGGGCTTTTTGGTGGCCAAGGTTCGAGAGAATAGCTCAGTGGTTTGTGGTGTTCGAGACGGATCGACGGTCCAATTTTCTAACCGCGCTGGTGGAGGAAAAGGGCGTTATTGATATTCCAGCACCAGCCGGTCTGTTCACCTTGTCTGGTACGGCGGACCGTGTGGATCGCAACAGCGCGGGAGAGATTTCAATTCTCGATTATAAAACAGGATCGCCGCCGTCCTTAAAAGAAGTGGATAGTGGCGTGTCGCCGCAATTGGCGTTGGAGGCCGCTATGGCTGCCCGGAGTGGGTTCAAAGGTTTGGCGCCTGCCAAGGTCATTGAACTGGCTTATATTCGGTTGAGTGGCAGTAGCCCTGCCGGTGAATTCCGCACCGCGTCTAAAAAAATTCCCGCCGAAGAGTTGGCTGTCGCAGCTTACGAAGGATTGCAAAGGTTAATCGCGCAATTTGATCAGGAATCGACGCCCTATCTGACAAAACCCCGACCAGAATTTGAAGATCGTTTCAACGATTATGAACATTTGGCACGGGTTAAAGAATGGTCCAGTGGGGGAAATGATGAGTAAAATTTTCTCCCCTCGCGCTACCCAAGGAATTGCGCAGCAGCAAAAAGCCGCAGATCCCAAACAATCCGTATGGGTGTCCGCATCGGCAGGATCCGGTAAAACTCGGGTGCTGGTAGATCGCACTCTTCGTTTGATGTTGACGGGTACCCGTCCTGAAAAAATTCTCTGTATTACCTTTACCAAGGCGGCAGCGGCAGAGATGGCCAACCGCCTGAACGGTATGCTGGGAGATTGGTCGGTCATGGACGATATGACGTTGACCAATAATCTTGAAGATTTGATGGGTCGCATGCCGTCTGATGATGAGCAGGTTCGGGCGCGGCGATTATTTGCCAGTGTTTTGGATGCGCCTGGCGGCCTAAAAATCCAGACTATTCATTCTTTTTGCGAGTCTATTTTGGGCCGTTTTCCGCTGGAAGCTGGGGTGGCCCCCAATTTTCAGGTGATGGAAGAACGCACCGCTGAAGAGATTATGGAGGCGGCTCGCGATAGCTTGTTGATCATGAGCCAATCGGTGGATCAGGCCTCACTTGGGGCAGCGCTTCGTATTGTAAGTTCTCATGTGAATGAGAAAGATTTTTCCAGCGT
>JBALXM010000011.1:26088-33011 GCA_036960695.1 Sneathiella sp.
TTTCGGTCCACTGGGGCCGTCCTCGGGCTGGTGGATGATGTGTTCTCTCACGCAGAGGCACGCGCTGGCCTGACGGCGCAAAAATCATCAATAGAACATTTTGTTTTCCGGGAAGGTCAAGCCGGCTTCACGGAAATCTGGCCTACGGTTAAACATCCCGAACATGAAGAACAGGACCCATGGGAAATCCCCGTGGATCAGGGGATTAAGACATCCCCGGCAGCTCAGCTTTCCAAAAACATTGCGGCCCAGATCAATAGATGGCTGGCGACCAAGGAGCGGCTTGGATCTAACGGTAAAAAAATTGAACCGCGGGACATCATGATATTGGTGCAAAGCCGGAATATGTTTTTTGAAGCCATGGTGCGGGCCCTTAAACAGGCCAATATCCCTGTGGCGGGCGCGGACAGAATGGTTCTCACTGAACAACTGGCGGTGATGGATTTAATCGCCCTTGGCAAATTTGTGTTGCAACCCGATGATGATTTGAATTTGGCAATTATCTTGAAAAGCCCCTTTGTGGGATGTGACGATAATCAACTTTTTTCCTTAGCGTATAAACGATCAGGCAGTCTCTGGCGGGCACTGCGCGCCAATAAACCCGGTCTTCCCATTTTCGATGAAGGGACGAAATTCCTCCGCGCGCAATTGGCGCGGGCCGATTTCGTACCGGTTTATGAATTCTTTGCCGAGATTTTGGGTAAATCCCAGGGCCGGAAAAAATTACTGGCGCGCCTTGGCGAGGAAGCCGCAGATCCGATTGATGAGTTTTTATCCTTGGCTTTGGGGTATCAGCGGACGGAAGCCACGTCCTTGCAAGCATTCCTTCATTGGATGGAGGCCGGGGGCGCTGAAGTAAAACGAGATATGGAGCAGGGGCGCAACGAGGTTCGTGTGCTGACCGTTCATGGATCCAAAGGACTGCAAGCGCCCATAGTCATCTTGCCCGATACCTGCCAAGCTAGCCGAGTGCCCGGCGGGACCACAATATTCTGGTCTGATGATAAAGTACCAGCCCCATTGTGGCCGGTGCGGACCGAATATGATGAAAGCCAAACTACTAAAGCCAGAACGGCCATAAAAGATCGTCAGACGGAAGAAAAACGGCGTCTGCTTTATGTGGCACTGACCCGGGCAGAGGACCGATTGTATATTTGCGGCTGGGAAGGCAAGAAAAAGCGGTCTCAAGGATGCTGGTATGATCTGGTCGATAATGCCTTTGGTGAAGAGTATGCTGATCGTCTGGAAGAGGTGGAGCTCCCGTGGGGTGACGTTGCCCGCCGCCGGATAAATACAGAGGCTGTTGCGGAGCCTGCAGATGATTTAGGGCAAGAAATTCAGGGGAAAGTATCTCTGCCAGACTGGGCGCTGACCCTGCCAGCAGAGGAGCCCTTTCCGCCCCAGCCCCTAACCCCATCGCGGGAGGAGGAAGAGCCTGCGGTGAGATCCCCAATTGGCGGTGATGAGGGGCAACGCTATCATCGCGGAATTCTTATTCACAGGCTTCTGGAAAGTCTCCCTTCCGTCGTTGAAAACGAGAGAGAAGCTGTCGCTGAAAAATGGTTGGCGCGGCCAGCTCACGGCTTGTCAGAGGCCCAACAAAGGCAAATTTTGACGGAGACACTGGCGGTTTTAAACCATTCAGAATTCTCAGAAATATTTGGTCCGGGTAGCTTGGCCGAAGTTCCGCTGACTGGTTTTTTTGGTAATCAAATCATGTCGGGGCAAATAGACAGATTGCTTATTGGGCCCGATGAAATTCAAATTATCGATTATAAAACTAATCGCCCATCCCCCACTAAAATCGAAGATGTACCAGCCCTTTACATTCGTCAGATGGGAATTTATCGAGATGCGTTAAAATTAATGTATCCCGAAAAACGTATTAAATGCGGTCTGTTATGGACAGATGGGCCTCATTTGATGACCTTGCCCGAGAAATGATGTGCGACCCATCACTTGACGGAGGCGGGTTCCGTAGCTAACTATTAATAATAGAAAAGGCGGATCATTTTGTGGATTCGCCCTAATTTTTTGCGTGACACGAGGATATAATGGCTACAACAAATGTAACAGACGCTTCATTTGACCAGGACGTGCTGAAAAGCGAAGGCTTGGTATTGGTTGATTTCTGGGCGGAATGGTGTGGTCCGTGTAAGCAAATCGCGCCTTCTTTAGAAGCAATCTCTAACGAAATGGGCGAAAATATAACGATCGCAAAGATCAATATTGACGAAAACCCTAACACGCCAACTAAATATGGCGTGCGCGGCATTCCAACAATGATGCTGTTTAAAGACGGTGAAGTTGCGGGCACAAAAGTGGGTGCGTCACCAAAAGGACAGATTGAAGATTGGATCAAAACCACTTCTTAATCTGTACTAAGTGAATTTGAAAAAAGCGGGTCCTTGTGATCCGCTTTTTTTGTTTGGCGTGCTCTTGATATCTATGGCAAGCCTATGAAAACACATCAATAAAAAAGGGGCGAGCACGTGACGCAGATAGAAGTCAATGGCATCACATTGGAGGCCGAACGCATTGGGTCTCCCTCTGCCCCTGCTGTATTCCTAATTGCGGGCCTTGGCTTTCAATTAATTGATTGGCCCTTAAGTTTTGCGGAAAAACTGGTGGAGGCTGGTTATCAAGTCATCCGGTTCGATAACCGGGATATTGGTTTGTCTCAAAAACTGGAAGAAGAAGGACTGCCTGATCTAGGGGCAATCATCCAGGAAAAGATGGCCGGTGGCACTCCAGACGTGCCCTACGACCTGTCCCATATGGCGGCAGATGTCATCGGGCTTATGGATGCCTTTTCCATTGATAAAGCACATATTGTCGGCATGTCTATGGGGGGTATGATTGCTCAAATTCTGGCCGCTAATCATGCATCAAGATGTTTGAGCCTAACGTCTATCATGTCAACAACAGGTGATCCCAGTTTGCCGCAAGCGGACCCAGAAATTATGGCAGTGCTGGTATCAGCCCCGTCAAGTCAGGACAAAAAAGACATCGTTGAATTCGGGCTGAAGGTAAATGATACAATTGGCAGCCCCGGTTTCCGTTGGGATAGATCCGCACTGCAAGCCCATATTGAAGCCTGCTTTGACAGAAGTTATTGCCCTACAGGATTTATGCGTCAAATGGCGGCGGTCTCAACTGCGAAACCCCGCCGTCAGATGTTATCCAAGGTCGCGGTCCCTACTTTGGTAATCCACGGCGAAGATGATCCTTTGGTACCTGCAAGTGGTGGCCGTGATGTGGCAGACCACATTTCCGGCGCATCGTTCAAATTGGTCTCAGGAATGGGGCATGATTTATCCCCATCCCTATGTGATCAATTGGCAGAACTGATTGTGCCTCACTTGAACTCAGTTTAACGGAAAGCTGGCTCGTCAAAACTTCTGAGCTTGCGGGAATGAAGGCTTTCAACCCCCTTTTCTCGGAGTGAGCGGAGGGTTTCAATGCCAATTCGAAGATGTTTGGCTGTCCTATCTTGATAGAATTTGTTCGCCATACCGGGAAGTTTTATCTCTCCATGAAGGGGCTTGTCGGATACACAAAGCAACGTGCCATAAGGAACCCGCAACCGGTAGCCGTTGGCAGCAATTGTGGCTGATTCCATGTCGATTGCGATGGCTCGGGTCTGGTTGAAACGCATGGCAAGTTCTTTATGCCGAAGCTCCCAATCCCGATCATCGGTGGTGTAGACAGTTCCTGTTCTAAAATGCTCTTTTAAGTGTGATCCATCAATATCGGTCTCGGCCGCTTTTGCCACGGCTTCTGTCAGGGCAACTTGAATTTCCGCAATAGCTGGCAGGGGGACAGAGGGATGTAAGTCTTGATCCAACACATGATCTTCTCGAACATAGGCATGGGCCAAAACATAATCACCCAAATGCTGAGTTCTCCGAAGGCCGCCGCAATGACCAACCATAAGCCAGCAATGGGGGCGGATTACGGCTAGATGATCGGTTATGGTCTTTGCATTGGAGGGTCCAACACCAATATTTACAAGGGTTATCCCCTCGTGCTTGTCGCGCACCAGATGGTAGGCTGGCATTTGCGGCAGATGTTGTGGCGCGGTTCCGCTCGGTTTTGTATCTGTTAAATCTGGATTGGTTGTCACAACATTTCCCGGTTCCACAAACGCGCGATATTCAGATCCATTTTCCACCTGATCTCTGCCATACTCGATAAATTCATCCACATAGCGCTGGTAATTGGTGAAAAGAACAAACCGTTGAAAATGCTTAGGAGCCGTTCCGGTATAATGAGACAAGCGCAGAAGAGAATAGTCTGCGCGCTCCGCCGTGAACAGAGATAAGGGGAGAGGTTCTCCGCTTACCGGCTCGTAAATTCCATTAGCAATATTATCGTGAATATTGGCAAGATCGGGCATGGGAAAGATCGACTGCAGCGTTTGAACGTCATCTCCCGATACACTGGATGACGCTTGTTCGATCACAAAAGGCAGCGGCATCGGGCGATCGCTTAAACCGACCACAACCGGTTTGTTATGATTGTTCAAAATTAGATTTATCTGTTCAAGATAGTAACTTCTAAACAGTTTTGGCTGTGTAAGTGTCGTACCAAAAGAGCCCGCTGCATGGATATTTCCGTAAGCCAAGCTGCTGCTCAGGTTGATATCGCCTGCTGTAACTGATAATCCAAGATAGGGATAGTAACCTGTATCCAGAGGTTTTTCTTTGTCCCCTGCAGAAAATTCAGCAAAGCGTTTTTTCACTTTTTCTGCATTTTCGTTATAGATTACCTCAATTGCGTCAACGGCTTTTTCGGCGTCGGTGAATTCCTGAAGATTGCGTGCTGCGCCATGTCCATTTTTTACGTTGGCGAGAAACCCACTCATATTTTCTTATCCTTTTTCCTAGTGACCCCTGTGGTCACTCTCAATTTTTTCATTTTGTTTTCTCTACCTATGTAACACCTAATTGTGACAACTCAATTAAAAAGCAGTGGGCTTTAAAAATGTGCTATAGGGCAGTTCAGATGAACCAAGTAGAGCCATAACGAACCATGACTTTGACCATTGCCCCTATGGAGGGGGTTGTTGATATTTATATGCGCGATATTTTGACCCGTATTGGCGGGTTTGATTTATGTGTATCTGAATTTGTCCGGGTTAGTCAGAATGTGCATCCGGCCTCAACTTTTCATAAATTCTGTCCTGAATTACTCATGGGCGGACGTACAGCCGCGGGCGTTCCCGTTCATGTGCAGCTAATGGGCGGTGATCCCGCACTCCTTGCTGAAAATGCTGGATTTGTCGCCTCTCTTGGTGCGCTGGGTATTGATCTTAATTTTGGCTGTCCCGCCAAAACCGTAAACCGACATGACGCAGGAGCTACCTTGTTGCAATGGCCGACGCGGTTGCACGACATTGTGGCGGCCGTTCGCCGTGCTGTTCCAGATACTATTCCGGTAAGCGCTAAAATACGACTGGGCTTTGCCGATAAGACCCTTTGTTTGGAAAATGCCCAAGCTATTGAGAGTGCAGGGGCGTCCAAATTGACTGTGCATGCACGAACCAAACTTGAAGGATATCGCGCGCCCGCTCATTGGGAGTATTTAGCGCCTATACGAGAAGCGCTTAAAATCCCGGTTGTGGCAAATGGAGAGATTTGGACAAAAGAGGATTATGAAGCGTGCAAAAAAATTAGTGGCTGCACGCATTTTATGGTTGGACGAGGCGTAATTGCCCGGCCAAGCTTAGGTCTTGAAATAGCAGGAGTGCAAGCAGAGCGATTCTCGTGGAAGAAGATGCTATTGCTCCTTCTTGAGTATCGTATCCTTATTGAGGAGATGGAAGGCGCTTCAATCCGTCAAGCTGGCCGCCTGAAACAATGGATCAAGCTAGTGGGTCGGACGTATGACGAATCCAATGAGTTGTTTGCGCGTATCCGACGTCTTCAAAATCCTGACGACATTAGGCATGAGCTTCTTATGCTTAGTGAGGACTTACCTGCTCTGGATGCGATCGGTGAGAGTGATATCACTTCTCTTCACACGGCGACGCTCTGACCTGAATTTGGACGCACGATGAGGATAGAGGGTATAGTTGAACCCGTCGGCGGATTTATACCAACTATTGCACCCCGTGGACCACACCATCCCGCCCAGATCTTTCTGTATGGTTTTGTTGTGGGCCTCAACCGCTTCAGGTTTTACATCCAATAATTTGTCCTGACCTGTTTCCTTGACGCATTGCAAAATGTAATGGATCTGCGCTTCAATCATAAAGACGATAGAGGTTGATCCCACACCTGTATTCGGCCCGGTTACAAAAAACAGGTTGGGGAAGCCTGCGACTTGCGCCCCGCGATAGGCTGCCGGTCTGTCTTGCCAAATTTCTGTCAGTTGTCTGCCATTAATGCCCCGTATGTCTAAGGATGTCATCTGATCAAGAAGGCTGAAACCGGTAGCAAGGACAATGCACTCTGCCGGGTGATGTTTTCCAGTTTTATCCTGGACCCCATTTTCTGTGATTTGATCGATACCGTCCGTGATAACAGAGACATTCTCGCGGTTGAGCGCTGGATAGAAATCGTCTGAAATTAGAATACGTTTGCATCCAAGTTCATACTCGGGGGTTAATTTTGCCCGTAAAATTGGATCTTTGATTATGCCTCGCATATGATTCAGAATGACTTTGGTTGCACGGGTGCGGAAGGCGGATCTTTTCTTGAAAAGTGGGAATAGAAGACCATCGAACCGCCAAAAATAGCCCCATCGCGTTAGTCGCCTTTTTAATGCTGATCGACTGAACGCGGCTTTGTCTTTATCTGAATAGGATTTGTTGCTTCTTGGGGCTACATAATTGGGGGTACGCTGGAACATGGTTACGGTGGCAGCGGTTTTGGCAATTTCCGGTACAGCTTGAACGGCACTTGCAGCACTTCCAATGA
>JBALXM010000011.1:33111-44648 GCA_036960695.1 Sneathiella sp.
TAAGCCTGAATTTCCTGTTGAGATGAATAAATCTGTGACCAGTCGGGGTTAGGCTCAAATGAATAACAATAAAAATGAGAGGGAACATCGCAGGCAGCACCGGGATAGGTGTTTTTGTACCATGTTCCTCCTACGCCAGCTTCCTTCTCAAGAATGATAAAATTGGTGCATTTTTTCTCTAGCAGTTTTATGCCCATGCATATTCCCGCAAAACCAGCACCAATAATGACATGATCGAGAATACCTTGCTCGAGAGTGGTCGGCTCTTGAGCATTTGTAACCAAGTTATTTTTAAAAATGCGCATTAAATCGCCTATCGTGTGTTTATTGTAATTCTAAAGTAGTTATGCGTGTTTTGTCGAAGGTTAGAATTTCTATTTTTGAGTTTTGTTGAACTATTTAGCTAAATTAGACAATAAATTATGGGGAAAGTACCTTTATTTGGTCAAGTTAGTGGTCTGTTAATATTATTCGCTTCATATGCAAGTTAGGAAAAAAGAATTAATCTCTCTAGGAGTCTGTTTATGTTTAGAAGTATTTCACTCGGTCTTGCATTCTGCATCATGTTATTTTCAGGTCTTGCTAATGCTGAAGACAAAAAAGCTGTTGTGACCGAAATGATGGGTAAAGTTGTTGCGCATTACGAAGCCAAAGGGGCGGAGCAAGCTTATAAAGATTTTGCCGTTAAAGACGGTGATTATAATAAGGGTGAATATTATGTCGTTGCCTTTAACATTGACAGCGGTATTACGGAATTTCATGCCGTGAATGCAAAATTGATTGGTAAAAACCTTACTAAACTCAAAGATACAAACGGAAAAGCATTTGTTGCTGAAATGCTGAAAGTGGCGAAAAGCGATGGTGAAGGTTGGGTAGATTATAAATGGCCACATCCAGAAACCAAAAAAATTGCGCAAAAGAATTCAATGATTCATGCTGTTGGTAATATCGCGCTGATGATTGGTTATTACGAATAAAATTCCGAACGCTTTTAGGGGCAGTGCTCCCGTGAGTACTGCCCCAACTCAAACGATATTAAAAGTAAGTAGTTAAAGGACAAAGTTAATGAACCTGCGAAATCTGAAGGTCTCTACCAAACTGTTTATTTCACCGATGATTTTCGTAGTGGCGTTAATTGTCCTTGGAGTCGTTGCAATAAATGGATTTAATGCAGAACATCGCGCCTTAGAATCCCTAGATAAACAAGCAAACTTGAAAACAGGGGCAGCCCTTCGTTTTCAGGGAAACTTACAAGCTTATAATGCAAGCCTGTTTCGGGTGATCTCCCAACTCAACGCGGGTGTTGAAGAAGAAAAACTTGCAGCGCAACGTGAAAGTATCACCAAGACACTGACGGGCACAATTAAAAGCCTTGATGATTTCATCGCGAATGGCACGTTTTTAGAAGAAGAGCTTGGTTTGCTCAATAAGATGAAAGTTGAGCTGGCTTCTTACGGCGAAGTTTCCATGACTGTAGTAGAAATGTCTGAAATCGATGGATCAACGGCAGTTGTCATGATGGTCGGTGCCGATGGTGAGTTCGCTATTCTTATCGAAACTATAAATCAACTTGTGAAGTTGTGGATGGCAGATGGCAAGGCGTCCTATGAAGCGGCTGTAGAAGATGGTAATGCCGTAATTATGCAGTTTATCGTTATTAGTGTTGTTGCATTTTTTATTGCAGCCTTTGTAACATTTTTCATGACCCGTATGATTAAGGGACCGATCTCGGCCTTAACTAATGTTATGGCTACCCTAGCAAAGGGTGATCATACCGTTGAAATAACGGCTGATGACCAGAAAGATGAAATCGGTGAAATGGCGCGGGCTGTCTTAGTGTTTAAAGAAAATGCCATTGAGCAGGAACGCTTGAAAGTTGAAGCTGAGAAGAGCGCCGAGCGTCAAGCTGAACAAGAGCGTGAAGCGCGAGAAGCCGAAGAAAAACATGCGGCTGACGAACGGGCTAGAGAGCATGCAGAGAACGCCGAAAAACAACAAAGAGCTGAAAAAGTAGCAACCTTAATCGAGGGATTTGAGAAACGGGTATCTGACGTTCTATCCACAATCTCACTGGCCACCCGCGATTTACAAACAACAGCAAACTCAATGTCCACAACTGCGGGCGATTCAAGAGAACTTGCCGAAGGAGTTGCTAGTGTCTCCAACGATGCCTCTCGAAATGTACAAACGGTCGCAGCGGCGGCAGAAGAGCTAACATCTTCTATCAATGAAATTAGCCGCCAGGTTCAACAAGCCAGCAAGGTGTCTGAGCAAGCCGTTGTCGAAGCTGCCAATAGTACAACTTCGGTATCCGTCCTCGCCGATACTGCGAAAAAGATTAGCGAAGTTGTCAGTATGATTAGCGATATCGCGGGTCAGACTAACCTTCTGGCATTAAATGCGACAATTGAAGCGGCGCGGGCCGGGGACGCAGGCAAAGGATTTGCTGTTGTGGCATCCGAGGTGAAAAGTCTTGCGACACAGACAGCACGGGCAACGGAAGAAATTGCGGCACAGATTAATGAAATGCAGACAGCTACGAATAGTGCGGTTTCTGCAATCTCTAACATCGATAATGTGATTTCAACTATTCGGGAATCCACTGTTGGGATCTCTTCTGCGATTGAAGAGCAAAGCGCCGCGACGAACGAGATTTCTCGAAATGTTCAGGAAGCGTCTGATGGGACGACTGAAGTAAGTCAAAAAATCGGGACAGTCTCTGTTAAAGCCGGGGAAACGGGTGTTGCTGCCGAAGAGGTACAATCAGCCTCTATTCGATTGGATGAACTTTCAACCAATCTTAAGCAGGATATTGAATCCTTTTTGCAAGAAGTTCGTGTTGCCTAACATTTTTATTCGTAGAACCGGCAAAATTTAATTTTGCCGGTTCTACCATTATCAACTAAGATTTTTTTGTACCTTGTTCCTTAATTCCTTGCATGTGGGTGGATAATAGGCCAAATCTTAAAAGGTAGAATAAAAGAGTTTATATCGAAACCGGCATGAGTGAAATTTCACAGAAAAATTTTGAAGAAGTTACCCGCATTCGGGATATCGCTGTTGATGCGCGATTAATCAATTTACTCGATTATTATTTGAAAATTCACCCGAAATCCAGGCTCCCTGCGCGCGCAGACTTTGATCCCTCTGATATTCCGTTATGCCTCCCCAATCTGGCCTTGGTTGATGTGGAGAGAAATCCATTTCGATTTAGATATCGCGTTATGGGAACTTCTATTACCTTCAATATCGAACAAGAAGGAACTGGCAAATATCTCGATGAGATTATACCAGGCGTTGAGACTCAATTTCCTCATTTAGATCGTGCCGAAGTTGCGGAAACGGGGCTTCCCATCTACCGATTAGGTGAGGGCAGCGTGTCCTTTCGAACTGATTTTGCAAATCTCGAGAGAGTCCACCTGCCGTTGGCGACAGATGGAAACTTGGTCGATATGGTTCTAAGCATGTATATTTACTTCAGTGATGACTAAAAAGCCTCTGTTAGTGACATCTATTGCATTAAAGACAGCCATCCCATATAGGCAAAACCAGACAATAACGAGCCCGCTGCCGCAAATCCCAGATAAAGCGCGAATAACCTAGGTTTGGCGAGAGTCCAGATTGCAATCGCGGCCGGGATACTGGTGACACTGCCTGCCAGTAAAAAGGTTAGCCCTGTTGCCGGTGACATCCCTAAATCGAGCAAGCCGCGTACTAACGGAATGGCGGCATACCCATTTAAATAAGCAGGGACACCGACGACCATAGCAAGGGGCAAGGCATAGGGATTATTATCGCCAAGCCAGCTCGCCACTAAATCACCCGGAATGTAGGCAACCATAAGGCTTTCAAGTAAAAAGGCGAAGGTTATCCATTTGCCTAGGAACCATCCTGAATTCCCTGCTTGTCGCCAGAAGCTTTGTAGGCGCTCTTTAGTTTGCCAAAACGACCACTGGATTGGTTGGGCTTCAGTTGGAGCTCCGCTGGAGCATGTTGGTTGCGCTATGGTTTTTAAAGCATCCTTCAAATATCCTGTGCGGGAAATAAGCAAGGTCGAATATCCAGCTAGCAGCCCCATCATGATGGCGGCGATGGTTTTTACCACCGCGATTTCAAACCCAAGACCGGCGACGGTCACAATAAACATTTCTGGGTCCATAATGGGGGAGGCAATTGTAAAGGCGAGGACTGGGGCAATGGGGACGCCCGCAGCTAGCAGACCTGCAACAAGTGGGACGACGCCGCAGGAGCAAAATGGGGAGAGAGCCCCAAATATTGAGGCAATTGCAACAGCATATAGGGGACGACCTTCAAATGCTTTGGCGACAATCTGATCGGCACCACTGGCTTTCAGACCTGCAGCAATAACCACAGATAAGATGAGAAAAGGTAGGATGCTGAGCAAAGCACTCGCCGTGAATTCTATGCTGGCTATCGTTTGGTCGAGATTGAGAACAGCTGTCGTTCCGAGAATTCCCAGTATCATGACAATAGGGGCGCTAAGCTGTTTGAACGGTTGGATCATCCGCCGAAAAGGCGAAAAACTGCTCTGATCAGGTAGGGTATTAGAGGAATTCATATTATCACCACATATCTAGTTATATAGGTTGTTATTGAAATATATAACGCAGAAAAAATAAATTACAACTACAAAACTAGTTTAATTAAAGGGACGATATCAGAGCCAGTAACTGGAAACCAATTTTGGTGGTTGAAAAAGTCGATAACAAAAATATATTTTAAACTTAAACTTTTATGCTTGAAATATATTTTGTTCTCTGCCACTGTTTTATTAGAAAACAAAAAATAAGGTGTGCCATGAAAGTTATCTGTTTAGGCGGTGGGCCCTCCGGTCTGTATTTCGCCATCAGCATGAAACTTCGAGATCCCTCTCATGAGATTACGGTTCTTGAGCGGAACAAACCCGATGATACATTTGGTTGGGGTGTTGTTCTGTCCGATGAGACCCTTGATAACTTACATGATAATGATCCGATCAGTGCCGCTTCAATCCGCAAGCATTTCGCTTACTGGGATGATATTGCCGTTGTGCATAAAGATGTGCGTACCGTGTCGACGGGCCATGGCTTTTGCGGAATTGGCCGGGAAAAGCTGCTGACTTTGTTGCAGGCACGGGCTATTGAGCTTGGTGTAGACCTTCAGTTTGAAACGGAGGCCGAAGATATTGATCACTATATGGCGAATTATGATCTGGTCATCGCCGCCGATGGTCTCAATTCCAAAGCCAGAACCCAATTTGAACATGTGTTCAAGCCTGATATTGATATGCGTAAATGCAAGTTTGTCTGGCTGGGTACTCATCAAAAATTTGATGATGCCTTCACCTTTATCTTTGAGAAAACCGATAAGGGATGGATTTGGGTCCATGCATATCAATTTGATGAAGATACAGCCACTTTTATTGTTGAATGTACGGAAGAGACTTATGCCAATTTCGGCTTTGCTGATTTAAGCCAAAAAGAATCCATCGCAATTTTGGAGAAGGTTTTTGCTAAGCATTTAGGCGGCCATAAACTTATGACTAATGCCGGTCATATTCGAGGGTCTGCCTGGATTAATTTCCCCCGTGTTTTATGTGAGCGTTGGTCACACGAAAACCTAGTTTTGATGGGGGATGCGGCAGCCAGTGCCCATTTCTCTATTGGATCGGGCAGCAAGCTTGCAGTGGAAAGTGCTATTGCGCTTGCAGAATATCTCCATACAGAACCCACAATGCAGTCCGCCTTTGATAAATATGAAGAAGCGCGACGGTTAGAAGTATTGCGGCTGCAATCCGCCGCGCGTAATTCCTTGGAATGGTTTGAAGAGGTGGAGCGGTATCTGGAACTCGATCCTGTTCAGTTTAATTACTCATTATTGACCAGATCCCAGAGAATATCTCATGAAAACTTGCGTATAAGGGATTCTAAGTGGTTAGAATCTGCAGAAAGCTGGTTTCAAGGAAATGCTGGGGCAGAAGAAAAACGCTTAAAACGGGCTCCGATGTTTGCCCCTTATACATTACGCGGTATGACCCTTAAAAACCGCGTCGTTGTGTCACCAATGGCTCAATATAAGGCTGTGGACGGCTGCCCCACCGATTGGCATCTTGTTCATTATGGTGAACGGGCCAAAGGGGGCGCGGGTCTGGTTTATGTTGAGATGACATGCGTGAGCGCCGAAGGGCGTATCACACCGGGATGTACTGGATTATATTCTGATGATCATGTGACGGCTTGGCGGCGAATTACTGATTTTGTCCATGAGGAGTCGGAGGCAAAAATCTGCGCGCAAATTGGACATTCCGGCGCTAAAGGCTCCACCCAGCTCGGTTGGGAGGAAATGGATGCGCCTTTGAAGCTTGATAACTGGCCCCTTTTATCCGCATCCAACATTCCTTGGTCTGAAAATAACCAAATTCCTGTCGCCATGACCCGCGATCATATGGATATGGTTCGGGATCAGTTTGTCTCGTCCGTAGTTCGGGCAGAACAAGCAGGATTTGATATGATTGAGCTGCATTTTGCCCATGGGTATCTTCTCTCTTCCTTTATCACACCCCTTACCAATAATCGGATTGATGAGTATGGCGGTAGCCTAGAAAATCGCATGCGTTACCCGTTAGAGATTTTTGAGGCGGTAAGGGAGGTTTGGCCAGAGGATAAACCTATCTCGGTTAGGATCTCTGCTAACGATTGGGTTGGAGATGAGGGGGTTACCCCTAGAGATGCCGTCGAGATTGCTAAGATTCTGAAACAAGCTGGTGTTGATATTTGTGATGTGTCAGCAGGACAGACATCAAAAAAAGCAGAACCTGTCTATGGACGTATGTTCCAAACCCCATTTTCAGATCGCATCCGAAACGAAGCGCATATGGCGACCATGGCAGTGGGAAATATTTATGAGCCAGATCATGTGAATTCTATTTTGCTGGCTGGGCGCGCGGACTTGGTTTGTCTTGCCCGCGCCCATTTATCCAACCCCTATTGGACGCTGCATGCGGCGGCGGCTTTGGGGGATGAGCAGACAAATTGGCCCGATCCTTATGGTCCTGGCGCTGATCAAATGAGACGGCTGGCTTCTCGGGATGAGACACCCCAGATGAAGGTATAAGATAGTATGACACAACAACATCATGCATTGGTTACGGGTGGCGGCTCTGGCGTTGGTGCTGATATTGCCCTTAAATTGGCAGATCAGGGCATCCTTGTCACCATCACCGGGCGGCGCGCTGATAGGTTGATGGCGGTTGCGGACCAACACCCGAATATTCATGGGGTTGCCGCTGATGTGACAGATTTGGCGCAGATGCAGGCCATGGTCCGCGATGCGACGTCACTGCGCGGGGATTTCTCAATTGTGATTGCCAATGCGGGTATGGCGGAAAGTGTCCCTTTTGCCAAAATGACCAGTGAACAATGGTCCAGAACCATGGATATAAACCTAGGCGGTGTTTTTAATACTTATCAGGCGACCCTTGCGCCGATGAAGAAGGCCGGGTGGGGTCGTATGATTGCCATCGCATCGACAGCGGGTCTTAAGGGCTATCCCTATGTGAGCAGTTATTGTGCGTCTAAACATGGGGTTGTTGGTCTTACGAAATCTTTAGCTATTGAATTGGCCAAAACGGGGATCACAGTGAACGCCATTTGTCCCGGATTTACGGAAACCCCTATGCTTGAACAATCAATTGCCAAGATAATGGGGGAGACCGGTATGAGTGATGAGGATGCCAGATCCGCGCTCAACCGGGGCAATCCAATGGGCCGGTTTATTCAACCGGATGAGATTTCAGAAACTGTTCTTTGGCTTTGTAAAAATGCATCCTCCTCAGTTACCGGGCAGGCCATTTCCTTATCTGGCGGCGAAATTTAATAGAGATGAATACAGATATGCGTACCTCAGACAAGACATCAGATACCGATAAGCTGCGCTTACGCGTATGGCTGCGACTTTTGCGGGTTTCTCGCTCTATTGAGGGAGAGCTTAGGGAGAGGTTGCGGGTCCGATACAAATCCACGCTTCCCAGATTTGATGTGCTCGCTGCCCTTTTCCGGCAAGCGGAAGGTCTGAAAATGAGTGAACTCTCTTCAGCCTTGATGGTTTCCAACGGGAATGTGACGGGCATTATCGAAAGGCTGGTTGGGGAAGGCATGGTGGAGCGAACACCCATTCCCAATGACAGGCGAGCGATGAAAGTGCGCCTAACAGCCAAGGGCCGGCAAGATTTTGCTGAAATGGCTGAAGTTCATCAAGGGTGGATTAGTGAGCTATTGGATGGGATTAACGCAGAAGATGCGGATCTTATTTGTGGTATTTTAGATTTAAAAATAACGGCGAGTAAGCCAGTGGGGGGGGACGAATGAACACAGCAATAATGGCAAATCTCAAGCCAAAGCATTTCCTTTGGCGTATGCAGGGACGTGTTGCGATTATTCAGCTGAACAATCCGGCGCGCAAAAACCCTCTTACTTTTGATAGTTATATGGAACTTCGCGATACTTTCCGCGATTTGCATTATGCCGATGATATAGACGTGGTGGTATTTCTGCCTAATGGTGAGAATTTCTGTTCGGGCGGCGATGTGCATGACATCATTGGCCCGCTCACTAAAATGAATATGAAAGACCTTCTTAAATTCACCCGAATGACCGGTGATTTTGTAAAGGCCATGATAAATTGCGGGAAACCCATAATCTCGGCAGTCGATGGGGTTGCTGTGGGTGCTGGGGCCATTATCACAATGGCGTCGGACATGCGCATTGCAACGGAGCGGGCTAAGACCGCCTTCCTTTTCACCCGCGTTGGGCTTGCAGGCTGTGATATGGGGGCGTGTGCCATGTTGCCCCGAATTATCGGGCAATCAAGGGCGGCGGATCTTCTATACACAGGACGCTCCATGAGCGGTGTTGAGGGAGAGAGATGGGGATATTACAGCCGTTTGGTCGCCCCTGAGGAATTAGAGAAAACAGCGTTGGAGATGGCGGTGCGCATTAGCGATGGCCCCAATTTTGCCCATTCAATCACCAAGACACAGCTTAACCATGAATGGTCAATGGGGTTGGAGCAGGCCATCGAAGCCGAAGCGCAAGCCCAAGCAATCTGCATGCAAACCCAGGACTTTCATCGGGCATATCATGCCTTCGTCGCAAAAGACAAACCTGTCTTTGAGGGGAACTAGGATGCCTGACAAGAGCTTTCTGGATTGGCCGTTCTTTGAAGATCATCACCGCGCACTGGCGGCGGATTTGGACGCTTGGTGTTTGAAGAACCTTCCCGTTGATCACAGTGATGTGGATCAGGCGTGTCACTCGCTCGTGGCAAAAATGGGGGCAGCAGGGTGGCTTAACTATTCCGCCATTGATCCTGATGATCCCAAGCCATTGGATGTGCGCGCGTTGTGTATTATTCGTGAAACGTTGGCGCGCCATGATGGGTTGGCTGATTTCGCTTTTGCCATGCAGGGACTTGGGACTGGACCCATTAGTTTGTATGGCAGTGATCAGCAAAAAGAGTGGCTTAGAGCAACCCGTGCCGGTACGGCCTTGTCTGCTTTTGCCTTGTCCGAGCCTCGCTCAGGGTCAGACGTTGCGAATATGGATATGACAGCGGAACGTGATGGGGATGCTTATATCCTAAATGGTGAGAAAACATGGATTTCTAACGGTGGAATCGCTGATATCTATGTTGTTTTCGCCCGAACGGGGGAGGCGCCGGGTGCCCGTGGCTTATCTGCCTTTTTGGTTCCGGCCCAAACTCCGGGTTTAAGTGTGACTGAGCGGATAGAAGTGATTGCGCCGCACCCTTTGGCAACTTTATCTTTTAAAGACATGCGAATTCCTGCGGCCAATCTGATTGGGGAAGCTGGGCAAGGCTTCAAACTTGCCATGTCCGTGCTGGATGTTTTCCGGTCAACCGTGGGGGCTGCCGCTTTGGGATTTGCAAGGCGGGCCTTGGATGAGACACTCAACCGTGTTCAAAATAGAGAGCTCTTCGGTGCGCCTTTGTTCGATTTACAAATGGTGCAAGGCCATGTTGCCGATATGGCATTGGATGTGGATGCCGCGGCTCTCCTTGTCTACCGGGCTGCGTGGACAAAAGATTCAGGGGCATCGCGCGTGACCCGAGAGGCCGCTATGGCGAAGCTTTATGCGACGGACCGGGCACAGGATGTCATTGATAAGGCGGTGCAGATTCATGGAGGCGATGGGGTCCGAAAGGGATCTATTGTCGAAGGGCTTTATCGTGAAATACGGGCTTTGCGAATTTATGAAGGCGCTTCGGATGTGCAAAAAGTTGTTATTGCAAGGCAAGCCTTAAACACCGAGCCAACTGTCTATGGTAACCAGATTGTTCAGGGAGGCTGATATGTTAGGACCGACAGCTCATACAGATACTTTCGCGCGAGATAACCTCCCGCCACAAAGCCAGTGGCCAGAGATTAATTTAGGGGTGCTAAACTACCCTGATCATCTCAATGCAGGCGTAGAGCTTACGGACCGAATGGTGGAGCGAGGATTTGGTGATCATACCGCGCTTATCGGCAATGGTCGTCGCCGAACCTATAAAGAACTCTCAGACTGGACAAACCGGCTGGCTCACGCGCTTGTAGAAGATTATGGCGTGAAACCGGGAAATAGAATTCTCATTCGGTCTGCGAATAATCCGGCCATGGTTGCGTGCTGGCTTGCAGCTACTAAAGCCGGGGCGGTGGTGGTCAATAGTATGCCCATGTTGCGGACGGGGGAGCTTACCAAAATTGTGGATAAAGCAGAGGTAAGCCTCGCCCTATGTGACACAAGACTGATGGATGAGATTATTACATGTGCTAAGACCAGCAAATTTCTAAAGAATGTTATCGGATTTGACGGGACTGCAAATTTTGATGCTGAATTGGACCGTATTGCACTGAACAAGTCCGTGCGCTTTGATGCAGTGCAGACGGGGCGTGATGACGTGGCGCTCCTTGGCTTTACATCCGGCACCACGGGAGATGCAAAAGCGACCATGCATTTTCACCGGGATTTACTCACCATTGCCGATGGATATGCCCGCGAAATTCTGGGTGTGACCCCAGAAGATGTGTTTGTCGGATCGCCGCCCTTGGCCTTTACGTTTGGGCTCGGCGGACTTGCGATCTTTCCGTTGCGTTTCGGGGCAGCAGCGACATTGCTTGAAAAAGCAGCCCCCGCTGACATGATCCATATTATCGAGACGTATAAAGCAACCATTTGCTTCACGGCACCAACAGCCTATCGGGTTATGTTGCAGGCGATGGATGAGGGGGCGGATTTATCCTCTCTTCGAGCTGCCGTATCAGCCGGGGAGACCCTCCCCGCGCCGGTATATGACGAGTGGTTGGAGAAAACCGGGAAACCCATGCTTGATGGTATTGGGGCGACGGA
Source organism: Sneathiella sp. (assembly GCA_036960695.1). Classification (GTDB taxonomy): domain Bacteria; phylum Pseudomonadota; class Alphaproteobacteria; order Sneathiellales; family Sneathiellaceae; genus Sneathiella. The sequence continues at coordinate 44,517 of JBALXM010000011.1, forward strand.
AATGCTGCATATATTCATCACCAATCGATTTGAGGACTCTCAAAAATCCTGCACAGGAAAGCCAGTTACGGGCTATGAAGCGAAAATTTTTGATGATGAAATGAAGGAAGTGCCAACGGATGTCGTGGGGCG
>JBALXM010000011.1:44748-72934 GCA_036960695.1 Sneathiella sp.
AAGCGAAAATTTTTGATGATGAAATGAAGGAAGTGCCAACGGATGTCGTGGGGCGCCTTGCTGTTCGCGGGCCGACGGGTTGTCGGTATCTGGCAGATGCCCGTCAGGAAACGTACGTTCGAGATGGGTGGAACCTGACAGGGGATTCATTTTATCAGGATGCAAACGGATATTTTCATTTTGCCGCCCGGTCTGACGATATGATTGTCTCCGCCGGTTATAACATTGCAGGTCCGGAGGTCGAGGCGGCTTTGCTTGCCAATGATGCGGTTCTGGAATGCGCGGTAATTGGGGCTTCGGATGAGAATAGAGGAGAAATTGTTCAGGCTCATGTTGTTCTGAACGAGGGGTATGATCAAGGGCAGGCGCAGGTCAAATTACTGCAAGATCACGTAAAGGCCGTATTGGCCCCTTATAAATACCCGCGATCTGTCAAATTTGTCAGCGCGTTACCAAAAACCGCAACCGGTAAAATTCAAAGATTTCGGTTGCGTGAAGGGGTGACGTGACGGCAAAGTGAGCCACCAAATAAGCAAAAAACTATAACTTTAAGCATAATTTTGGGCGTTATGCTTTGATCAAAAGGGATAAGGGAGGACATAAAATGGTAAAAATGAATATGTTGAAGGCGGGTCTCGTTGGGCTATCTTTATGCGCGGCAAGTACCGCTCTGGCAGAGCCTGTAAAAGTGGGCATGATCACAACTCTGTCTGGTGGTGGTTCTGGCTTGGGTATTGATGTGCGTGATGGCTTCATGCTGGCAGTAAAACAAGCGGGCAACAAGGATCTGGAAGTTGTTATCGAAGATGACGCCCGTAAGCCCGGTCTTGCGGTTCAAATTGCCGATAAAATGATCCAAAGCGAAAAAGTGGATATTTTGACCGGTATCATTTGGTCAAATCTTGCGATGGCTGTGGTTCCAAATGCGGTTGCCCAAGGTAAGATTTACATCTCTCCAAATGCTGGCCCGTCACAACTTGCAGGTAAAGGGTGCCACCCAAATTACTTTAATGCGTCTTTTCAAAATGATAATTTGCCAGAAGCTATGGGGGCATATGCCACAAAGACTGGCGTGAAAAGCACCTTTATCATGGCACCGAACTATCCAGCTGGTAAGGATGTTTTAAACGGCTTCAAACGTTTCTATAAAGGCAAGCTTGCGTCTGAAGTTTATACCAAACTTGGCCAGACAGACTATGCGGCAGAGATTGCGCAAATCCGAGCATCTGGTGCAGAAAGTGTTTTCGTTTTCTTACCCGGCGGCATGGGTATTGCGTTCATGAAGCAATATGCACAATCTGGTGTTAATCTTCCTGTTATGGGTCCAGCCTTCTCTTTCGATCAGGGAATTTTGAAAGCCGTTGGTCCTGTGGCTGTTGGCGCAAAGAACACATCCCATTGGTCAAAAGATTTGCAGTTTCCTGCAAATAAAGCATTCGTTAAAAGCTTTCAGGCTGAATATGGCCGCCTGCCATCCCTTTATGCGGTGCAGGGTTTTGATACAGCAAGCTTGATTTTGTCTGCTATGAAAACTGCGGATGTGAAAGATACAGACGCTTTCCGTGCAGCAATTAAGAAAGCAGATTTTGCCTCCCCTCGCGGTACGCTGAAATTTGGGAATAACCAACATCTCATCCAGACTATATATGTGCGTGAGGTGGTTAAAGAAGGTGATATTTACACCAATAAACTCGAAGGCATTGCGATGGAAAACCATCAAGACGCCTATGCGTCACAGTGTAAGATGTAATCTACGACCAAAATCGGGGTGCAGGTTTAACTGCATCCCACCAATTTTCACGCAATTTTGAGTATGTATAGACAATGACGTCAGTGCTTTTCATTGAGCAGTTGCTTAACGGTTTGCAGTTTGGAGTGATGCTGTTTTTGATGGCTGCCGGTCTCACCTTGGTTTTTGGTGTTATGGGGCTGATCAATTTAGCCCATGGTTCCCTTTATATGGTTGGGGCTTTTGCGTGCGCCGCTGTTACCAATTATACAGGATCGTTCTGGTTAGGACTGGTCGCAAGTCTAGCGGCGGCGGCGGCGGCAGGTGCGGTCGTTGAAATTTTAGTTATTCGCAGGCTTTATAAACGGGATCATTTGGATCAGGTTCTGGCAACCTTTGCTTTGATCCTTATCTTTTCCGAAGGAACCCGTTGGCTATTTGGATCCTTCCCGTTGTTTTTGAACGTACCAGATATCTTGTCTGGCCCAATCGAGCTTCCAGGGGGACTTCTATATCCTCTGTACCGTTTTGCGTTGATCCTTATTGGGTGTCTCGTGGCGATTGGTTTGTATTTTCTGATTACAAAAACCCGCCTTGGTATTCAAATTCGCGCAGGGGAATCTGACCGTGAAATGATAGCGGCATTGGGTATTGATATAAGGCTTCTTTATACAATCGTTTTTGCCTTGGGTGCGGCGCTGGCTGGTTTTGCCGGCGGGCTTGTCGGGGCACTCCAGTCTGTGCAGGTTGGCATGGGAGAGCCCGTCCTGATCTTGGCCTTTGTGGTTATTGTGATCGGCGGTATCGGATCCATAAAAGGTGCATTGATCGGGGCCATTCTGGTTGGCATGGTGGATACGATGGGGCGTTTTCTGCTTCCGTCCTTCTTCCAGCTATTTATGAATAATTCTGAAGCCACCTCTGTTGGATCAGCGCTGGCTTCCATGTCGATTTACATTCTGATGGCAGTTGTTCTTGTTGTTAAGCCCAAAGGTCTTTTCCCAGCTCATGGTTAAATTTGAAAGAGAAACAGCCCTTAACGGCATCATTGTTATCGCTTTGCTTGTCATTCCGTTTATCGCCATCGCCATGGATGAGCCATTCTACGTCACCTTGGCAACGCGCGTTGCAGTCTTTGCCCTTGCCGGTGTGGGTTTGAACTTGGCTCTTGGCCTTGGGGGCTTGGTATCCTTCGGTCACGCGGCCTTTTTTGGTTTGGGCGGTTATGCGGCGGGGATTTTGGCAAGTCATGCTTTAAATTACGAGCCCTTGATGTCGTCCCCTTTTGAGCTTAACGGCACAACGCAGATGTTGATCATTTGGGTTGCCGCTGTTTTGGTTAGCGGCCTTGCGGCCTTGTTGATCGGGTTTTTCAGCCTGCGGACGAGTGGGGTCTATTTTATAATGATCACCTTGGCTTTTGCGCAGATGATTTATTATTTTGCCATTTCCTGGCCCGCTTACGGGGGTGAAGATGGATTGTCGATTTATGTGCGAAATAAATTTCCGGGGGTTAATACCCTGGATCCAATCAATTTCTTTCTGATTTGTTTTGGCTTATTAATGCTCTGTATTCTTCTGATTTCAGTGCTCAAAAATTCGCGCTTTGGGAACGCATTACAGGCGGCTCGTCAAAATGATGAAAGGCTCGCCACTGTTGGTATTCATCCCTTCAAAATTCGCCTAACAACTTTCGTTGTCTCTGCCATGATCACGGGACTTGCTGGCGCCCTTTATGCGGATCTCAATCGGTTTGTAAGTCCCTCCATGTTGTCGTGGCATACATCGGGTGAGATCATGATCTTTGTAATTTTAGGGGGCGTTGGGCGGCTGTTTGGTCCTGTTGTCGGGGCGGGGCTGTTTATCTTGTTTGAATCCATGTTTGGCGGTCTTACGGAACATTGGATGCTTTTCTTGGGTCTTGTTTTATTGGCTGTTGTGTTATTTGCCCGCGGGGGTCTTATAGGCTTTGTTGCGGGGAGGGCGCGTCATGGGTAACGTTAAAGTGGATCCCGTTTTAGAGATTAAGAACTTGTTCAAGTCCTTTGGGGCCTTGAGGGCGACAGATGACGTCTCGCTGGATTTATATCCCGGTGAAATACATGCGCTAATTGGCCCTAATGGGGCGGGAAAATCTACTCTAATTAAGCAGATTTCCGGGGATTACCAACCAGATTTGGGAAGTATCCATTTTTTGGGAAAAGACATGGCAGGCCTTGGGGTTGCTGATAGGGCGCAGTTAGGCCTTGGTCGTACATTTCAGGTGTCATCTTTGGCTCTTGAGTTTTCTGCCCTTCGCAATGTTATGTTGGCAGTTCAAGCAAAATCAGGGTCTAGTTTTCGGTTTTTCAAGCCTGTGATGAAGGATAAAGCCCTCATCGACGGTGCGATGGAGATGCTGACCCAGGTTGATCTGCAAGATCGGGCAAACATTCCGGCTGCTGAACTCTCTCATGGGGAGCGTCGTCAGCTAGAGATCGCCATTGCCCTTGCCTTAAAACCCAAAGCCTTTTTGCTCGATGAGCCTATGGCTGGTATGGGGCCGGAGGGGTCAAAAAGGCTGACAGAGTTTTTAGATACGCTCCGGCACCAAGCCCCCATATTATTGGTGGAGCATGATATGGATGCGGTTTTTGCCCTTGCTGATCGGATTTCGGTTCTGGTGTATGGGCAAGTGGTTGCCACGGGGAGTGTGGACGAAATTCGCGGAAACCCAACTGTTCGGACTGCTTATCTTGGCGAGGACGTTACATGAGTGCTCTCTTAACTGTGTCCGCTATTGAAACCTTTTACGGTCACTCTCAAGCCTTATACGGTGTAAATTTAACGGTGGATGAAGGTCAGGTTGTGGCTTTGATGGGCCGCAATGGCATGGGAAAAACGACAACCATTGCCTCTATTTGTGGCCTTGAGAAATTTAGTGCGGGGACAGTGACGTTTAACGGCAAAGATGTGGGCCCACTTCCTTCTCACAAAATTGCACGCCTCGGTATTGGATTGGTGCCAGAGGGTCGCCGCTGTTTTCCAAATCTGACTGTATATGAAAATCTTGTGGCGGCATCGCGCCCCGGTGAATGGACTTTGGCTCGCGTCCATAAGCTTTTTCCAAGATTGAAAGAACGGTATGATCAATATGCCAGCACTTTATCGGGGGGAGAGCAGCAAATGTTATCTATTGGCCGTGCGCTGATGACAAACCCCGTATTGCTCATTCTGGATGAGGCGACCGAAGGGCTTGCCCCCGTTATACGGAAAGAAATTTGGCAAGCGGTGCGTGATTTAAAGGCATCGGGTCAATCTATTCTGATTGTGGATAAGACATTGTCGGAACTCTTACCTGTTGCAGATCAATGTGTGATTTTGGAAAAAGGTAAAACTGTTTGGACGGGGCCCCCAGCTGATTTGAACCGGGATACTGAAAACCGATATCTGGGCGTTTGATATGAGCCATTTTATCGTGCAGCAAAAAGTTCTGTTTCAGCATTGTGATCCTGCTGGCATCGTTTTCTACCCCCGTTATTTTGAAATGATAAATGCGGCGGTTGAGACGTGGTTTGAAGAGGGGCTCGGTGTATCTTTTGCCTCCTTGCACGGCACCCGCAACCGCGCGGTTCCCACAGTGACCATTGAGACAACCTTTCAAAATCCGAGCCATCTTGGAGATATTTTACAAATTGGGGTAACCGTCCTAAAAATCGGCGGTGCCAGCCTCAATCTTGAAGTTTGTGCCCAATCAAGGGACACAAAACGGTTCGAGAGTAGCCTAACCCTTGTCCATATCAATAAAGAGACTGGACGACCAAATCCATGGCCCGACGATTTGCGGGGCGCCATCAATACAGTGTTGAAAGAAGCATCATGAACAAGGAAATTATTCACCCAGAAGGTTGGAAGCCTGCGAAGGGGTATGCTAATGGCGTGGCCGCAGAGGGGCGCGTAATTTATGTGGGCGGTCAGATTGGTTGGAATGCAGATCAAGTGTTCGAAACCCACGACTTTTTAGAGCAGATGGAACAGACGCTGCGCAATGTTTTGGCTGTTGTCGAAGCGGGCGGCGGGCAGGCTGAGCATATAGTACGCCTCACTTGGTACATCACTGATAAACGGGAATATGTCGCCAAGCAAAAAGAGATTGGTGCCGTCTATCGCACGGTAATGGGCCGAAATTTTCCGGCCATGGCGATGGTGCAAGTCGCGGATTTAATGGAAGATGATGCGCTGATTGAGATTGAGGCAACTGCCGTTATTCCTAGCGCTTAAAGTTCAGGTGCCTCAGGATTTACGGCGATGATGATAGAGTAGATCACTCACTGTGTGGCCCGCGCCGGGACCCAAATCCGCCGTTACATCGCGGGCTTTTAGAACATCTCCGTCTGTATTTCGAACCTCCATCTGGGGGAGTTCTATTCCCGTCTCGCGGTCGGTTAAGGTGATACGGGGACCGTGCGGTCTTGCATACCACCTCTCCCCCCATTGAAAGAGAGAGATGATGACGGGGTAGAGGTCGAGTCCTTTTTCTGTCAGTCGGTATTCAAAAGACCTACCATCATGTTTACTTTTCTTTCGTTCCATAATGCCGGAATCTGTCAGCTTTTTAAGCCGGTTGGACAGGGTATTGGTCGGAATGCCGAGATTTTCCTGAAATTGATCGAAATGGCGCATGCGGTGAAAAGCATTACGCAAAATGAGCAAAGTCCACCAATCACCAATTTGTTCAAGGGTTTGAGCGATGGCACAATCAAAATTGGTAAAGTTCTTTCGTTGCATGTATCTCGCCCTTAAAAAACTGCTTGCACCAATAAGTCTCTTCAATTAACTTTTATTATGCAAGTTATATTTTTCCTGAGGTAATAATAATAATGAAAACAAGATTTACGGAAATGTTCGGGGTGCAGCACCCAGTGATCCAAGGCGGTATGCAGTGGGTTGGACGTGCAGAATTAGTCGCGGCTGTGGCAAATGCGGGCGCACTTGGTTGCTTGACCGCCTTTACGCAACCCTCCCCTGAAGACCTGTTAAAAGAAATTAACAAGGTCCGTGACCTCACAGATAAGCCTTTTGCGGTAAATTTTACAATTCTGCCCACATTGAAGCCTGTTCCTTATGGTGAATATATGGATGCGATTATTCAATCGGGCGTCAAAATTCTTGAAACTGCGGGTAACAATCCTAAAGCCTTCATGCCAAAACTCAAAGAAGCGGGCATTAAGGTTATTCATAAATGCACATCTGTGCGCCATGCGGTTTCTGCCCAAAAAGTGGGTGTGGATGCGGTTAGCATTGACGGGTTCGAATGTGCTGGTCATCCGGGCGAAGATGATACGCCGGGCCTTATTCTTATTCCGCGTGCCGCCGATCAGTTGGATATTCCGATCATCGCATCCGGTGGTATTGCCGATGGTCGCGGTCTTGCCGCAGCGCTTGCTCTGGGCGCCGATGGCGTGAATATGGGAACACGCTTCATGGCAACTCAGGAAGCTCCTATTCATCAGAATATCAAAGACAAGATTGTAGCTTCCTCTGAATTGGACACGACGCTTATTTTCCGCACCCTTCGCAACACGTCTCGTATGTTCACAAATAGCGTGTCCGAGAAGGTGGTTTCAATGGAAACTGAAGGTAAGAAAATTGAGGAAATAGGTCCCGTTGCAAGTGGTCAGCGCGGTCGTCTGGTCTATGAGACTGGGGATGAAGAAGCCGGCGTCTGGTCAGCGGGTATGTGTATTGGCTTAATCCATGACATCCCAACGGTAGAAGAGTTGGTCACGCGGGTTGTCAGCGATGCAGAAGCCCTGATTGCAGATCGGCTTCGTTCGTTCATCGCGTAACGATTTTGAATTCAAGTAAACCCCGGATAGTCATTTATCCGGGGTTTTTTTGTACCTTTTTACAGCCAGGCTAGGGCCAAGGCTGCCACTACCCAATAACGGGCTAGTTTTGCAAAGGTTACAATTATAAGGAACTTCCAAAAGGGTACCCGCAAAATACCGGCAATGACGGTGATGGGATCCCCAATAATGGGTGCCCATGAAAGTAAGAGCGACCAGATACCGAATTTCTCATACCAGCGGGATGCTTTTTCAATTTGTGCCCCGGATACCGGAAACCAACGGCGATCCTGAAAAGTCATAAGAAAGGCCCCGCACACCCAATTAACGGCAGAGCCAAGCACATTTCCCGCCGTGGCAAAAGCGATTAGCATATAGGGGTTTTCTGTCCCCTGAAGGATCATAAAACTTAACAGCGCTTCTGACGAGCCGGGCAACAGGGTTGCGCTTATAAATGCGCTGGCAAATAACCCAAGAAACGACTCCACGACAAGCTCCACTCACTATTTTTGCGCGAGTATATCCAAATGACCCTTCAGGTCACCTTAAATTTAAACCTCAACTAGGGGGTTAAAACAATCCGACCTGTTGCCTTCCCGTCTTTAAGATCCATCAATGATTGATGGGCGGCGTCCAAAGGCCTGACAGTATAGGGGATCGGAGCAACTTTGCCTTTTTGAACTAATGCCATTAATTCATGCATCTCCGCCAGCGTTCCCACGTAGGATCCGGTTATTGTCCGCATCATAAGGGGAAGGGTTGGCAGGGATAAGGGGATGGAAGATCCAAAAAGCCCAACAACGATCAAAGTGCCGCCTTTTCGCAATATATTAAGGCCAAAATTTGCCGAGGAAGGCGCGCCGACAAAATCGATTGAGGCTGCCGCACCGCCTGCGGTCATTTCCATTAACTTCTGGACGGCGTCAGGGTCGCTATTATCAATAACGGCTGTGGCACCAGATTTCAGAGCCACGTCTCGTTTGTCTGCGTCAATATCGGCGACGATTATCTTGCATTTAAGCACTGACGGGGCAAAATGCACCGCAGACAGGCCAACGCCGCCGGCACCAATGATAACAACGGTATCTTCTGCTTTCAGGTGGCTCAATTTTTTGAGGGCGCTGTAGGCTGTCAGGCCAGAACAGGCATATGTGCAGGCAAGCTCTGCCGGGATGCCGTCAAAAGGCACTAGATATTTGGGATGGGGGGCGATAACTTCATCAGAATATCCGCCATTATAGCGGGCACCTACGGTTTGTGGGGATAAGCACAGAAGTTCGTCACCATCCATGCAACGGGCGCAATCACCGCAGCCGATCCAGGGAAAGACGATCCGTTTGTCACCAATTTGTGCGCCATTTGCATCAGGCCCTAAAGCCACCACTTCGCCAACGATTTCGTGGCCCATGGTGAAGGGAAGTTTCATGCCGCGTTCGGCTAGATCCAGTCTTTGACCACCGCCTAAGTCAAAATATCCCTCCCAGAGATGGAGATCACTATGGCACACACCGCAGGCAGAGACCTTTAATAGGACTTCTGTCCCTGTGGGGGTGGGGGTCTCATAGTCTCGGCTTTCAAGGGGTTTCCCAAATTCGACGATTTGTTGGCAACGCATTTTTGTCTCCCATTTTTATTGTTATGGAACAACTATACGCTGCTCTGAATTCAAAATTCAAAAATTATTTTTATCTAATCCAAGGTCTCGGGCCTTTTTATAGAGGAAATAGAAAGATTCCCAGAAATCCAGCCAGTGTTAAGCCTACACGATACAAGGGGTTTAATGGTGAAATGACACCGTAGGAAATCGCACTAAGAGACAGCGCAATCTTTAAAGCGGCGGCAATTGCAAGCACAGGATTTTCTATCAGATCAATCAAGCTGGGGTTCGCAATGAGGGCTAAGGGGATGAGATAGAGGCCCAGCCCCAACGCCATGGCGTATAGGGACACTTTCAGCCAATTCTCCCCAACCATTCCGGCGGCGATAAAAACAGCACCACAAACAGGCGGTGTGATGGTGGATAGCAGCGCAAACCAGAAAACAAACAGGTGGGCTTGCAGCGGTGCCAAGCCTAATTTCTGTAAGGCAGGTCCTGCGACTGAGATACAAATAACATAGGCGGCTGTCGTGGGAACTTCCATACCCAATATAAGGCAGGCACCTGCCGTTAGAAGCAGCGCGGGCCAAAGCATCTCCCCTGATCCTGAGAGGATGAGGGAGGTGATTTTAACCCCAAGTCCCGTCGCCCCCAAAATGCCAATAATCAAGGATGCGCAAAGAATGATAGACGCAATCATGGAAATTTGTTTGCCCGTATTCAGGCAGACATTCTCTAGCCGGTCCAAGCTTCGCTTCAAATTAAAGGTGAGCTTACCGTTCAGGAAAAGCAAAAGGAAAGCCACAAGGATTGCTATGGCTGCCGCATATTGGGGCGTCATGCCACCGATGAACATACGCTCAAGCAACACCAAGAAGGGAACAGCAAAAAAGGCTGTCGTGATAAGCACATCTTTGGTGGCGGGTTGTTGATCTGCAGGAAGTCCTTTTAAATCATGACGCCGGGCAAAGGCATTAATACCGACCCAGACGGTAACGAAATAAAGAATAGCAGGCAGGAGAGCCGCTCCCATAATGCCCGTATAGGGAATACCTGTAAGTTCCACCATGACAAAGGCACCGGCCCCCATAAGTGGCGGCATGATTTGACCGCCGGAGGAGGCAACAGCCTCAACAGCACCGGCAAATGCTTTTGGGTATCCAAGACGGGTCATGGCGGGCAAGGTTATGGCCCCGGTGGAGGCGACATTGGCGGAGGCTGAGCCTGAAATTGATCCGAAGAGGGCAGAAGATAGGGTTGAGACTTTAGCCGCCCCGCCCTTAAGTCTGCCAGCGGCTTTGGTTGCCAAATTCATGAAGCCCTGACCAGCTTCCCCTGCGTTCAAGACAGCCCCCATAATGACGAAAATTGCGACAATGGAGACAGAGACGCCGGTAAGTTTTCCCCAAAGTCCGCCTTCTGCAATGGTCAGTGTCCCGAGGAGGCTTTGAAGGGGAATGATGGGATGGCCAAATTCACCGGGCAGATGCTGGCCTAAAAATCCGTATAGCAAAGCCAGAAAAGCCACGAGAGGCAAAGGCCAACCAACGGCGCGGCGTGCCATCTCAAGGGTGATGACAAGTAGGGTGAAGCCTACAAGGATTTGAAGGTTACTGTTGATGTATCCATATTGGTCGGACAAAGCGCTTTCGTTAAGCGCGATATAACATGTGGCGGCGATCCCGGCTGCGGCAAAAAGGAGCCCCGTAACACGCTGCCAGCTGCCTTTGGCGGAGAAAAGAAAAATCCACGGTAAAGCCAATGCCATATGGAGAGGCCGCGAGAGCAGGTTTGGAACAAGGCCAGAAAAAATAAGCCCAAGATGAAAGGCAATTGAGGCAGCACCGAGCGCTACCCAGATATAACGGCTCGGTGCTGTCATACTTACTACTCCGAAGGGGACAAATTACATGGCAGAGGCTGGAACAGTAATTCCGGCTTCTTTGTAATATTTGAGGGCGCCCGGGTGAATTTTGCCTGTGATATTTTCAAGCATTTTTCCGGAAACACCATTCCACCATGGATTTGTTCCGCCCATTGCCGCTTTTTGATCCCAATAGTTTTTGGTAAGCGCATAGGCTGTCGCGTCATCCATATTAGTTGTTGTGTAGGCAACAACCGGCAAGGACGTTGTATTAACGGCGTTATCGACACCGGCATATGTGCCCGCAGGAATAACCAGCTTAGTCCGCTTTGTTTTCTTGATTTGCGCTTCAGACAAAGTCAAAACTTTGACCCCAGTTCCAGCAGCAGCCTCAATAACGTTTGGCGCTGGATAGGAGCCTGCGGTTACAAAGCCATCAATTTGTTTGTTTTTCAGCGCTGGAACCGCGTTAGACAGTTCCACATCGGCCAAGGTTACTTTTCCTTCAAGACCAAACAGTTTTAGGTATTTAGCACCTTCGCGCGCACCAAATGATCCTTTGCCGATCAAGATCGTTTTCCCCTCAAGGTCTTCGAATTTGTTAATTCCGCTATCAGCACGAACCACGAAATGCATGGTGAGAGACGGAATTGGGAATAACGCACGGATGTCAGCAAATTTTGGATTTGTTTTGTCTTTAAACATAGCCTTGCCAGCTTTTGCGAGCTTCACCAAGACAGGAGGCGTGGTAAATACATAGTTGCCGGGACGAACCGTGGCTTCCATAACATTTTGAACGGACCCTTGGCTTTCTTCAACAGTTATGATGATGTCGCCGTTTGATCCCTTTTTCATGGCTTCTGCAATTTGCACGGCCATTTGGTAGTAAGAGGACGTACTTTTCGCTGATTTATAAGTGACACGGGTTTCTGCCTGGGCGAGTGAGCCAAAGGCAAGTGTGCCAGCAAGGGCTGCCAACGACAATTTTTTGATCAAAGGGTTGCGCATAGTACGTATCCTCCACACTATATTATTCGGCTAATAGCCATTAATTTTAGGCGGCCATCATTTCCGATTTTCATATAAAATTCAAGTATGTCGATTTATATCAAACAAAATTGTTGTGATTGGAAAACTTGAATTTATTGGGGCAAGAGAATACGTTTATTTTTAAAACTACCTTTTAGTTTGTTTCAAATTTTTTACCGTAATAATAAGCCCGTCATTAACAGCTGAAACCTGTTTCACTAATGCCTCCCTTGCATATTAAGATCTAAAATATCCAACCTTAATTCAGAGGAGGCATCAGCTCATCGACGCCAATCGAGGGATACTATAGAGGCGCTGACATGAGTAAAAAATACGAGATATAGAGGGTTGAGAGCGTTCCCATGAGAAAGGCTGGAACTCGAATGAAAGGTATGCCTGAATAATAGAGGATCGCGAAAATAGCCCGGCCCAGCACAAATAAAAGCGCCGCTATTTCTGTCCCATTTCCTTGCAAACCGAACACGGCAGCGGCGGCCAAAACGGGAACCCCGTATGCTGCTGATTCTACTTGGTTTTGATAGGCCCGCTGGATGCGAAGGGCTAGCGGCGATCGCTCCACGGCTCCTCTGTTCGCAGAAAAGCCGTAGCCAAATCCTTGAGTGGCATAGGTGAAAAATATCTCAAACCCCAGCATGGCGAGAGTGAGAAGGGCAAATAGCACGAGTGCGGTTACGAATGTCATGTTTATTCCTTTATGGGGTCAAATAAATAAGGATGCCTGCGGCCCCCTATTTGTGGGGCAACGTCAGACGGTCACAATAATTTTTCCAAATTGGGTGTTGGATTCCATATGCCGAAAGGCTTCACTTATTCCCGTTAAGGAAAATTCGTTGTCGTCTGCCACCGGTGCGATCTGGCCGGTTTCGAACAAGCCCATAAAATAATCGACCGCTTTGGCGAGGCGTATGGGGTCATTCAATAATTCATACACCATGTAACAGCTGATTTTTGCCCCACTATTCATCAAGGCAAAAACGGGCAGTGGTGTCGCTGCAGTATCAAGGGCGCCATAGACATTGATTTCACCGCCTGGCTTAATGCTGGCTGCAAGGGTCTCAAGGGCCGGGCCGCCGACTGGATCGAAGATGAAATCAGCGCCGCCTGAGGTAATCTCCATGATACGTGTCGAGACATTTTCTTCACCAGAGATCACAAGTGCATCATACCCAGCTTGTTCCAGCAGAGACTGTTTTTCACGGGTTCGCGTCAGACCTATCGTTTTTGCTCCTAGATGACGTGCAAGTCTATTTGCCGCCAGCGCTACGCTGCTACTGGCTGCCGGTAATACAATCCAACGTCCTTCGGCAGCTTGTTTTTGTTCAACAAAGGTATGATATAGGGTGAGGAAAGGGACCCAGGCGGTGGCCGCCATGCGATCGCTCATTCCTTTGGGTGTGGGCAACAGCTTGCTGATTGGAACTATCACATATTCTGCGGCATACCCGCCCCGGCTTTCATTCTCGGGTGGAAGAAGATTGACCCGCTGGCCCATAGTCCAGTCGGTGACGCCTTCCCCCAAACCAACAATGGTTCCAACACCTTCGGTGCCGATGCGGGATGGGAAGGTCGCTTCGTACACATAAGTGCCTTCGCGGAACATGCTATTTGCCCGGTTTAACGCAACTGCCGACATCCGCAATTTAACCTCACCGGGGCCGGGGGTTGTTTGGGCTTCGCTCTCGATGCGTAGAACATCTGCGCTACCATATTCCGAGAATGTAACTATCTTGGTATGGGATTGGTTTTCGGGTTGAGACATAGATTAACTCCTAAATATGACCAGTCGTCTTAATTCTAGATAAATAATTAAATAAGGATTTTAGAAAAGATCAGATCGATGAAATGTTGCATATGATCTGTATTTTGTGTCACTTTTGATCGCAAAATTGCTCCCTGCCAGCCATTATACAGAAATGCCCCAGTTTCTTCAGCGGGGATGGCTGTTGAGATTTCTCCGGCTTCCTGCGCTTGGCGAATAACAATAACGAAATAGCTATCTAATTTGTGCAATGCGGCTTGAAGAGCAATGCGAACAGGTTCTTCGTGATTGGCAAGTTCTTGACTAAGATTGCCAGCCAAACATCCCGTCGCACCCATTTGGAAAAATTGATCTTTCCAGTCTTCAAACAGACCTCTTAAGCGGGCCAGTGGACTTTCCTCCCCTTGCAACAGATTTTCCTGCAAATAGGCGGACTGCCGTTCGGTGTAAAGTTCAATAACTTCTACTGCAAAGTTGGTTTTACTGGAAAAGTAATTATAGAAGGATCCTTTAGGGACGCTGCTAGCATTGGCAATTTCCTGCACACCTGTCATCTCAAAACCGTTTTGGTAAAAAAGATTGTATCCGGCCTCCAAGATCTTTTCTCGATTTTTTCCGCGCATTCCTTTCTTCCTCCAAATTGGGTTTATCAACAAGTGTATGAATTCTATTTAGCATGACCAGTCGTCTTATCAAGGGAAATTCTATTTATTTTTGAATTATTCGACTAAATCCCTTTTGCTGATCGTGTCTCAAATACAGTCATGCCTGTCCCTCCGCCTATATCCGCCATCCGTGCCGAAGAGCTGGCGGATGACGGACAATAGAACATCAAACGTATTATGGAGCCTCTAGTAGGACAAAATTCGTCGTAGTTTATGAGCCAAGACCCACGGTGCCTTTTCGGAAATTAGCCATTCTCACTTCATCAGGCAATGTACCGGCTGCCTCAACGGCTTTGGCGTAGGCCGGACGGGACATACAGCGGTCAGACCATGCCTTGACATTAGACCAATCAGCCAGATCCCAACCTACTTTTTCGACCATTGGCATCCACGCTATGGACGCAATATCAGCGATGGAATAACCTGACGCTAGAAAGTCGCGCCCTTCAAGTCGGGTATTCAGTACCGATAGCAAACGCCGTGTTTCTTTGCCATAACGATCTGTGGCCGCCGGAATGCTATTTTCAAAAGCCGCGGCAAAGACCAACAGCTGGCCAAACATGGGGCCGAGTCCGCCCATTTGCCACATTAGCCATTGCATGACTTCCGATTTTCCCTTGGCGTCGGTTGGCAGAAATTGTTGGTGCTTTTCCGCCAAATATTGAAGAATCGCACCGGATTCAATGACGGCAAAGTCATTAGCATCATGGTCAATTAGGAGAGGGATTCTGCCGTTTGGGTTAAGTTTCAGCAATTCTGGTGATTTTTGCTCATCCGCCCCAAAATCGACAAAGATTGTGTCGTAGGAAACACCAAGTTCTTCGAGCATGATCAGTATTTTAAGGGGATTTGGCGTCGGGTGATTATAGAGGGTATAGGACATAAAATGCTCCAAATAGAATAAACTTACAAAAGGGCATTGCACGTGGGGTGCGATGCAGTTAATCAAAAATAGGGATTAAATTACTATCCAACAGTCTTGATAAACTGGCATCAGTGGTGCATATTTGCACCCATGCTTGATTGGGATAACATTCGGTTCTTTTTGCAAGTCGCGCGAAAGGGATCCATCCGTGGGGCGGCCAAGGTTCTTGGCGTCAACCACGCAACGGTTCTCCGGCGTATTGCCAGTATGGAAGACCAGCTTGGTGCCCGACTGTTCGAGAGATTGCCGTCCGGTTATCAGATTACCTCAACTGGTGAAGAAATTCTTGTCCTGGCTGAAGATATGGAGGCTGGCGCACTGGCCCTTGAACGGCAAATATTTGGCCGGGATACTAAACTGACTGGCTCCCTTCGTATTACCCTGCCAGGACTTCTTGCCACTCACTGCCTTATGCCCGATATCTCTCGGTTTTCTGAAAAATATCCAGATATTTCCCTAGAATTAATCACGACAGATATGCCCCTTAATTTGACGAAGCGACAGGCCGATATTGCCATTCGAGTTGCCTATAAGTCGCCGCCTGATCATTTGTACGGTCGCAAACTGGTGAAGATTAACCAAGCCGTCTATATGTCTAAGGATGCCATAAATAGGCGCCCTACATCTGCACAGGCGCAGCCCGTGAATTGGATTATAAAGGAAGAAGATGGTTCAGTCCCTGCCTGGGCCATAAAACCGCACGACAAAAAACCTGCTCAGACATTGATTGTCGATGATCCGTTGGCGCAAATTACGGCTGCCCGTGCAGGGCTCGGCGCTTGCGTCCATTTTTGTTTTATGGGGGACCCAGATCCCGCCCTTGATCGCCTCCCTCCGGGACAGACCAATACCTACGGTGAGATATGGATCCTGACCCATAATGACTTGCGCCGTGTTCCCAGGGTTCAGGCCTTTATGCGGTTTATGGCCGATGCCATCCTTGCCAAGCGTTCTTTGCTTGAAGGGTGAGTCATTTCTGAAAACTTTCCTTTAGTTTATCTCCTAGTTTCTGGCGTAAAAATGCCGATATTTTTGATACCTTGATCGGTAGAGGCGCTAAAAACGGGTAGGTGATTAAGATAGGCCATTCCCGACCATGCCAGTTTGGTAAAACTGCCTCCAGTTCATCCGATCCGTTGAGACAATAATCGGGCGCAAGGCCAATGCCTGTCCCGCGCTGAACCAATTCCATAAGCAATGGATATTCGCCCACGGTTGTCATGTGGACAGGCTGAAGTTCGATGACATCCCCTGCATTGTGAAGCCGTAAGTCCTCTTTGTATAAGGAGTAGGGATTGATAAAGAGGGGAGTTTGTATCAAGTCGGTCACATCAAGAAGGGGGCTCGCGTTTGGATTACTCCTTGTTGATCGAAACAGGATATCTCGACCAACGCCGATTTGGTGAGCGATTAAGCTCTCATCAGCAACGGCGCCTGTTCTGATAGCCAGATCGACGCCAGCTGTGATTAAGTCCAAGGTCTCATTGCTAGGCCGTAACTCAAACGCCACGTCTGGAAAGGTATTTTGGAGAGATACCATTAAGGGTGCGAGTAGATATGTGGCGATTGAGACTGGGGCGGTGATAACAAACCTTCCCGAAAGATCACTGTCTAGGGACATGGCCTTATGGCACAGCAGATTCCCATTTCGATAAAGTTTTAAAGCTTCATCTTTTAAGTACGATCCCTCTGTGGTTAACGTGATTGTGCGGGTTGTTCGATGGAGAAGTTTTGTGCCAATCCGGTGTTCGAGATCTTTTATTTTTCGACTCACATGGGCTTTTGAGCGCCCAAGGGTTTTGCTTGCCGCGGTAATTGATCCATTTTCACAAACAGCTGCAAAACAGAATATCTCTTCCAAAGAAGTCAGCATAATTGTTACCTATAGTAAACAGTAGGGTCAAAATATCCCGCTAATCAAACTAAATCCACCCCTTTATAGTTGATACAGAAACATTACTAATTGATGAGAAGGAATTTGAAATGAAAAAAATTGTTGTTGTTGGCGCATCGGGCGTTTTGGGCGGAGCCGTTGCCGCGGGTCTTGATAAAGATCATGAAGTCATTCGGGCAAGTAGAAAAGGTGCTGATTTGTCGCTGGATGCATCAAATAGTGAACAATTGAATGCTGCCTTTAAAAAAGTGGGTCCAATAGATGGGTTGGTTGTCTGTATTGGTCATGTGCCGTTTGAGCCGTTCGAGACAGTGGATCTTGACGCATTTTCTGCGGGCATAATGAACAAATTTATGCATCAAGCAAATCTTGTGCGGGCAGCCTTACCGCACCTAAAAGACAATGCATCTGTTGTGCTTACGAGTGGTATTTTAGCGGACGAGCCCCTAATCGGTAGTAGTTGTGCTGCGGCCGCCAACGGCGCGCTTCATTCTTTTGTCATGGCAGTGTCTGCAGAACTTGCGGGGCGGATCCGTATTAACGTGGTGAGTCCATCGGTTGTTGAGGCCTCTGTCGAGGGATTTGGTGACTTCTTTGATGGCTTTGAAGCGACCTCAATGGCCAGCTTAGTTAAAGGTTACCGGCGTTGTCTGGCTGGGCCTATATCTGGTCGTGTTTTAAAGATTTAGATAAGATTGCTTTGTGCACTGGCTTCACTTGTACGTTTCGATAAGTCACAAGTGAAGCCAGACCGGATCGAAAAATCGAAGTTCTCAATAAAGAGAGCTTAGGTCTCACGACTTTAGTGAAACAAAGAATTAAGCAGCTGTTGCTTCATCCTCTGTATAGAGTGCGTCAAGAATAGATGTAGATGCGCTTGTTTCTGTCGTTTCCTCAGTTTCTTCATCGTTTGAGAAAAGTGTGTCTACAGCGCTCGTTTCATCTGTTTCAGAATCAGACTCTACTTCTTGGAAAAGAAGTAAAGTGCTGTTCATATCAGCACTCATCATCCCACCAGGAGGAGGTCCCCCTCTTGGCGGTGGAGGTTTCCCTCCCATTCCTTCCATCTTTTGTTGATGAAAAGACTGCATTTCGTCTTGGGAGAGCTCACCGCTGCTATCTGCATCGATGGTGGCAAACACTTCCTCAACGTTCTCAATGCTGCTCGTACGTCCGGTCAGTTCAGAAACTTCGCCACGGAGGGATGTAAATTCCTCCATATTCAAGCCTTCACTTCCATCAGCATCAGCATTTTGTCGCAATTGCTGCACCTGTTGCTGCGTTTGACGCATTTGCGTCATCATTTGCGAATTCCCTGCAGAACCAATATTCATAATAGTTCTCCTTTCTGTACTAGAAAATACCTGCCTGCCAATTCTAGGCGTGGTTAGGCGTTAGAATTTATGCAAGAGCTAAACCAACTTGAATTGTATTTGTGATAATTAATAGTTGATTAAAGGTGACGCGGGGTAAATATGCATTCTGTGGGTATCGTTTATTTAAAGGCCGTAATTTGTTTTTGTGTTTTAGGGCACTATTCTCAATTTTTTACTTAAAGAAATAGGTAAGGGTTGTCCTTAGTTGGAATTTTTTACCTAGTGGAAGACCAGTTTTAGGGGATTAAGCTTATGGACCGAGGAGATCAACAGAAGTTGATGAGGTTGTTTCAAGTTTTTTTTATACACTATAAATTGAGCTATCGGATTTGCCTTGGACGATAGGTCTGAGGCTCAAGTTGTGCACTGACTTCACTCGTACGTTTCGATAAGTCACAAGTGAAGCCAGTCCGGATCGAAGATCGAAGTTCTCGATAAAGAGGGCTTCGGTCTCTCGATTTTTAAACTAAGGTTGAGCGGCTATAACCTTTTCCTCACCTTCAGCTACTACTGCGCTTAAGTTGGTTTCTAGCGCGCCTAATAGTGTATTCTGCGTTTGTGCCATCATAGTTGAGTTTGTTGCGGAACCTATAGTTCTCCTTGGGTAAGAATGTAAATAGTCTCACGCTAATTATAAGTGTGGTGGGTCACGCTATTATAAGCAAATATTGATCCTTTTGAGGGGGAATTTCCCTTGCTAGTTTCAATGCTGTGAGCTTATCCGTATAGGAATTGTGTTGAAATTTTGTCGTGTTCGATCCATATGTCCACATTGGTATTGAGCAGGAGTAGAAGTATGCAAATTGATCTAGTCACTGGAGACGAAACTCTAGAAAAGTCGGCGGTTGTTGAGATTGTAAATGGCTCAGGCGTCGGCGAATTTCTAGTTATCTGTGAACATGCTTCAAATTTTGTTCCTGCGGAACTTAACACTCTTGGTTTGTCTGAAGAGACACTCCTCAGCCATATCGCATGGGACCCCGGAGCGATTGAAGTTGCTCGAATGGTTTCTGAAAATCTTCAAAGCCCGTTAATTGCGCAAAAGATTTCTCGTTTGGTATATGATTGTAATCGACCTTTAGATGCGAAAGATGCGGCGCCGTATTTCACAGAAAGAGGGACGGTTCCTGGGAATAAAGACCTTCCCTTGGCGGAAATTCGCCGCCGTTTTGACGCGTATTATGCCCCCTTTTGGACGGCAATCAACAATCAGTTAAATGGGGGTGCTCAAAAAGCGCTGGTAACCATACATTCCTTTACGCCTGTTTATAACGGAAAAACACGAGCGGTTGAAGTTGGTGTCTTGCATGATGAAGAAAGCCCATTTGCGGATATCTTGCTTGATGAGATGAGGATGTCGGGAAACTATAATGTTTGCCGAAATGAGCCTTACGCTCCAGTAGATGGCGTGACACATACTTTGAGGGAGCATGGGGTCTCACGGGGACTTCCAAATGTGATGATTGAAATTCGAAATGACCTTTTAGTGACAGAGGCCCATCGGGTGAAAATGGCTGAATGGTTGGGTGCTAAGTTAAGCGTAAGTTTGGCAAAACTTCAAAACGGGTAAAGAAGGTTTATAACGCGTCCAGAGCTTTGCGTACCGCGAAGGCAAGCTCAGAGCGATTGTAGGGTTTGCTCAATATGGGGGTAAGAGGTGAGGAGGCAAAATTATTGTCTTCACTTGAGAACTCTTTTTGAATTTTTGTAAATCCGCTTGCGAGCAGAATATTGAGGGTGGGATTTTCTTTGTAGGCCGCTGCTGCCAATTGATATCCATCTAAATTGCCGGGCATAACAATATCACTGAACAGTAAGTCGATAGTCTTGTCGGCTTTAATAACTTGGAGTGCATTTTGGCCGTTTTCAGCAGTTAATATTGTGTATCCAAGCCGCTGAAGGTGCGAGGCAGCGATATCTCGCAATGCGTCTTCATCATCAACAATAAGAATGGTCTCACCGCCACGCGGTAATTGTTCTTGCAGAGGAGAAATAGGCTCTATCTGTTCGGTGTCAGAATTAATTCTTGGTAAATAAATACGAAAGACAGACCCTTTTCCGATTTCTGAATATATTTTAAGATGCCCTCCTGAACGCTGAACAAATCCATAAACCATACTAAGCCCTAGCCCGGTTCCTTTGCCTTGTGCCTTAGTTGTAAAAAATGGCTCGAACACTTTGCTTCGAATTTCTTCGGTCATACCATTGCCGGTGTCACTCACCGATATCATAACAAAGTCACCAGCAGTGCCCTCTGGATTTCGTTGAACATAATCTTGGTTTAAGGTCTTGTTTTCCGTCTCAATCATCAAAATTCCGCCACCGGGCATCGCGTCCCGCGCATTTAGGGATAAATTGAGAATTGCATCTTCAAAATCGCCTTGATCGGCGGCGACGGCCCATAAGTTATCGGCAAGGTATGTTTCAATTCTAATGGAAGCGGTTAAAGACTTAGCCAATATGTCTTCCAGATTTTCTATATATTTATTGACAATTATGGACTGGGTTTGTCCCGCGTCTTTTCTTGAAAAACTGAGAAGTTTTTTTGTAATATCCGCGGCGCGATCGACACCTAGCAGTGCCTTTGTCAAGCGCTTATGCGCGATGGCATTTTGAGGTAGCGCCTCTTCAGCAAGTTCCATGTTACCCTGAATGATACCCAGAATATTATTGAAATCATGAGCAATTCCGCCAGTTAATTGGCCAATTGCCTCCATTTTTTGAGTGCGCCTCAGCTGTTCTTCTAATTGTATCCGCTCCGTAATATCGCGGCCGACGCCTCGATATCCTAAAAAAGTTCCGTCAGCTTTAAATCTTGGCTTTGCGTTCAAACTAATGTGGCGAATGTGCCCGTCCGGCCTACGCCACGGGACTTCAAAATTTGTGAGTATCTGGTGTTTCTGGAGTATATCTGTGCGTTTTAACCATGAGTCAGAAGGCTCATGATTTTGCATAAACTGGAACAACTCATCAAGGGACTTGCCAATTACCTCTGATGGTTTGAAGCCCATCACCTCCTCGGAGCGGCCTGTAAAGTTTGTGTAACGAAGATCAGAATCCAGTTCCCAAAACCAATCTGCACCATTCTCAGCAAAATCTCGAAACCGTTCTTCGCTTTCCCTCAGCGCGTCCTTTGCCCGGGCAAGATCCGTTATGTCCGTTCCGAACATAATTGTACCGCCACTTTCCAGTTTCTGTTCATTAATGAGGAGGCGTATATTATTTTGCCGAGATAGCTCAAAGGCTCCTCTGGGATTTTGGTGACGGAGTAATCTTTTCTGTACCCACTCTTTCTCGCGTCCAATGGCAGCCGGGACGAGCCCTTGGTCCGCAAGCGCTATAAGATAATCTTTAAAAAGGGAGCCGGGTGTTATTTTATCCCCTACCTCCGCATTCATTTGCCGGTACTGTTTGTTGGCAAAAATGAAACGGTCATTCTCGTCAACCATCGCGACGGTCTCTTTTAGGGATTCAAAGGCCGCGAGGAGTTGTTGCGATAAGTCATTCTTTTGTTGTATTTCGTAGGTTTGCTCTATAACCCTTTTTTCCAGATTTTCCTTCGCTTTTTCCACTTCAAATTGGGCGTGTCGCAATTGCGTGATGTCTGAGTAGGTTGTTACAAAACCTTCAGGGGCGGGTGTTCCAATTATTTCAAGAATTGTTCCATTTGGCCGCGTTCTTTCAAATTTATGTGCTTCGAATTTTTGCGCGAGAGCAACACGTTCGTCTACCATTTCGCCAATGTTGCCTTTCCCATACTCACCGCGTTGGGCGTTGTAGTGTAGAAATTCTCGCAGACTGGTTCCTGGTATCAAAAAAGATTCAGGGAAGCTCATAAGCTCAAGAAATCGAATGTTACAGGCAACTAGAAGAAGTTTTTTATCAAATAACGTAATGCCGATCTTCGTATTTTCGATGATGATTTCAAGAGTTTTATTACGCTCCTTTCGCTCCTTTTCCGCCGCGCGAATTTGTTGCGCTTGTTTTAGATTTTTAGCATCTAGGGACCGACTGATATTTTCACTCTCCAGAACCGCTTTTCGGCTGGCTGTGACGTCGGAATATGTTGTGATGAGCCACTGGTTTTTCGTATAATTACGTTCTATTCGAAGGACAAGGTCATTTTCGACTTCTCTTTCAAAAGAAAGAGTTTTTCTTTCTTTTAATTGTCGAAATTGCTCATCCGCAAGATCATCGGAATTGCCTGTTCCGTAGTATCCCCGCTGCGCATTGTAGCGAAGGAAGTCAATTAGCGGCGTGCCCGGCTTGGAAAACTCATCAGGAAAAGAAGCTAGGTCCAGAAAGATCTTGTTACAAGCAAGAAGCTTAAGTTTGTTATCAAAAACCGTGACTCCTTGTTGAATATTTTCAATCAATTCTAGAATAGGAAGATCTTTTATCATTATACCAGTACAATTTTGATTGCGGACAATGTTCCTAACGCAATATTTCCAAAGCAACAGAAACTCATTAGCGATGTAGGGCTGAACATATTTAAGGGCAAGAGAGCTCCGGTACCGAATTCCGTTTGGCGTTTGGAGTGTGGTGGATAAATAAGTTTGGCATACTCAAATAAATCCTGCGGACTGTGATAATATTATTAATATAATACATTAATAATATTATTTTAAACAATAAAACTGCATGAAATACATGGAATTGCTTAACGATTGTAGACTATAGAATGACTTACAACTTCGCTTGGTGAATTTTTGAGGATAAAGATTTGGCTAATGAGAAAAAAATTCTGGTAACAGGTGGGGCCGGATTTTTAGGCTCACACTTGTGTAAAGCGCTCCTTGAGCAAGGGCATGACGTTCTATGTGTGGATAATTTTTATACTGGTACAAAGAAAACGATAACACCTCTCCTTGACTATCCTTCTTTTGAAGTCATGCGCCATGACGTCACTTTCCCACTGTATGTGGAAGTTGATGAGATTTATAATCTCGCTTGCCCGGCATCTCCGGTTCACTATCAGTATGACCCGGTACAAACCACCAAGACCAGTGTTCACGGCGCCATCAATATGCTCGGCCTTGCAAAAAGGTTGAAGGCAAAAATTTTGCAGGCATCGACAAGTGAGGTTTATGGCGACCCGGAAGTTCATCCGCAAACAGAAGATTATAAAGGCAGTGTCAACACTTTTGGGCCGCGTGCTTGTTACGATGAAGGGAAACGATGTGCAGAAACGCTATTTTATGATTATCATCAGCAGCATCAGCTTAAAATAAAAGTAATGCGTATTTTCAACACATATGGTCCGAATATGCATCCAAATGACGGACGCGTTGTGTCAAACTTTATTGTGCAGGCGCTAAAAGGCCAACCCATAAGCATTTATGGAGAGGGACAGCAAACCCGGTCCTTTTGCTATGTCGATGATTTAATCGACGGCATGATGAAAATGATGAATTCTGACGATACGGTCATTGGCCCTATTAATGTCGGTAATCCGCATGAAAATACTATTTTGCAACTAGCAGAACTTATTCTCAAACTCACGGGATCGCAGTCGAAGATAGTTTATCAGCCGCTTCCGTTTGACGATCCAATGCAGCGCTGCCCTGATATCAGTCTTGCAAAGTCTCAATTGAACTGGACTCCAACAACCTCGATTGAGGAGGGGTTGATTAAGACAATTGCTTATTTTGATCAAACCTTATAGCTGCTTTAATGTAAGTGATTTTCTGTGCCTTAAAGAAGGCAACTGTAGATAATAGTACAATTTTACATATATAGGAATCATGAGATGTAGAGTTGGGTTCTCAGTCGGTTTTTGATTAAGTGTTTTTTATTTAATGGACGGAAGTCTTATTTATGATGCGCTCTGAAGGAGAAATCCTTCTGAAGAGGCGTTAATCGTTTGACTCTTACCTCTCTGAACGATAGGAAACCGCTTCGCTCCTCCAGTCTCAATTGGCTTGAAAGTAGGCATTATGCTTAAATTTGCAGAACTTGACTTGAACACATCCATTCTTCGGGCGGTCGAAGAAGGGGGTTATACAGAAATGACTCCTATCCAAAGTCAGGCAATCCCAGTTGTACTAGAGGGAAAAGACCTCATTGCTGTGGCCCAAACCGGAACCGGTAAAACCGCAGCATTTTCGTTGCCAATTATTCAACGATTGGTCAAGGGAGAAGGAAAGCGGGATGCGAAAACAGTTCGCAGCCTGATCTTAGCCCCAACCCGAGAGCTGGCGGTTCAAATCGCGGAGAATGTTCAAGCTTACTCCAAATACCTACATCTGCGGACTGCCCTTGTATATGGCGGTGCCTCTGCAAAGCCACAGATTAAGGCTCTATTGCCCGGTGTCGATATTCTGGTTGCGACCCCAGGGCGCTTGCTTGATTTGGTTAATCAAGGCCATACAAGTCTTGCTGCAGTGGAATGCCTGGTCTTGGATGAAGCGGATCGGATGCTCGATATGGGCTTTATTCGCGACTTGAGAAAAATTATTGCGATGCTTCCAAAAGCGCGCCAAACAGTTTTCTTCTCTGCAACTATGCCAACAAGCGTTGAGCATCTTGCTAAAGGCATATTGAAGTCTCCCGAACGTATCGAGGTGGCGCCAGCAGCCACGACGGCGGAGAAGGTGGAGCAGCATGTCCTCATGGTGCCAAAAGCAAAGAAGCGTGATTTGCTTACCCATGTTCTGAAAAATAAAGACATAAAGCGTGTGTTGGTTTTTACCCGAACGAAGCATGGGGCAAATCGTGTTGCACGTCATTTGGGGCAATTGGGTGTGCCCTCTAGTGCAATTCACGGCAATAAATCTCAAAATGCTCGCCAAAAAGCACTTACTCATTTCCGCTCTGGTGATATTCGGGCGCTGGTTGCCACCGATGTTGCGGCGCGCGGCATTGATGTAGATGGCGTAACCCATGTGATTAACTATGACTTGCCTAACGAGCCGGAGAGTTATGTGCATCGTATCGGGAGAACAGCGCGTGCTGGGGCGACAGGTGTCTCATTGTCCTTCTGTGATCATGAAGAGCGGCCTTATTTGCGGGATATTGAAAAAATAATTCGCCAACAAATCCCGATGATGGAAGATCATCCCTTTCATATGGAAGGCATGGATTTAGGGTTTGTCGTTGATGGCGGGGCTGCGAAAAAAGCGGCTCCTGGTCGTGGTGCACCAAAGCAGCGCGCAAATTCAGGAAAACACAAACCAAATCGCCGAATTAATCAGCCAAAATCTCATGGTGCAAAAGAAGGCGGAGGGGGGCAGCGAAAAGGCCGGCCTGCCAAATCAGCTGATTGGAACCCAACGTCTGACTAAGATTGAATGTATAAAAATAAAGCCCCGCAAATTATTGCGGGGCTTGTTTTTTTGATAACTCAAAGCTTAGTGCTATCAGGTCATGTTTGTTTGCGCTTTTCTACGCCGATGCCCCAAGAAACCTAGACCAGCAAGTGCTACGCCAAAAAGAATAAGCGAAGGTGGAAGAGGGACTGCCGATACGGTAATGGAAGAAATGTAGAATTGAGTTCCGTCATTTGCGAATGAGAATAGAGACCCAATGGATCCATCAAAGTCACCCCAGTCGCCGACTGAAAGAGACATTGGTGAAGATCCACCACCATCAACAGAAAAATCTAATGATCCACCAGCTAGCAGAACAGTTTGATGATTTGCATCTTTGAAGGTGATTGAATCAATGGTGATGTCTTGGTCGAAACTTAAATTTAAAATTTCTAAGTCTGTTACGTTGTCATCGTTAGATGGATCACATTGATTACCGCCATCTAAGACTTTACAGACACCAAGGCCAGCATTCCCTGAATCCAGATAAGCAAAGGCATTGCTGGCGCCATCCTTACCCGTTGCGGTCACTGTAATACCACCTTCGGTTTTTACGTAAGAGGCATACCCTCTCTCTAAGGCATTGCCGTATGCCAAGAAATCGAAGGTTGCGGCTTTTGCAATAGATGAAACACTAATAGATAGTATCAGACCTGTTGCTGCGGCAATAAGGCCATTTCTAATTTTTATCATTTTTCCCCTCATTCTTTTAAAGAAAATTTCAGTACGGTTATTTTTGGTCAAAATTAAGCAACTTAAGATAGAAATAAATTCATATTTTGAATTTTTTCAAAACATAACTATTTATTAATGAAATATTAATATTACGTAAGGTCGAGTAAATGCGGAGTTTAGTCAACTCAGTTGTTTTGTCTTTTTGTCTTTATTTCAGTGATTTTTATTAAGGCGCTGTTAAACCAACGTTAAATTTATTTGAAAATTATCTTTTAGTTGAATTTATGCAAATTTTTTGTTTAAAAACTTGTTATTCAACTACTATTTGTGAAAGAAGATTACTTCAAAATTTCCGAATCTTATTCAGTTTTTCAAATTGTATGGCGAAAACAAGGCAGTTTTCATGTAGGTAATGCACTAAAAACGGATTGATTTCCTGGAGAATAAAATTGGGTAAGATAATAAAATTATGAGACTATTTTTGCGTATTAATGTGTATCTGCTGATTTCTTTAATAGTGGCGAGTTGCACGAGCGGAGGAGATTTATCAAATCGCCGGACACTTGCCCGTGACGTGGCGGCGGTGGCTAATTTAGAGCCCGGTGAAATGGATGGTGGGTTATTTCGCTTCATGAGTTGGCAACATATTGAGCAGCCCGGGAGTGCCGCTAACATTTATATAGAAGGGGATGGCTTGGCTTGGAAGTCGAGATCGCGTCCCTCCCTTAACCCGACGCCAAGAAACCCGGTTGGATTACGTCTCGCCGCAAAAGATCCGGCAACAAATGTGATTTATCTAGCGCGACCTTGCCAATATATACGGGGAAAGCGGGCGGGACCTTGTGATTTCCCCTATTGGACAGATAAACGTTTCGCACCGGAAATAATTGATGATTACATGGGCATAATCGACAGCCTGAAGGCCCAATATGACATTAGGGAAATACATCTTGTGGGCTTTTCCGGGGGGGCTAATATTGCGGCATTGCTTGCGGCTAGAAGGACTGACGTGAAATCTCTTCGAACCGTCGCCGGTAATCTTGACCATGAAGCGCTTAATAGACTTCATGGGGTCAGCCTGATGCCGGGCTCCCTGAATGCCGCGAGGGAGGCTTTCAAGCTAAAAGACCTCGCACAGATCCATTTTATTGGTGGAAAAGATAAAATCGTTACCAAAGATATTCATAAAAGCTACGCACGGGCAATGGGCGCCTCTATTTGTAATCGAGCCTATATAATCCCCGGTGCAAGTCACACTACTGGGTGGGAGGCTTCTTGGCCTGCCCTCTTAAAACAGGAATTTTCCTGTTAATACAGCAGGTGGCGCCTCAGTTGGCGCCACCTAATTTTAAGTTTTCTCTTCAGACTTTAAGGTTGGTAAAGCCGACCTCGGTCTTATTACTCCAGAATATCTTCGATGATTTCCTGAACGGATAAGGCCGCACGCAGTGGCGCCATAGTGTGTGGCTCGCCTTTCAGCATCCTTAAGAAATTATCCAGAACACGGAAATTGC
>JBALXM010000011.1:73034-78674 GCA_036960695.1 Sneathiella sp.
GTGTGTGGCTCGCCTTTCAGCATCCTTAAGAAATTATCCAGAACACGGAAATTGCCATCAAGGCGGGGATCTGCGTCGTGCAGATGTACATCTTGCCAAGCATCCCCCGTAGTAGACTTTAAATTCACCCAATCCCATAAACGATAAGATGTTTTTGATCCCCATACGGTAAATTCAATTTGATCAGGACCAATGCCACCAGCGCCGCCAACGAAGGAGATTGGAATATTATTACAATCGAGTTGGGCCATAAAGTGAGTTTCGCAGAGAGTTTCGTCCGCCTGATATCGAACGGACGCATCCACAAGAGCCGCGGGGCCAAATAATTTTTCGATCAAAAAGACGTAATGGGAGCCAACTTCGCGAATGTAGCCCCCTTCTTTTCGCTGGGTGAGCCAAGCTGCGGTATGTTGCCAGCCACGGGGCCAACTGGAAAACTGTAATCGAAGATCGACACCAATAACATTACCGACAGTGCCATCGCTTATTTTTTCCTGGATCATATTGACGGCTTTTGACTCTATGAACGGGAAATTTACAGCATTAGCAACACCCGTTGCCTCCACTTCATCCACCAAAAGCTGACTGTCAGCAACGTCGACACCCAAGGGCTTTTCGCAAAACACAACTTTCCCAGATTTAGCGGCCAAAATTGCATATTCTTTATGGGATTGTGGTGGGCTTGCAATATAGACCACATCAATATCGGGGTCTGTTATGATTTCTGCAGCAGTGTTGCCAATTTTAATGTCAGGATATTCATTTGCAACATCGGTACAGGACGCAGCGTTAGGATCCCACGCCGCCGCAAGATTAAACCCACCGTGAGCTGCCATTTGCGAGAGCATACGGTGGCCCATGACGCCTAAACCAATAAAAGCTACGGATGGTTTCATAATTTCAAATCTTTCGCTGGCCTGTGAATTCTTAAGATCGGTTTGTATCACATAAAATTCACCGCGAATAAATTCCTTTTTTAAATTGGCAAGGGTGCGATCGCTGCATAAAGAAGGGCTGCCAAATACAAACCAACACCAAAGGAAGTGTGAGCCATAAGGCTACGGCGTCGTGCGACAGCGGGGTTTGGTGTTTTGGAGGCCGCGATACCTGCGCCCATACCGGGTTGTAAAATCAGAAAAGGCGCAGCTACAGTACAGATGCCGACAATTAGAGCCGGGATCAACGTTGGTGTAAGTGCCCAATCTGCTCCCCAGATTGCTAAAAGGGTCGCGGCGAAAATTATTCCGATTACGTAGTGAGATGCCCAGCCGATGAAGAATTCACCGCGAACGGAGGGTGCCTTTCCAATTGCCTGGTGAATAAAACGGCCTTGCGGAATATGGCCAAACCAGCGACCAACCATTGCATAATTAAGGGAGGGTATTTTAAGGAGAAGTTTTAAACATACAGCCCATAGATCCATCACTAGGGTTGCACCCACGCCGATAAACAGGGCCGGTACAATAATATCCAGTTCCATAAAGACTCCTTTGTGTTTTATAATTCATACAAACATTCAATAGATTAATTGATTGATAGAAGGGCAAGGAGGTGCTGTCAATAATTATTAAAACATTCAATGGAATGATTGATTGAAAACCTAAGGAATGCTAAATTGCTGTATGAATGATATAAATATCCAATCACCATTCGTAACCGAAATTGCAGATTTAGGTCGCATATTGGGAAACGCTCACCGCCTCAACTTACTTGAACATATCGCTCAAGGGGAGCGTTCGGTTGAGCGCTTAGCCGAGTTATCTAACGTGTCTGTTGCCAACACATCCCAGCATTTACAACATCTCAGGCGGGCGGGACTGGTTCAAAGTCGTAGAATGGGAAAACATGTTTTATATGGATTGGGAACAGGCCCTATATTGAAAATGCTCGCCTCCCTTCGCCAGTATGCTGAACATCGTCATATTGAAATCCAAGAACTGGTAACAGACAGTCTGAATGGGCAGAACAGGTTAGAGGGATTGTCCGTTGATGAATTACAAATCCGACTTGCCGAAGGAAATGTCGTTCTTCTTGATGTTCGTCCTGAAGAGGAGTTTTTGTTAGGGCATTTGCCAGGTGCATTAAATATTCCTGTTGAGGATTTGCAAGGTCGTATAAATGAACTTCCAACAGATAGAGAGATTGTCGCATATTGTCGCGGGACATATTGTGTGCTCTCCGTTGATGCAGTTACCGCACTTCGCGCTAAGGGGCTGACGGCTCATCGCTTAAAAAATGGTTTTGTGGATTGGAAAGGTGCAGGCTTAGAAGTAGAAGAATTCCCAAAAAATTAGCGTTTACAAATATACCTTCCTTTTTATAACTTAAAGCTGATATAGGTGCGGTTGAGTACTCTTAATTTTTTAGGGGGTTCTTTGACATTTATTTGAGGGGAGTAGAGATGATACACACTTCTATTTTGGGATCTGTTTTATTAATAGCTTCTGTACAACTGTCTTTTGCTGGAGACCCACAAATACCGCAAAATGCTAAACCTTTGATGGAAACTGAAATAAAAGAGCTGCTTGATGGCAATAAGTTTGAATTTACGGCTTATGATGAGCCTCTCACAGGCACAACTTCGTGGGAAGCTGGAAAAGGAGTAGTCTCGGGAAATTATGTTTGGGACAAAACGCAAAAAGGAACTTACAGCGTTAGCTGGTTTCTTAAAGACAATAAAAGCTGTACAAAGCAGGCTGATAAAGACGCCGTCTGTCAGCTAATCTATCTCTATGCAAATGGATTTATGGAAGTGAATGCAGACGGTAAAATCCATGCTGTATCAACTCCTGTAAATTAAATCTGTAGGCAAAGGGAGGCGAGTATTTGAAAAAAGCGTGCTCGGCCCCTGATCTTTCATACTGGCTTAGTTCTGGATTTTCTAATTGTGAGCGTTATTCCGCTAAACATAATCACGATTCCTGCTGCCTGCTCCGATCAAGCTCGCTAAAGAGAACCCGAAAACGAAGACAGTCGCACTGACTAATTGTAAGGCAGCGCGCATGGATAAAAAGGCTAAGGCCGTCAACAAGCTGCCCGTATTACCAACAAGTGCTGGCATTAAAGCAACGCTTGTTTCAATGGTTTCGCCGATCCGTAAATCTAGAATAAAAGCAATATCAAGGAGAGTTAAAACGCCGGTGAAAATTGGCGCAACTGGATTTTCTCGGTTATAGAAGAATGGCCGAGTATCATCACAAAAGCCGGAGTTGTGAGAGTAAGCGTCATTGCAATTGTCAGAGGCAGTTCTGTTATTGCATAAAACATACTGCTCACGCCTAAAAACCCGAAGATGCCCCGGCTTCCCGAACTAGGAAGTGCTTTGACATTAAAGCATTCTGAAAATTTTGGTTTGTAAATGGTCGTAATAGCGATGACAGAGAAGGCAGTACGGTAAAAAATTTGCTTAAAAATATCTATATCCTGCACCAATGTTTTTATAAAAATCCCAGACACGGAGAAAAGTAAACCGTGGACCATAGTCTAGGAGAAAGCTTTGTTGTAATTGTTCATAACAGTACGATCATAAATAGCTTAAGCATTTATCCAAAATCGCGGTTTATATAATGTATTTTGAGGGCTGAGGCTTGGTTTCTATAATTGTTGTCGGTCTCCCTAAATGTGAGAGAATATTTCAATTTCTAGTCAGCAGGGCAATTTCGCCGTGCCTCGAAGCATGGAAACCTTGCCGTAACCAATTTGCAAGTTCAGTCAAGATTTTCCTGAACAAATTATTTTTGCTAGATTGTTGGGTTTATCCGTCATGAATAGAACGGCTTTGATCAAGAAAACATCAAATAGATGTTTTGTAAATAGCTTAATACTCTTATGTCGTCCGTGTGCCATCACTAGAGTTTTTCCAGTATAGTTTAAATTTATAAATTAGTTTTTCTATTTAACTCTAATTTAACTGAGATGTATTTTAGTCAATACATGAAAATTGGCCGCTTGGGGGCGATCAGTCTTCTACGCGCTATTTCACTGTACAATGTGAGGGGACGTTGTCTTTTACAAGGAGATTATTCATGAAAACACTTGGCTTGCTTACTCTTGGTATTGCGGCGCTTTTTTCAACGTCTGTTGCGGCGCAGTCCATCACCATTGCTAATGGGAATGATTATACCCCGTTTACAGATCAGAAACTGAAAAACGGAGGGATGGCTTCTGAACTTGTAGAAGAAGCCTTCAAAGCGGTTGGCTGGACCGTGAAGTACGAGTGGTTGCCATGGAAGCGCGGCTTCGAAATGGCAAAAGCTTCGAAACTTGATGCTGCTATTCCCTGGACACGTCGTAAAGAACGTATTCCTCATTTTCTGTTTTCAGATGCAATTGTTAGTATGAATGAAGAAATTTGGGCGCGGTCTGATAGTACGGCAAAGTCTTATGCTGACTTGAAAGGAAAGACGGCATGCCTTCCTGTAGGATACAGTGTGCAGGATAATCTTAAACCAATGTTTGAATCGGGTGAGATAAAAAGAGATAAGCCAAAAAATATGACAACTTGCTTTAAAAAACTTCTTGCTAAGCGTGTTGACTATATAATTGTCAACAGTGTTCAAGCGGCTTCAATTGTCAAAAATTCAGTAAAAGACCCTTCCAGCCTCAAAGCCGTTATTACGGAACCAGACAAAACCGAACTTCATATTCTCGTGGGTAAAAGTCACCCTAAAGGTGCTGCAATCATTGCAGCCTTTAATAAGGGTCTTGCCGTCCTTAAATCGACGGGTGCTTACGAGAAAATTGTATCTAGTCACTGATTGTATATGCAGATAGCGTTGCGGCCTTCAGATTTTAAAGGCCGCAACGTCTAAAGTCCGTATTTGCCAAAAATTTTCTTTCAACGAGACGGTTTTTGAATCAATATGTTGAATAATCATTTGTTTTTTTTTAAACTGTGCCAATGTTTTAGCAAATAAGTACTATAAATAATGCGTAAGAGTATCGACTACACACCATCTTCTATCCACCTTATGGACAGGCAAGGCAGCGCCTTAGTGCGTTTTATTGCCTATAAGCAGTCACATCTTGATTGCAATGATTTATTCATCCTGCAGAATTTCATTAGCCCTGACTGGTTGGTTCACATACTGAATGTGGAGAGTGACGATTCTGCAGGTTTCTATTTTGAGCGGTATGATGAAAGATGTTTGTACGGTGATGGCGTAGACTTGAACGGCTACACCCTATCAGAGATGAATGACCCTACTTTTACCGCTGGAATTTTGAACGTTATCGCAAAAACCAAGTTAACGGGTAAGTCCCATTTTTCTCTGGAATCTATTACCGGACCACAAAATCGGACTTATTTACGATATGCCACACCTCTTAAAGAAAATGGGCATATACGGGAAATTTTGTTTACATGTCGGTATCAAGAAATTGACGGTAAGGACCCTGCCGTCAATCGGTTCCTCCCAAAAGACCGTGTTTTCGACTTCATGATATAAGTCACTTCTTGCGTACTCTATCCGTGAGTGCTTGTCTCTTTAGGCTTAGAGGTCACCCTCTGGCATTCGACGTTGGCTAAAGGATAGTGGCTTCTTTTAAAGATGGGAGTGACGAGGGGTGTTGTCACATTAACTTGCGATAGGCGCAGAGAAGACTCAGTAATTTTTTTTAGTCAGCGGCACGTGCAGATTC
>JBALXM010000012.1:0-7306 GCA_036960695.1 Sneathiella sp.
GGTGAAAAAGTCGGATTGCATCCTGTTTGGGTAATGTTTGGCTTGCTTGCTGGCGGTAGTTTGTTTGGCTTTGTTGGCATTTTAATTGCGGTGCCAGTGGCGGCTGTAGTCGGTGTTT
Organism: Sneathiella sp.; assembly: GCA_036960695.1. Classification (GTDB taxonomy): domain Bacteria; phylum Pseudomonadota; class Alphaproteobacteria; order Sneathiellales; family Sneathiellaceae; genus Sneathiella. The sequence continues at coordinate 119 of JBALXM010000012.1, forward strand.
TGATCCGCTATGCTCTTAATCAGTATATGGATAGCCCTGTTTACGGGGCACAAAAAACAATAGAGGAGAGTGAGGAGTGATCGCTACTCAAATCCCAATGGATCTAGCGTTTAGAACAGCCCTTGGTCGGGAGAATTTTCTTGTGGCGGCGCCAAATGAAGAGGCCGTTAAGCGGATTGACCAATGGCCGGAATGGCCCTCAAATTTCCTGCTTGTCACCGGCCCAGAAGGATCTGGGAAAACGCATCTTTGTCACGTGTGGAGCGACATTTCCAAGGCAACAACTATAACTGTTAATGACCTTGTGAATAAAGATATGTCAGAGCTTGCGGATCTTGTCAGTGCCCCTTTGGTCCTAGAGGATCTTGGTGCAGACCTTCCAGAAGATAAGCTTTTCCATTTGTATAATCTGGTGAAAGAGGCAAACAGCACCTTGCTCATGACATCTAAATTTCCTGTATCTGAGTGGAATGTACAACTTCCAGACCTGAAATCTCGGCTTGGTGCCATTCAAGTAACCCGCATTGGGGAGCCTGATGACATGTTATTCGCATCCATTTTGCTTAAATTATTTTCTGACCGCCAGCTTACGGTTAGCCCGGATGCCGTTCAGTATCTCATCACCCGATTAGAACGCTCGTTTCAAGAGGCGAGGCGGGTCGTATCGGCTCTTGATGATTTATCGCTTTCAGAAAAAAGAAAAATAACAATCCCTCTTATTCGGGATTTATTAGAAAAAGAGGGAGAAGAGTAATGGATTTTGGAATTAAGGGCCGTCGAGCAATAGTATGTGCATCCAGCAAAGGACTTGGCCGTGCTTGCGCAGTGGCCTTGGCTGAAGAAGGCGTCGATTTGGTTTTAACCGCCCGAACTGAAGGACCGCTATTAGAGACTGCGCGGTACATCACTGAAACTTTTGGGACGGATGTAAAAACGATCGTTGGCGATATAACAACGGTTGAAGGCCGAGCGGCTGTTTTAAAGGAATGCCCGGATCCAGATATCCTCGTTAATAATGCGGGTGGTCCTCCTACAGGTGATTTCCGAGATTTCACCACAGAAGACTGGATGAAGGCGATTAATGCTAACATGCTGACAGCGATTGAACTGATCCGTCAAACAGTAGATGGCATGCAAGACCGTAAATTTGGCCGCATCGTTAATATCACTTCAGGATCCGTCAAAGCCCCGATTGATATTCTCAGCCTGTCAAATGGTGCAAGAGCTGGCCTAACCGGTTTCACCGCTGGGGTTTCAAGAAAAACGGTTGCCCATAATGTGACAATTAATGGATTGCTGCCAGGCCCCTTTGACACCGACCGCTTAAAATCCACGATGGCACCTGCGGCAAAAGCCACGGGCAAACCCATTGAAGAAATTGCAGCAGAGAGAGCAAAACTCAATCCAGCTGGCAGGTTCGGTCGCCCAGAGGAATTTGGAGCGGCCTGCGCCTTTTTATGCAGTGATAAAGCTGGCTTTATAACAGGCCAAAATATTCTTTTGGATGGCGGTGCTTTTCCGGGTACGCTGTGATTTTATATTTTGGGGATGTAATATGAAGAAGAATTTAGGTTTATTCGCCAGTTGTATTATGTTTTTTGGGCTAACTCAAACCGGACATGCTGATGTGTCTGGTATCTGGCTTACTGTCGACGGTAAAAGTCAGGTGGAAATCGCAAATTGTGACGGCGACAAATTCTGCGGTAAGATTATTTGGTTAAAAGAGCCCAATGATAAAAATGGTAGCCCTAAAAAGGATACCAATAATCGCGATGACAATAAAAAAGACCGTCCAATTCTGGGGATTAACTTGTTACAAGGGTTAGAGAAATCCGGCGATAACGAGTGGGACGATGGTTCTATCTATAATCCTGAAGATGGAGAGACCTATAGCTCAGAAGTGAAAATGATCAATGCTGATACATTGGAAGTTAAGGGCTGTGTCTTATTTATATGTAAGGAACAGATTTGGGACCGGGTTAAGTAACAACTCAATTTTAAGTTTAGGTAAGCAGTGTAAGCTATTGTTTAATAGCTTTTTAATTGATGCAGGTACGGGCGGAAATAAATTTTGAGTTCTCCCATTAATATTGAAAAACAAGACAATCTTTCTCCTATTGATTTTGAGAGTACAGGTCGCTTCATAAATCGGGAGTTATCGTGGTTGTCTTTCAATTGGCGTGTCTTGGAGGAAGCCAATAATCGGGATCATCCTTTGCTCGAACGAATGCGTTTCCTTTCAATATCTGCGGCTAACCTTGATGAATTCTATATGGTGCGCGTGGCGGGCCTGTGGGGCCAAATCAAGGCCCGCGTAACCACTTTAAGTGCTGATGGCCTCACGCCTTCTCAAACCCTCGATAGAGTGGACGAGAAAGCGGGTAAACTCATTTTTGAGCAGCAAAGAATTTGGAAACAATTACTTGGAGTTATGGAGAGCGAAGGCATCTCCGTCCCCGATCCAGAGAGTATGTCCAAAACTGACATCGATTGGTTGGAGACATATTTCGATGAACAGATTTTTCCTGTTTTAACGCCTATGGCCATCGATCCATCTCACCCTTTCCCTTTTATCCAAAATTTGGGTTTTGGGATGATCCTTCAATTAGCGGGACAAAAGGGAGAGAAAAAACTCAAAGCACTTTTACCTTTTCCTCAGACCATTCGGCGGTTTATTCGCCTGCCTGGGAAATCAGTCCGGTTTGTGACGTTGGAGAAAACAGTGTCCCTTTTTTTGGGAAAACTGTTTCCGGGTTACAATGTGAAGGAGCAGGGACTGTTTCGCCTCATCCGCGACAGTGACATCGAGGTTGAAGAAGAAGCCGAAGATCTCGTTCGATTGTTTGAAAGCGCTTTGAAACGTCGCCGTAGGGGAAGTGTTATCCGTTTGAAAGTGGATAAAGGAATGCCAAAACAATTGGCTGATTTCCTTGCAGACGAGCTTCAAATTGATAGCCGTGCTATTATGATGATTGATGGGATTTTAGGGATCTCCTCAATCTCTCAGCTGATTAACGAAGAACGTCCTGACCTGTGTTTTGTACCGGCAGAGCCACGCTATCCTGAACGGGTACGCGAGGCGGGCGGCAATGTCTTTACGGCGATCAGTACCAAAGACTTCATTGTTCATCATCCCTATGAAAGTTTTGATGTGGTCGTGCAGTTTCTGCGGCAAGCGGCGGCTGATCCTAATGTCGTGGCAATTAAGCATACGCTGTACAGAACGTCAGATGACTCGCCCATCGTAAAGGAGCTAATTCATGCCGCAGAATCTGGTAAATCTGTAACCGCTTTAATTGAATTGAAAGCCCGTTTTGACGAAGAGGCAAATATTCGATGGGCCCGGGACTTAGAGAGAGCGGGTGCGCAAGTTATTTATGGTTTCCTTGATTTAAAAACGCACGCAAAAGTGTCGTTGGTTGTAAGGCGGGAAGGTAAGTTTCTGCGCAGTTACATGCATTTTGGAACGGGAAATTATCATCCGGCTAATGCAAAAATTTATTCTGATTTATCTCTTTTTACAGATAACGCCGATTTGGCAAAAGACGTCTCCCTGATGTTTAATTACATCACAGGATATGCAAAGCCGGAGGGGCTGTCTAAAATTTGCCTCTCACCCTATAATTTGCGCGAATCCTTAATGGATCTTATAGAGCAAGAGATAAAATTTGCAGAAGAAGGTAAACCCGCCTCCATATGGGCGAAACTAAATTCACTCGTTGATCCATCGATTATAGATGTGTTGTATAGGGCCAGTAACGCGGGCGTTGATATTCGCCTGATTGTACGGGGAATTTGTTGCCTGCGACCCGGTATTAAAGGGCTATCAGAAAATATCCACGTAAAAAGTATTGTGGGTCGTTTTCTGGAACATTCTAGAATTGTGTGTTTTGGGAATGGCGAAGAACTGCCGTCGGATAATGCAAAAGTGTTTATTTCTTCAGCCGATTGGATGCAGAGAAATTTTGATCGCCGGATTGAAGCACTTGTCCCCATTACGAACCAAACTGTTCATCGGCAGGTTTTGGACCAGATTATGGTTGCCTGCATGAAAGATACCGAACAATCGTGGGCGCTTGGGTCGGATGGTGAGTATGTCCGCATGCAAGAAAGTGACGCTTCCTTCTCAGCCCATAATTATTTCTTAACTAATCCATCTTTATCTGGACGTGGAAAAGCGTTGAAAGTAAATAATCCGGTACCGAAGTTGATACCGCCTAGCTAACAGAAACCGCAATTGTAGAGTACGCGCAAGATATGTTGGAAAATCTAGACAAAACCGTGGATTTGGATATACAGACAAATCCAAACCTGACCGCTGTTATAGACATTGGGTCGAACTCCATTCGGCTTGTGGTCTTTGATGGTCCGTCCCGAGTACCCCTTCCAAAATTCAATGAAAAAGTTCTCTGTGGGCTTGGAAAAAATTTAGCATATTCGCAAGTGCTGAGCGAAGAAGCCATGAACAAGTCGATGATGGTGCTTAAGCGCTATGCAGCCCTTGTTAATCATATGGGGGTTGATCGTGTGCTGGTGGCTGCAACAGCAGCTGTACGCGAAGCTGATAATGGTGCGGAATTTGTCGCCGATGTTGAGCAAGAATGTGATTTGAACGTTCAAGTTTTAAGCGGAAAACAAGAAGCACGGTTTGCAGGGCTTGGCGTTTTGTTTGGCATACCCTTTGCCAACGGACTTGTTGGAGACCTCGGGGGCGGTAGCCTTGAACTGGTGAAGGTCGGAGATCATAAAATTGGGGACACCGCGACACTCCCCCTTGGCGCTTTGCGTCTGTCTCAGATGAATATGAGTGACAAAGAACTTTCCGACCATCTTCATGCTCAATTTTCAGAAATTGAATGGCTTGATCAGGTGACGGGTAAGAATTTTTATGTTGTTGGCGGTGCATGGAGAGCTTTAGCACGCTATCACATTACAAAAACGCATCACCCACTCAAAATTATTCATAATTACAAATTGTCTTTGGAGGAAATGCGGTCCTTGATCCGAGAGATCTTGTCCAAAAGTGACAAAGACTTGAGCGCGACTGCCTTGGTTTCAAAATCCAGGGTTGGTACTTTGCGGACAGCAGCCATGATCATGGATCAACTTTTCCGGATTATTCAGCCAAAAAATATCGTCTTTTCTGCAAATGGCTTGCGAGAAGGGATGATTTTCTCTGAACTTAAGAAACCTGTTCGCAAGCTCGATCCGTTGCTTGAGACTTGCCGAGATATGGCGGCACGGGAAGGGCGCTTTCCAGAACATGGAGAGCAAATCTATAATTGGTTAAAGCCGGTTCTGTCCGAAGTGGGGGAAAAAGGCCAAAGATTAGGATTGGCTGCATCCATTTTGTCTGACATTGCATGGTCCATGAATAGTGACTATCGAGCGGCCCAAGCCTTTAGGCGTATTTTTAGAGCTCCCTTCAGTGGAATTGGACATAAGGGGCGCGCGATCGTCGCCTTGGCCGTGTATGCCCGCTATCGCGGTAATATCGAAGGACATGCTGTAGAAGACAGTTTGGCTTTGATCTCTGATTTTGAGAAGAAATCCACATTAAGTCTCGGTCTTGCCCTTCGGCTTTCTCATACGTTAAGTGGAGGAACGCGTGGGATTTTACCCAGAACCAAGTTGATCGTTACAGTAGATAAAATCGAGCTGACAATTCCAGAAGAATTGTCCGTTATGCTCGGTGTTCATGTGAAGAAGCGCTTGGATGCGCTCGCGCACTGTCAGGGTAAAACCGGTGAGATACGGATTATTGCAGATCAATAATCCGTATTTTGTTTGCTTCGGCCGTAAAGGCGATTTTACCTTCTTTAAGGGCGAGAGCATCTTTACCAAACACTTCAAACCGCCAACCGCTTAATGCCGGAATATCAGCATTGCTATCGGCTGCAATCTTTTCAAGATCACTTGTGTTGCAAATGAGTTTCTGGGCGACACCATTTTCCTCACATCTAGATTTTAGCAAGACACGCAAAAGATCCATAAGCGGGCCTAATCCTTTTGGCATTTGTACCTTCAAGGATACTTGCGGGCACTCAGACTCAGGAAGCGATTGCCCCGCTGCAATTGCCGCAAGAAGACCAGCCCCCATTTTACCTTCGGCAAATTTGTTCCCAATTCCGCGAACATGAGAGAGTTTCTCTGCATTCTGTGGTGGGTTGGAGGCAATCTCTAGCAAAGCTTCGTCCCGCAGAACGCGATTTCTTGGGATGTCCTGTTCATGTGCTCGCGTCTCGCGCCAAGCTGCGATAGCTTGTAAAATAGCCATAAAACGCGGTTTGTTGCTTCGCGCCTTAAGCTTTTTATAGGCATTTTCTGGCGGAATAAAATAAGTGTCTGGAGATTCCAATATATTCATCTCAGATGTAAGCCAATGCTCTCTATCTGATTTCTTAAGATCTGCATCAAGATGCTTATAGACAACGCGTAAGTGAGTGACATCTCCCTCAGCATATTCAAGCTGCCGGTCTGTTAGCGGGCGGCGTGACCAATCTGTAAAACGAGATGACTTATCGATACCTTTACCCGTAATTTTGGTGACGAGCGTGTCATACCCAACGGATTCGCCAAAACCACAAACCATCGCCGCCACTTGAGTGTCAAAAATTGGCGTTGGCACTTCACCAGATAAATGGTGAAAAATCTCAAGGTCCTGGCGACCGGCATGAAATACTTTTAAAACGTCTGGATTTTGCATTAAAACAAACAAAGGAGAGAGGTCTATGCCGTCTTCCATAGGATCAATGATGGCAGATTCATCATCGCTGGCGATTTGAACCAGACACAAGATTGGCCAAAATGTGTTTTCTCTGAGAAATTCCGTATCAATAGTCACGTAAGGGTGTGCTGCCAGCCGATTGCAAAGGTCAGTCAGTTGGTCTGTTGTTTTTACTATTTGCATTGAGTTCTTACTGCTTTTCTTATTTTGCGTTCAGGCTTATCACGGACCTGAATTGGACTACGAAATCTCTTTAATTCATCACAAAATAAAGATTAGTCTATTTTTTACCACAAAGGAAGGTTGGCGTTGGTGAAAAAAGAATGTAATACAGGCCATTAATACCCGATTATGGGTTAATGTCCTTGAAACAAGCTTAAGAGAGCCCTGATGCATAGTTATCGTACCCATACTTGCGCTGAACTTCGCGATACCGACGTTGGTAAAACAGTCCGCCTATC
>JBALXM010000012.1:7406-15638 GCA_036960695.1 Sneathiella sp.
GTTCGAGTTGCAGTCAGCGGCAGAAGAACTTCCAATGCCAGTCTTCGGTGAGCAAGAATATCCTGAAGAAATTCGCCTCCGTCATCGGTATTTGGATTTGCGCCGTGAACGGCTGCATAACAACATCATTCTCCGCTCGAACGTTATTTCATCCTTGCGCAGCAAGATGATTGAACAAGGCTTCATGGAATTCCAGACACCAATCTTGACCGCATCATCTCCGGAAGGTGCTCGGGACTTTTTGGTTCCAAGCCGGATGCATCCGGGACAGTTCTACGCCCTACCACAAGCGCCGCAGCAATTTAAACAGCTGATTATGATGTCCGGGTTTGATCGTTATTTCCAGATTGCACCTTGTTTCCGGGATGAGGACGCTCGTGCTGACCGTAGTCCAGGTGAGTTCTATCAGCTTGATATTGAAATGGCTTTCGTAACGCAAGACGACGTCTTTAATGCGGTAGAACCTGTTCTTACAAAAGTATTCCAAGAATTTGCAGGTGATCGCAAGGTAGAAGCTCCTTTCGTCAAAATTCCATTTGATGAAGCGATGATGAAATATGGCTCCGACAAGCCAGATCTTCGTAACCCAATTATTCTGTCTGACGTAACAGAAACTTTCCGTGGATCCGGCTTTGGTCTGTTTGCGAAAGCCGTAGACGGCGGCGCTGTTGTTCGGGCAATCCCAGCACCAGGCGCGGGTAGTAAAGCCCGTAGTTTCTTTGATAAAATGAATGACTGGGCGAGAAAAGAAGGCGCAGGCGGTCTTGGATATATCATCTTTAAAGATGGTGAAGCAAAAGGCCCTATAGCGAAAAATCTTGACGCTGAACGCATTGAACAGATTAAAGAAATTGCTGGCGTTAGTGATGGCGACGGCATTTTCTTCGCGTGCGGTAAAGAATTAGCAGCGGCGGAATTGGCTGGTAAAGCCAGAAACATCGTTGGTAACGATCTTGATATTTGCGAGAAAAACGTTTTCAAATTCTGCTGGGTTATTGATTTCCCAATGTATGAATATGATGAAAAAGAGAAGAAACTCGATTTCAGTCATAATCCATTCTCAATGCCGCAAGGTGGCTTGGAAGCATTGGAGACTATGGATCCGTTGGACATTAAGGGATATCAATATGATATCGTTTGTAACGGAATTGAGTTGTCCTCTGGTGCGATCCGAAATCATCGCCCAGATGTAATGATGAAAGCCTTTGAAATTGCAGGTTATTCCCCTGAAGTTGTTGAAGATCGCTTTGGCGGTATGTTGAATGCCTTTAAATATGGCGCGCCTCCCCATGGTGGTATTGCACCTGGGGTAGATCGTATTGTTATGTTGCTTGCAGATGAGCCAAATATTCGGGAAGTTATTTTGTTCCCAATGAACCAGCAGGCACAAGATTTAATGATGCAAGCGCCAGCACCTGTTCCGTCTAAAAATCTGAGAGAACTTCACGTTCGAACAGTGATGCCGGAGCCAAAAGCCGAAAGCTGATCGTTGAATTAATAATTAAAAGGGGCCGCTGAAAAGTGGGCCCCTTTTTTTGTGATGTGATTTCCTAAAATTTTCCCTTTCTTAATAAATGCGCCTTTAGGATGTGTTCCTAATTTAGTGAGGGTTGACAGTTTGAACGGTGCAGATCGAATAAGCGAATTGCGGGGAGACAAACAGCGATTTGTAGCCTTTTCTTTTGCTGCAGCGGACTTGCTTATAGAGCTCGACGAAAATGGTATTATATTTTTCGTTGCCGGCGCTGCAAAAGGTATTACAGGGCAAGAATTATCTAAACTCAAAGGCATGAAGTTTGTCGACATTCTTGATCCTCTAGATAAACGGGTCATATCTTACTTGCTAGACGAAATGAAAGAGGGCGAAAGAATTCCGCCTGTCGCAGCACGAATGAAAGATACCAATGTTACAGCTGTAATTGGTGCCTGTAGCCTACCCAAATCAGAAAATCATATATACGTCACCTTGAATGTTACGGGCCTGCCTGCAGCACAAGCCCGAGCGGTGGCAAGAGATACGGACACAGGCGTTCTTGGGAAAAATGATTTTGTTAGCCTTGCTAATGATCAATTATCGTTGGCGGTTGAAACCGGTCAAGAGATGGAGCTTACTCTTCTCCAACTCACCAATATTTCCGAAATGTCAGACAATACCACTAACCAACAGATGGATGAGTTTCTAACCAAAATGGGCTCGATAATGCGGAGCGCCTCCTTCGGTGGGGACTCAGTAGGGCGTATTGATGAGGATAAATATGGCATTCTTCATAGCAAGTCATTTGATGAGGATGCATTAAAGAACAAGGTTGAGAACCTATCTAAAGAAATTGCGCCAGGTTATGGTGTGACGATTGACCAAAGTACTGTTGACTTGGAAAAAGGAAAACTTTCTTCGGAAAATGCCAGTCACGCTCTTATGTTTGTGATTAATAATTATATTAATTCCGAAAATGATGGATTTAATATTTTAAACCTTGCCGATGGCCTACAGGGGCGAATGGAATCCACTATGAACCGGATTTCTAACCTCAAGACCATTTTTCGAAAGCATCAGTTTAATTTAGTCTATCAACCAATTGTCAGTTTGATCGATGAAGACATTCATCACCACGAAGTCCTTTGTCGTTTCAAAGACGGGGAATCTCCCTATGAGACGGTGACATTCGCCGAGGAAGTTGGGATCATACTCGATCTGGATTTGGCTGTTGTTAAAAAATCAATCGATTATCTAAAAGAATTTAAAACGAACCGGGACAAATACCCAGATCTAGCAATAAATATCTCTGGTCATTCTTTGGAATCGGACAACTTTATTGATTCCTTACAGTCATTGCTTATCGAAAACCCCGAGTTAAGGGAACATATCGGTCTTGAGATTACAGAGACCAGCCAAATCAAAGACTTGGTAAGGGCCGACCGGATTTTGCAGATGTTTCGAAGGAACGGAATTCAGATTAGCCTCGATGATATGGGAGCAGGGGCCGCGTCATTTGAATATATTCGCGCTTTAACAGTGGATTTTGTCAAAATTGATGGCGCGTATGTACGAGATGTTCTTAAAAATCCGCGTGATGCTGCGATACTGAAATGCATGTCTCGTTTGTGCTTAGATTTAAAAATGGGCACTATTGCTGAAATGGTTGAGACAAAAGAACAGATGCAATTGTTAAAACAAATGGGAGTGGATTATGGTCAAGGTTGGTTGTTTAGCAAACCAATCGACAGAATTGTGACCCCAAAATTGAAGATGTCTGTCTCTATGAATGCTCGCCGTAAAGGGTATAAAACCGGCTGGTCATAAAAAGTAAAAAGGCGGCTCAGATATATACACCCGAGCCACCCATTTTTATACTCAATACTAATTCCTCACCAACCCCATGTACTTATTTATTGTACTGGTAAGGCCCTTAAGAGCTCTTATCCCGTCGAATAAGAGGCTCAACCCCTAGATGGTACGCTACTTATTACGCCACTGTCATACTTGTCTGACAACGCTACAAATTCGAATTTTAACTTAATCTAGTCAATCAAACAAATTAGTTAAGCTACTGAAATTTAAGAACACCCACTAGTGGATCCACATGTGTCGCATTTCATGCAAGTACCATTTCGGACAAGAGTGAAATTACCACATTCACCGCAACTGTCTCCCTCATATCCCTTCATACGGGCTTCCATGACTTTCTCAAGTTTAGAGCCACCGTTTGGACGCGGCGCAGGAGCTGTTTTTGATTGAGCCGCAGGAGCACTTTGAGGAGGCGCCGAGGGGGTTGCGGTTCCAACACCTGACCCGCCACCTGTTGTTTGCGTTTGTCCCATGGACATACTCATTCTTGATAAGCCGCCTTGCAAGACTTCGAAATTTTGAGAACGGACATACCCTGTTGATGTCAGGCTGATGACGTTATCAAGTTTCATCTGAGTTGATCTAACTTCTTCGTCTGGCGTAATTGCTGCTTGAGCTTCTCCGCCGCCAATAGCGTCAATTCGATTGTCATCCACGACAACATGGGCGAGATCATTCCGCCCTAGATAGGATATTGCCAGCTCGCGGAAAAGATAATCCAAAATTGATGTGGACATCTTAATAGCATCGTTACCTTCCACGATACCTGATGGCTCAAAGCGTGTGAATGTATAGGCTTCGACAAATTCTTCCAGTGGTACGCCATATTGCAGACCAATTGAGATAGCGATGGCAAAGTTGTTCATGAGACTGCGGAAAGCGGCGCCTTCTTTATGCATATCGATAAAGAGCTCGCCAATAGTACCATCGTCATATTCACCGGTTCGCAAATAAACTTTATGGCCACCGACAACTGCTTTTTGAGTATAACCTTTACGGCGCGTTGGCAGTTTCTTCCGCTCATTGACCATACGCTCGACGATCCGCTCTGCAATAACAGTCGTTGCCGCCGCTGGTGCTGCTTTAATCTGTTCTTCCAACTCAAACGCATCATCATCATCAATGGCAAGGGCTGATAAAGGTTGGCTAAGCTTTGATCCATCGCGGTAGAGGGCATTCGCTTTCAGGCCAAGTTTCCAAGACAATAAATAAGCTTCTTTACAGTCTTCAATCGTGCTGTCATTCGCCATGTTGATGGTTTTTGAAATAGCACCAGAGATAAAGGGTTGCGAGGCCGCCATCATCCGAATGTGGCTATCAACTGATAGATAACGCTTACCGATTTTACCGCATGGATTTGCACAATCAAAGACAGGTAAATCTTTATCTTTTAGATGAGGTGCACCTTCCAATGTCATGCTACCACAACAATAATTGTTGGCCTCTAGTATTTCGGGTTTCGTAAATCCTATAGCAGCTAGAAGGTCAAAATTATAGTCGTTTAGATCGTCGCCATTCAGGTTTAAGACGTCTGTACAGAAATCTTCTCCCAATGTGTATTTGTTGAAGACGAATTTAATATCGAAACTTGCCGCTAAACCTTTTTCGATATTTTCCAAGACGTCGTCCGTAAAACCTTTTTCACGTAATGTTACGTGATTGATTTTTGGAGCGTCCTGTAATGTTCCATGACCTACCGCATAAGAGATGATGTCTCGAACTTCGCTACGGTCATATCCTAGAAAAGTGAGAGCTTCAGGAATTGTACGGTTGATAATTTTAAAATAGCCACCGCCTGCAAGTTTTTTGAATTTCACAGTTGCAAAATCTGGCTCAATTCCCGTTGTGTCGCAATCCATTACAAGGCCAATAGTTCCCGTAGGGGCCACAACACTGACTTGTGCGTTACGATAACCATGGGTTTCGCCGTCCGCTAATGCGGAGTCCCAAGCGGAGATTGCAGCCTTCACCAGTTGTTGATCTGGGCAATTTGCAATGTCTAATGGTACTGGTAAAACGGCAAGAGCTTCATAACCAGTTGCATTCCCTTTAGCGGCATTTGCATGATTGCGAATAACCCGCTTCATGTCAGCTGCATTCTTTTTGTAGCCGGGGAAGGCGCCAAGTTCAGAGGCCATTTCGGCACTTGTACGGTATGCCGCACCAGTCATCAAACTTGAGATGGCACCACACAGAGCGCGACCTTTATCGGAATCGTAGGATAGTCCTTGTGACATAAGCAAGCCGCCGATATTGGCAAAACCAAGGCCCAATGTGCGGAATTTGTAGGAAAGTTTTGCAATTTCGTCAGACGGGAACTGCGCCATAAGGACCGCAATTTCCAAAGTTATAGTCCATAACCGTGTTGCATGTTCAAAGCCTTCAACATCAAAGCTTTTATCTGCACGTCTGAAATTCATTAAATTCATGGACGCGAGGTTGCAAGCTGTATTGTCCAGGAACATATATTCTGAACAGGGGTTTGATGCGTTAATACGGCCATCTTGCGGGCAGGTGTGCCAATCATTGATTGTCGTATCATACTGAAGCCCAGGATCCGCTGACTGCCAAGCGCTTTCGCCAATCATTTCCCATAGATCGCGTGCCTTAACGGTTTTTGCAATCTTTCCATCAACGCGGCGGATTAAATCCCAATTTCCATTATCCAGAACGGATTGGATAAATTCATCCGTAACACGGACAGAGTTATTGGAATTTTGGCCGGAAACGCTTAAATATGCTTCTGAATCCCAGTCTGTATTGTAAGTAGGAAATTCAATTTCCGTATAGCCTTGCTTAGCAAACTGGATGACCCGTTGGATATAGTTTTCGGGTACCATTGCTTTGCGCGCATTAATAATAGCCTTGCGAAGAGCCGGGTTCTCAGACGTGTTATACGCTTCATCCCCTTCAATTTCGCAGCAGGCTTGCATAACAAAATTCAAGTTTTGGCTACATAGTTTCGAGCCAGCAACGAGGGCTGCCACTTTCTGCTCTTCTACCGCTTTCCACTTAATATATTCTTCAATATCCGGGTGATCGATATCCAAAGTCACCATTTTAGCGGCCCGTCTTGTCGTGCCACCAGATTTGATGGCACCCGCCGCTCTATCGCCAATTTTCAAGAAGCTCATAAGGCCGGAAGATCTGCCGCCGCCTGAAAGGCTTTCGCCGGAACTACGAACGTTAGAGAAGTTGGTTCCTGTTCCTGATCCGTATTTGAATAGGCGCGCTTCACGGACCCACAGATCCATTATGCCCCCTTCATTCACCAAATCATCATCGACTGACTGAATGAAACAGGCATGAGGTTGTGGATGTTCGTAGGAGTTAGTAGATTTTTTTAATCTCCCAGTTTGGTAATCAACGTAAGAATGGCCTTGTGCAGGGCCCGCAATACCATAGGCCCAGTGAAGGCCTGTATTGAACCACTGCGGGGAGTTCGGTGCAGCCATTTGTTTGGCGAGCATAAAGCGCATTTCGTCAAAATAGGCGCGGGCATCTTCATCAGAATCGAAGTAGCCACCTTTCCAACCCCAATAGGTCCAAGTGCCAGCCAAACGGTCAAAAACTTGAGTTGCAGAAGTTTCGCCGACCACACGTTCGTTTTCTGGGAGCTCAGCTAAGGCTTCTTCATCCGGCACTTGACGGGAAAGCCACGTTGGAATGCCTTCTTCTTCTAGGCTTTTTAAGCGAGTAGGGACGCCAGCTTTTCGGAAGTATTTTTGCGCGATGATATCACAAGCAACCTGTGACCAATCAGCGGGGACATCGACATCATCTAGTTTAAAGACAATAGAACCATCAGGATTTCTGATTTCACTCGTAGCCTGGCGAAATTTAATTTTCGAATAAGGTGAAGAATTTTCATCAGTAAAACGCCGAGATATACGCATGTTCTAAAAGCCCCTAAAAAGAATCTTCAATGGTAAGAAGACTGATCAAAAATACTTCAAAAGGCAGGTTTTCTGCGCGTTTTAAAGACATCCCTGAGATACTATATATAGTGTGTCGTCCTATTTTTATGGGCGGATGTTGCGCTTCCTGTTATGTGAAGTCAACAGGGAGTATTACTATATTTAGGGGGTAAAGATTGGATTAAAGTCCATATGTCGTGGAAGACGGCAGTTTCTCTTCAGTTGAACCGGACCCATAAAATTTTAGGAATTTACAAATTTTCTACGGGGTGACTAAAAAGACACAACTGCGCATAGTGGTTACACTAAATTGACAATTAGGAAGTAGAATCAAGTTGAATACTAAGTGAGTTATTGTGATGGGCCGCGTTTTCAAGCAAATTTGAAGCGTAACCTTTAAAGTTAGACTGGACGGCAGCCTTCTTGGATGCCATATTCCCGGGAAATCAAGTGACATATCGACGAAAGTGAAAGAGATGGCAACTTTAGGAACATTGTTGTTTACCTGGTGGAAGGGCGAGCAAGTTGGCGAAGACCAGTTTGGTAATCGCTATTTCAAGGAAAAAGGTAAGGCGACCGGGCCTACTGGTCGTATTCGTCGTTGGGTTGTCTATAAAGGGAAGCCAGAGGCGTCGAAAGTACCGGCTGCTTGGCATATTTGGCTCCATTATACGACTGACCAGTTGCCAAAAGAGCAAAAAGTGGCTCAAAACTCCTGGGAAATGGAACATCGTCCAAATTTGACTGGAACTGATTTGGCTTATCGCCCGGGTGGTTCAGTCATTGGTGGCGGATCTCGCCAAAAAGGATCAGCTGATTATGATGCTTGGAAACCTGAATAATTTTTCATCCGTCATGAGACCTTTGGGAGGGACCAATGGGAAATAATATTGTTGAAACTATAATTGGGGGCGTTGTTCTCGCATTCGCCGCAATTTTTCTGATCTTTGCTTATAGAACCGCAGACTT
>JBALXM010000012.1:15738-27611 GCA_036960695.1 Sneathiella sp.
TATACGCAAAGTTCAGTTAATTTGATGGACTTGATCGGACAGGCTATTTTTAGTTCAGGTTCTGACGATTCCAAATAAAAGTCTAATTCCTTTCCTATATAGAGTGAACAGTTACGAAAGGACTTAGACATTGAACTTTTTAAAAACCACAACATTAGGCTTATTTTTCAGCTTGATACCCGCCATTTTCGTGCAGAATGTTGCTGATGCAAAATCACTCGTTGGGGATAGGGTTATTGTTCGCGCGCTTGATAAAGTAACCGCGAGAACTCTGGATTTATCCATTGGAATTAATCAATCTGTCCGCTACGGCACGTTAGAAATCACCGCTAGAAAATGCTTAAAAAGGCCACCGGAAGATACACCAGAAACCTCAACTTTTCTGGAAATTCGCGAACTTAAACAAGATGAAGACGCGCTGTTGGTGTTTAATGGCTGGATGTTTGCGTCAAGCCCCGCACTCAATGCGCTTGAGCATCCTGTTTATGATGTTTGGGTAATTGATTGTAAAATCTCAGAAGGCCCCGCGTCCACCGACAATGAATGAAAATTGGCTTCTCTATTGATCGCCAAATCTAATCTTCGGTGATACTCCTCGCGAGAGATTTCTACGGCACCCATAGTCGCCAAATGATCTGTAACAAATTGAGTGTCTAATAACTGAAAACCGCCAGATTTTAACCGGGCCACCAAATAGACCAAAGCTATTTTACTGGCATTTGATCGGCGAGAGAACATACTTTCCCCGCAAAAAGCGGAGGCAAAAGAGACGCCATATAGTCCGCCCACCAGTTCATCGCCATCCCAACATTCGACCGAATGGGCATGGCCTTCCTCATGAAGTTCTGTATATAAATCCAGAATTGGCCGGTTTATCCAAGTGGTAGGGCGGTCTTTATTTGAAGCAGCACATTCTTTCATTACCCGACGAAAACAGGTATCGAAAGTAACAGTGTAGGGGTGCTTGCGAATGGCCTTTGCTAGGCTTTTAGAGACATGAAATTCATCTAATGGGAAAATACCACGCCACTCAGGATCAACCCAAAATAGTTCGGGGTCATCCTGAGATTCCGACATGGGAAAAATCCCGTGCGTATAGGCGTTTAATAGTATTTCAGTAGTTAAAACTGTCATTATCCCTAATCGTAACGGTTTTAACGTTGTTCCTCAATGAACTTTTCAAGCCAATGAATATTGTATTCACCTGCCAAGAAGTCTTCATTTTGCATTAGCCGCTGATGGAGAGGGAGCGTTGTCTTAATTCCGCTGACAACGAATTCTTCAAGCGCACGGTTAAGCCGCATTAAACATTCTTTACGGTTGTTACCATGAACAATCAACTTTGCGATGAGGCTGTCGTAATAGGGCGGTACATTGTATCCGGCATAAAGTCCAGAATCCACACGGACACCCAATCCACCGGGGGCGTGAAAGTCTAAAACCCGACCCGGGCTTGGTGCAAAGGTGTCTGGATCTTCAGCTGTAATACGGCATTCAATTGAATGACCTGAGAAAGAAACATCATCTTGTGTAATGGCTAGTTTCTGACCAGAGGCCACTTTGATTTGTTCACAAACCAAATCAAGTCCAGTTATCATTTCGGTAACCGGATGTTCGACCTGAAGGCGTGTGTTCATTTCAATGAAATAAAACTCATCATTTTCAAACAGGAATTCGATGGTACCAACACCTTCGTAATTCATGTGACGAATGGCATCTGAAACCGTCTTCCCAATTTTGGCCCGAAGGACATCATTCATCGCAGGGGACGGTGTCTCCTCCAGTGCTTTTTGGTGGCGACGTTGCAAAGAGCAATCCCGCTCGCCCAAATGAACAACATTTCCTTGTCCATCTGCAAGCACTTGAATTTCAATATGACGGGGCGTGGTTAGATATTTTTCGATATAGACGGCGTTATTCCCAAATGCGAGCTGGGATTCAGCGCGCGCAGATGAAAATGCTTCAGAAATTGAAGCTTCATCTTTCGCCACCTTCATACCGCGACCACCGCCGCCAGCTGATGCTTTGATAATGACAGGATATCCAATACCGGCCGCAATTGTCTTTGCATCTTCAATTGTTTTAACTTCGCCAGGAGATCCGGGAACGCAAGGCACACCAAATTTTTTCATGGTCTTTTTTGCTTCGATCTTATCACCCATTTGGCGAATGTGATCAGCAGAAGGGCCGATGAATTTTATGCCGTGCTCCGTGACGATATCCACGAATTTGGCATTTTCTGAAAGAAAACCATATCCCGGATGAATAGCATCAACATTAGTCACTTCTGCCGCAGCCATGATGGAGGGAATATTCAAGTAACTTGCAGTAGAGCTTGGCGGCCCTATACAAACACTCTCATCGGCAAGGCGAACATGCATGGCATCTGCATCAGCTTCGGAATGAACAGCAACGGTACGAATGCCCATCTCGCGGCAGGCACGATGGATACGGAGGGCAATTTCCCCGCGGTTCGCTATCAGAATTTTTTCAAACATAATTGTTTTCGCTTACTCAATAATGACGAGAGGCTGACCAAATTCAACAGGCTCGGCGTCGCCCACGAGAATTTCAACAATAGTGCCGCCTTTTGGGGCGGGAATGGGGTTCATTGTTTTCATGGCTTCAATAATCAAAATTGTCTGACCTTGAGCAACCGATGATCCAACAGTTACAAAAACCGCAGCGCCGGGCTCTGCTGAAAGGTAAGCCGTTCCAACCATTGGTGACTTAACAGCGCCAGGGTGACTGGCAGCTTCAGCAGGAGTTGCTATAGGCACCGCAACCGCTGGCGCCACTGGCGCCGCTATCATTTGTGGAGCCGATACCGAGACATTTGACGAGCTACGAGAGACACGTAAGCGGTTGTTGCCACTTTCTACTTCGATTTCAGCAAGGCCAGTTTCATTCATGATTTCGGCCAGTTCTCTGATGACGTCTTTGTCGATGTCAAGTTTACTCATAATTTATTCGACTTTTCATTTCTGTTGATCAAAATTGTCTGCAAGGGCATCCATCGCTAATACATATCCTTTTGCACCGAAACCACAAATTACTCCGGTTGCAGCTGTCGATATATAACTCTTATGGCGATATTCCTCACGCGTAAAAATGTTGGACAAGTGGACTTCAATGCAAGGCAGATTGATCGCTTTAATTGCGTCCATCAGGGCCACGGATGTGTGGGTATAGGCAGCGGCATTTATGATTACGCCATCATGTTTGCCTAAGGCTGATTGCAACGCATCAATCATCACACCTTCATGGTTGCTTTGCATGAATTCAAGGGACCAGTCTTTTTTGCTCGCCTGTAACGCGCAAAGATTCTCAATATCTTTTAATGTCGTTTTGCCATAGATCTCCGGTTCACGCTTTCCAAGCATGTTCAGGTTTGGCCCATTGACTATAAGAATTGACTTTCCCATTTACACTCCAAATTGGCACCTAGCCATTTAAGTAGTTCGCTCTCTTATAATGAAGTTTTAGGCGATGATAAAGCAGTACTGAATACAAAATCCAAGAAAGTAAGTAAAAAGTGCTCAATCAAGGTTGCAACTGGGTCGTCCACACACCATAATCCGACAAAATTTCACCAACGCTCTTAAAGGCATTATTAAGGTAAGTTCTATGAACCTCACGATAAATGGGGAAGAGAGACAATTTGAAATCTCTCTGACTGTCGATGAATTGCTGGTCAAACTTGAATTGACGGGTGGTAAGGTTGCAATCGAGCGGAATCTTGAAATTGTCCCAAGGTCAACCTACGGTCAAACGACCCTTCAGGATGGTGATAAGCTGGAAATTGTACATTTTATTGGTGGTGGAAACGTGGACGCAGAAGACGGACTAGAAGTTGCTGGCCAAAAATTCAAATCTCGATTGATCGTCGGCACAGGAAAATATAAGGATTTCGAAGAAACCAAGCTTGCTATTGAGGCCTCTGGCGCTGATATGGTGACCGTTGCGGTTCGGCGGGTCAATATTACCGATAGAAACCAGCCTATGTTGGTTGATTATGTGGATCCTAAAAAATACACGTACCTTCCCAATACAGCCTTTTGTTATACCGCTGATGAAGCGCTCCGGACGCTACGCTTGGCGCGGGAAGCGGGGGGATGGGATCTGGTTAAATTGGAAGTGCTGGGTCACGAGAAAACCCTTTACCCCAATATGCAGGAAACTCTAATTGCTGCCAAAACCCTGATAAGTGAAGGCTTTAAGGTTATGGTTTATTGCTCCGATGATCCTATTATGTGTCAGATGTTGGAAGATATGGGCTGCGTAGCGATTATGCCGCTCGGTGCACCAATTGGGTCTGGCCTTGGCATACAGAACCCAGTCACTATTGGAATTATTAAAGATCAGGCGAAAGTTCCAGTGATTGTGGATGCCGGCGTTGGAACGGCGTCAGACGCGACAATTGCGATGGAACTAGGGTGTGATGGTGTTTTGATGAATTCTGCTATTGCTCATGCACGAAACCCTATATTGATGGCGGGTGCAATGAGAGACGCTGTGACCGCGGGACGACAGGCATTTTTGGCTGGCCGTATGCCCCGAAAGATGTTTGCTGAAGCAAGTTCCCCTTTGAGTGGCTTGATCTAGGATGCTCAATAATTGTCCTTAAAGGACACATAAATGAGGATTTTTAAATTAGTAGCTTTGACAATTCTGGTGGCGTTCATTCCTTTCGGAACGCCGCAATTGTTGTCCTATGCTGCCGATATTGGAAAGCCTCATGCCAGTTGGTCTACGGCAAGACGGGACAGGACTTATATCTCCCCGTCTCCCGCTCTTTTTAACGCCGCAGTTATACAAGTGTTTAGCGCAAAAACATGGGGTTGGCGCGGGGCTTTTGCCGTCCATACTTGGATTGCTGTTAAGGAAAAGGGCGCGCGTAATTTTACGCGGTTTGAGGTTATCGGTTGGCGCGCGTATAGCGGCCGATCAGCCTTATCAATTTCCCGAGGGCGTCCGGACAATTACTGGTTTGGAAATAAGCCAACACTTCTTGCTGATTTGAGAGGGGAGGCGGCGACGCCAATAATCAACAAGGTTAAAGGCCTTATTGCCAATTACCCCCATAATAAAGAATATCAATTATGGCCCGGACCCAACTCCAATAGTTTTACGGCGTATATCGGAAGAAGCATTCCGGAATTAAAACTAGACTTGCCGCCTACCGCAATTGGTAAGGATTATTTGGCTGGCGGGGATATGGTTGGACCGTCCATAAGCGGTGATGGCTTCCAATTCTCTCTGTTGGGATATGCCGGATTTTCGTACAGCGCTATTCAGGGCGTTGAGTTCCACTTATTTGGCCTCACGACAGGCTTTGACTTTGACGATATGACCCTAAAATTACCGGGATTTGGACGGATTTCCCTATAGATACCCGTCCATTCTGGAAGTAATCAGTCCTTATTTAAGTCCCGTAACTTCCCAAGGTGCATATCCCATCCGGCATCTAACATCGTGATCAGATCCAACCCTTTTCCAGTCGCGTCCAAACCGCTGTGAACCAATGTCAGTTTAGTCCCGCCATTGAGCTCTTCTAATGTCCAAGAGACTGTGGTCATTACGCCTTGCAAGGCATTTACAGTAAAACTCCAAACAAGCTTTTCTGGCGGTAACATCTGCAAAACGGTTCCCCAGCAAATTTTCATTTTTGCGCCATCGTCCGCGGCTCCCAAGAGTGAGTATTCCTCCCCTTCAACAAGATCTTTGTCCGCGGGATGAAACCACTTACCCAGTTTTTCTTTTTCTGTCAGAAATGCCCAGACTATTTCTCGAGGGGCTTTAAAAAAAGCTGTCTTAGTAATCGTTACGTCATTCATTTGAATTAGCTCCTTCATTATCAAGGGCGATGCTTAAGTTTTCTAGCTTCGTGTCCCAGAATTCACTGAAATAATTTACCCAACTTGCGACAGATGTAAGGCCCGCTGGCTCTAAGTGGTTTATAGTCTCACGGCCTATTTTCCGGGCGGAAATCAAATCCCCTTCTTCAAGAATAATGAGATGCTTTTTAACGGCAGCGCGGGTGATATCAAAATGTGTTGATACCTCCGCAATCGTCATATCCTTCGCCCTTAGATGCAATAAGATGCTGCGCCTTGTAGGATCGGCCAACGCGCGGAATGCGTTTTGTAATTCTATATTCATTTGTTTAGCTGACTAAATTTAATGTAATACCTTATGGTATCATTTTAATATAAAACCAAAAGGTATCATGTCAACAAATTTTATTATTTATTACCGACGGAGTATCAAGGGGAGTTGGATTTAGGTGTCCAATTTCAGGACAGGCACCAGCTCGTCTGCGCGATTGTCCAAACGATTGAGAAAATCATCCAGAATTTCAATTTCTTCTGGCGAAAAACTCTGAAGTAACAGTGATTCATATGATTGAGCGAGAGGGACTATGTCGCTCAATAGCTCTTTCCCTAGACCCGTTAGATAGAGGGAAGAAGCGCGACGGTCTTTTGGTAAAACTTCTTTATAAAGCCTGCCGGCACCTTCAAGGCGATCGGCAGCACGGCTTATATTGACCTTATCAAGGGATGCCAAATTACCGACTTGCTTCGCAGTAAGTCCCGGTTTCTCACCTATAATGGTAAGGATGCGCCATTCCTGGATTGTAAGGTCAAATTGTTGGGAGTAGCGATCAGCAAGGCTGCGGCTGACAATACCAGATAGTTTTGTCAGCCGATACGGTAAGAACCTTTGAAGGTTAAGAGTTTTTGGATTGTCCGACATGCATTCAATTACGTTGTTATTATGATTTAACATATTGAATATAGGAATATGGCGTAAATGTCCAAAATTGTTAAAGAGTAGGCACCCTTCCTAGTTTGTAACGGCGCTTGTTTTCTTGGCGCGTGCCTCAGCAATCATCATTTTCATTTGTCGAGGAGGGATTGCACCGGACGCCAATCGCCCGCCAATAACAAATGCGGGGGTTCCTGTAATTCCCAACGCGTTGGCGAGGGTATATGTTTGTCGTATATTGTTCCGAATTTCGTCCGACTTCATATCGGCGCCAAGTCGCGCCGTATCAATACCGACTTGTGCAGCATATTCATTGATACGATCGAGTGTGAGACCACCGCGGGCCTGCATAAGTATTTTGTGAAACGGCTCATACTTTCCTTGTAGCTGTGACGCCATGACAGCTTGCGCGGCTAATACAGATTGTTCCCCCAAAATTGGGAACTCTTTCAGAACAAGCCTTACATTTCCGTCTTCTTCAACCGTTTTCATCAAATCTGGAAAAGACTTTTTGCAATACCCGCATCGATAATCAAAGAATTCGACAATGGTTACATCGCCATTTGGATTTCCGGCAACAAAACTATACCCATCATCTTCGAGGTCCTTTTGGGCCGCGGATAAGGCGAGGGCGCTTCTGTCAGCTTTATCACGCTGTTCAGTTGCGGTCAGAACCTCAATCGCTTCCCGTATCACTTGTGGATTACTTAGAAGGTAGGCCCGTACTTTTTCACCAAAATTTCCATCCTCTGTTTTAGAGAAATTCAGGTCTCGCGCGGCGTATAACCCGACCATGCCAACCAGTGCTAGAACCAAAATGGTACTTAATGTACCGCGTAAAGTGACTTTTTTCATTGAAGCGTCTTCCCAGAATCAAGGTATGGAAGGTGAATTTAGAGTGTTTATAAAAATATTCAAAGCACAAGCTTGTGAGAATTACCGACGTTTCTTTTGAAGGCGGCTTGCAATGGTAATAATATCGTCTGCACGAAGAAACCCTGGTGAGCCAGTTCCCATATTATCCTGTGCCCGTTTGGCATGAAAAATGGCTTTATCCATTTTACCCCGAAGAAGAAACCGTTCGGCCGTTGCAAGTGCCAGATTCCCAGTGTCTCCTATACGACTATAGGCAATCGCCAATTGGTTCCATGAATTTGAATTATTGGGGTCATAAGAGACGCTTGTTCGTAAAATTTTTACAGCTTTTTTATCGTCATCCAAATTACCTGTACTTAGCAGAACCGTACTATATAGGGTCAAAATCAATGGCTCATAGGGGGCGTAATCTGCGGCAATCTCTAGGGACGGGAGGGCCGCCAGAATTTCACCATTTTCGTATAGTGCTTGGCCTTTTAGCTCATGAAAATAGGGATCTCTTGGAAATTCCGATAACAGACTGTCAATCTCAGCTTTTGCTTTATCAAGTTTTGGGTACCGGAAGAAGGCAATGGCACGGGCATACCGTGCTTCAACTGTTTGATCAATTTCGGGGTATTTTTTTAAAGTCTTCGCAAGGGTATGCGTAAAACCGTATAACTTTCCCTGCACACGTTTAAGACGCGCAATATCTCTCGGTGATTCTTTCACATCTCTATAGGCGGAATTATCAACGGTGCTCTTTATCGCGGCAATCCGCTCATTACTGATAGGATGGCTGCGCCAATAGGGATCAACTTTGCCATAATTAATCTGATCTGCTTGACCAAGGATATTAAGAAATTCAAGCATCCCGAGACCGGATACGCCAGCATGCTCTAAATATTTCATGGCCGCTTGGTCCGCGGCAGATTCTTGTGACCGGTTGTATTTTAAAAAGGATTTTTGGGCGGCACTGCTTGATCCCAAAATAATTGCCTGACCAGCTTGGCCGCCGCCCGCAACAATGGCTGCTGCCCCAAGAATATAGCCAATGATGCTTTTCGTTGTGGCATTTTCGAGTGCCTTTTGGGTGCGGGCAAGATGACCTCCGGCAATATGGCCGGTTTCATGGGCGATAACACCCTTTAACTGATCGGGATGTTCCACCCGTTCTAGTAAGCCCGTGAAGAAAAACATGCGCTGTCCACCAGCAACAAAGGCATTCAATGTCTTGTTATTCACAATATGAATCGAAATATCATTTGCATTAAGTCCCGCTGCCGTGAATAG
Organism: Sneathiella sp.; assembly: GCA_036960695.1. Taxonomy (GTDB): domain Bacteria; phylum Pseudomonadota; class Alphaproteobacteria; order Sneathiellales; family Sneathiellaceae; genus Sneathiella. The sequence continues at coordinate 24,655 of JBALXM010000012.1, forward strand.
GGGGGTTGCGTAGGACCTCAGGGTATGTTCAATTTCCGCATCACGAATGAAGGACAAGCCCGATCCTTTAGCATGCGCTAGTTGGATAGACAGGGTTACATAAATAATGGCTGAAAAAGATACAATTATGCGTTTTATCAAGAATCTGTTCCCGTTGTTTGATTCTAAAGTTAAGAAGAGAAACCCTCGCAGTCAATGGATGAGAACAACATCTTTTGTAATGGCGGGAAGTTTCCTTCTTTTGGGTGCGTGCGAATCCGATAAAACACAGCTTGGTGTCGTAGATAGTGTGAACGGACCTCTGGGCGGTGCTGCATCTGATGAACCACGGGCTACCTTGGTTGCGCAAGACATATTATCTGCCGGCGGGTCAGCCGCTGATGCCGCTACGGCCCTTTATTTCACCTTGGCCGTCACATATCCCATTGCAGGGTCAATTGGCGGAGGCGGGGAATGTATAGTTTACAATCGGGAAAAAGGGGCGATTGAAAACCTTAAATTCCATATTGGCACACCAAAAGCCGGGGGAAGTATTGGTATCCCAGGAAATTTAAGAGGCTTTGCCGCGCTCCATGCACGATATGGGAAACTAAGCTGGCCGGCCGTTCTATCCTATGCAGAACAATATGCTAATTTCGGCGAGAACATGTCTAGAGCACAGCATATGGCCATGCTGAAAACAAGTTCTACGGTCTCTTTTGATACTGATTTAGATAAATTATTTAAAAATACGGACGGAACATTCAAAGCCGAAGGCAGTGATATACAACAAATCCGTCTGGCAAGTGTTCTAACCTCGCTTCGCTCAAACGGCGGAGCCTCTTTTTACGGCGGAAGTTTGGCCCAGACTTTTGTGGCAGATGCAAATGCGGCTGGCGGTAAACTCACTACCCTTGATTTACAGGGGTATAAACCAAGCTGGAATGATGCATTGGTCTATGACACTGACGTAAATACCGTTGGCGTCTCTAACAGTGAATATGGTCGCTTGTTTCGAGATTATTGGGTATCAATTTTCGATGGCAAAGGAATACTCGCCATTGACGGGGATGTGGGTGTTGGTAAAGTTGTAAAGGCGACGGCAACGGCTTTACAAAAATACACGTCACATTCGGTCTTTATTTCAGAAGCTTCAACCTCGTTTGTTACCTCTGATAATGAAGGAAATGCAGTATCATGCGCGGTTGGTCTAAAAAAACCCTTCGGTGTAGGGCAAATCGGAGATATCACTGGAATTGTACTTGCTCCTAATCTACCGGACACTGAATCAGAATTTCCAACGAGCCCTTTCATAATTGCCAATAAAAACACAAAAGACTTTTATTATGCTGGCGCTGCAAGTGGCGGTGCCGCGGGCACGATGAGCTCTGTCTTCACAGTTCTTCAGGTGATTGCAGAAGATAAGACCTTGGCGGACGCAATAAAAGCGCCAAGAGCCTTTACTATGGGGCCCGGTTTGCCACTGCTTTATGAAAGCGGATTGCCAAAATCAGACTTGGCTTCCTTAAGCAACGATCATCCCGTCGCATTGGAAGTTGATAAGTTGGGCGCTGTCAATGCTATCCACTGTTATGATGGCAAACTGTTTAATTGCAAATCACAATCGGACCCGCGTGGTTACGGATTGTCTATGATCCAGGAATAAGTTAAACCCCTGTTCTTTTGAATTTGAGAAATAAGGTGCGCACGTGAAATATGCCTCTCGTGGGGACGTATCCCCGTTTTTTGCAATGGAAGTTTTTAAAGCCGCGAATAAGAGGGAGGCAGAAGGAAAGCCTGTTTTCCATATGGAAGTTGGTCAACCTGCTACCTCTGCGCCGACAGCTGTTAAGGAAGCCGCGGCAAAAGCGCTAGCAGGTGAGCAAATCGGCTATACAGAAGCGTTGGGTATTTTACCGCTTCGAAAAGCGATAGCTGATCATTATGGCACCTTTTACGGGATCGATGTCGATCCGGCGCGGGTTGTGGTGACCACTGGATCGTCTGCCGGGTTTCTTCTGTCATTTTTGACTTTGTTTAATGCTAACGATCGTGTTGCATTGGCCGAGCCCGGTTATCCGGCTTACCGCAACATACTGCAATCGTTAGACGTTGAACCAGTTGGCCTACCCTGTGATGTCACAACTAATTTTCAACCAAGTCCTGATTTACTCGATGGGATTGAGGGACCGTTACATGGATTACTTGTCGCTAGTCCCGCAAACCCCACAGGAACTATGCTGACCCCAGATGAGTTGAAGGCACTCATCGATTATAGTCGTAAAAGGAAAATGCATTTTATCTCTGACGAGATTTATCACGGGCTGACCTACGAGACTAAAGCGGTGTCCGCATTGTCCTATTCAGATGATGTTATAGTGATCAATTCGTTTTCTAAATATTTTTCAATGACTGGTTGGCGTTTAGGCTGGATGATCGTGCCTGAAGATTTAGTCAGTACAATTGAGCGGGTCTCACAGAGCCTTTTCATCTCTGCGCCAGCCCTTAGCCAATACGCGGCTGTTGCGGCTTTTGATTGCACTGATGAGTTGGAGGGTTACATTGCCAACTATGAAAAGAACCGTAAAATACTGCTAAAAGAACTTCCCGCTATGGGGCTTAATAAATTAGCGGCTGCGGACGGCGCGTTTTACATTTATGCAGATGTCAGTCACTTAACCAATGACAGCATGGAATTTTGTAAAAGAATGCTCAACGAATGCGGTGTGGCTGCAACCCCGGGCCTTGATTTTGATCCCGTGCGCGGCCATCAATTCGTCCGCTTTTCTTTTGCAGGATCAACTGAGGTGGTTGAAGGCGCGGTCAAGGCTTTAAAAGGTTGGATTTAATCTGTTGATCGTTTGTCAAAATGTTTGAAAAAAAGGGGCTCAAATGAGCCCCTTTTTTATTAACCTTTTTTACGCCACCAGCCTTTTTTCGCTGGCCCTTTTGGTTTTACTTCTTGAGGCGGTTCGACA
>JBALXM010000012.1:27711-78349 GCA_036960695.1 Sneathiella sp.
GTGGCCTCAACTGTTGGCGCATCGGCCGTAACTTCGGGCTTGTCACTTTTGACAGCTCTCCGTCGTGGTGCTCTCTTTACTGGAGTAGGTTTTGGTGTCGCTTCAGTTTCAGCTTCTGCAACAGTCTCTGCTACTTTCTCTTCCACAGTTTGCTCAGCAGGTTTTTCAACCTTTTTACGGGGCGCTCTGCGTCGTCGGGGACGCACCTTTTCAGTTGTCGCTTCTTCTGAATTGGCAGGTTCTGCCTCTGTTTCAGATTTCACAGCTTCTGCCTCGTTTTCAGATTTAACAGGTGCAACTGTCTCATCCGCATCGGTTGTGACCGCTTTACTTCTTGTGCTTTGACGGGTTCTACGACGGCGCACTGGTTTTGGAGCGTCTTCAGAACTCTCCGCTTCAGGAGCAGTGACTTCGTTTGTGTTGGATGCGTCAACCGACTGGTTTTCTTCACCTGTAGTCGAGATAGGAATAACAACAGCTTCTGAACTATCAGCAGGCGCATCTTCACTTGAAGTTGGCGACTCTTCTAGTTGCTCGTTATTCGTCCGAGTTCTGCGACGTCCACCACGTTTGCCGCGGCGACGCTTACGAGGCTCATCCCCATCTTCCTCAGTGGAAGCCGCGTCTCCTGATGTCGTATCAGTTGCTGCAGCTTCATCGGATTCTTCTTTTGGTTGGTCAGAGTCCGCATTTTGAGCGTTATCAGGTTGATCATCGCGGTTTTTCCGACGACGGCGACGACGACGGCGTTTCGCAGAATTACTTTCTTTCTCCGAATCTTCAGTTGCCTCAGAATCTTCATCCTCATCCGCCGCAGCATCAGAGGCGTCGATTGCTTCAATTGCGTCAATCGCGTCTTCAACTGTGGTTGGTTTAGGAATATCCAGTGCCGCTGGCGTCGGAGCTTCGGTCGCTTTTCCAAGTTCTCTTTCGATACTATGATCGTTCAAGTTTGTGGTTGGGTCAGCTAGAATGAAAATGGTCAATCCATACAGATTTTCCAGTTCCTGAATGACGGCGCGCTTTTGGTTAAGAAGGTAGATTGCCACGTCCGTGTGAACAGTAACCGTAATTTTGGCTTTCCGCTCACGAACGCCTTCTTCCTCCAAGGTACGAATGATTAACAGTGCAGTCGATTCAACAGACCGCACGAAACCAGATCCACCACATGTATGACAAGTGTTTGTACTGGTTTCCAAGAAGGACGGACGCAGACGCTGACGGGACATTTCCATCAAACCGAAGGGACTGATGCGTCCAACTTGAATTCGTGCGCGGTCAGATTTTAGACAATCTTTCATGCGCCGTTCAACGGCCTTGTTATTGCGGTTGTCGTCCATATCGATAAAGTCGATAACAACGAGCCCTGCCAAATCACGCAGTCTTAACTGACGTGCGATCTCTTCAGCCGCTTCCAAGTTTGTTTTGGTTGCAGTATCTTCGATGCTCCGCTCTTTAGTAGCCTTTCCTGAATTCACGTCAATAGAGACAAGCGCTTCAGTTGGGTTAATGACAATATAGCCGCCGGATTTTAAATGGACTTCAGGATTGTACATAGACGCAAATTGCTGCTCCACCTGAAAACGGTGGAATAGGGGGATGCGATCTCCGTAAGGCTGAACCTTCTTCGCGTGGCTCGGCATCAATTTCCGCATGAAATCTTTAGCAACACGGTAACCGCCATTGCCTTCGACCAATATTTCACTCACATCTTTATTATAAAGATCACGAATAGATCTTTTAATAAGGTTTGCTTCTTCATAGACGCAACTCGGCGCCATGGATTTGAGCGTTAGCTCCCGAATGTCATCCCACATACGCATGAGGAATTCATAATCCCGGCGAATTTCTACTTTGGTCCGGTTCATGCCGGCAGTACGGATAATAACGCCGACGCCTTCAGGAACATCCAAATCAGATGCAATTTCTTTCAACCGCTTGCGATCGGCAGGGTTGCTGATTTTACGGCTAATTCCGCCGCCACGCCCTGTGTTGGGCATAAGAACGCTATAACGACCAGGCAATGAAATGTAGGTTGTCAGAGCCGCGCCTTTGTTGCCGCGTTCTTCTTTTACGACTTGAATAAGCAGGATTTGCCGGCGTTTGATAACTTCCTGAATTTTGTAATGGCGTTTTACATGGGATTTATGACCAGGCTCGGCCTCATCATCCCCACCAAGATTTTCGACAGAGTTATCTTCGTCTTCACCAACAGTTTCCAGTCCGCCAAGAGTATCGTCGGCGTCATCAACAACACCTTCTTCGTCTTCAGCAGTAGGGGCCGCAGATTTAGTCGCCCCATTTTCTGATGCTGCATTAGCAGTTTGCGATTTTGTCGCGGCTGCATCCGCTTGGGCTTCAGCCTTTTTCTCAGCGGCATTGTCTTCTTGCAACAAGCCTTCACGGTCAGACACAGGAACCTGATAATAGTCTGGGTGAATTTCGGAAAAGGGGAGGAAACCATGGCGGTTGCCGCCATATTCAATAAATGCTGCCTGCAAAGAAGGTTCTACCCTTGTAATCTTTGCGAGATAGATATTTCCTTTTAATTGCTTTTTCGATGCAGTCTCATAATCAAACTCTTCGAGACGAGTACCTTTAACAATTACGACGCGCGTCTCTTCTTCATGAGTAGCGTCGATTAACATACGCGTAGCCATATATAAGCTCCGAAGCCGGATTACTCCTCGTGAGAGAGGGGAAAAACAGCCAAATTTTAATGGAAATCGTTGGCGCCGGCTCCTCCTCAAAAATGGAGGGAAATTCGTCCTGGTACATTCCAGAGACATCGTCGGCTGCCTATCCCGCCTGTACACATTAAATGGGGCGGAACGACTTCAGTTTCAAAAAATATATCTGCATTGTCTTTAGCGCAGTTTTCAGACGCTCCGGGGATTGAAAATCAATGCCTGCAAAAGCTGTCGAAAACGTCGCCGCCCCATTTAATGATTTATTACATTTTGGGGACTGACCACAGAAACTCACATGAGGATAATAGTTACTTGTTCGCAACATCACAAACGAATAATTGGTAATGGTTAAAATAAATGTCACATTCGAAATGTGATTAATGGTTACTTGAACTCATTGAGATAGAATATTGTCGTTTGTCATGCCATTTTATTGGTTAAAGAATTACAGTAATTGAATTATAAGCTATAATGATAATCCAGAAAATTGGGATTAAACCCTGTCTAAGGGCCACCCTGCGATGGAGAAACTAGTGGGATTAATGAGTAGAGTATCCATGTCCCTATTAGGGCTTCTGTTATTTGTGTCCATGATGGCATCTTATAGTGCCTCCGCAATGGAAGTGAGTTCCGTGCGTTTAGGGGTCCATTCAGACAAAACACGCTTTGTTATGGAGATGAGCGAAAAGCCCAATTACAATATTTTCTTTCTTTCCAACCCTTATCGCATCGTTATTGATATGCAGGAGGTTAATTGGAAAGCGTCGGCCCTTGGTGGTAAAGGAAAAGGCGTTATTCAGGACTACCGCTACGGTTTGTTCCGAAAAGGGACCTCTCGCGTTGTCTTGGATTTGAAGGCACCGGTTAAAATTTTGCGGAAAGTTATCCTTCCTCCGTCAGAAGGGAAACCGTACAGGTTCTTCATCGATGTGCAAAGAACAACTAACACGGTTTTCGCAAAAGCAGTTAAAAGTAGCCGTAGAAAACAAGTCGCTAGTGCTCCCGCTGTTATACAGATAATTCCCGAAGCAAGTAATAACCGGAAGATTAGAGTGGTTATTGATGCGGGACATGGGGGCATTGACCCGGGTGCTACCGGTAAAAGTGGCGTGTATGAGAAGAAATTGACGTTGGCGGTCGCGAAGAAACTCCATGCGAGACTAAGCAAAAACCCGCGCTTTAAAACAATTTTGACACGGTCTGATGACACCTTCCTCAGCCTTCGAGAGCGGGTGAATGTCGCGCGGCGGAATAAATCCGATTTGTTTATTTCTATTCATGCGGATTCTATCGGTCGAAGCGATATTCGCGGATCAACAGTTTATACCTTGTCAGAAAACGCATCTGACGATGAGGCGGCAGCCCTTGCGAAAGATAATAATAAGTCAGATGTCATCGCCGGCGTCGATCTTGAAGCACAGGATGATACCGTTCAGGGTATCTTGATTGATCTTGCTCAGAGAGAGACGATGAATTTCTCTGTCAAATTCGCCAAACTCCTAATTCCGGAAATTGCGCAATCGGGAATGAAAGTTGGCGGTAAATCTCACCGGTTTGCAGGATTCAGAGTTTTGAAAGCACCCGATGTGCCTTCTGTTCTTGTGGAGCTCGGGTATCTTTCTAACCATCAGGACGAAAAAATTCTTAAATCCTCTACAGGGCAAATGAAATTGGCTAACTCAATTGCGGAAGCTGTTGAGAAATATTTTAAGTTAATTGCGCCATGAAAATGCCAAACCCTCAGACTATTTTAACGAAAATGTTAAAAAATAGGGGAAGACGTGTAAAACACTCCCATATTACTTTGAACTCGACCCATAACTTAAGTGACAAAATATGAAGCGATTGTTCCGATTTTTAGTTTTATCTCTCTGCCTGCTTATTTTGGGCGGTATGGTTGCTTCTGCGGTCGTTTTTTACGGGTTTTGGCATTTTGGTAAGGGATTGCCTGACTATGAGCAACTAGCCCGGTACGAGCCACCTGTGATGACCCGCGTGCATGCGGCTGACGGTAGCTTGATTGCAGAATATGCACGTCAACGCCGATTATTCGTGCCGATTGGATCAATCCCAAAACGCGTTAAACAAGCCTTTATCGCGGCAGAAGATCAAAATTTCTATGAACATTTTGGCATCGACCTTAAAGGAATATTACGCGCATCCTCCGTTAATGTAAAAAATCTGGGGCAGGGACGCCGATTGGTCGGCGCGTCGACGATTACGCAACAGGTGGCAAAGAATATGCTGCTGACCAATGAAGTCTCTTATGAGCGGAAAGCAAAAGAAGCAATCTTAGCTATTCGTGTCGAACGCATTTTGTCAAAAGACAGAATTCTTGAACTGTATTTGAACGAGATCTATTTAGGTCATCGCGCATACGGGGTTGCTGCGGCGGCCCTCTTCTATTTTGATAAATCTCTCAATGATTTAACAATTGCAGAGACGGCGTATCTTGGTGCACTTCCAAAGGCGCCAAACAATTACAATCCCTTTCGATATCCCGAAAGAGCACTAATTCGCAGAAACTGGGTCATCTCCCGGATGTTGCAAGAAGGGTTCATAACTAAACCCGAAGCAGACGAGGCAACAGCGTCCCCTTTCATCGTAAAACGCGGTGGCGATGCAGAAGTTGTCGAAGCAAAATGGTTCGTTGAAGAAGTCCGCCGTGAGCTTTATGGTTTATACGGGGTAGAGGGGCTCTATGACGGTGGCCTGTCTGTCCGTACCACCATGCAAACATCCATGCAGAAACTGGGTGAGAGCGTGCTCCGAGACGGTTTGCGATCCTACGACAGGCGACATGGTTGGCGTGGGCCCATTAAATCCATTAAGCTGGATAATGACTGGGTTAAGGCATTAAATGAAGTTGTCGATCCTAAGGCATTGAAACCGTGGAACCTTGGTGTTGTTCTTGAAACCAGTGCCGATCGCATCAGTATTGGATTAAAATCCGGCGCGAAGGGGACGATCCTTCTTGATGATATGAAGTGGGCGCGTCCATGGTTAAAAGGTCAAAAATTAGGCCCGAGAGTCCGAAAGACAACTGATGTTGTAACGCCCGGGGATGTGGTTGCTGTAACGCTTTTGACCGGCGAAAGGGCAATGGATGGCTTATACGGTCTTGAGCAAATCCCCGACATTTCTGGTGGCCTTGTGGCAATGGACCCTCATACGGGGCGTATTTTAGCCCTTGTTGGTGGGTGGAGTCAGGAAGCTTCAGAGTTTAACCGAGCTGTTCAAGCGCAAAGGCAACCGGGATCGTCCTTTAAACCGTTTGTATACGCGGCCGCCCTTGATAACGGTTTTACGCCCGCCGATAAAATTATGGACGGCCCGTTTGTGCTCAACCAAGCAAATGGAGACAGATGGAAGCCGTCAAATTACACCCATAAATTCTACGGCCCTAGCACATTGCGGTTTGGCATTGAAAAATCTAAAAACCTTATGACTGTGCGGCTGGCGCGCTCCATCGGTATGGATGTGGTCGCCGATTATGCCGATCGGTTTGGCATTAAGAAAAACCTACAACAGACGTTGGCGATGTCCCTGGGGGCAATGGATACAACGTTAATTCGGATGACAACGGCCTATGCGGAGTTGGTGAATGGAGGGAAAGAAATTGCCCCTACATTAATTGATCGGGTGCAGGATCGACGGGGCTTGGCAATTTATCAGCATGATACCCGCGCTTGTCCTGGTTGCCGTGCGACGGCGTGGCGAGATCAAGAAGAGCCTGAAATTCCAGATAACAGAAAACAAATTATTCCTGAAACTACTGCCTATCAAGTTGTTTCTATGTTGGAAGGGGTCGTCCAGCACGGAACAGGCCGGCGTATAAATGTGCTTAAAAAACCGTTGGCGGGGAAAACGGGGACAACAAACCAAAGCTTTGACTCGTGGTTCGTTGGTTTTTCTCCTGATTTAGCCGTCGGGGTTTATACAGGGTTTGATAATCCTAAAAGCCTTGGCAAAAGGGAGACCGGCGCGAGTGTCGCCCTACCGGTATTTAGGGATTTCATGAAAGAGGCCCTTAAAGATACATCGGCCATTCCATTCCGAGTGCCTGAGGGGATACGGCTAGTCCGTATTAATTTAACGACAGGAGAGCCTGCGCAACCGGGGGATAAAAAAGTAATCCTGGAAGCCTTCAAAACATCTGATGGTCGGCGTACCGCTCAATCTGTTCTGGATGGTTCAGATAACAACGGTTTTCAGCCCGGAGCCGTTAATCGTCCTAAAAATTCTACTAATTCTGGAACGGGCGGCCTTTACTGAGACGTAACTTCGCAGTAGTTTCTCATCAAATTTGAACAACGATATAAGAAGTGGATTGGGCATGCGCGCCGAACATCAAGCCATTGTAGATGAAATCAAGCAGGCTATGGGCCTGCTGAGGAGGCATCTTTGACTGGGATAACGCAAACAGACGTTTGGAAGAGCTAAATTCGCTCGTTGAAGATCCAGATCTTTGGAATGATTCATCCAAAGCACAAGCGCTTATGCGTGAACGCACGGGACTGGAAAATGCAATCGATGCTTATAAACGCATTTCTCAGGACCTGGATGATACGCTAGAGCTGATCGAAATGGCGGAAGATGAAGGCGATGAAGAGACGCTAAAGGAAGCCGAAGAGGCCCTTAACGATCTTCAGACGGAAGTTGAAAAACGGCGCCTTGAAAGTATGCTCTCTGGTGAGGTAGATCGAAATGATGCCTATCTTGAAATTCATGCGGGGGCCGGGGGAACTGAATCTCAAGACTGGACGCAAATTCTTCTTCGTATGTACATGCGTTGGGCCGACCAGCACCAATGTAAAGTGAAAATATTAGAAGAAAGTGCTGGAGAGGAAGCGGGGATTAAATCTGTCACCATTGAAATATCTGGTGAGAATTCTTATGGTTGGCTGAAATCAGAATCCGGTGTTCACCGCTTGGTTCGTATCTCCCCTTTCGATTCAAATGCCCGTCGTCATACAAGTTTCTCGTCTGTCGGGGTTTATCCGGTTATTGATGATGACATTGATATTGAAATTGAAGATAAAGACCTCCGTATTGATACATACCGGGCATCGGGCGCAGGTGGGCAGCACGTGAACCGAACTGAGTCTGCCATTCGAATTACCCATATTCCGACGAATGTGGTGGTCCAGTGTCAAAATGACCGATCTCAACATAAAAACAAAGCCGCAGCCATGAAGATGTTGAAATCTCGTTTGTATGAACGTGAAATGCAAATTCGGGAAGAAGCAGCGTCAGAGTCTCGCGGTCAACAAACGGATATTGGTTGGGGACATCAGATCAGATCTTATGTATTGCACCCTTATCAAATGGTGAAAGACCTGAGAACTGGTGTTGAAAAAGGGAATGCTCAAGGCGTTCTTGACGGGGATCTTGATGATTACCTAGCCGCCGCTTTATCGCAAAAAGTGGGCGCAGATAACTAATTTGAGTGTGATACAGCCAGTAACGAATACTCCGTTGCTGGCTGTCATTCGACACGAGATCACGGTTTAATTTTTGGGAAAATATTTATCCTGAACTTGCTGATAAAGACCGTTTCCTCGGATAATTCTAAGTCCCTTGTTAATATCCTTTACAATTGCCTCAGAATTCTTCACGGCTTTAGAGACGCAAACATAGTTTGGCTGGCTGCTTATTTCAAAATAAGTTAGCTTTTCGCTCGCATCAAGTTTTTGTTGCTCGTAGCGTATAACATCTCGATAAGCATAGATTGCATCAACTCGTTTATTCAAAAGCAATTGCAATAACTGATGGTTATCAAGAACCCCCACATTCTTGATACCAGATCGCTCCAATTCCTTTTGAAGCGCATAACCTCTCACTGTCGCCACAGACATTCCCTGTAAATTTTTAAGGGTTGCAACGGTGGGGCCGGTATAGGAGTTATTTAAAAATATGCCCTGGCTCAAAGTACCCAGTAAATCAGAAAATTCAAAAATCTCTTCACGCTCTGGTCTATAACTACAGCCACACAACGCATCAACTTGCCCACTTTTCGCAAAAGCATATGCTCTTTTATAGGGGTAAAAGCTGAAATTCGCTACTTTTCCAATAGCCCCAAATGCTGCAGAAATAACCTCAAGGTCGACACCAGGAGACAACGTATCTTCCATTTTGAACGGTGGAAAAACACCACATGCGATGTTTATTTTGTCAATGTCCTGAGCGTTCGCTAGACTGATCGGGTACGCAAAAATCAATAAGAATAGAGGGGCGAACTTCATGGGTTTAAGCACCTTTTTAGATGTTCATAGGCAATTTATTTATCTGACGAACTTAATTGATATGACGTCATGTCGCTAAAAATGCAAATTTATCTAATTTAATCGGCATATACGGTCTATTTTTGCATATTATTATATAACAACTATAGTAACAAAAGAACATCTTCTTTAAGATTAAAGACTGGCTGTTATCAGAGCTCAAGGCACAAGTGTACACGACTTTAATAGATGCCTCGTTACCGCACGTTTTTTTTCATTAACTAAAAACAAGCACGACCTTCACTTCATTTGTCTCAAACCGCCCCGCTGATAAAGTATTTTTGCTTTTCGGCGCCAAGGTCGTGCTTTTGTTAGGGCAATTTGTAGTTCAGGGTTTCCTTTATCAAGTTCAACCATTTGGATGTGCGGCGTTGTATTTGCTTGGCACCGTGATAATGAATATCCATGTGGTCCTATTAAGCCGCTGTGCAATTTTGATCCGCATTGAGCCGGTACAGATAAGCTGAACCACATATTGTGTGTTGCTGCATAACCTTGAGCCTGTATCCAAAACATTGGATCCTCGGAATACGCTGAGAAAAGTACGCAATCCGTATCTAGGCGCTCATATTCTGAGAACACTTCCGTAAACTGGATTTCAATACAGAGTGCGCAGCCAAACCGGAAACCATCAATGTCGAATGTTATAGCTTTTAGTCCCGGAGAATACCAATCGGTGATCTCCGTATGAGAGCAATATCGTTTGTCGTATCGAGTGATTAACTCCCCGCAATCGGAGATTACAAAAAGGCTATTATATGGTCGATTAGGAACTGTCAGTTTGTGATTGCATCCAAGGACTGTCCATATCCCAAGACACTTTGATTTTTCCATAACCATCTGTAATTCTTTATGAACTAGGTCCCAATCCACGCTCTTCCAATCTGTGATTTGCGTTTTTACATATCCAGATAAGGCTCCTTCAGGGAAATGAATAAGGCGCGCACCAGATTGACTGGCTTGGGTCATCAAGTCACGAATATGTCGGCCATTTTCTTTGACATCTTTTGTAATCAAACTTTGGGCAACTGCAATCGGGAGTTTGTTTTTCATGTTTTGGGTGTTTTACCTGCCTTGTACATTCAACAAAAGAAATCAAAGAAAGATTACCTATTTGGGTTTCACAAAGAGATAGCGATAAAAAGTTTTATCGGACATGCGCATAACTGCAAAACTGACGGGTAGGATGAGAAGAAACGATATAAATATACGCCCAACCAACACACCGGACCAATGACCGCCAAATGCCATAATGATAAGGGTGTCTTCTATAAGGCTATGGCAAAGACACATGAAAATCATGGAAAGAAAAATACTCTTAGGTTTTAGTCCGCCCTTTTTTATTTCCCGAATGATGAGGCCACCGCCAAATGACAGCCCAAGCATGATACCGATCATGGTGAGAGGGGCTGCGTTGGGGCCGATCCCTAAAAATTTAAGGCCGGGCGTCAAAATACGGGTAAGGAAGCGTGTTATCCCTGTAGCATCCATGATCCGTAACATGGAAATTAGAAAAAACAATATCCAGAAAACCCAAAATAGCCCTAACGCTGATGATTTAATCCATTCAAACCAACTTCCGTCTGAAGTACTTGTCCCCGTTGCGATCAGAATATCGGCGGGGTCATTGAAAATATCAAAGCTAGAGAAAATTAGATGACAGATCCATGCATAAAGAATGGCGGCAAATAATCTAATCACGGTCGAGAAGAATACTGAGACACCCGTTTTTTTGACGATGGTTTGTTCAATGGGGAGGGAATGCGCAAAAAGTAGCATGCCTCCCAAAACAGTCATATTCGCTACTGTAAGAGTTAAATCGCCAGACAAAGCAACAAGAGCAGCACCCGCGCCATAAAGACCTACAATAATATTTGTTGCTAAGATTAACCCGGTCTCAGCAGGCAAACCAACCAACGACATGACCGGTTCACACCACTTGCTGACAATATCTACAACTCCAAACCGAATACCAATTTCGACAATGACCATGACTGGCGCCATAATTTTAAAGAGACCCCAGTAGGCATGGAAACTTTCTATCGAAATGTCTTTCAATACGTTTAAAAGTTTAGTCATCAAGGGGCAACGCTTTCGTTAAATACTGATTGGAGTGCATGAACCGACGTTTTAATGGCAGCCTCTCCGTCTTTTAGCAGTCCGGTAAGAGACATAAAACCATGAACCATACCTTCATACCGGATCATTCCCATGGGAACACCCGCAGATTTAAGTTTCTTTGCATACTCTTCTGCCTCATCGCGCAAGGGATCAAAACCGGCGGTGATAATCAGGGCAGGGGCTAATCCGGACAAATCATTTTCAAGGCCCGGTGATGCACGAACTTCATTCCTTGCATCACTAGTCGGCAGATAATGATCCCGATACCAACGCATTCTCTCTCCCGTTAAGAAGAAGCCATCAGCATATGTTTCGTGGCTTTTTGCGTCAAAATTAGCATCTGTTGTCGGATATAATAATAACTGAAAGACTGGTTGCGGTGTTCCCGCGCGTTTTGCATCTTGAACGGCAACCGCGGCTAAATTCCCGCCAGAGCTATCGCCGCCCACGGCAATTTTAGTGGTATCAAGGCCTTTTTCAGCGCCGTTAGACTGGGTCCAACGTAAAACCGCATAAGCGTCGTCAACAGCCGCAGGATATTTGTGCTCCGGCGCTAATGAATAGTCAACGGATAGAACAGCAAAATCACCATAACTTGCAAAACGGCGAAATAACCCATCGTGAGAACTGATTGAGCCTCTTATAAAACCTCCACCATGAAACCCTATAAGGACTGGTGCCAGCGCCGGGCAATTAGCTGATTTATAAAGGCGCACAGGGATTGCACCATTTGGTCCTGGAATTTCAAAATTTTCGACAGATTTAAGCGGGACTTCTGGTCCTGCAAGCATTCCTGACAATTGTTCTAATTGAAGGCGCGTGTTTTCTACAGTCTCTTCTTCTAACGGGACAGATTGCTTGTCGACAATTCTACAGAGGAGCTGAGCCTTGGCATTTATGACCTGACCGTCTTTTCTTATCCGTCTTCCCGCATACAATAAATTGAAAATACCATCCGGTATGGACGATAAAATTTTAACAAGGACAGCTTGATTCATTGGGTTCCCCAAAACACTTTAATGCGAATTCATACTATCCAAAGGGGGGGCTCATTAAAAGAGGCGAGGGTGATTTATCTCATCACATCAATAACTTTACTGCCTGCGGAATTTTCAAACCCTGCATCCACTAGTTTTTGAAAATGCTTTAGGCTTTCTTTTGCCAAATTAGAGCTAGTTCCCATTTTTTGAGCAAACTTATAACCATAATCCGTGTCTTTTAGTCGCCATTTTGCGGAAAAAAGAACATCTTTTTCATGATCACCAGAAACCATTGCAGGGGTATTAATGTGAACTTGTGGACTGCCGCATGCGCCAGACCGTAAGGTCTCTGCAACCCGTTCCATATTAAGGCCTGCTTTTTCTGCAGCCAGCATTCCTTCAGCCAACGCGGCTATTTGAACTGAACCCATAAGGTTCACAATCAATTTGTAGGCCGTTCCAGATCCTATTGGGCCAAAGAGAATTTGATTGTTAGAAATGGGCGTCAAAAACGGCTGAGCTTCTGCAAGTGTTTCAACATCTCCGCCAATAAGCAGAGTAAGCTCTCCCAAGGCGGCCGCTGTGGGCAGACCCGTAACAGGGCAATCAAGATAGGATAAACCATGGTCGATCAAGTTTTTAGAGAGCTTTTGAACCCATTCGTATGACAAGGTGGAACATTCAATAGCAAGGATCCCAGGGGTAATTGGCCCAGATAAAACCCCATCCTTACCATTCCACACATTATTGGATGCAGTATCATCACCAACCATTGTAAAAATGACTTCGGCATTCTGCGCGGCCTCGCGCGGAGTTTCTGCTATTTTGGCACCGAGCTCTGCGAGCGGTGCAGCTTTTGACGCCGTACGATTGTAGGCTGTAAGGGTGTGGCCCGCCTTGATAAGTTGGCTCGCCATGCCAATTCCCATATTTCCGGTGCCAAGGAATGCTATATTTGCCATGATTTTTCAGACTGAATAATGAAAGTCAAAAAAAACGGCACCGTGAAAGGTGCCGTTTTAACGTTAAGTCGCGGACATCTTTATGCAGATGCTACGGCAACATTTTTTTCGGTGAAAACAGTTTGAAGTTCGCCAGTTTCAAACATTTCACGCATAATGTCGCAGCCGCCGACAAACTCACCTTTAACATAAAGCTGAGGAATAGTTGGCCACTGGCTAAATTCTTTAATGCCTTCACGAATGCCTGGATCACTTAAAACATCGATCGAGTGAAACTTGACGTTCAAATGAGACAAAATCTGAACAGTTGTCGCTGAGAAACCACATTGTGGGAATACAGCAGTACCCTTCATGAACAATACAACATCATTGGAAGAAAGTTCCTGATTGATGCGTTCTTTAGTAGCTTCGTCAAGCATTTACATGTCCTTCTTAAACTTAAATATTAATTAGCTTTTAGGAACAGATGTCTGCAAAGCAAGTGCGTGCAGCTCATCTCCCATTTTACCTTTAAGGGCTTCATACACCATTTGATGCTGTTTGACCCGCGGAATTCCTGCAAAGGCGTCAGATTCTACAAGAGCAGCATAATGATCACCATCTCCTCGCAAGTCGGTAATCTTGACTTGCGCATTAGGAATGCCTTCTTGAATAAGGCGCTCTATTTCGCCTGCATCCATAGCCATATAATCTTACTCCTGTTAATGACCCGGGACAGTCATCAAGTCCGGAAGCCAATTGGCGTGGACGTGACGCATGTCTTTAATTGATATGGCCAGTGTGTTTACAATTTTCAATTCATTATGACCGGTCGTTCCAATATTTAGAAGAGGAACATTGGCTTTTTGTGCGTTTTGTAACAGTTTTTCTGCATTTAACGCATCTGTCGTAATCACATACCGTGCCTGATCTTCGGCAAAATAAAGCGCGTGAGCCGGAAGATCGCTCGTGATTGAAATATCGGCACCGATATTACTCGCTAAAGCCATTTCACTTAAAGTCACTGCAAGGCCGCCGTCAGATATATCATGGCACGCAGTAATCATACCGTTATGGATGGCGTCACGGACGAAATCACCATTGCGCTTTTCAACGTCCAGATTGACGGCCGGCGGGGCGCCTTCTTCACGACCTTCAATTTCTTTCAAGTAAATTGATTGTCCCATATCACCGGATGTGTCCCCAACAAGAAGCACAGTCTCCCCAGCTGATTTAAAGGCAATCGTTGCCATATGATCAGATTGAGAGATTAAACCAATACCGCCGATTGCCGGGGTCGGATGAATTCCTGTTCCATTGGTTTCGTTGTACAGGGAGACGTTTCCTGAAACCACTGGGTAATCGAGCTTAATACAGGCTTCGCGCATACCGTCGATACAGCCAACAAACTGCCCCATAATTTCAGGACGTTCGGGATTACCAAAATTCATGCAGTCAGTGACCGCCAAAGGTGTTGCCCCCGTTGCCGTCAAATTCCGCCAAGTCTCTGCGATGGCTTGCTTGCCGCCAGTCTCAGGATCTGCATAGCAATAGCGCGGATTGCAATCAGTTGTAATGGCAAGAGCCTTATCGGTGCCGTGAATACGAACAACTGCCGCATCACCGCCGGGGCGTTGAATGGTATCGCCCATAACCATGTGATCATATTGCTCCCAAATCCATTTACGGCTGGCAACTTCTGACGATCCCATAATTTTAAGCAATACGTCACCAAGATCGCTCGCAGGTGTTACGTCGCCTGCCTTTATCCGGGCTGGTGCAACAGTTTTTACCCAAGGACGATCATATTCTGGTGCAGCATCGGCAAGGGGCCCCACGGGAAGATCGGCTACGACTTCACCGTTCATGGTGAGAACCATTTTCCCAGTATCAGTCACTTGACCGATAACAGCGAAATCCAATTCCCATTTTTCGAAAATTTTGCGGGCATCTTCTTCACTGCCAGGTTTCAGGACCATCAACATGCGTTCCTGACTTTCAGAAAGCATCACCTCATAGGGTGTCATGCCTTCTTCGCGCATTGGAACTTTATCAATATCTAATCGAATACCAACGCCGCCTTTATCCGCCATCTCGAACGATGAAGATGTCAGGCCAGCGGCCCCCATATCCTGAATAGCAATAATTGCATCTGTTGCCATTAATTCAAGGCAGGCTTCCAGAAGGAGTTTCTCAGCAAACGGGTCACCAACTTGGACCGTAGGCCGTTTCTCTTCGCTATCGTCATCAAATTGAGCAGATGCCATTGTGGCACCGTGAATACCGTCACGGCCCGTCTTTGATCCCACATAAACAACTGGGTTTCCGATGCCTGCAGCTGCTGAATAGAAAATCTTATCCGTATCAGCGATACCCACAGTCATGGCGTTGACAAGAATATTGCCGTCATAGGATGAATGGAAATTAGTCTCACCGCCAACGGTCGGGATCCCCATACAGTTACCATAGCCGCCAACACCCGCAATAACGCCCGACACAAGGTGACGGGTTCTAGGGTGATTGGGCTGACCAAACCGAAGGGCATTCATGTTTGCAACAGGACGTGCGCCCATTGTGAAGACATCTCTCAAAATACCGCCGACACCCGTAGCTGCCCCTTGATAGGGTTCGATAAAGGATGGGTGATTATGGCTTTCCATCTTGAAAATGGCAGCTTGTCCGTCACCAATATCAACGACACCAGCATTTTCGCCGGGGCCGCAAATGACCCAAGGGGCCTCTGTCGGTAGGGTTTTAAGCCATTTTTTGGATGATTTGTAAGAGCAATGCTCGCTCCACATTACAGAAAAGATGCCAAGCTCTGTCCGGTTAGGTTCCCGGCCCAGAATGCTTAAAACTTGTTCATATTCGCTTTCGGACAATCCATGTTCGGCCACGATTTCTTTGGTTATTTCCGTCATATCAGCTTCAATTCAGGGAATTAATAAGATTGTCAAAGAAGAGCTTACCATCAGTGCCGCCCAATTGATCACTGATCAAGCGTTCTGGATGGGGCATAAGTCCAAGAATGTTACCGGCATCATTATAAATACCGGCAATATTGTTGCACGAGCCATTGATGTTCGTTTCAGGAGAAACGACGCCATCTTCATCACTATATCTAAAGGCAATTTGTCCATTGTCTTCCAGTCGAGCCACTGTATCGGCATCGGCGAAATAATTACCGTCATGATGGGCGACAGGGAAACGAACAATGTCATCGACTTTAAAAGCCCCAGAGAACCGATTGTTCTGGGAGGAGACTTTTAGGTGGACGTCTTTACAGATGAATTTTTGATTGGCGTTACGGAGAAGGGCGCCGGGAAGCATTCCTGTCTCTGTTGCAATCTGAAATCCGTTACAGACAGCAAGGATTGGCGTTCCAGATGCGGCCCTCTTGACAACTTCTCGCATGATGGGAGAGTTGCCGGCGATGGCGCCACACCGTAGATAGTCGCCATATGAAAAGCCACCGGGAACAGCAATTAAGTCTGTGTCCGGTAATTCACTATCTCCATGCCAAACCATTGTTGGAGAACTACCTAAAGATTGCTCAATGGCAATTTTCATATCGCGATCACAATTGGATCCGGGGAATACTATAACTGCGGCCTTCATTGGTCTCAGTCTCCTTCACTCATTGTTAATCTAGTAATTCAACGGAATAGTTTTCAATCACTGTATTGGCGAGTAATTGTGTGCACATTTTATCGACGACCGAAGGGGCGTCAGATGCAGAAATGTCGCCAAGTTCCAGTTCGATTATTTTACCTTGCCGAACTTCACCAACATTATCAAATCCCAGACCATGCAAGGCGTGAGATATGGCTTTTCCTTGTGGATCGAGGACGCCGTTTTTAAGAGAAATAGTGACGCGAGCTTTCATCTAAATGTTACCTTGTAGCCAGTAGACAAGAAAAAAGGCGCAATGAATGCGCCTTTAGGTTTATTGTATCGCAGAAGTCCCTTTAAGGTCTCCCGGGCCGCTTTCGGGCAGAATACCCAGTCGCCGCGCAACTTCCTGGTAAGCATCTTCAACACCACCAAGATCTCGCCGAAAACGATCCTTATCCAATTTTTCATTGGTCACTGAATCCCAAAGGCGACAATTGTCCGGACTAATTTCATCAGCCAGAATGACTTGAATTTCTTCGCCATCGTAAAGGCGACCAAATTCGAGTTTGAAATCAATAAGCTTGATCCCGATCCCGGAGAACAGACCACATAAGAAATCATTCACTCGCAAAGACATAGACATGATCTCATCCAACTCTTGTGGAGAGGCCCAGCCAAAGGCTGTTATATGTTCTTCAGAGACAATTGGATCATTCAGCTCATCTGACTTGAAACAATATTCAATGATAGTACGGGGAAGGGAGGTTCCTTCCGTAATGCCAAGGCGTGAACAGATGGAGCCAGCGGCGACATTCCGTACAATCACTTCGACAGGAATAATTTCAACTTCTTTAATCAGCTGCTCTCTCATATTGAGGCGACGAATAAAGTGGTTTTGAACGCCAATTTCCGTAAGACGGTTCATCAAATGCTCAGAAATTCGGTTATTGAGAACACCTTTTCCTGTAACAGTTGCTTTTTTTTCGCCGTTGAAAGCGGTTGCGTCGTCTTTGAAATATTGAACAAGTGTGCCAGGTTCTGGTCCTTCAAAAAGGACTTTTGCCTTGCCTTCATAAATGCGCCTGCGGCGAGTCATGAATATAGCTCCAAAAAATTGGGCCTGATTAAGTGGCCGACTTAAAAAGTAGAGGCTATGGAATTTGAAATGCCAAACAAGTAACAGCATCTTAATCCACGACCTCCTCTGCCAGTAAACTTTGGCAAATTCAAGCGGAACATAGTTCAGATGGGTTATAATTACAACATATCCTATTGGATAATTCGTAGTTTTAACTGAAAAAAAATCTTGCCCTGCAGTAGCACTATGCCCAAGTTAGTTGTATAGACGTAATAACCGTAGAAAACTGCTTATATTTATAGCCTTAGAGAACCTTAAAGGACCATAGTAATGTCAGGTATTGAAAAGTTTGGAAAATCACATGAAGGAAAATTTGTGCATGACAGCGACATGGAGTTTAAGGCTGTAGCACGAAGGAATAAACTTCTTGGTGCATGGGCCGCCAATTTGATGGGTTTAACGGATGATGCCGTTGCAGCTTACTCAAAAGAAGTTATTATCGCTGATATGGAAGAAAAGGGTGATGACGACGTTTTCCGTAAAATCAGAAATGACCTTGATGGAAAAAATGTTGAAATGTCAGACCATCGTATTCGCCGCGAAATGGACGAGTTGTTAGTCAAAGCTCGTGAGCAAATTCATAACGATAAGTAACAGAGACGTTAGTTTAAAGTTTTGTAAGGCCAGCGATTTAGTCGCTGGCCTTTTCTTTTGGTTTTATTCGCCAAAAACACGCTTAAACAATGTGTCTACATGCTTCGTGTGATACTCGAGGTCGAAAACACTCTCGATTTGCTCATGGGTCATGGCGTTCGTGACTTCATCATCATTTTTCAAAAGTTCTAAGAAATCTGCGCCTTCCCGCCAAACAACCATGGCACTCCGCTGAACCAAACGATAAGCATCTTCTCGGCTTATGCCATTCTGGGTCAGTGCCAACAAAACACGTTGGGAATGGATCAAACCACCAAGCTTGTTCATGTTCGCCATCATGTTGTCTGGATAGACTAGGAGTTTGTCGATAACCCCTGTCAGGCGAGACAAAGCAAAGTCTAGTGTAATCGTTGAGTCTGGACCAATTGCGCGCTCAACAGAAGAATGGGAGATATCCCGCTCATGCCAAAGGGCAACATTTTCCATTGCAGGGATTGTGGCCATACGAACCAGACGGGCAAGTCCTGTCAGGTTTTCAGTCAGGATTGGGTTCCGTTTGTGAGGCATCGCAGAAGAGCCTTTTTGGCCCGGTGCAAAATATTCTTCAACTTCAAGAACTTCAGTCCGCTGTAGGTGACGAATTTCAATAGAAAGGCGTTCGACAGAACTTGCAATAACACCCAGTGTCGCGAAATACATCGCATGGCGGTCACGGGGAATTACTTGAGTAGAGATCGTTTCAGGCTCTAACCCGAGTTTTTTAGCAACATGTTCTTCAACAAACGGGTCAATATTGGCAAAAGTTCCAACGGCACCAGAAATGGCGCAAGTCGCGATTTCTTTCCGTGCGTTGACAAGTCTTTCACGATTCCGTTCAAATTCCGCATAAGCTTGTGCAAGCTTAAGTCCGAAAGTAACGGGTTCTGCATGGATGCCGTGAGAGCGACCGACGCAAACATCATCTTTATGGGCATAGGCTTTTTTCTTCAGCGCGGCCAAAAGAAGATCCATATCTTTAAGCAGGATATCAGTGGCTTTCACTAACTGCACACTCAAGCAGGTATCCAAAACATCAGATGAAGTCATGCCTTGATGCACAAAGCGGGCTTCGTCGCCAACATATTCTTGAAGGTTTGTCAAAAATGCGATGACGTCATGTTTGGTTTCCCGCTCGATTTCGTCAATGCGGTCAATTTCAAAATTACCTCGTTCCCAAACAGCTTTTGCTGCGTCCTTAGGGATTACACCTAATTCAGCCTGTGCGTCACAGGCATGGGCTTCAATTTCAAACCAGATTCGAAATTTGCTTTCAGGTTCCCAAATAGCTGTCATTTCGGGGCGCGAGTAACGGGGTATCATTTGATGTCACCTTGTATGCTATAAAAAGCTTAAGTAAGCTCAATAGGGGCTACGATAAAGTTCGGCAAAAGAACTGCTCGGCGTTCACTAGCAGAGACGGCCAAAAATCTCAACTGTTTCTAACTCGATTGTTCGCGCAGCATCATCCAATCTACAGGGGTTAGAAGTAGGATATTATTAAAATTCTATAATACACGCAGGAGTCAAAACTCCTTTTCATTAGGATGAACGCATTTTAAGGTAGAAAATCGTATCGTTTAATTCGACGAACCCTTTGCCTTAAAGTGTAGTACTCCATGGTTACAGATAAGCAGATTATTGAAGCCGCAATCCTTGTGTATGCGCACAAACCGGATGCTACAATGACTGAAGTTGCCAAAGAGGCTGGCGTGACACGGATTACCGTAAATAGAAAATTCGGCACAAAAAAAGAATTACTCGAAGTCGCCTCTACATATTGCATTGAGCGTTTTGACGATGTTTTGAGGAATGCCCGTAATACTGATTATTCCGCATTGGAGAAGATTTTTTTAATATTGAAAGGGTTTTCGCAGCTTCGTAATCACTATTTTTTCTGGATGAGAACGTCAGTCGACAACAAAAGTAAAAACCACGAAGTTTTCATGAGCCAGTTAGAGGTTGTGGAACAATTGGTTATCGCTGCACAGCATGCCGGTGATATCAGGACGGATTTACCTTCAGGTTGGGTCGCATCATTATTTGACTATATGGCCGTTACAGCGAGTGCCTCCACTTATCGTGGCGTTGTCGCGGAAAGGGACATTTACAAAATTTCCTGGGAAACATTGTTAAACGGTATTTCACCGAAAAAATTCTTCTAGTTATTCTTCGAGAAGTTCTTGATTCAATTTTGTAATCAAATCCAGAATAGCGGTTTTAACGTCATCGTCTTTTATTCTACCAAAAGCGCGGACCAATTCGAGCGTCTCACGACGCGCAGCGGGGTCTTTTTTTAGACTCAGGCCATCGTCTTCAGAGACTGTTTTTTCCAAACCTTCGAAGAAGTAGATTATAGGAACATCTAATGCCTTTGATAAATCATATAAGCGGCTGGAGCCAATTCTGTTTTCTCCTTGCTCATACTTTTGAATTTGTTGAAAGGTAAGTCCTACAAGTTCCCCCAAGTCAACCTGACTAAAACCCAATAATGTACGACGCATGCGAACACGTCTTCCAACATACACATCAATTTTGTTCGGATTTATTTCCGACAAGTCGTTGCGAAAATTATTCATTTTCTGAAGGAGGTCTTTCTTGAATAAATTATTTTTATATCGTTTTTTATTTCTTAGGTCATTTAAATGTTACAAAAAAAGAAAATATATTGAAAATATTAACAGATTAATAATGACTGCCTAGAACCTGCTGATTATCTACATTAGACCCAACGATTTAAGGCTCGTGCTTTTGTTCGCACTCACAATTAAATGATCGTGAACGCGAATACCCAATGCGGCTGACGCCGCGACTATTTCACTTGTCATTTTGATATCAGCTTTGGATGGTGTCGTGTCGCCCGATGGGTGGTTATGGACTAGAATAACGGATGTTGCGCTTACCTCTAGAGCCCGTTTAACAACTTCTCTTGGATATACTGCGGTTTGATTGACCGTTCCTTTTTGCTGCAATTCGTCTGCAATCAGGTGGTTTTTATTGTTAAGAAACAAAACACGGAAATGTTCAACATCTTTAGAGCCCATAATGCCCTGACAATATTCTAATAAAGACTGCCATGAGCTTAAAATATTTTTCTTTTCAACTTTAGCTCTGAGAAGTTTTTCACCAAGCAATTCCGCAACTTTTAACGTTGCAACAGTTGTGTCCTTAACATTCTCAACTTGTAATAGCTCTTCATGAGAGGCTCTCAAAACAGCAGAAAGTGAGCCAAACTTGTTTATTAACTTTTTTGCTAAAGGTTTTGTGTCAGCGCGAGCAGATGCGGCAAATAATACCATCTCAAGGAATTCATAATCCGCCAAAGCCCCGGCGCCCTGATTTAGGACCTTCTCTCTTAATCTTTTGCGGTGACCTTTTTTATCGTCAAGCTTCCCCTTTAGCTCACCGGTCACTTCTTCAACGGTATAAAAAAGAGCCTCTGGAACAATTTTCTCTCCAGAGGCTGTTTCAAAAGGGGCCGCGCTTTCTTCAACAGTTTTAAATAACTGCGGTGAGTCCGATTGTTCTTTTTCTTGATCTAGATCAGACGTCATAGGGTGGGCAATTCAATCCTTCGGGAGATTTCGTGAAAATTTCATATCCAGTGTCAGTTACCGCAAGAGAATGTTCAAACTGCGCTGACAAAGATTTATCTTTTGTTACGGCTGTCCAACCATCTTCTAAAACCTTAACCTGCCATTTTCCAAGATTGATCATGGGTTCAATCGTGAAAATCATGCCTGAGCGAAGTTCAACTCCCTCTCCAGGTCGGCCATAATGCACAACGTTTGGAACGTCATGAAAGACTTGGCCAAGGCCATGCCCGCAGAAATCTCGAACAACAGAACAACGGTTCTTTTCAGCATAGGATTGAATAGCATAGCCAATGTCGCCTAAAGTCGCGCCGGGTTTTACAACCTCGATACCGCGCATAAGGCATTCATAGGTAATATCAATAAGTCTTCTAGCCTTTACGCTTGGCTTACCGGCAACGAACATGCGGCTTGTATCACCATGCCATCCATCAACGGTCGGGGTAACATCAATATTAATAATGTCACCATCGATAAGCTTTTTGGGGCCAGGAATTCCGTGACAAACAACATGATTGATTGAGGTGCAAACCGACTTGGTGAAACCGCGATATCCAAGGGGGGCACAAATGCCGCCGCGCTCAGTTATAAAATCATGGCAGAGAGTATTGATTTCATCCGTCGTTATTCCCGGCACAACATGTTCTGCAATCATGTCGAGGGTTTCAGCGGCCAATAGGCCCGCTTTACGCATGCCGTCAAAACCCTCTTTACCGTGCAATTTAATGGCACCAGTATTTTGGATCGGGGTATCTTTACTGTTTATATATTTCATGGGCTTTGATTTATTTTAAACTTCAAGTTTCAGGTTACATGCAATTATAGGAAAAGTCAGCGCGTTTTTATTCAACTATTTGTATCATTGTTCCGACTTTAATTTGTGTTGAAGTTACTTGGCACTGATAGCAATAGAATTCAACACCTGACAATTTAGCATAGGAAAATGCCTCTGCATATGCCGGATCGATATCACTTGCTATATTAAAGGTGGAGCAGTCATTTCGTTGAACAAGGTAGAACATAACGGCACGATGGCCAGCACGCACCATATTAACAAGCTCATTTAAATGCTTAGTGCCGCGGGCCGTAACAGAGTCAGGGAATTCTGCAAGCTCCCCCTCCCGTTTTAACGTGACGCTCTTCACCTCCACGTAACAGTCGGGCTTATTATCCCCACTTAAAAGAATATCAATTCGTGAATTTGCCCCGTACTTCACTTCCCGGCGATGGGTGGGGTAGCCATCCAATTGTGGTATTTTGTGGTCAGCAATCGCATCGGCTACAATTTTATTGGGTAAAGAAGTATTTATGCCGACGAGGGACGTACCGGGATCTACTAACTCCCATGTATATTTTAGTTTCCGTTTTGGATTATCAGCGCGGGAAACCCAAACTTCTGAGCCAGGTTCTTTAAGGCCCAGCATAGAACCGGAGTTGGCGCAATGTGCAGTGATGATTTCACCCGTATCAAGTTCAATGTCGGACAGGAAACGTTTATACCGTTGTATCAATCGTCCGCGAAGCAGGGGCGTTGGAAAATCCATGCAAAAATTACCTTTTGGCCAGAAAATTCTAGAAATTTTAAATTATTTTGAATTCCGCCTCGTATAAAGACAAAATGCAACTAAGATGCAACAACAATAATAACCGAATTGGAAATACGCAAATGTCAGATCAGAAAAATCAGGACCTGAAATTAGTGACCGCTGCAATGCTCGTCATTGGGGATGAAATTCTGTCTGGAAGAACACAAGACAAAAATGTGTCTTACGTGGCGTTAAAGCTTGGTGAAGCGAGCATTCAATTAAAAGAAGTTCGGGTTATACCGGATGAGACGAGTGAAATTGTTGATGCGCTGAACCATTGTCGTAATAAATACGATTATGTGTTCACCAGCGGAGGCATTGGCCCAACCCATGATGATATTACCGCCGATTCCGTTGCCGAAGCCTTTGGAGTGGGAATAGGACATGACGATCGCGCAATGGCCATATTAACCCGCCATTATCAGACAAGCGGTATCGAGTTTAATGAAGCCCGAAAACGGATGGCTCGTTTGCCAGACGGGTCCAGTATTGTAGAGAACCCTGTCAGTAAAGCCCCCGGTTTTCGCCTTGAAAACGTCTTCGTTATGGCGGGCGTTCCCCTTATCATGCAGGCCATGATGGATGGTATAATACCGGACCTTAAAGGCGGCGCAAAAATGCTAAGCCGGTCCATTGGCGCAGGGCTTCCGGAGGGAAAAATTGCAAAGGACCTTGGAATTTTGCAAGGAAAATACCCGGACGTATCCATTGGCTCTTACCCGTTTTTCAGAAAAGGCGAAGTGGGTACAAACCTTGTCATGAGGTCAATTGTTAGGGAAAGCCTCGATAATGCCTTTACCGACCTTGAAAGTTTGTTGGTTGAGATTGGGAGCGAGATCGTCGAGACCACATAATATTCCGCTGGGAAAAATAAAAATGAAAACAATCCCTAACCTACTCAATGAACTAAGCGACAGGGTGGGATCTAAAACAGCCCTAGTTGATCGCGGTACTTGCCAGACATATTCGCAATTGCGGGAAAGAAGCTTGACCCTTGGGGAAGGTTTGCGCGCGCAAGGCATTGAGAAAGGGGATCGGGTCGGCCTGTGGATGCCAAATATCATCGCCTATATTGAGATGTTTTTCGCGTGTGCCGAAATTGGGGCCATCGTTGTATCCGTTAATACCAAATTCAAATCGTTTGAACTGGCCGATATTGTAAGCCGGTCTGGCTGCAAAATGTTGGTTCTTTGGCCGGATTTTAAAAATATTCCTTTTTTTGAAATTCTTTCAGAAGTTCCCGCTGACGGCTTGTCACACTTAGAAAGTGTTGTTCTATATAGTGAGAAGGAAAGCCAGAAATTCACTATTCCAGCATGCTTGTCCAACAAGAATATCGTAAATTTTTCAGACCTGTATGTACAAACAGAGCTCGAAAAAAGAAATATCGATGAACAAGATGGTTTAGTGATTTTTACGACTAGTGGGACCACAGGAAAACCGAAGTTTGTCCTTCATAGTCATAAAAGCATCACTGTTCATGCCGGAGAGGTCGCAGACCATTTTTCATACGCGGATAAAGATTGCCGGATGTTGCAGGCGATCCCCCTCTGTGGGACATTTGGGCTAACCCAGACCCTTGCAGGGCTTGCATCCGGGGCCGAGGTTTATTGTCTGCCCGTGTTTGATCCTGCCCAAGGGGCGCAGCTAATCATAGAGCACAAAATTACGGATATGAACGGATCCGATGACATGTTTGCTATGTTGTTAGATCAATCCGATGATGACATTCCGTATCCGTCCTTAAAACAAGCAGGTTTTGCGGCCTTTAATCCAGCCCTTAGCGATATTGTAGAACATGCGGAGATGCGCGGCATTCGCCTAGCGGGATTATGGGGAATGAGCGAGTTGCAAGCGTTGTTCGCACGACAAGAAATCAGCATGCCCGCAGATTTACGAAAACGGGCAGGGGGCGTCCTTGTGTCAACCCACGCTAAAGTTCGTATAACGGACCCTGAGACCGGTGAGAAATTGGCTTTTGGTGAACAGGGGGAGATCGAGATCAGCGCCCCTAGCCAAATGAAAGAATATTTCGGTAACCCTGAGGCAACACGAAACACGTTTACTGACGATGGATATATAAAAACGGGCGATTTGGGATATCAAGAAGATGAAAGAAGTTTCTTGTTTATTGCCCGAATGGGGGACGTCCTTCGTCTGGGTGGGTTTTTGACCGACCCTAAGGAGATTGAAAACTGCCTTCAAGAAATTTCAGGAGTATCTCAGGCGCAAGTGGTCGGGGTAGAAACCATAAAAGGGGTTAAAGCCTTCGCCTTTATCACTTCCGACGCCCAGTTTGAAATCATCGAAGACGATGTCATTGCTCATTGCAAAGCAAGACTCGCGGGGTACAAGTTGCCGATCCGGGCGGTTATTGTAAATGCTTTTCCGATGACAGAGAGTGCAAATGGTCTTAAAATTCAGCGTAGTAAATTGCGTGATGACGCCGCTAAAATCTGGCAACAAGCCCTATAAAAACAGATAATCGTTGTTTTGTTTTCTTCAAAGGAATGCAAATGAGTATTAAAAATATCAGTAGTAACAAGAGCTTTGGTGGATGGAACAAACAATATACCCATGAAAGTAAGGTCCTTTCTTGTCAGATGAGGTTTGCTGTTTATCTCCCAGAAAAAGCGGCGATAAACCAAGAGGTTCCCGTTCTTTATTGGCTTTCTGGTTTAACATGTACGGATGAAAATTTCATGCAAAAGGCCGGCGCGCAGCGGATCGCATCGGAACTTGGAATTGCTATCGTGGCCCCTGATACAAGTCCGCGCGGGGACGGGGTTCCGGATGCGGATGGCGGGGCTTATGATTTAGGACACGGGGCCGGATTTTACCTTAATGCGACGGAGGATCCGTGGGCTCAGCATTACCGTATGTATGATTACATCGTGGGCGAGCTTCCAAACCTTATAGAAGAACATTTCCCTGTCACCAATCGCCGGGCAATTAGCGGTCATTCTATGGGCGGGCATGGCGCCCTCGTTATCGGCCTTAGAAATTCTGATCGCTACA
This sequence comes from Sneathiella sp., assembly GCA_036960695.1. Taxonomy (GTDB): domain Bacteria; phylum Pseudomonadota; class Alphaproteobacteria; order Sneathiellales; family Sneathiellaceae; genus Sneathiella. Next base: position 54,308 of record JBALXM010000012.1, read on the forward strand.
CTTCTATTTCGGCGTTTAGCCCCATTTGTAATCCAACGGAAAGCCCTTGGGGGCAAAAAGCCTTCAGCAGTTACCTTGGAGAAGCGCGTGAAGAATGGCGTCAGTACGATGCTTGCGAATTGTTGAAGAAAACCCCGGCGTCCTTACCCATTTTGGTGGATCAAGGAGAGGGGGATGATTTTTTGGAAACAGAGCTCAAACTGGATGCCTTGGAGAAGCATAGCGCGAAAGCTTCATCGCTGTTCGATATCCGCCGTCATGAGGGATACGATCATAGTTATTTCTTTATCTCGAGCTTTATAGAAGATCACCTTCGCTTTCATGCAACTCATCTGATTTAAAGACACTTTATAGTGGGAATTGAGGTTAAACCGGCGCGCGGAGAAAAATCGTCATTTTTTTTCATTAAGTTGCATTTTGGGTCTTGTATGACGGGCCGAGTGCCATTAGGTTAGCTCCGCCGCCCGCATGGTGAAATCGGTAAACACAGTAGACTTAAAATCTGCCGCTCGTAAGGGCTTCCCGGTTCAATTCCGGGTGCGGGCACCACGATCAAAAACCGACGCTTCAACGCGTCGGTTTTTTTTGTGGGTTAGACTGTCTCATCTTTGACGAATTCTAGTATGTCGCCGGGCTGGCAATCGAGTGCATTGCATATTTTTGCTAAGGTCTCGAAACGGACACCTTTTACTTTACCAGTCTTTATCATTGATAGATTTTGTTCTGTGACTTTAATGATTGCGGCTAGATCTTTAAGCTTCATCTTCCGCTTAGCCAGCACTACATCAAGATTTATAACGATTTGCATGACATCTTCTTTGGTTAAAGGAATGAAGCATTTTCTTCCTGTGCCATACGGCCTGAAGCAAAGACTGTGGACACAAAAAGGAAAAGAATTCCAACAAAAAGCGCATAAACCTCACTGGAGCCTACAGTAATAGCAAGTTGTCTTGGAATTTCAGGATCACTCATGGAAAAAATCAGAATATATGCTGTGTGCTGAAGGATACCTACAAAGACCATTGCAAGAGAGATAAAGGCAAAGCGCCGAAAGTTCATAATAGACTTTAAAGACAATGGGCGGCCGTTGCCGGCTTCTTGAAACGTATTGCGCAAAGCAATAAAACCAACAACTTGTAGGCCTGCACCGAATAAAGACACAAAAAAACCTGCTATGCGGCCAGGCATGCTCATTGCCGATAAATTAAATTCTTCGCCCAGTTCTTGCGATACCAAAGCTGTAAACAAATCCATATCCAACCAAGTGATAATTGATAAAACAGGAAAGGCTATAATAATGACGAGGATGACATGAGCCATCACTCTAGAGATTTTTTCGATTTTTGATCGCATGACGGTTCCTAATATTTCATGTTAAAAGCGATAAAATTAAACTATTACTTTAATTTTTTAATGTAAAGAGTGATTTTTGTTGTTCTCAATAAACAATGAAATATACGTCTAAATCAATTTTCTGGTGAAGTTGGATAAAAGGGGCGGTTCGCAAGCTATCCAAACTTAACTTACGTAGGGCACGTCATACTCCCGACGTTACGCTAATTTAATAACGGTTTTCTTGAGAAAGAAAGACCGAAAATTTAGAGTTGGCAGCTGCGAACGGAAGATGAAAGAAGTGCTTATATCGCTTTGTTAATATTGATTTGAAACGCGGATAAGGAAAAACACAATATTCGAATCCCAGATAAATCTGACATACAATTTTAAATTGTTAAAAATTAGACACAATACCATTTCATATTGAGCCGCGTGATTATAGAATAAATAATTAACCGGACCTGAGAGACGTATGCAAAGAGTAGCCCAAACCGATTGATATTGAGGGTAAAATTGCGCTGATTGGAGGGCTTTATTTATTGGCAACGGGGGCTGTATTTTTGCTGCAACCTGTTTTCTATCACGGGATGATTGCTGGTCAAGACAGGGTAGATCCTATGCTTCTCAACCTCTCCGGGGTCTGTCATTTTTTGGTTGGTCTTATTGTTTGGTAAACGTTGCGTCCGTCTCCACACCAATAACGGTCGCAGTCATGATATTGGGCGGCGGCGCCTTCCTTAAAGGTGTTTTTCTTATTGTAACGCCTTTGAAAGCGATTAAATCTCCCAAGCTGTCTGATACAATGCTCAGGCTGACAGATATGGGGTTCGTTAGTGGCGGGCTGATCTTTTTGGCGCTCTTTTATTACGAGATTTCAGCGGTATAGTTAGTAAGCCAATATTAAAAAATAAACCGGCGCGTCTAAGCGCCGGTTTTATGTTGTTAGCTGAGGGAAATCAACGTTGAAATTTCAGGATTTATTTTGCCCTCAATAAGCTTATCATAGGCATCTTTTGCAGCATCGGAGCCGGTTTGGATATCCAATGTGGTCAGCGTCGGTGCAAGGGATGCAAAACTATCCCACGCGACGGCTAAGCGATCCCGCAATCCATTGCCGCCCCATTCGCCAGATCGTTGCTTGATACGACCGGGTGCGAAGAATGGGATGGGTTTCGGTCCCGGTAGGCCTCTCGTGGGACGGGATGAGTCCCAATGAGACAGGCCAACTAGTAAACTAAATTTCAGGGCATCTCCAAAATGATTGTGGATGCGGCCAATGACGTCACCATTGCCGGCTAAATCGATCAAGGCCGTCTTCGTGGTGCTTGGGATACTCTCGATCTCATCATAGGTGAGGACTGTATCGTAAAGGCCTGATTTTTCGACGAATTCCTTATTTCCAGAAGATGTGAGGCCCACAAGTTTGGGAACACCTTCAAACCCTTGAAAGCATTTAGCTGTCATTAAGGCCGTTTTACTGGAGGCACTGGTCAAGATAAGCGCGTCCGCACCATAGTAATTATTTTCTTCATACTGATCACAGATCATATAACCGGTCACAAGCAAGGGGCGGAATACAGGCCAAAGGTCTTTCTCCTCAGCCTTTAATTCAGTCATGGCTGAAACTCTGTTATATTGATTGTAAACAGGCGCCAGTTTTTCTCGGTGCGGCATATTATCAATTATCGATGATTTCGATACATGCCCAGGCCTTATTATTAAATGGGATGCCATTGGGAAATAACCGTACAACTCTTCGCCTACAGAAATATCCGGGTGTGCTGATTTAGTAACATCGGCAAAACCCCAAATGGGAAGCTGACCATATGCATCATCTGAAAATGGGAAAAAGGCCCAATATCCGGGCATATCAGTCCAACTGCCGAATGATTTCCCCAGTGTCGCATAGGTAATGTTATTGGCAGTTAGGGCGAAGCTTCGGACAGTTACTTCAATAGTCCCATTTTCCAATTTAGGAACGGTCTCTTTAAGAGGCTGAACTTTTGTCTGCTTTATATCATCTTTGTCTATTAAAATAGTCCAGCGTTTGGCTGACATATTCGTCTCCCAGCTTTTGTTTTTGTGTTTTTTTATAAAAGTATATTGATCAGTTATGGAGGGCTGCGCAAGAAAGAGTTGTTTCTTAACGCATTTTTTCAATAGACTACGATTAATCAAAAAACTTGTAGTCTTAATGTGAATAAACCCGTTTGAGAGATTGAAGAGGGTATTACTCTTGCACAGAACGCAATTATTGCTGCTTTTAGGATTTTTATTATGGCCGGCGACCAGTCATGCTGAGCCAGATAATCATATAACGCAGGCACATGATCTAATCCAATCGCTTGTGGACAGAGCCCCCGTCATATTGCGTCCTTCAAACAAATCTTTGGAAAATAGAGAGCAAGTTCTTCAAAAAGAGTTAGGGCAACATATCGATTTCGCCCTTATGGCAAGTGTCGTTATGGGGCGTTATTGGAAGACAATGGAGGCGGCCCAGAAGAATGATTTCTTTGATCTCTTTTCTGATTTTTTCTTAAACTCCTATACGCCTCTTTTAGGGGGATATCCGGGCGATAAGCTTGAAGTACGATATTCACGAAACAATGGTAGCCAGGATGTTTTTGTTCGAACTCAACTGATGCGTCAAAACCGTAAGACAATCGTCTCTGATTGGCGCATGAGAAAAACAGGGAATAAACTTCGTATAATCGATTTGAATGTTTCGGGTATCAGCGTGATTGTTTCTCATCGTGAAAGCTTTCACCAGCATTTGGATAAAAAAGGTGTCGATGGTCTTTTAAAGTTATTGCAGATACGGGCAGAGCGTCTGCCAGCGCAATCATAGCGGGGAGGGATTATGTTAGAGTATTTGACATTAAAACGAATTGTAAAACCCTCGACCCTGTTAATTGCAGGCTTGGTCGTTGGATGTGCTAGCGGCGCCGTCGAGACGATTGAAAACCCATCAACACTCTACCAAAATGGCGAATTTTTTCGCGCAGCAGAAATTTGGGAGCAACAGGCGCAGGCGGGAGACCCTTCAGCACAATTTAATTTATCGACTATTTACCAAACTGGGCGCGGTGTAGACCGTGATCTTGCAATTTCCCGGCGATGGTTGAACCGGGCAGCGCTCAATAATTATGCGCCAGCTCTCCATAACCTTGCGTTAATTGAGATAGAGAAAAATCAATTTAAAAGCGCCAAAACGCTTTTGGAAAAAGCCGTTAAACAAGATTTTGCGGCCTCTCTTTATACATTGGGGAAATTTCATCAGGAAGGCATCATTGGTGACGTTAAACCGGAACTTGCGGCTTATTATGTTCGGAAGGCTGCAAACTCAGGTCTTGATAAAGCACAATATAACCTTGGGAAAATGTATCGGGACGGATTTGGTGTCGAACAAGATGACGTCCAATCGTTTTTCTGGTTCTTAAAAGCAGCGAAGCAGGGCAGTCGTAAAGCTCAAGTTAAGGTAGCGAAACGATTTGCTAAAGGCTTAGGGGCACCGAAGGATAATGTGAAGGCCCTGACATGGGTTTTCATTTCAATCGGCTCTGGCAGTGAAGCCCTTTTTGAGACGAAAACGAAATTATTAAAGATTTTAAGTGATGCGGAGATAAAAGCTGCGAAAGCTGAGGCGCTCATACTTGAAGAGAAATTTCAGAAATAACAAATAAGAGTTGGATATGTTAGCTCAATCTAATGCTGAGTGAAATTCCAGTATCAACCTTCGTTATTTTTTTCTCTGCATTTCTAGGGATCGGAATTTTGTTAGCTTTGCAATAATATAGCATTAATGCCGCGAGGATGGTCGCATCCAGTGCGACATCTTCGGTTTTTGAATCGTCCGCCCTTGTTACCTGAACAACTGCAAAGACATAAGCATCGTCCATGACTGTAATACCAGTAATTGTACCATCAGGTATTTTTAAGGAATTTTTGTTTGGAAAAACCTGGATGGCTTCAATTAAATCTTCGTTGGAAAAGACCAGTTCGCGATGTTCTTTGATCATGTATGATGCTCTCGTTCACGAAAATTATGTTGGTACACAAACATAATAAGCAAAGCGACAAGCATTTGTCTAGCAGAAGAAAGTGTATAGAATACAAATATGTTCTAGTATTAGGGGAGAGTAATTAAGGAGAGTTCTTTTCAATCCACTTTCCAGAGACCCTATTGTGATCTGCTGGAAAGTGGTGAGCCCGACAGGATTCGAACCTGTGACCCGCTGATTAAAAGTCAGCTGCTCTACCAACTGAGCTACGGGCCCACACTTTTCAACTGCATCTCGGCGGTTATTGAGGCGTTTTAAGTTGCCCCAGCGTCGTGATGCCGGTGGAACATAGGGGGGAGTTGCATATAGGTCAAGCGGCTTTTTGATTTTTTTTTACTGGATGAATATTCTTTTTTTTATGAGGAAAATCTATTGAAAAAATCACCCTTGCGGAGACAGCTTTAGGGCTTTAAAAATGGAAGTATATTTAACTTTAAAAGAGAGAGTTCATGCGCCAAATAAATGTCGTTCGAAGTTTTCTAGCCTTGGTATTTTTGTGCGTGAGCGCAATCTCTGTATCGGCCGCCGATATAAAAGATCCGGAAAACACGTTGTTTCTCGATTTGAAATACGGTCGCGTTGTTATTGAAATGATGCCACGAACCGCCCCTAAACATGTTGCTCGAATAAAAGAGCTCGTACGTCAGGAATTTTACGACGGTGTTAAATTCCATCGCGTTATCGATGGCTTCATGGCTCAGACTGGCGATCCAACTGGCACTGGACGCGGCGGATCGGGCAAAAAAATCCGTGCCGAATTCTCTAACATTCCTCATGACCGCGGAATAGTGTCCATGGCACGGTCAAATAGCCCTAACAGTGCGGACAGCCAATTCTTCATCGTTCTGGATAATTCAAGTTACCTAGATGGCAAATACACTGTCTGGGGGAAGGTTCTTGAGGGAATGGAGTTTGTTGATCAAATTCGTAAGGGGTATGGATCCGGTGGGGTTGTCCGGAACCCTGATGTGATAGAGACACTACGTGTCGCTGCGGACGTTAAATAGACCTGTATTTAGTAGATAGATAAAAGGGGAGGCCGGTTTATCCAGCCTCCCCGTTTTTTTAGATGCAACGACCGCCATCTACTTCCATAGCAACGCCAGTGATGAAGGACGCTTCATCAGATGCTAGATAGAGAGCCGCATTGGCAAGATCTCTTGGTGTGTTCATACGACCAAGCGGGATGGAGGATACAAACTTGTCCCGAATTTCCTGAGTATCAACACCGCCCATAAATTCCACAGTCATACCAGTTTGAGCAATAACAGGGCAAAGAGCGTTTACGCGCACCTGTTGCGGGGCTAGTTCAACGGCCATTGATTTGGTCATTGTAAGCACAGCACCCTTACTGGAGTTATACCAAGCGAGACCGGGACGGGGGCTCAAAGCAGCCGTGGATGCTATATTGACGATATTACCGCCGCCTTGCTTAAGCATAATGGGGACGATTGCCTTAGTCGTCAGGAAAATACTTTTAACATTCACATCAAAGATTTTTTGGAATGTTTCTTCATCCACATCGAACATGGAACCATTACGTTGGGGCATACCGGCATTATTGACAAGAATATCAATTTTTCCGTATTTGTCCATTGTCGCACTTGTCATATTCTTGACGTCAGCTGCCAGTGAAACATCTGTTACGTCGACAATTGCATCGCCGCCATTAGAAATAATGTCCGCCACTACTCGTTTTGCAGCTTCTTCATTAATGTCGCTGACCACAATCTTCGCGCCTTCTTCAGCAAATCTAATTGCCATAGCTTCACCAAAACCTGATCCTGCGCCAGTAATGATTGCTACTTTTTCATTGAGTCTCATTGGTTTTTCTCCGGGAAATTTCTTCATTGCTATAAATCTATACAAAGAGACGGAGAGGGACACAATTAAATTAGGTTGAATTCAAACAATTTTTAGAAAAAATAGTCTAGGCTGCGCTTTTTATAACGCGATCCCCTGGAAAGCTGATCGTGACAGTCGTGCCCTCGCCGTAAGTACTTTCCAATGTCAGGCCACCCCCATGAAGTTCCATTAGGTTCTTGGATAAGGATAATCCCAAACCAGTACCATGGTATTTTCGAGACATCTCGCTGTCGATTTGAACAAAGGGCGTCAAGGCTTTAGCGATATCTTCTTCTTTTATACCGATACCCGTGTCTTGAACGACTAAATAGAAAGAGCCGTCTGGGGATAAACCCGAGTTTAAAGAAATGACACCGCCTTTGGGCGTAAATTTTATAGCGTTTGAAATAAGGTTAATTAGAACTTGTTTCAACATCCTTGAATCGGCCAAAATATTCGGGGTATTTGACGATATAGAAGCTGTTATCTCGACGCGCGCGCTTTCTTTTTGCGGAGAAGTTATGCTGAGGCAATTGTCAATCAAACTGCCGACATCAACACTTTCTTCAATAATTTTTTGCGTTCCTGATTCAATTTTTGAAAGATCTAAAATTGAATTGATCAAATCAAGAAGATGAACGCCACTTGTGTGGATGTCCTCAGCATATTCGAGGTACTTTTTGGAACCAACTTTACCAAAAATCTCATTTTTGATAATTTCAGAAAAACCAATAACGGCATTAAGCGGGGTTCGCAGTTCGTGGCTCATGTTGGCCAGAAACGTTCCTTTGAGCTGCGCTGCATATTCAGCAGCTTCCTTAGCTTCTTTAAGTAGCTCCTGAACTTTAGTTTGGGCCGAAATATCCCGGGCGATTAACTGCATAACTGGTCGATCACCGTAGAGCAACGCTGTCGCCTCAACTTCTACATTAATCCGCCGTCCATCTAATCCAATAGTTTGCGTAACTTTAGAAGGAACATTTTCCCCCACTTCCATATGATCTGAGGAGCCTAAATGCGCTTTTAAATCCATATGATCCGCTGTTGGGAAAAATTTGATAGAAGAAGTCCCGACAAGATTGTGGAGGTTGTTCGCCCCTAATAATTTTACGGCCGCCAAATTGGCGTAAATGATAAAACCGTCTTTTTGTACAAAAATAGCATCAGGAGATAATTCAACCATTTTGTGGTATCGATCTTCACTCTCTTGAAGCATCAACTGGGCTGATTTTGTTACGGTAATATCAGTGAATGTAAAAATGAATCCACCATTGGGAAGGTTGGTTCTAAACACTTCTACAAATTTACCGGTTTTTGTCCGTCGTATAACTTTTACTTTGCCGTTATCTTGAAACGACTTGATAATCATTTTTCCAAATTCTTCAGGACTATCGCCGACTTCAATATAGGAGCTGAAATTATGCTCCAATAACTGCTGCATATGAACGCCAACGAAGATACTTGTTGGGTCAACATCCATGATGTCTAGATATTTGTTGTTCCAACTTAAGACACGGTGGGAGCTATCGAAAACACTTATTCCAATAGAGATATTCTCGAAGATAGAGGTGAGTAATCTCATTTGCTCTTCAAGTTCAGTTTGTTTGTCGTCCTGTGCTGTAATATCCCGGATAAGGGCAACCGTCCCCATATCATGAGTCCGGTGCTGACTTACCGAAATTTTTCGACCATTTGATAAATTTAGGCAAACTCCAGGGTTGGATTGATCTAATCCACTCTCAAGTATGGATAAATATTTTTCTATTTGCGAGTGCGTTGGCTCACCAGATAATTTTCGGCTCATAGAGGCCAGGACATCTTTTCTATCGGCACCGGGGGAGAGGTCTATATCAATTCCGTCATAGAAATTATGAACTTGCTTATTAGCCGTTACAACCTTTTGATTTTTATCAAAAAGGATAAACCCTTCGTCCAACATCTCAACGGCATCTATAAGTTGTATATGTCTATTTTCAATATCATCTATTTCAATCGTCACGTTTTTATTTTTGGTGATAAACAAAATGATGATTGAAACAAGCATCCCTCCAGCTATGCCGGCAGCAAAAAAGGAAATTGTTTCGCTGTATTCAATAAGAATTATGGATGCGGTTGCTGCAAAAATAAAAAAAATGAAGGCGACTAAAACAAAACGATTTTTAATCAGTGTGTCCAATTTTGCTTCTCTGAAATCAATAATAAAGGTATATAATTTTCAATATTTTAAGGTCTAATTTCTCAACTGTTGGGCGATCTTAACGCAATACTGTTAATGAGTGGTTTATGAGAAATAGAAATATTGCGACGAAGAACATATCTAATGATATGGTGCATGCCTAATAATTTTGGGTGGCTTCTGCTACACTGTAAAATGTGAAAGTAATACGGAATAAATGCATAATAAAAATGATTTGGAAACAGACCCAAATGTCGACGAAAAACATATTTTCGTCGAACCTGTACCAAAAGCGAGTATTTTTTCGAAATTACGGAATTACTTTCTGACTGGCATTGTGGTTACGGCACCAATTGCGATTACGATATATCTGACATATGTTTTCGTAGATTTTGTCGATGCAAACGTAACGCCTCTCATACCAGCTAAATACAATCCTGAAACTTATTTGCCTTTTGGTGTTCCGGGTTTAGGCGTTTTTATTGCTGTTTTCACCTTAATTGTGATTGGCTTTTTAACGGCAAACTTCCTCGGACGTTCTCTTCTTCATTTTGGCGAGAGAATTGTTGGGAGAATGCCTGTCGTCCGAACAATCTACACCGCTTTAAAACAAATAATGGAAACAGTGCTCGCCCAATCCAGTACTTCTTTTAGAGAAGTCGTGATGATCGAATATCCAAGAAAGGGAATTTGGGTTCTGGCATTCAGAACTGGGGATGTGACGGGGGAAATTGCGGATAAGGTCGATGAGGCTATGATCAGTGTTTTTGTTCCGACAACGCCAAACCCAACATCTGGATTTTTACTTTTCGTCCCGAAGACGGATATAAAGTTCTTGGATATGAGTGTGGAAGATGGCGTGAAGTTGGTTATTTCCGCTGGTATGATTTGGCCTGAAAAAGGTCAGTCTGAACCCAAGGTGATAGCGGATAAGAACGCGGACGATAAAAATAAAATTGACGCGTGATCCTTAACCGGACTGAAGATACTTTATGGCACTGTCTCGCTCGAAAAGATAGAGAAGCGTTCTAAGTGCCTGACCCCGTTCACTTTTTAGTTCGGGGTCGTTTTCCAAAAAGACACGGGCATCATCTCTGGCGATGGACACTAAGCGAGAATGCACTTGTAAATCAGCCATTTTAAATTCTGGGAGTCCGCTTTGTCGTGTTCCCAGTAACTCACCAGCGCCTCGTAACTTCAAGTCCTCCTCTGCAATACGGAAACCATCTTCTGTCTCCCTCATTATATTGAGCCGTGCTTTTTGATTTTCACCAAGAGGCCCGGCATATAGAAGAAGACAATTGCCAGCAAAGCCGCCTCGACCGACACGGCCGCGCAGCTGATGAAGTTGGGCAAGGCCAAAGCGTTCAGCATGTTCAATAATCATTACTGTGGCTTCGGGTACATCAACTCCCACCTCAATAACCGTTGTCGCGACAAGAATGTTAACTGCGCCAGATTTAAAGGCATTCATTGCAGCCTCTTTTTGCTCCGCCTTCATTTTTCCATGAACCAGGCCAACTTGTCCCGGATAGAGAGCCTCTAGATATACAAATCGGTCTTCTGCCGCGGCAAGATCACTAAGCTCACTTTCCTCAACAAGGGGGCAGACCCAATATATACGCTCATTACCCTCAAGTTTTCGGGCAAGGCCCGCAGCGACATCGTCCAGGCGCTCGATTTCTATCGCACGGGTTTCCACTGGTTTCCGTCCTGGTGGTTTTTCACCTATGGTTGACACGTCCATGTCGCCATAGGCGGTCAGTGCAAGAGTTCTGGGAATAGGGGTGGCCGTCATGACCAAAACATCGACACCACCGCTTTCAGGTTTACCCTTGGCACTTAGTGCTAGTCGTTGATGCACACCAAATTTATGCTGCTCATCAATTACTGCCAATCCTAAATCATCGTAGACCACATCCTCTTGAAATAAGGCGTGAGTTCCGATAGCGATTTGAATGTGGCCTGTTTTTAACTCATCAAGAAGCGCGTCGCGCTTCTTGCCCTTAAGACGGCCTGTAAACAGGGCTATTTTAAAACCAGCAGCGTCGGCAAAAGGTTGAATTGCCTCCAAATGTTGTCTCGCCAAAATTTCCGTAGGGGCCATGAACGCACATTGAGCACCAGCCTCCAGTGCCCGTGCAATCGCAAGGAGGGCAACAATTGTCTTACCGCTTCCCACATCTCCTTGAACAAGACGTAACATGCGATAGCCGGCTGACATATCCTCTAAAATTTCGTCAAGGGCAGAATCTTGCGCACCCGTCAGTGTGTAGGGAAGCTCATTTCTAATAATATTTGAAATACTGCCAGTACCGACAAGGGCACGGCCGGGCTTTCGTCGCATACTGCGCCTTACAAGCTCCAAGGCAAGTTGGTTTGCGAGGAGTTCATCATAGGCAAGGCGTAGACGAACTGACGTCGTTGGTTCTAAATCCGCTGGACTTTCAGGCGTATGAGCCTTCTTCATACACTGATACCATCCCTCCCATTTCTCACGGTCAAGAAGGGGTTTATCTTGCCATTCAGGGAGGTCAGGTAGAATTTCGAGGGATTGGCGAATTGCTTTTGTAATCGCATTATTCGTAATACCAGCTGTTAAGGGGTACACAGCCTCGTGAATTGGTATGATATTTTCTTCATCAAGCCGCAAGATATGGTCAGGATGAGTAATTTGATACTCCCCCCCATATTGTTCCAGCTTTCCGGCGATTAGTCTTTTTTGGCCGGTTGGGAGTTTTTGTTTTAAATATTGTTCTCGGCCATTGAAAAAAATAAGCGTCAGGATTTCATCTCCAACCTCGCAAGAAACCCTATAAGGATGTCTACGGTTTTGGGAAGGGGTATGATCGAGCACTTTAACCGTCAGCACGACCTGACACGCCGAAAGCTCTGGGGTTAAGACTTCCGTTTCTTGCCGTGTAATCATGCCGGAGGGCAAATGCCAGCTCAAATCCACCACATGACTACCGGCCAACTTCTCAACAAAGGTGGCCATTCTTGGGCCAATTCCCTTGAGTGTATTGACGGAACGAAATAGTGGAAATAGAACTTCTGGGCGCATTGATGGTCCTTAAAACATCTGATATTCGCGTTTAATCAAACCCATAGCACAATAATGCCCGTTAAAAAATAAAACTCATTCAGCTTTGGGCTGACAGCAACGCGCAAAAAGAGTATACGGAGGGTCAATCTAAAAATGAGCAAAAATATGACTGAAGATAATACCATTCGTCGAAAAAAATTATTGCATCGTTCCAGATACACAGGAATGAAAGAAACTGACCTTATGCTCGGCCGGTTTGCCAATAAATACATTAATATATTCTCCGATGAAGAACTGCATATATATGAAATCCTTCTCAAAGCAGGGGACCCTAGTATCTACGCTTGGGCTGTTGGACGGGAAGAAGTTCCAGCAGAGTATGTAACCTCTGTCATGGAAAAACTTCAAAAATTTGCCATTTATGAACATGATCCGGCTGTAATTGAGAAAAATGACTAAATCTAAACTTGCCGGTCTTAATGGAAGGCTGTCAGCCCTTCAGGGAACGAACCAGTCACTGCGACTAGAACATGTACCTGAGGGATATGACGCTCATCTAATTGGAAAATTCGCAGCAGAGTCAGAAAAAGATATTCTGTATGTTCTGCGTGAAGATTTACGGATGGCTTCGACTGAGGCATCCCTGGCTTTTTTTGAGCCTGACTTAGAAGTCATCTCCATTCCGGCTTGGGATTGCCTACCCTATGACAGGGTCTCCCCGAATGCTGAAATTATCGCCCATCGGATGACGAGCCTTTCGCGTTTGACGGAAAAATCCAAAAAAGTACGGGTTATCCTGACAACCGTTAATGCGCTTTTGCAACGTGTTCCCTCTATAGAAATGATTAAAGCAGCCAAATTCCTGGCGAAAGTGGGGAATACGGTCAACATTTCCGAACTCACAGCTTTTCTGATTTCTAACGGATTTACGCGTATTGGTACTGTGATGGAACCGGGGGAATTTGCGGTTCGTGGCGGATTGATTGATATTTTTCCACCAGGCTCCACTGAACCTGTTCGATTGGATCTATTTGGTGAAAAGTTAGAGGGTATAAGAAGTTTCGACCCCTTTACCCAGTTATCCACCGGAAAATTGACGAGAATTGAATTTACTGCGGCAACTGAATTTTTGCTGGACGATGAGTCTGTCGCTAGATTTCGAAGCGGATACAGAGAAAATTTTGGTGCGGTGAGGGGGATTGACCCCTTGTACGAAGCCGTCAGTGAAAAGCGTAAGCATGCGGGAATGGAGCATTGGCTCCCCTTATTTCACGATGACATGCAAACAATTGTCGATTTTTTACCAGACTCAATCATTTTCATTGATCATTTGTGTGAAGAGTCCCGCGATGCACGAATAGACAGTATCCTTGATTATTATGACGCCCGAAAAACTGCTGCACTGGGCGTTAGTGTGGATTATCATCCCTTACCTCCCGCAATGCTTTATCTTGAAAGCACTGAATGGGAATCCATTCTGGCCACAAGAGCTACCTGCCAATTCTCGCCCTATCAAAGCGGTGGTTTAGGGGACGATATAATTGACGCTGAAGGGCGAGAGGGGCATGATTTCGCCCCGGAGCGAAAATTACAAAACAGCAATATTTACGATCATCTAAAAACACATGTTACGAAGCTTCTAGGAGAGAAGAAGAGGGTTATTATGACCCACTTCTCCGAAGGATCACGATCTAGAAATGAAGGTGTTTTAAGCGATCACGGAATTGAGCCTACTGCCAAAATCCATAGTTTTAAGGATTTACCAAAAGGCCGGAATATTCTCTCTCTTGCAGTTTTGGGGCTGGAAAAAGGCTTCGAGGCACCTGGCTTTACAATTATTGGCGAACAGGACGTTCTTGGGGATCGTTTAGCGCGTCCTCGAAAAGCATCCCGTAAAAGCGCCAACTTTATTGCCGAAGCATCGCAATTGGTGCCGGGTGATTACGTTGTTCATGTAGATCACGGCGTAGCACAGTATGAGGGTCTTAAAACCATTGAGATCTCTGGCGCGCCACATGATTGCGTGACACTACGATATGATGGCGGCGACAAGATTTATCTGCCTGTTGAAAATGTTGAAATGTTATCCCGATATGGCGGGCAAGACGCGGGTGCTGTTCTCGATCGTCTTGGCGGTTCAGGATGGCAGGCTAAGAAAGCCAAACTGAAGAAAAAGGTCATGGAAATGGCCGATCAGTTGATCAAAATTGCCGCAGCCAGACAACTTCGCAAAGCCGAAAGATTAACCCCACCCGATGGGGCCTATGCCGAATTTTGTGCCGGTTTCCCTTTTGAAGAAACCGATGATCAATTAAACGCAATTAATGATGTTTTGGAGGACTTGGCAGGCGGAAAACCCATGGACCGTCTTATTTGCGGTGATGTGGGCTTCGGTAAAACAGAAGTTGCTCTTCGGGCCACGTTTGCCGCCGCTCTCTCTGGCCGGCAAGTGGCGATTGTTACGCCAACAACCTTGCTATCAAGGCAGCATTACAAAACATTCAGCCAGCGTTTTAAGGGACTACCTGTCAATGTAGCTCAGTTATCCCGTATGGTAACAACGAAAGAAGCGACATTAACCAAAAAAGGTTTGGCAGCAGGACAAATTGATATCGTTATTGGCACCCATGCTTTGCTTGGGAAGTCCGTCGATATTAAAAATCTTGGCTTGGTTATTGTGGATGAAGAACAGCATTTTGGTGTGGCTCATAAAGAACGATTAAAAGAACTTCGCAGTGATCTGCATGTTTTAACGTTAACCGCAACGCCTATCCCAAGAACCCTACAGCTGGCGATGAGTGGGATAAGGGATTTATCCATTATTGCGACCCCACCAGTTGACAGGCTGGCGATCAGAACTTTTGTTCTACCCTTTGATCCAATCGTTATTCGGGAAGCCTTACTTCGTGAACATTATCGCGGCGGACAAAGTTTCTTCGTGTGTCCAAGGCTAACGGATTTAGCTGAGGTAGGGAAATACCTACGGGATCATGTGCCGGAAGTGAAATTTGTTACGGCCCACGGTCAAATGCCTGCGTCCGATCTGGATAAAACCATGAACGCGTTCTATGACGGGGCCTATGATGTGTTGGTCGCCACGAATATTGTTGAATCTGGTCTTGATATCCCATCAGCCAATACGTTGATTACGTATCGTGCGGATATGTTTGGGCTGGCACAGCTTTATCAAATTCGGGGACGCATTGGACGATCAAAAACACGGGCTTATGCCTATTTGACATTACCTCCGCGCAAAAAACCGACAGAGGCCGCCGAAAAACGCCTGCGGGTATTACAATCACTGGACACGTTGGGGGCTGGATTTACGCTCGCCAGTCATGATTTAGATATTCGCGGTGCAGGGAACCTGCTTGGCGATGAACAGTCAGGCCATGTTAAAGAAGTTGGCTTCGAGCTGTATCAAGAGATGCTGGAAGAGGCAGTTGCCGCGGCTCGTGGCCTTGACGATGGTGATAAGAGTGAGGCCGTTGATAAATGGTCACCATCCATAAATATCGGAACTTCGGTTCTTATTCCTGAACATTATGTGGCTGATATATCCCTGCGCATGGATTTATACAGGCGGATTGCAGCACAGGAAACGGAAGCAGAAATTAATGCGTTTGCCGTTGAATTGGTTGATCGTTTTGGTCCTATGCCCGACGAGGTTAAGCATCTGGTCGAAATTATGACAATCAAACAATATTGCCGGACCGCAAATATTGAGAAAATTGATGCGGGCGTAAAGGGAGCCGTGCTTTCCTTTAGAGGCAATAGATTCTCCAACCCAGCGGGACTAGTGGCGTTTATTTCTAAGCAGCCAGGATCTGCTAAACTGCGGGGAGATCACAAAATGGTTTATACCAGATCGTGGGAACATTCAGATGATCGCTTAAAAGGGGTTTTGTGGTTAGCGCAAAATCTTTCCAAGATTTCATTGGCAGCTGGATAATAAAAAAGCAGAAATGGGGTTTTCCCAATTTCTGCTTTTAAACGATACTTCTTTTATACTTTAGCTGTCTGCAGCAGCTTTTTGCTCTGTTTCAATTTTCTCGAAAACTTCTAGAAACGCTGCGGGATCTTGCGCGCCTGACAGAGCATATTTGTTATCAATGATGAAGAAGGGAACACCCGATACGCCCATTTGACGGGCTTTCTCATCCTCGCCTTGGATCATTTCTTCGTCTGCATCACTTTTTAAAAGATCAGCAACCAAGTTTTTATCCATTCCCGCTTCTTCAGCGGCAGCAATAAGAACTTGCGTATCACCAATATCTTCACCGTCGACAAAGAATTTGCGGAATAGGGTTTCAACAACCGCATCCTGCTTACCCGCAGATTGAGACCATTTTATTAATCTGTGAGAATTCAGTGTATTGGGGGACCGCTTTACTTTCCCAAATTCAAAAGGCAAATCAACAAGAGCACCTGCGTCCTGTACATTTTTGTACAGTTCTCTAGCCCTTTCTTCACTGCCAAATTTCTTGGCAATAAATTCTTTTCGATCTGCCCCTTCTTTAGGCATTTCAGGGTGAAGCTGGAAGGGATGCCACGCAATCTCAACATCCAAATCAGGACGTTCGGATAGCGCTTTTTCCAGTTTGCGTTTACCGATGTAGCACCATGGGCAAACAGTATCAGATATAATGTCTATTTTCATAACATTGAAGATAGTCATCTATTTTGCTGGAAACAAGGATTAATTGGAACGATCGTTCAATCGGTTATTTAAAGGGGTTCTCTCTACCCCGTTTGATTATCTCGTCGATTGAATCTCCTTTATTTGCTTCGGCAAGGCCCATTGTGACAACAGCAGATACGGGCTGATCGACACCAATTAAGGAAAAATCAGTGTTCCTGGTAACGCCATAGACCCGGTTTAAAGCCACACGCGCATCCTCCTTACTTGTACAAGGAAGGGCGATTAGAAACTGACCATTTTTGTGCCGGCAACAAAAATCCTCGCCGCGAACGAGAAAGGAGACAATATTCCCGATTTGGCGAAGGACTTGATCACCGGCTGGATATCCGTATTCCTCGTTAATTTCTGACAAATTCATGATGTTTAGCGTTGCGATTGATAAATATTTGTTTTCACTTCCATGGTCATCCATTAGGGCCTTCAAATGTGCCATCATGAAACCGAAGGAATAAAGCCCCGTTGGTCCATCCGTAACAGGAAGCGGTTTGGATGCTTTAAAAAGCGTTTGAAGTGAAAATCTATATTCTGCCTGATTAATGTGAAGCATTGCGCGGGTATACAAATTCTGCATTTCATCAGGGTTTAGGATAATGTCAGACGCGCCGTGGATATAGGCGGCCTCACGATTGCTCTCATGTTCCAAAACAAACAATACTGGCAGGTTAAACAGACGGCTATCTGCCCGAATATCGTTGCAAAGTCGCAGATTGATGTCGCCTTGTCCCGCCCCAATAACGATAAGGGCATCGAACCCGCCCGATCTTAAATCATCAATTGCAAGTTCCGCATTTTGGCATACATGCACTTTGGATTTTTGATCTAACTGTAATAGAATTTCCCCCAGCAACTCGCTCTTTTTACCAATCAGCATAATCTTTGTCTCATCTTGCTGCTGGACTGGAGCCGATGTTTCTTCTTCTTGCTTGCTATAATGTCGTGTTGTAGCGCTTCGCCTAGCCAACTCTTTTTTCATAATTTGCAAACGAAGAAGAGAGACAATCCGTTTTTGAATTTCCAAGTCACAGAATAATTCTGGAATAGAGTGATACTTTGCAGGGAGGGGGTTCTGACCGACAATCAAGATCGGGGCGCTCTGTAAGGAGAGTAGCTCAAGCGCCTTGTTTACCTCATTTGGTGGTAGGTTACTTGTTTCCAACAAAATAATATCAATTGATGGATCAACAGATGTTTCATTAACAATGCTGGCAAGCGGGCATTTTGTATACGCATAACCAGAATCCTTTAGATATTCAGTAATCCGAATAGCTTCAGAATTGGCGACAACTTGAATATTAGCAGAAACAGGCATTTTGTTGATCTTTCATCGAAATAATTTAATTCATGTTTTCACAAATTTATTAAAATTGTCTTCAATAAAAAGAAGTTACGTAAAAATATATCATGCTCTTGATTTTGTTGCTTTTCCAGTAAATGATGCAAGAAATTTGAAGTAACAAAAATTGGAGAAATACCGTGACAGCCCCGAACTTTCTTGAAGGTAAACACGCCCTTATAACCGGTGCATCATCTGGCCTCGGATGGCAATTCGCCTTAACATTGGCAAGAGCCGGGGCTAAGGTCTCCCTCGCGGCAAGGCGTACTGATAAGCTTGAAGCACTTGCAAAAGAAATTGAAGGGTTCGATGGTCGCGCTTTACCTATCCGTATGGATGTAACGGATGTTGACAGTATTAATGGGGCTGTTGACGCCGCAGAGACTGAACTGGGTCCCGTAAATATTCTGGTAAATAATTCTGGTATCAGTGCTGCAAATGCCTCCTCTTTACTGAGCGAAGAAGACTATGATTCTGTTATGGATACGAATGCCAAAGGGGCCTTTTTTGTCGCTCAAGCGGTTGGTAAAAGTATGATCAAGCATGGGAATGGCGGAAAAATCATCAATATTGCCTCTGTTGCCGCAAAAAGAGTGCTTAAACAAAATATTGCCTATTGCATGTCAAAGGCTGCGGTTCAGCATATGACCCTGGCGCTTGCAGATGAGTGGGGACGGTATAACATTCAGGTGAATGGCATTAACCCCGGATATATTGTTACCGGCATTAATCAAGACTATTGGGAAACCGATATTGGTAAGAAGTTTATTCAACGACTTCCCGGTCGCCGCGTCGGATCACCCGAGGCACTTGATGGGACATTGCTCCTTCTTGCGGGGCCTGGGTCAGACTTTATGACAGGCAGCATGATTGAAGTTGACGACGGCCTTACAGCCCATGGTTTTTAAGGAAAGAAATAGTAGGCAAATAGGCGCCTTCAATTCAAAAAGATAATAGGGAGGGGCGGGTCTAATCCTGCCCCTTAAAATGAGACTTCAATTGAGTTTTTGCAGCACTAAATGTCAGGCATATTTTATTAATCTGCGCCCAATTGATTTGGCCGTAAATTGAGCGAGACGACGGCCTCTTTTGCGGTCTCATCTTCCATAGACGTCATCGATGCCAATAACATAGATGCCCCGGTTACACCTTCTTTATGAGCCACCATTTGGCTGTGACCAGCGTCCATTGCTTCGGACACTGTTTCAAAATAGCATTCTTTAACCATCTCTTCCAATGAAGGATCAATCAAACTCGCCATACAGATTTCCCCAATCGTTTCAGTCCGTGCCCAAAGCTTTAATCTTTAGCAATTCATATAAGTCTAATAAAAATAATGGTTTCGTAGAAACAAAACTGTTCTTAAAATTTTATAAAGCAACATTGCGTCAAATGAACTAATTATTTTTGATTATAACTACTTATTTGGTGCCTTTTTTTTGGAGAAAGCCCCCTATCTTCTTGCATCTTTTGTCTAGAAAAATATAGTTTGTTATAAATCAAAATTGGGGGATTGATATTATGGGAAAACCAGACGGTATTATCGCTGGGGGCGGGCTTGTCGGACTGACTGTTGCATTAGCGTTGCACCAAAAAGGCATAAAGACGGCTGTTTACGAGACTGTTCCTGAAATCAAACCGTTAGGAGTTGGGGTAAATTTACTTCCCCATTCCGTTAAAAGCCTTGCTAAGCTAGGTTTACTGGATGACCTTGAAAAGGTTGCTATTAAAACCTCTTGCCTTAGATACTATTCAGAAGATGGGAAGATAATATGGGAAGACCCGCGTGGTCTTGCCGCAGGATACGACGTCCCACAGCTTTCTATCCACCGAGGCGACTTTCATATGATTTTGCTAAAGCATGTGAAGGAGCGACTAGGCGCGGATGCTGTTCATCTCAATCATCGGTTTGATCATTTTGCGCAAGACGATAATTCCGTCACGGCTTATTTTAGGGACCATGATGGGGGTGCTGATACAAAACCTGTCACTGCTGATTTTTTGATCGGTGCTGATGGTATTAATTCGGCGCTTCGTAAAACCCTTTATCCAGATGAAGGCCCGCCGCATTATTCAGGACAAATGTTATGGCGCGGCGTCACTGAAATGGAACCCTTTCTCGATGGTCGTTCTATGTTTATGGCTGGACATAATGATTTAAAACTCGTGGCTTATCCCATTAGGTCCGAGAGTGCTGAGCGCGGAAAATCCTATATTAACTGGATAGCCGAGAGGCGTCAGCCATCGGATCTTAATGCCCGTCAAGCAAATTGGAATGAGACTGGGTTATTGGAGGAATTCAAATCAGCCTTCACAGAATGGGACCTCAAGTGGCTTGATATTCACAAGCTGTTTAAAAACGCACTTTCTATTCATAAATTTCCCATGATCGATAGAAACCCACTGCCAAAATGGAGCTTTGGACGCGCGACACTAATGGGGGATGCCGCCCATGCGATGTATCCAAACGGATCTAATGGCGTATCCCAAGGGGTGTTGGATGCAATGACCTTCGCCGATCTAATGGCAACGTCCGACAATGTTCCTGCCACCCTTACGGCGTATGAGGAGGCAAGACGGGAGGCAACCACTAAAATAGTTCTCGCTAACCGGGAAACTGGCCCCGAAAAGGTGATGGAGATGGTTAGAGAGCAATGCGCCGGTGCCTGCGGAGAACATCATACATGTGTTCCTCAGGATATTTTAGAGGACGTCGCGACTGCCTATAAAAAACTTGCGGGCTTTGATAAACAATCCTTAAAAAGTAACGCAAAGCCTTAAGCGTTTATTGGCGCTCTTTACTCAATGGGTATGGAGAAAAGAGTAATTCCGGCGAGGATGAGCGCTAAAATTGAAAAACAAACTAATCCAAATGTTCGATTGAGCGAGGGTGGCATTTGTCGTGCTGTTTGGAGTGCAACAAGAGTCTGCATAAAATAATAAAACGCGAACGCTCGAGACGCGATAGTAATAATTTCAAATATGTTGGCGCTCCAAATAAGAACTATCGCGCCAAGACAAATACAGACATATCCAACCCTTGCCGGCACGCGTCCGTTGGTTTGCTCTTTAAGAAGTCCTCCGCCGCCTAATGTATCGGCAATGGATGCGCTAAACTGGCTCATTGTTGCTGCAAGAACTAAAAGGACAGGGAGGATAATAGAGACATGACCTGATAGGTCAATTATGGCTGTCTCCCCAGCAGATTTTAAATCTGCAAGTCCCAGAAGTGGCATGACTAGAAAGATAAAAAGAAGATAAATTATCCCAGAGATTATTTGAGCTATCCGCATACTTCCTATTCGCGTCCGAGCATCATATTCGTCGCCCAAGTAGCGAGAGGTCTCAAACCCCTGGACAACAATTAACATACCGGCCAATTGTGCCAGTGAGGTAAAATCGAAGCTATGATTTTGGACTGGCGGTATATTTTCACCGTTGGAGACGTTATAAAAAATCAGCCCGATCAACAATGAGCCTATTATGCCCAGCTTTATTGAAACTGAATATTCTTCAAGCTTTTCTAAAACCTTTAATCCTTTAAATATACCAATGACGGCCAGAATTAATAAGATGCCAGTGGTTAAATAAAGCGCATTATCGCTCGTATTTGTATCTATAGCTTTCAATAAAAAGGCTGACATTATCCGCAAATAGAAAGCCACTGAGATCAGATAAGCAATGAAAACGGCGATGTCGGAGGTTCGCTCCATATATCTATGAAACGGTTTAGCTTGCCCGCTAGTAAGTAAAGGTTCGGTATGTAATATGTTGAACCGAATGACGGCCCCGAGGAAATAGGCAAAAACCACGATGCCTATCATTACCAAAGGGGCGAAAGAGCCCGCGACTTCGCCCATAACCGGGGCGATGATTAAAAATCCGCTTCCGATTATTGAAGCCAGGGGCGTTACCGTTGCCTGCCAGAACTTATTTTTACGAATTTTTGGCGAAAAGAGAATAGCCATAATCGCAATAGAAACACCGATTATCACGTAGTCTACAATATCCATGATAATCATCCCTGATACCGCTTAAACTAATTCCTTTAGCTGTTCTTTTAGTTCTTTGTCTTCATTTGAGAAACAAAAAAATAAGATGTTGATAATTTAGTGGTTTTACAATTTTAAAGAAAATAACAGCTTATCTAAAAATCTTTACTTGATGGTTAATCCAAATAAACTAATATGATTGTCTAATCAAATTGGGGAGCAGGCTATGATTAATAGATCAGTAATTTTTGGGGCGATGGCAGCGATTTTCACTTTCTCGTCTACAGTTGTTTTTGCGGAAGAATGCCAAGACAAAGAACTCGTAAAAGCGGGAGCGATAACCGGTGAGGGCGGCAGTGTCGGTTTTATCATTGGGTACCGTTGGGGCGCCGGTGAAATTACTTTAAATGACGGGCGTAAATTCAATTTTAAAGTAAAAGGCGGCAAGATCGGTGAAATTGGTGCAAATAAGGTGTCTTTCGCCGGCACTATATACAACATGAAAACCATAGATGATTTTGCGGGCGTATATTCAGGTGTTGCAGCAGGCATCACCCTTTATAAAGGCCTGGGCGGTGCTTCTTTTACAAATCCGAGATGTGTTTCAATAAACGTAAAACGAACAGATTCTACTGGGCTTCAGTCTAGCTTACCGGCCCCTGCAGTCCTCGATGTGGAATTGGTTAAGTAGACGATTTCACGCTTTGCCGACCCACAGCAGTTGCATCAAGAGCAATTATTGAAATTGGGAACGTTTGAAGAGAAGTGAAATCGGGTAAACTATTCGTCATTGATAAATAGTGGCGGAGGGACGGGGGATTCGAACCTCAGAAGGGCTTGCACTCTTGCTGGTTTCAAGACCAGTGCATTCAGTCGCTCTGCCATCCCTCCGCATCCATTTCCAGCTAATTTGCGTCCGGCCCAGTGCTGACCTTCACCGACCAATTGCGACCAGCATACATATTCCCAAAAGCAGACGTTCGCGCAAAAATCATCAAAGTGATAAATTGACAGGCAGCTGTACGGGACAAAGCGACGCTATCAGCTGCCTTCAAATATTCGATAATTTAGGAAGCTTGCGTTGCATGAAAACAGTTTCTTCCTCGCCAAAGAATTCATGCGATAACACCTCGTATCCCAGGGCCTCATAGAAGCTCTTGGCGGTGAGAGACGATGAGACAGTCAATGAAACAAGGCCTGTTTCTACCGCAGATGTCTCAACCACATTCATAAGCAGCGATCCAACACCTTTGCGGTGCTGGTTAGGAGCAACAAATACTGTTTTAACAGCGTCTTTCTCCAAGCCGGCTGTTCCAATGATCCGGTCGTCTTCTAGTGCAACGAACACAGTTCGCCTATCCATCATTGTGGCGATGTTCTTGGGAGAAAAGCTTTCAAAGAGTCGGTTTATCACCGCCTCTGAGTAATCTTTTGCGTTACTGTATCTCAACGCATCACAGATTACTGTGCTTATTTCAGTCACGTCAGATTTTGTAGCTGTGCGAATAGTAGTCATGCAGACACATTATATATTTAGGGATTCTAACACTAG
>JBALXM010000095.1:0-9370 GCA_036960695.1 Sneathiella sp.
TTTCTTCATCAGAAATTTTCACCAAGCCCATCAAAGGTAATATCTGATCTGCAAATGCCTCCGCCTCCGTAATCGACCATAACTTTGGTCGATAATTCAAATCAAAGGCGAAGAACCCACCTTTATGGCGTGCTTGACTTACGGATTGAACAAGATTGTTTTTCTGTTCAGTAATCGCCGCGGTGATACCTGATAAATATACCAACTCATAGCCGGATAAATCGTGCGGCTGATCAAACAAAAACCGGGCTGCCGACTGGCCACGCCAATACCCATATTGCTTTTCGCCCTTTGGATCATTGGACAGTATGAACAGGCCAATAGTCCGATTTGCATCGCGGAACACTCTGTCCGTCCCCACGCCTTCTTTTTGCATAAACTTTAGACAGTCATCACTTTCAGTATCCTGACCAATTGCCGTCAAATAATCGACATCGATCCGGCCACCGCTGACAAGCCTTATGTAATGCGCCATATTAAAGGTGTCGCCCGCAAAACTTTTCCGGTAAAGCCCCCCGCCCATATCTGACATCTCCATCATGATTTCCCCGATGGACAAAATTCTAGTCATGCATATTCCACTTAATGATTGTCGCGCGGCACACCTTTGGTCGCCGCTATTCTTTGATATTTCACAGCGCCCTTAAGCACCATTCCTTCGTTGAGTTGATCCACATCGGCGCGTTGCATTTCCTGCCACGGCGTTTGTGACGCCGGGTACGCGTAACCTCCGTCATCTTCAAATTTCTGTCGGCGCAGGTTGATCTCCTCATCAGAGATTACAATATCTGCACTGCCTTTATTCAAATCGATGCGAACTCGATCGCCGTTCTTTAGCAAAGCCAAGCCCCCACCGACAGCCGCTTCTGGCGAGGCATTAAGGATAGAGGGAGACCCCGATGTGCCAGACTGCCTGCCGTCTCCAATACATGGCAGAGAAGAAATTCCTCTTTTCAGTAAATAATCCGGCGCCCGCATATTGACCACTTCCGCAGCCCCTGGATAACCAATTGGGCCCGTGCCACGCATGAACAAGATACTTTTTTCTGTAATGTTTAAAGCCGGATCATCAATCAATCTGTGATACTCTTCTGGTCCATCAAAAACGACAGCGGGTCCTTCGTAAGCATTTGGATCATCAGGGTTGGACAGGTATCGGTCGCGAAACTCATCTGAGATCACACTTAATTTCATGATTGCCGCATCGAATAAATTGCCACGAATAACCTTGAAACCAGCTTGCATTGTCAGAGCTGTGTCGTAGCTGCGAATAACATCGACATTGGAGGCAGGTTTGTTCCGGCAGTTTTCTCCAATGCTATTCCCTGAAACTGTCAGACAGTCTGCATGCAACTCGCCATGATCAAGCAATTCTGAAATAACCGCTGGAACACCACCAGCCCGATGAAAATCTTCCGCCAGATACTCACCGGCAGGTTGTAAATTGACCAAAAGCGGTATGTTTAGCCCATGGGTCTCCCAATCGTCGAGCGTCATCTCTACGCCCATATGTCGCGCTATCGCTGTCAAATGAATGGGAGCATTTGTGGATCCTCCCAAGGCCGAATTTACAGTTATCGCATTCTCGAACGCATTGCGGGTCAAAATATCAGACGGTTTGATATCCTCTTTTACCAAATCAACAATACGTTCACCTGTCTTATACGCAAGCTGACCTCGCTCGCGATAAGGCGCCGGAATAGTCCCCCCGCCCGGAAGCTGCATACCAAGCACTTCAGACAAAGAATTCAAAGTCGATGCCGTCCCCATGGTATTGCAATAACCTGCGGACGGTGCAGAGGCCGCGGCCAGTGCGATAAACTCTTCATAATCAATTTCACCTGACGCCAGCTTCTCTCGGGCATCCCAGATAACAGTACCAGAGCCGCAACGCTTGCCATCGGAATAGCCGTTCAGCATTGGGCCACCACTAAAGACAATTGCTGGAATATCAACCGTTGCCGCCGCCATTAAACAAGCTGGTGTCGTTTTATCGCACCCAACTGTCAGGACAACGCCATCAATCGGATACCCGTATAAGATTTCCACCAATCCCAAATACGCCAAATTGCGATCTAAGGACGCTGTGGGCCTTTTGCCTGTTTCTTGAATAGGGTGAACAGGAAACTCTAATGCAATACCACCATTTGATCGAATACCTTCACGTATTCTATGCGCCAATTCTACATTAGGCCGATTACACGGAGACAAGTCCGATCCGGTTTGAGCGATGCCGATAATAGGCTTACCCGATTGCAATTCTTCCCGGGTTAAACCGTAATTCAGGTAGCGCTCCAGATAGAGAGCCGTCATATCCGGATTTTCAGGATTGTCAAACCAAGCGCGTGAACGGAGGGGATGTTTTTTATCAGACATGGTTATTCCTCAATGTCCTGTTATTTCTGGGAAAATGATGAGTAAGGCAACGGCAAAAATTTGAATACAAATGAACGGCGCCAACGAGCGAAAAATTATGCCAAGAGTAATATCCGGCGGCGCCACACTTTTCAGGTAAAACGCGGCAGGACCAAAGGGTGGGGATAAAAAACTCACCTGCATATTCATGGCGAACAAAACGCCAAACCAAACCGGGTCATACCCCAGCGAAATGACGATGGGGACGAAAATGGGCATGGTAAGCAACGCAATACCAACCCAGTCCAAAAACATACCCAAAACGAACAGAATTAACATCATGAATAGGATGATAACAATGCCATGATCGGAAATTCCGGTGATCAAACTTGAAACGAAATTAATGCCGCCCATCAAATTGAACACGCCGACAAGTGCTGAAGCTCCGATCCCGATCCAAACGATCATTCCGCAAGTCGAAAGAGTCTGCAACGCTGCGCCTTTAATCATTTGAAAGGTGAATTCGCCTCGTAGGATGATAGACAACAATACGCCTGCAACGCCAACCGCTGACGCTTCAGTGACCGAAGCGATCCCGCCATAAATTGAACCCAAGACAAAGATCACTACCATAATCGGCAGAACGATCCCTTTGAGTAATTTCAGTTTTTCTGCAAGCGGTGTGTCGTCTCGATCAGGCATCGGTGCCATCGCCGGATTCAAATAAACTCGGATAAGAATATAAGTGACATAGAAACACGCCAGCATCAAACCTGGAACAAAGGCTGACGTAAATAGATCCCCAATCGACACATTGGCTGTTAAGCCATAGATAATTAGCACAATTGAAGGCGGTACCATGGTGCCGAGCGATCCGCCTGCACATACGACACCTATAGCAAGATTGCGATCATATCCCAATCGCAGCATCTGCGGCAAGGCCAGTAACCCGAGCAGGATAATTTCCCCGCCAATGATCCCACTCATTGCCGCCAGTACCACGGCGACAAAAACAGTCTGAATGGCCACAGCACCGCGCAGACGGCCTCCGATAAGCTTCATTGCATCGAAGAGATCCTTAGCTATGCCAGATCGATCCAGAAGCGCCGCCATCATCACAAACATGGGGACGGAGACAAACACAAAAGACGAGACGAAGGAAAAGACGCGGCTGGTTATCAAGGGCACGGCCATTGGACCAAACCAGCCCAATGCAAAAACCAGTGCAACCAATAACGTCACAAACGCCAAAGGCATGCCCGTCAACAGTAAAACCAGCAGCATGACAAAAATTGCTACGGTGCCAAATTCAATTCCGAGCTGGGAAATTTCAAACATAGGAGACTTTCACGTTCTTCTAAGACTTAGGCTTGGCACGCAAATGAGCGACCGCGAAAAGAACGAACTGGATTGTTAATCCGACAAGAATGACAAAGAGGAATATTTTCAATAAGGCGGGCGTTGGAGGGTTCCAAGCGCTGCCGCTGGTCTCTAGGCGAAAGTTGCCATTAGGAGTAAAAATCGCACGTTCAACCCCGGACCAGGCCGCGTACGAGAAAAAGCCCGTTGATATAGCACAAATGCTGTAGATTGTGACATCCAACCATCGCCGTATTTTCGGGCCCA
The DNA here is from genome assembly GCA_036960695.1 of Sneathiella sp. Classification (GTDB taxonomy): domain Bacteria; phylum Pseudomonadota; class Alphaproteobacteria; order Sneathiellales; family Sneathiellaceae; genus Sneathiella. The sequence continues at coordinate 3,982 of JBALXM010000095.1, forward strand.
CATTGTCATAAAGCGGCACAACGCGAATATGTTTGTTGTGAGCGGCGCAATAAAGGCCACCAAAGACAAACCCCGTGGCACATAAAAAAGTTGTGGTTTCGTGAGCCCATAAAGTTGGCGCATTAAATAAATGACGCATAAAAATTTCGTAGATCAACACCGCCATACTCAGCAAAAAACCGATCGCGAACACAACACCAATTCGATTTACTAACTGGCCGAATTTCCCAGCTTCAGCAGGGACAGGTTCTAGTCTATACGAATCCGTGGTGATTTCTTGTGGCGTATCTGGTGTGCTCATGCTGGACCACCGCTATTAACAAACAAAATAAAACAAGGAATAATCTCGCGAGAAGCGTTCAAGCTCCCCGCGCAAAATTCGATTAAATCAAGCCCTGACTAATCAAGTATTTGGTCAATGTATCATATACTTTTTGGGCATTCTCAGACCGTGCCGCAACTTTTTTCCACTGCTTCATCGCAATTGTGCGGAATTTAGCCCGCTCTGTCGCTGACCAGTTATGGATGGTGATGGACGGATCCTTCCTTGCAGCAGCCACTGCAACAAGATCTTTCATTGCTAATTTTGAGGTCATATCGATCGCAAAATCACGGACCGATATAACAAGGATTTCTTTGATATCGGATGGCAACGCGTCCCATTTCCCTTTGTTCATAGACACTTCGACCAATGGCATGGAGTGAAAGCCAGGATAAACAGGATGTTTGGCAATATCGTGCATGCCCTGCGCCTGATTAGTAGAAAAGACTGTGTAATCTGCGGCTTCAATGACTTTTTTATCCAACGAAGTAAATACTTCTGAGCCAGGTAAATTCACTGGCGACGCACCGGCAGCGGCGAACACTTCTTGCACCATGCCTTCAGGCGCGCGCATTTTCAGGCCTTTCAGATCCGCGACACCATCGAGTGGCTTCGTGGAGATAAAAGCTTCAAGACCTGGCGTTGTTGCGCCAATAAAATGCAGACCATAAGGTTCAAGGATTTCGTTCATCAACTCGTTGCCGCCGCCATATTTCATGAAGCGCAACATTTCAGAGGGAGCAGACCAAGCCCCAACAGGATTGGCGATTAGACCAAAAGCTGGATCTTTACCGGCAAAATAGCTGGTATCTGTGATGTGGCCATCAAGAATACCTGCGGCGACCGCGTCTTGTGTTTCTGAATGTTGCACGACCGAATTAACTGGCATCATTTCGATAACCAGGCGTCCACCAGTCATAACTGCTACGCGTTTTGCCCATTCCTGTTTTAAGACGAAGTTTGGATTACCAGCTGGATCACTGGATTGAAACTTCATTTTCATATCGGCCGCAAACGCACCCGTTGAAATCATCGTGGCGGCCACCCCAACAAGCAGTCCGGTCGCTATTTTCTTAAACATAATTAGATATCTCCCTTATTAAATTATGCATGCCATCGAAAGGAACATGCTTTTTAGTTAGTGCAATCATTCAAAAATAGGACATGTCAGAAATTTTTCGCACTGTTGTGAACGCCTGATCTAGATCAGGATTCAATTCCGTACCCAAGCCCGGGCCAGGTGGCACAGTTATCATGCCGTTGCGAATTTCAGGCAAAGCCGTGACGAGATCTCTGTACCAAGTTTTATAAAAGGCACGTACGCTTTCTTGCAGGATAGCATTTGGCGCATTCAGTGATAGATGGGTTGACGCACATAATACAACAGGACCCGTACAATCATGGGGGGCAACTGGCAAATGCCACGCCTCAGCCATAGCGGCAATTTTTCGGGCTTCAGATAAGCCGCCGCACCAGCTGATATCTAGCATGATCACTCCAGCCGCCTCTGTTTCCAACAAGTCACGAAAGCCCCAGCGTGTCGACAATGTTTCGGAAGCGGAAATAGGTGCAGGTGAGTGCTGAGCATAACGTCGCAGACTAGACAAGCTATCCATCTTAATTGGGTCTTCATGCCAATATGTTTGGAACGGCGTAAGAGCTTTGGCAATTTGGATGGCCGGGAGCAGCTGCCACATGGAATGGAATTCCACCATAATGTCCATTTTGTCACCGACTGCGTCACGGATCTTTTCAAATGGCAAGAGTGCCTTTTTCAAGTCGGGCAAGGAAATATGTTGTCCTCGGCTTTTCTCAGCGGCGGCATCAAAAGGCCAGATTTTGAGCGCTGTAATTCCCTCTTCGAGCAATGAACATGCAAGCTCGTCTGCGTTATGAAGGAATCCATTCAAATCATCATAGGCTGCCTCATTCGCTGTTCTTAAGCCAAAGTTAGCGGTTTGTTGGCCTGTTGCCTTTTTGATATATTCAACACCTGCGCAAGTATTGTAAGTGCGAATTTCCTGACGGCTAAATCCGCCCAGCAACTGAGCAATCGGCTGACCCGTGACTTTACCGAAAATGTCCCATAGGGCAATATCAAAGGCCGAATTGCCACGCATTTCAGCGCCAGAGGACCGAAAACCCACATATCCCACTAGATCTGAAGCAAGCAAGTCAATTTGTAATGGGTCGCGACCAATGACACGCGGCGCAATATATTCGTGGACATGGGCTTCTACAGTTTTTGCACCAAAGAACGTTTCTCCAAGACCTGTGATCCCCTCATCGGTATGTACGAGTACCCATAAAAGATTGGGTCGCTCCTCTATTCGTACAGTTTCCAATTTGGTTATCTTCATTTCATTGCCTAATAAACCTAGCGCCTAATTAAGAGGCGGGATCTACTTATTTCTACATCGATTTTCTCTATGGTAGCGCTACCATAAAATTTTCTTGACGTTAATGGTAGCGCTACCATATTGTCAAGCTCTCTTTAAATAATTCTTTGCTCGACAGAGCGACAAGGATCTCTAAATTGTCGGAATGGCCTCCTCAAATTAGGCCGTATTTAAATAAAGGTAAGAAGATTTGGCGAAAAGGCGAGGATCTGGAAGGTCAACCATCAATGACGTTGCTGTGCATGCAAAAGTCGGAGCCATTACAGTATCGCGAATGTTACGTGACCCGTCGAAAGTTTCACCTAAGTTACGAGAACGTATTGAAGAATCCATACGCCTCTTAAAATATGTCCCAGACTCTAAAGCACGTGCTCTGGCATCAGGACAAAATGATGTTATTGGTGTTCTCGTGCCCTCTCTCTCGAACAATGTCTTTGCGGATATCTTGCGCGGCATCCATGATACTGTGCATGAAACCCCGTATCAGGTACAGATCGCCAATACCCGTTACAGCACTGAGGAAGAAGATCGTCTTATCTCTCTTTTTGTCGGCCAGCGGCCAGCGGCACTGATTCTCAGTGGAAGAGATCAATCAAAGAACGCTCGCGCCTTACTTGAAGATTCAAACATTCCAGTTGTTCAAATAGTCGAAACCGGCGCGGACCCTATTGACATGATGATTGGGTTTTCTCACGAAGACGCCGCCGTAAGCGTTATTGATCACCTCTTCGAACAAGGGTATCGTAAAATCGCCTTTGCTGGCGCTCGAATGGACCCGCGAATGGAGCGTCGATTAAGTGGATTTCGGACTCGCCTAAAGGCCTTGGACCTTTATGACAGTCGCCGCGAAGCCACCACTCAAAAATCCTCCTCCGTTAGTTTGGGACGCACTCTTTTCCGCCAACTGCATGAACAAGATCCCCAAATAGATGCTGTTTTTTGTGGCAATGATGATTTGGCCTTGGGCATCTTATTTGAATGCCAGGCCCAACAGATCAACGTTCCGGAGAAAATTGGAATAGTCGGCTTTAACGACTTAGAAATGATGTCAGCTGCCGTACCTTCGTTGACTAGTGTGCGAACCAGTCGGTATGAAATTGGTGAACAAGCAGTAAGTTCAATTCTCCGACGCATTAAAGGCAACTTCACGGGACCAAAAGTCGTCGATGTCGGATTTGAATTAATGCGACGAAACAGCACCAAACTTAAAAAATCTTAACTTCAAACAACCCCAACTACGCTCTAAACCTTTAACTTGCATAGTTTTCTTTTGATCGCGAAGTGAAGGTTTAAGTCCCTAATTTGAAGGCAAAATTATTCTTGAGATTTTATTTCATAGCCCTATTTATTTCTTTCAGGTCTCGATAGCTGATCCCGTATTTACAATACCAACGAACACAATGAAGGATAACGGTCTTATTGAAATGTCGCCATTTGAAATCAGACATTGGAAAATCCTTCTTGAAGCGAAGTTATCAATTGAACGATACGCTTAAAGTGATTTTTTGCAACAGAGCCCTTATAAATCCCTTTTCATGACGAGCACATCCAGTCCATGGTAATGAACTTGCTCTATCGGCATCCAACCAACTCTAGAATATAGTCCGCCATCAACTAGTTTTTCAGTTTGCAAATATAGTGTTTCAATGCCAAAGGAATTAGCCGTTTCAACTATTTTTCCTGCAAGTTTACTGGCAATGCCACGACCCCTTGCTTCCGAAGCGACATACACGCTACCCAGCCAGTATTTCTTGTCAGGATAAATGTCCATTTCTTGGGTTTTGAGTTGCGCTACGCCAAGCGGGTTATTGTTTTCAACCGCTATAATATGGAGAGGAACTTTATCTCGATTCAACTTACCACGAATGCGCTCGCAGGTTTTCTCATAAGAGTTACCTGCAACCTCATGACCCCATTCTTCATAGTACCAACGAGCAACGACAGGTATAGCGCCCTGATAATCGACCAAGAATTTTAGTTGCAATATTTTCTCCTTTTACTAATCCGAATAACAATTCAAAAACGGTAAGTCGATTATTTTGATTTTTTCTTCCAATCTACAATTGTATGGTAAAGGTCAAATAAAACGTCAAACACATCAATAGCCATCATAATTCTTCAGATTTTTCTAGAATAGGTATTGCTCCTACATTAGGCAAATGCCTTCTTCATTAGAAAACTATCAAAATTTATCTAAAAGTGTAGGAGTTAGCTATTCTACTCCTAAATAAAACTGAAATAATTACGGCAAAGAATGCAGAGGGAGCCTGAATGGGCTTTGTTGCAAAAATAAGGACTACAACAGGTCTATTGAGGTGTTTGAACTTGTTGCTAATGAACTGTCAGCAACGGAGCAAAAGAAACTCGATTATGCTCGTAAGCATTTATGATGTGAGTTCAAAAACTGGCACTGTTGCAAATAATCGCATCAAGCGTACTTGTCACTACAAAGTAAAAAGTGTCTCGTAATCGATCCTTTATAGGACTGTCCCAGTATCAAAATAAGCTTCAAGAAATGGCGTCTTGTTATCAAATTTCATATCAATATGATACAAGACAATCTGCAAAGACCCTTTATTCATCGATAGATCAAATATCTCAATAACAGGCATGAAGGAGATGGACAGGGGAGCTTGCCGTTTGTTATTTTTTTACTGCTTTTTTCAGG
>JBALXM010000096.1:0-8898 GCA_036960695.1 Sneathiella sp.
TCGTCAGTCAGCTCGTTGACTTAATGGGCGGGACAATAAACGCAAAGAGCCAAATCGGTGAAGGAAGCACTTTTTATGTCTATTTGCCTTTCAGTAACCCAACAAATGAAGAGATTGAAAGTATTTCGATACGACGTGAGGACACACCTATCCGGGAAACCCAACCTCTGAAGATCATCCTTGCTGAAGACAATGCGGTGAACGCCTTGATTGCACAATCTTTTTTGGAGAAATTCGGTCACGAAGTGAGGCACGTTGAAAACGGTGAGTTGGCTGTGGATGCTGCAAGTGAAGGGTGGGCGGATCTCATCCTGATGGATGTTCATATGCCCGAAATGAATGGGATTGATGCCACAAAGGCAATCCGTTTGACTGAGTTGGGAAAAGCCGTCCCCATCATTGGATTGACCGCAGAAGCCTTTACGGAACGTCATGCGGTATTTATGGAGGCCGGGATGAACGATGTTCTCACCAAACCTTTCACGGAGCGACAACTATCAGATGCCTTGGCCACCAACATTTGATTGAAAGTGATGGATCCGTCGGCTCAGTCATTCAACATTATTTTGGTTCTAGGGTTCGTCGTGGGTCAATATCGCCCCCATTTCAATTTTCATTGACCTCTATCTATTATCGTAAAAGGAGCAATAGAGACGAGTGTCACTGTTTTATACAAGTGTATCCCCGAATGAGGTTACAAAAACCTTGCCATGCATAAACGAGATGAAAAAGGGATATGATCGGAACCCGCTATCAGGTTATTCTATGAAAGCCTGCACTAAAATACCGCAGGCATAATGAGGGGAGAGCAAAAAAAATGACTGAAATTAGCGCCATTAATTGTATTGAAGTTCCGGTGGGCAGTGAGGATATGGCGATTGCAATTCGCAATGAGTATGTTGATTATTTCCGGACAAAAGCTGGATTTGTATCCTCTATTTTCTATCGGGCATCAACGCAAAATGACGCGATTAATTACATAAATGTAGTTGTTTGGTCATCGCAAGATGCCTATGACGCAGTTGTAAATGAAGGGTTCAGTAATCTTGACGGCCTCAATGTTGACGGCAGAAAAGTGCTTGGTAAGGGGTTCCCTGATCCAATTGTCGTCCATCCGGGCGTTTATGACGTTATAGGTGACTAAAGCCCTAGCAATTTGTTGTGTGGACCTTGAAATCCATAGAAGCATAAAGTTGATATGATGACACCTTCTGCAGAAATGACGCGATATTTTGATGCAACGTCAAACCGGGAAACCCGAGACGATCTCAAGCTCGCGGTTTCTCTGGTTGAGGGGTCAAAGATAGCGATCGATTGCGGGTGTGGCGCGGGGAGTGATATCGCGTATTTGCGCGCCAAGAACTTCCATGTGCACGCATTCGATGGGGAAGAAGACGCAATAAGGCGGTGCCAAGATAAGTTTGGAGATGACGATAACGTCTACCTAACACAGGCTAATTTTAACAGTTTTAATTACCCCAAAGCATCCCTTGTCGTCGCGGACGCCAGTTTGTTTTTCTGTCCTGAAAATGAGTTTGGGGAAGTATGGCGGAAGATTACAGACTGCCTACAGCCACAAGGCGTTTTCGTGGGATCCTTTCTTGGGAGTGAGGATACCATGGCGGGAGCAGGATATAACGGGGAGGCCCTTTGGCCGGAGGTTCTTGTCGTCTCCGAAGGGCAGGTCAGAAATTGGTTGGCGAGGTTCGATATAATTTCCTTCACTGAGCATCGAAGCGAAGGAAAATCCATAGAAGGAACCCTTCATCAGTGGCACATCTTTTCGGTGGTCGCGCAGAAAAAATCAGCTGATGTGTGAATAGATAGCTGAGCCCAAATTATCGAGACTAATAGTGTAGCCCATCAATGGGGCTACTAGATGAAACACTGAAGTTTCACAACAGAGCCGCACAACGAGTGCTATCAACTCATTTCAATTTTAAGTTGGGTCATTTTTTTTCGATTTTTCTAATATATATAGCCCAGTAAATAAAGGCGACAAAGCCGCCGCCGCCAATAATATTGCCCATTGTAACCATGACAAGATTTGACAGTAAACCGGCTAAATTAATATTCATTGGTTCTAAAAACCAGGCCACCGGAATTAAATACATATTGGCAACCGAATGCTCAAACCCTAGTGCTACAAATGCAGAAACTGGGAAAATGATCGAGAAAACCTTTCCAACAACTGATCGCGCAGCGAAACATAACCAAAGAGCGAGGCATACCAGCATATTGCACAATATCCCTCTGATAAATGCTTCAAGAGGAAGCAGCGCTAGTTTATGTTCAGAAATTCTGATGGCTGTTTGAGCAAATTTCCCGTCTTCATTGTAGAGTATGCCCGAGCCTGCGATGAGGGCGGCTATGAACAAAGATCCTATTATATTACCGATATAGACTATCCCCCAATTTCTGAGCAGTTGAAGGCTTGTTACTTTTTTGTCTGCCCAGGCCATTACAATGAGATTATTTCCGGTAAATAGTTCTGCTCCGCCCACGACGACAAGGATCAAACCCGTGGAAAATGCTAGACCCCCCAACAATCGAGTGGGCCCTATCCCCATACCGCTTTCGGTAATGACAATTGTGTAGAATGCGCCGCCAATGGCAATGAAGGCACCGGCCAGAATTGATAATAATAGTGTTGGAATACTTTCAAGCTTCGCTTTTTTAATGCCAGTTCTCTCGACATGAAGAGCAATTTGTTTTGGACTATAGGGATCATAAACGAAGGTTGTCGTCTCTTTATCATCGTTTTGCACGGGCATTAATCCTCTCTATCCGTCTCAAGAGTGTTTCGCTATTTCCCTAACAAAACAGCTCTATGTTTATTGTCATGGGCGTCTTCTAGCGTAGTTTAGATGTCAATATTCAGTTGCGCCAATTCATTATGCCTTTCTGTTTTGATCCGTTTTTTTTAGCCGAAGTTGGCAGTATTTGCGGCTTACCAGATACAGGCAGTTCGAGCCCATCAACTATAAGCGGAATGTTTGAGCGTGACATTCCAGTTGAAATATCGCTAACACAAGTTGATAAAGCGGCCTGGATTTTACTAGAAAAAGCGAAACATGAAGTCACTATAATAATTTGTTCGCATTAAGAACAAATAGAAATCGAAATAAAAAATTGGAATAGGGCGAAACAATAGATAATACGGGATTTTAGCATCTTGATTGATGTCAATGAATTTTTAGATTCTTACATTAGAATAGTATTGTTAATTCTGCCGTAGGAGGTGCTAATGTTTCAGAATCCATCCTTAGTTAAGAGAATAGCCATTGGCAAAGGCATAGGCTTCTCGGTGGGCGTTTTGGGGGTTGCTTGTCTATTTCTTTTCGCCCCTGAAAGCAGCCCTCTTTTGCTTTGGGGGGTCGTTCTTTGGTATACAACAGTTGGTGCGTTTGTCGGCATATTCGGACTGTTCACTGAACATCCAGTATTCAAATTTTCATTTCCTTGGTGGCTTCGATCCTCATTTTTGGGGGCTTGGATGAATTTTGTGTTGACGTTTTTTGCATATGACGTTTTTCAAGCATTGCTTTTAGATGTTTTTGGTGATTTTGGCGCGCTAATTTCACCCTTTTGGTTTGTCTTAGAAGGGGCAATTGTTGGTTTGTTAATTGGGTATTTTGCAACACGGTACGGCGGAGAAGGCGAGAGTTTGCCAGTAGTCGCAGATTGATTTAGTTCCAATATCCGAAAAATGACTCTGTTGCAAAAATTCACTTCAAGGGTCGGGAGCACTCGGGACCCATACCAAACGAAAAGGCATATCTATGCCTGGTGTGTTCATTCGATAATGCGAGAACTCTTCTCAAACGCCTGCGACCCTCTAAATCAAATTCACGGAACGGCAACCATCTTTGTAAGCTCGTCAATAAAATGGCCGTCTCCATCCACATCGAGAATACCATTTGTCCTCAGCATAATCCCGCCATGCAACAAGATCGTAACCTTCATCACAGCACGCCGGTTCTCTTGCGGCGTGGCATTTTCTTGTCCAAAGAAAGCCATGGCTTTCGTGATAACTTGATGAACGGCTTTTTGAAGGGGAGGCGTTTCGGACATGGTTGCGTGAGGGCGGCTCATCATCAACGGGTAGAGGTGAGGGTGCTCCAGTGCAAATGTAAGATAGGCAGAGACAAACGTTAATTGATTTGTTGTGTTTGCTACTGCGCCCGCCAAAGCATGGAAGCCTTCAGTGGCAATAGCGTCAAGAAGTGCTTCCCGGTCAGAAAAATGATTGTATAGCGCGCGGTGAGCAACGCCCAAGGCTTCTGCGACCCGGCGCATACTTAATTTGTCCGCACTTTCAGTGTTTACCAAGGTAAGGCTTGCTTTAATCGCAGCGTCCCGGACATTGCCGTGTCTGTAGGTTGTTCGTTTTTCAGATGTCATCCGACTTTCATACAGGTTCGGCATGCCGGGCGCTACACTGTTTAGCGGTTAGGACGCTTTGAGGGTGAATGATTGACGGGCCCGTTCAAGTGTCTGTTCTGTCGCGATGGCATCTTGCATGGCCGATATTAAGGGTCCCCGTATTTTCCTTTTTGTTGCTCGGTAAGATTCAAGATCAATCATTTTGAGGGCTTCTGCCGCAGCGCGTGCTGTGCTGTGCAGATCGTCCAATGGGACAAGTTTATCAAGAAAGCCTGCATCGACCGCTGTCGCGGGTGAGAACATCTCTCCTGTCATGACGGTGCGATTAAAAAAGGGTTTGTTCAAGCGGGAAGCTGCAAGTTCAATTGCGAACTGAGGGACCGTCATACCAATCATTACCTCGTTCATTCCAATATTAAACGGTCCATCGACACCAAAGCGATAATCGGCTGACATCATCAGAAACGCCCCCATAGGATAGGCGTGTCCTGTACAGACCGTAATAACTGGCTGAGGGAAAGAGAGGAGACGGACGCTTAATTCTGCTCCAGATTTAACCTGCCGGTGTAAGGCTTCTGGATTGGTCTTCATTTCTTTCAAGTCAAAACCGGCGGAGAAAATGCCGGGGCGCCCTGCAAGGATTACAATCGCACTATCCTTTTCTGCCTGATCTAACGCTTCGTTAATCGCGTCCAACATTCTGGTAGACATGGCATTGACCTTACCGTCATCCAAAGTGATCTGTGCGATACCGTCTTTTAAATCATAATTTACTGGTGAATTCATTCTCACTCTCCTTAGTTTATATCCACTGGATACATTTATATATATGGAAACCCTTAAGAAGGCAAGTACCGGAGGTTCCTTCCTCAAATATTTACATATTAGCTCATCGGAAAGCTGCGTTTAGTTTTGTCTAAATATAGGGAGGTAAGAAATGCTGTTGGCACTTTGGTGTGAATTTCTTGTGACAGCCTGTATGTTTTGCAACAGAGCCTTTTATCTCGATATTAAACATATTTGGGGGGGGGGCGGACAGTCTTACAAAGGACCGTTTATGCAGTCGATTTAAAGTTTTTAATGGTATTCATTCATTAAAAACTTTAGCAAATTGGCATATCCTCTCGCATCCTCTATCGCCTTGTGAGTATGACGGTAATTGCCCAGCCATTCTGGAGAGTAATTCTCAGGTGAACAATCCCAGATAGGCCAATTTAATTTGGCAGCGGCAAAAGAACGTAAGCACATACCGCCAGCATAAAACAATCGCTCCCCTACCCATGGTCCTTTTAATAACCGGATATTCGCAAAATTGCGGAGATAATAGTCGATCCAAGGCCCGTCCATACCAAGCGGATGTGCAACAAAAATTGGGCTACCGTCTAAGCTTTTGACCCAATTAACATATCCTAAAATAGCATCAATTGGAGGCTTTGGGTCTGCTGTTGCAGCTGCGTATGCTTCAGGTTGTCCCTTGAACCATTCCATTGTTAGAGGGTCGGGTTTTGCATCATCGAGAGGATTTATCGTGGTCTGAAAATGGTCTAATTCCTCACCGGTTTCTGTTATCGCAACCGAGGCAAAAGCAAGCATGGAATTTTCGCCAGGAACTGCGCCATCTACTTCAACGTCAGTCACAACATAAATTGGATTTTTCATTCAATTACAATCCAAAGTTATGCGAGAAATGTCAAATACTCTTATCGTCGGTTTGAGAGGTCTGTTGCATTATTTAATGTGACAATTCTTCTGACACGCTCGCGAGCCTTTCGATGTCCCGCGCGATGTCATCTGCAAGTGCCGCAACAGAGCCGTCGAGATTACTTTGGCTTTATCTGGTTGCCGGTTGTTTTCAAAAGTATAACCGAATGTCTACTGGAGTAATTAAGAAGATTATCCAAAGAAATAAAATATAAATCGAGAAAGTATATTCGATACCTGTCTAGAGAGGATAAGATAACAAGAAGAATAACGGTATGGCTTATTGGGTTTTTCTAATTGATTCGGTTTATTAGTACAATTATATTAAAATTATCTGATTTTTATAGTTAATATTCCCCTTAAAAGAGTATTAAATATATTTAAAACATACAAAGGTGGCAATTTTATGATTAACGATATGTTAACTATTTTATTTCCGTAAAACTCTGTTACAAGACTGGAAAGAAATTAGATAAAATTTGAATAAAAGTGGATTTCAACGATGCGTACACTCTTTAAATCAGCTGCAATTGCGTTGGCTATTGGCTTTGTGTCAATGACTGTACAAGCGGCTACAATAAGCTATACCGAAGGTAAAAGAGAGCAGGTTGCAGGAACTACCGTTGTTTCTCCAACAGATGCAAACAACGCACCTCCAGGATATGATCTGGGTACCATCGGTTTCGGTGAAGCTAACGACACCATCGATCTTTATGGCCGGATCGTGAATGCAGTGGACGTTTTTAGCTTTACATCGAATTCTGCTTTCAGGATCGATTTTATCTTTGGCGGATTTGATCTTGAAAATGGTGGCAGCACAAGTGAATCCGGTTTTATTGCTGAAAACAATGACAATAGTTCTGATTTCACACTTAATATCCTGGCTCCTTCAATAGGAAGCGTCGGCGCAACTACCCTCGCAACAGACATAACATCTGGAATTTCGTTTATATTTGGCGGAGATGCAGGCACTTATCAGTTCGCGCTTGATGGAACTGGCGGCGCAGCTCGCTACGATATTCGGATTTCAGCCGTACCTCTTCCTGCTGGTCTTCCCCTCATGGGCGCAGGCTTGGCTCTGATGGGGTTTGTTGCTTGGAACAAGAAACGTAAAGCGAAAGCATAATCGTTTCTTTCATTGAGAACAGAATTTGGCCACCCCAGCGGGTGGCCTTTTTTTTGTAAATGCAACAGAGCCCTTTTCAGTCCCTTTCAGATCGGCGAGTTTGGGTCAGTAACTTTACAGAAAGTGGAAGTTATTTCTAAAAAACCAATAAACTCATTTTCAATGTCTGATTTGAAGGGCTGAGCGGACTCAAATAAGTAGCTGTGTTGTATTATTTAAGCTGACACTTCTTCTGAGACGCCCGCGAGCTTTTCAATGTCTCGGGCGATGTCATCTGCAAGTGCTGCAACCCGATCAACGACATCAGTCCGTTGCGCATAGGTGCGAAGGCCAAAGATTTCAGATTGAACCCGGCTAGCCAGTCGCTCAGGATCTGCATCACTCGGGAGTTGGCCTATCTTCTGGGTTGCGTGAAACACCGCAGCAAAGGAGGCCTCAACATCGCATGATAACAGTTCTGCGGTACGACGGAGAACCGGGTCTTCGTCCGGCGTTTCCAGTAATGTTTTGACCAACATGCAGGCGCGGGAAGAGGCCGTGCCGGGCTTTACGCGGCCGAGGTTGCGGACATGGTCAGCAAGGCCCGTGAGCGTATCTGTTAAATTCTCCCGCTAGGTGTCGGCATAAAGCCGAAGCGCCTCGGCAAAGAGTTTCTCTTTCTCCTTGCCTCCAACTAATCTGTGGCGGGATCTTTATGTAGGAGTGAAATGGCCTGTAAACCATGTTGTCGTATTTGGTCCGTTGTCCAATACATTTCTAACTCGCCCTCTATCCAATGACCAACATGTCCTACCTGACGTTCAAGCTCCCTGCCTGTGTAAGAAGAAGTCTCGGGATCCCATTCTTTGAGAACCAGAATGTCTCCCTCGTCAATCTTGAAGTCGCCAAGACGTAACTCATAAGTCTTCTTCCCATCTAATACTCGCTGAAACCATCAGGCCAAAGGCGTTTTTCAATCCGTTGCAAATGATATTCCCTTCGTTGTGTCTCACCAGATATGGGTATGTCTAATAGATGCTATGTCGCAAATAAAATTTAACGCCCAATAATTACTACAACGCGAAATAGTTGTCTTGTAAACAATCCAGACTGTGTAAATCTATTCTAGAAATATTCTTCTCTGCATTTCATTTTTGGAAGGGCGTCCCTTGATGAAATCTAAGTTGCCAAGTTTCTTTGATACGGCTCCAAATTGAGGATCTATTTCCGTATAATTTCACTCCGTCATGAACGACCTCGCTGATATAAGTTACCTGAATTATATCGTTAGACAGATAACGGGCGCAGAATTCTGGTAAGGGCAATGTCGCTACAATTTCATTTAAAAGGCCATCTTCAGTGAACATTTGTGTTCGTGAATAGTTCCGTCCAGAGCGACCAAACTCAAAAAAATCTGATGAAAATATTTGCTCCATTAAACAATTGTCATACCTAGTTTCTGCTCTCCAAAGGCTTTCTTCTAAAAATTGAATTTTTTCAAGATCTTGTTGAGTAAGGAAATGATCCTTTGAATGCATAATAAGTCACCTCAAAAGTGTGTTCCGAGAGTTTGTTCTTTATAATATTCGAATATTCGCAAATCAGCGGTGATAATTGTCGATCCAACGCCCGTCTACACCAAGCGGATGTGCAACATAAATTGGATTTTTCATTCAATTACAATCCAAAGTTATGCGAGAAATGTC
>JBALXM010000097.1:0-8875 GCA_036960695.1 Sneathiella sp.
TACAGCTGGTTCCGCAAATGCAGCGGACAAAATTAAATTGAATGTTGGCGGTTACTTGCAGACATCTTTCGTTGCAGCGACTTATGACAACGATGACCGTCTTCCAACAAACATCCGTCATGAAGGTGAAATCCATTTCACTGGAAGTACTACACTTGACAACGGTTTGAAGTTCGGTGTGAACATTCAGCTCGAAGCTCGTGACTCAAGCGACCAAGTTGACGAAACTTTCATGTTCGTTGAAGGTGCGTTCGGTCGTATCAACATGGGTTCTGAAAACAGTGCCGCATATTTGATGCATTATACTGCTCCAGCACCAGTAATTGGTTATGTTCTTGATGATAACAATGCCGATGCAAGTGGACTTACAGGTGCGGTTACTTCAGCAAACTCTATAAGTGACGCTGACAAGATCACATATTTCACACCACGCATGTCCGGCTTCCAGTTCGGCGCATCATACACTCCAGACAGTGACTGGGAAACAAGTGCATCTGGTGGCGACACTGGTGCATACAGCCCGAACGGTCTTGAAGGTGACGGCGAAGAAGGCTATTCAATTGGTGCCAACTATGTAAATACATTCAACAAAGTGAGCATTGCTGCTTCTGTTGGTTATGAACATGTTGTTGAAGACGGCGCTGGCAAAGATGATGATCAGCAGTTTACTGTTGGTGGTCAACTCGGTTATGCAGGTTTCACTGTAGGTGCTGGTTATAAATACACTGAAAACGACGGTGGTGTTGAAGACGAAGATCGCCAAGACGTGGTTGTCGGTGTTACTTACGGTCAAGGTCCATGGACTGTTGGCGTACAATATGCCCATATCGAACTTGACGACGCATCTGACGGCGAACAAGACGCGGTTGTTGTTGGCGGTAAATACATCTTAGGCCCTGGTATCACTGCATTCGGTGGTGTTCAGTTCTTCGAAGCTGAAGGTGATCTAGAGAAAAATGGTGCTGGTGAAGTTGGTGACAGCGCAACAGTATTCTTCGTAGGTACTGCTCTTTCTTTCTAATTCCATTAGAATAGAATTTGATTTAGGGGTAGGCTTCGGCTTGCCCCTTTTTTTGTTTTAGTGCTGAAATACACTATATTCAATTCTTATTGATTATATGTTCTAAACTGTAATATTATGATGTACATGACAAAATTCCTTTCTTGTACGACGGCCCTTGTAAGCTTACTTTCTGTGGGCTCACTTGAAGCTGCTGAAAAAATAAAGCTGAACGTGGGAGGGTATCTTCACACGTCTTTTGTTGCCGCTGATTACGATAGTGGCGACCGTCTGCCGACAAACCTTAGAAATGAAGGTGAAATTCATTTCACAGGAAGTACCATTTTGGACAATGGTGTGAAATTCGGCGTCAATATACAACTTGAAGCACGGGAATCTTCAGATCAGGTCGATGAGACTTTTATGTTTGTTGAAAGTGCTTATGGGCGCGTGAACGTGGGATCTGAAAATTCGGCAGCCTATTTAATGCATTATGCTCCGCCAGAACCCGTAGCGGCCTGGGGCCTGAACGATCCTACTTTCAAAGCAAGCGGCTTTACGACCCCATCCACATATCCTCTTGAAGTGAGCGATGCCGATAAAATTACCTACTTCTCTCCCAGACTGTCAGGGTTCCAGTTTGGTGCCTCATACACTCCTGATGCCGATTGGCAGACGGGAACTGGATCCGGGCCTTATGATCCAATACTGACAGAGGGTGAAAAAGATGAGGCTTATTCGATTGCAGTGAATTACGCGAATAGCTTCAATGGCGTTTCAGTTAAAACATCTGCGGGTTACGATATCATCATGTCTTCCACTCGTGACGATATAGAAGAAACCTCATTGGCTTTGCGTCTAGGATATGGAGGTTTTTCTGCAGGAGGAGCTTACAGGTTCGCTGAGAATGGAGGCGGGACTGATGGCTTGGAGCGGCACGAAATGCTTTTTGGAGCAACTTATACTTATGGACCTTGGACTGCGGGGGCTCAATATTCGCATATAGAGTTGGATGAAGTCGGCGATGGAACGCTGGATGCGTTATTACTGGGTGGAACTGTCGTTTTAGGGCCTGGTGTATCTGCCTATAGTGGTATTCAATTTTATACCGGGGACGATGATTTAGAAGGGTCAGAAGGAGAAGATGCAACTATCTTCTTCATTGGTACATCCCTCTCTTTCTGAATTTTGGCCGTAAAAAAGTACCGTGCTTCGACGCAAATTTTGCCTAAACACAATTATTATCCTAATCTTTCATTAGATTTCACGCTGACTATATAAAATACGCTCTTGCAAGATTGCCGTAATATAATGTGGTTGCTTCACCGCGTGAACTAGATAAAAATTGGGAAGGCCGCAATAACCATGCCGAATATTCTTCGATCTCCAAAAAACAATGTGTCTCACGTATATGGCGATGATCGTTTTCCGTTGAAAAAACTAACTATTCCGGAAATGTTTGCAAGTGCAGTCGAGATGTATGGTTCAAGAGAGGCTGTGTTTTTTGCAGAAGATGGCATCCGTCTTTCATATGCTGAGCTAAGTGAGGAGGTCGATAAGCTTGCCAGCGGGTTTATGGCATTGGGGCTTGAGAAAGGGGATCGAATTGGGATTTGGTCGCCCAACAGGCTGGAGTGGCTGCTGACCCAGTTTGCAACAGCCCGGATCGGCCTGATAATGGTGAATATTAATCCAGCCTATCGTTTGTCCGAGCTTGAATACGCCCTAAATAAAGTCGAATGCAAGGCGCTTGTGACGGCTGTAAATTTTAAAACCTCTAACTATACGGACATGATCCACACTTTGGCTCCTGAGCTTGATCATTGCGATGTGGGCGCGTTAAAATCTGAAAAGTTGCCTCATTTAAAAATTGTGATCAAGATGGGGACTGAAAAAATCCTCGGGATGTATAATTTTGAAGATGTAAAGTCTTTGGCGTCATCTGAGCGTAGCCCACGATTGAATGCTATCACTGAGACACTTCAAGCAGATGAGCCCATTAACATTCAATTCACGAGTGGGACGACAGGATCCCCAAAAGGGGCAACCCTTAGTCATTTTAATATTCTCAATAATGCCGATTGCGTAACGACTGCCCTTAAACTGACATCTGATGATCGATTATGCATTCCTGTGCCCCTATATCATTGCTTTGGGATGGTTATGGGGACCCTTGGTTGTGTGACCAAAGGGGCATCGATGGTTTTTCCCGGGCAAGGGTTTGAGCCTGGCAAAACCCTTGAAGTTACGTCCAAAGAAAAATGCTCTGCCTTATATGGTGTGCCGACAATGTTTGTGGCTATGCTGGAAGACCCGGATTTTTCCTCTTATGATTTTAGCCGCTTGCGAACGGGTATCATGGCAGGCGCACCATGCCCTATTGAGGTTATGAAAAAAGTGGTGTCGGACATGAATATGTCACAAGTTACCATAGCTTACGGCATGACAGAGACGAGCCCTGTCTCTTTTCAAAGTGACGTTGATGATAGTTTGGAGCGCCGCGTAACCACGGTTGGTCGGATCATGCCTCATGTGGAAGTAAAGGTTGTAGATGAACAAGGTGACACTGTAGCCATCGGCGATAAAGGAGAGCTTTGGACACGGGGTTATTCCGTCATGCAGGGCTACTGGGGAGAGGCTGCGAGAACTGCTGAGACTATTGTTGAGGGAGGGTGGATGAAAACGGGCGATCTTGCGGTTTTAGATGATCAAGGCTACTGCAATATAGTTGGTCGAGTGAAAGACATGATCATTCGCGGGGGAGAAAATATCTATCCCCGTGAAATCGAAGAATTTCTCTATCGAAATCCCAAAATAAGAGAAGTACAGGTTTTTGGTGTCCCAAGCGAGCGACTGGGAGAAGAGGTCTGCACCTGGATTGTCTTACATCCAGGAAAGGAGAGCAGCGAAGAAGAGGTCCGCGCGTATTGTAAAGGCCAAATTGCTCATTACAAAATCCCAAAATATGTGCGTTTCAAAGAAGAGTTACCAATGACAGTAACAGGCAAACCGCAGAAGTTCTTAATGAGTGATGCAATGGTTTTGGAATTGGGGATACAAGTTTCAAAAACGGCTTGAAGACGCTTCGAGCAGCCGACGGAAAATAAATTTCCCGTCGGCTAATTGAGTGCGTTAGATGTTACGCGCCTTCTTTACCAACAATCGTTAGAGAACATACATTCTGGTGCGGGAAACCGCCCAGATTATGCGCCATGCCAAAGATAGGCTCTTCGCTGCGTTGGCGCTCGCCTGCGCGACCGTGCATTTGAAGATACATCTCGTACACCATGCGAAGGCCAGAGGCGCCGATCGGATGCCCAAAACATTTAAGGCCGCCGTCAATCTGGCAAGGGATCTTGCCATCAGCGTCAAAGAAACCATCCATGATATCATTGACTGCCCGTCCTTCGTCCGAAATGAACAAATCCTCCATGGTCACAAGTTCTGTGATGGAGAAACAGTCATGGACTTCGAACAAACTCAATTGCTCCCGCGGATTGGTAATGCCGGCTTCGTTATAAGCCCTTTTCGCAGCAGCCCGTGTGGTTACGAAATGGCTACCATCCCACGAGTTATGCTGAGCTTCGCGACCGTTGGAGGCGGCAAGTTGCATTGCTTTAACTGTGACCAAGTCTTTTTTACCCAGAGATTTAGCAATCTCTGGTGTCGTAACAATGGCAACGGCTGAGCCATCACTTACGCCGCAACAATCAAACAACCCGAGAGGTTCAGCAATCATTGGTGCATTCATGACTTTTTCTTCAGTGATTTTGTTCCGAAGATGCGCTTTCGGGTTACGAGACCCATTGTCATGGCTTTTAATGGAAATATGGGCCATAGCACGCTTCAAATCACTCGCGCTCACTTTATGTTTGGCAGAATAAGCCGTCGCAAGTTGCGCAAAAGATCCGGGCGCTGACGCATTTGCCCAAAAAAGATCATTAACCGATCCGCGGCCACGTTGAGGCAAACCGCCATAGCCCGTGTCTTTCAGTTTTTCTACGCCCACGGCCATTGCAATGTCGCAAGCGCCTGAGGCTACGGCGTAAACTGCGCCGCGGAGTGCTTCAGAACCACTCGCACAATAATTCTCAACGCGAGATACGGGAATGTTAGGTAATCGGAGAGCCATAGACAGTGGGACTGCTGATTTTCCAACATGTTGTTCTTCAATGCCCGTACCGAACCAGGCTGCATCTATTCGGCTTTTGTCGATGCCTGCATCTTCAATGGCTTCAACAAATGCCTCTATAATCAGGTCTTCTGCATTATCATTCCAGCGTTCGCCAAATGCAGAACACCCCATGCCAATAATGGCTACTTTATCTTTAATGCCTGTTGCCATGAGTCTAGCTCCCTTTCTTTGACGAAACTTTAGGAGTGGCTTTCCAAAAATAACGACGGAAGCCACGTTTGAAATCATAATCTTTGATCCGGAAAACCATGCGCATTTCCATGCCAACGGTGAGTTCTTCTTCTGGATCAATATCAGTGAAATCGCTCATCAGGCGACCCCCTTCAGCAAATTGGATCATACCATAATAGGCAGGTGGGTCCGGAGAGAAGGTGAGGCGGTCGGCAGTATACGAATTCATGGTCGCAGTCAGCTCCGCAAAAGGGTAATCCTCTTGAGTGTGGATCGCTCCGCATTCCTCGTTCACACACATATTGCTTTTGGGGAATTGGGCGGTGCCGCAGTCGCTACATTTGCCCCCAAGCATTCTCTGGGTCATCTTGCGATTACGATTATGGGTGGTTAGGCCCGTGTTTTTGTCCACCTCAGCGCGGATGCCAAGTTCCAAATTCACAAGCTTATGGAACGCTAAAAAGCGGTTGTAGTTAGTCTCTACTTTCCGCCTTGCGAGCGAGCCACCGATACCACGGCGTTTTGGTAGTCCATTGATGGCATCCGTTACTTCAAACAGCATGGCATCGCAACCTTGACCAAAACTTGCCACAAGGATTTTGTCGCCTGCTTTGGCATTCTCTAGCGCATGCACCAACATGACGGTTGAATGCGCGGCGCCGGTTTCTCCGCAATTGGCTTGCAGATTATCGGCAACTGAACTTTCATTAAGGCCTAATTTCTTAGCAAGGCTAGCGGCCACATTTCTGGCAGCAACGGGAAAGCAAAAAGTTGTTATGTCGGCAGCATCGATTCCGGTTTTAGTCAAAAGCCCGTTAATGGCGTCGGGCACAATTTTAAAGTAGCCTTCATCCCGAACCCAACGTTCCTCCCACATATAGTCAAAGGCCTCGTCTTCGCCGCGATAATGATCTACAAAATCGACTGTCTCCGTGTACGTCCCTAAATGTTTGGCAATGATATCGCCTTTACCGACAAGAAGGGCCGCCGCACCGTCACCGGTCGTAAATTCTAAAGGGCTGGCCGCTTTCGTCTGGCGCTTTTCAGAAGCCGTAAAAAGGATCGGCTGTTCTGCGCCACTTGCCACTTGCAGGGCCACAGACAAAGCCGCACTGCCTGCCCGTTGAGAGGACGCAAAATCAAGTGTTTGTATGTTGCTTTTCAGGTTTAGAGCATCTGCTACAATACCGGCATTTTGCCTGTCCATAAAAGGAAAGGTAGTGGATGCCATATAGACGGCTGATAAATCTTCCCGGTTATAGGACGTCAAGCAATCTCGAGCCGCTTCCAACGCCATTGTTACGCTGTCTTCATCCCAGTTTGCCATGGACCGTTCGCCCTTGGACAACCCTTTAAGTCCCGGATTCAACCAAGCGTGTGCATTATAGATTTCACTTCGTTGCAATCGGCTTTTGGGAATGTACCCACCGTAGGCTAATATTCCTACTTCCACTGTTGCCTCCTATTTTGGCTTTTCTTATTTTCATTTGGCGTGATCGGTAATAGTGGGCAGCTTTTACTGTGTTTCAGTTTCAGCTTATCTGCGCCGCCTTTGATTGATGGGTCGCAGATATAATCAACTTTCGCCATTAACGCGTTTTGATCGTTTGAGCGTCTACCATTATCATTGTTTTTATTTGGCAGCGTCTCTATTCGACCGTTGCCAAAACTACTGTCTTCAAAATTAATAAGCAAGCGTATTATTTTGCTTCTTACCAGTTTTAGCGGTATAAAATTACTGATTAATTGGACGATTGCGTGTAAGAGTGCGGCATATTTTGAAGACTGAAAGCGTTGAGTTTATGGATTATACAGATCGCAGGGCCGGATTTATTTTTAAAGACATCGCGCGCTTTCGCGCCCGGCTGTTTGATCGACTGCTAGCCCCGCATGGCCTGACGACATCCCAAGCTTGGGTGTTGGCGCAATTGTTTGTTGAAGACAATTTACCTCAAAAAGAGATTGCCCAGCGTATGGATGTGGGGACGGTTACTGTGGGCGGACTGGTTGAGCGGCTGGAAGCCAGAGGTTTTGTTGAGCGCCGCGTAGATGAAGAAGACCGGCGCATCAAACGTGTCGTTTTAAAACCTGCCGCTATCCCCATCGGGCGAATTATGACCACATGCGGTATTGAAGTGAATAGCGCCACTTTCGCAGGTTTCGATGAGGCGCTTGCCCAGCAGATAATGGACAGCATGTTAAAAGTTCGCCAAAATCTGTTGGATGCGCTTCAGGCGGATACAGAAGTGTTGACGGCAACTGACATTGTGTTGGGAAAAGAAAAAGCATAGCCCTTAAAAGGGTAGCAGGCGGCTATGCAGTTTTAATAAGAGATACCGGATTTACAACCCTACTTTAGTTAAGATTGATTTAAGTCAATGCCATCTATTACGGGGAAGCCTTAGTGTTTTCTATGCGCAATAGAGGGCAAACCAGATAGATGCAAATTAACGATCATCATGCTAAAGAGTTGATAAATGAGATACCGCGAACCCTCCTTGCCAATCCATTGACTTACATTAAACGACAACATGAGAGAAATGTTAGTGTTTGCCATTATTATCAAGATAATGATGTCTTTTGTGCCATGTGCGAAGGGGATGCCCCGAAAACACTTTTATCGTTGCATCACTTTTTAACCCAACAACTACCGCGTCATATGAGAGATGAGCAGGAAGGGCTGTTTCCACTCCTCAAAGCGTTTCAAAGTAAAGCGTCTCGTGGAGCGCAAGAATATATAAATATTGCCACAAGAGAGCAGGAGTTTGATAAGGACATTATTGAATTTGTCCTCGCTGATCTGGATGTCCTTCTGCGGAGCCGCACACTTGTAAACCCCTTACGTTTGGAGCTGAACTTGCAGACTCTTTTAGAGGGATTGGCAAGTCACGCAAACTGGGAAATACAAACTATTCTCCCCTTGGCAGAAACGTTACTTTCTGAAGAGGCATTAGCCATTCTGTCTTCAAAAATGGAAGCGTGGCGATTAAACTAAGATTTGCGTTTGCTCAGTTTTTCATCAGTTTCTACCAACTGGTCTAAGAGTGGATGCTGAATATTCGGTCGTCTTAAGGGAGCCCTTCCAGTAGCTTCCTCGTAAAATTCCTCAATTAGGGCGTAATCTCTCCCCCCGAAGCGGCTTCAAATTAAGAGGCTAATGGTGTTATGGTGTTCCGTTCCCCAGCGTGAAAGTTGGGGACGACATTTTTGCTCGGAAAATACCAAAAGTAAAAATGTCAGGAATGAAACCATAATCGGAGACGTCAGATGGCGCTGGATAAAAATAATAAAAACAATGATGGGCCGCTATCGGGTATTTTGGTAATTGACGCAAGCCAGGGGATCGCAGGGCCTTATTGCGGTGCTATGCTTGCGGCATATGGTGCAAGAGTTATAAAAATTGAGCCACCACAAGGGGACTGGGGCCGAGCTGTTGGGCACTCCTATGGTACTCTATCTGCCTATTCAGTGGTTTATAATCGAGGAAAAGAAAGCGTTGTTCTGGATTT
>JBALXM010000098.1:0-8861 GCA_036960695.1 Sneathiella sp.
AAGTTTCGAAGGTCGGATACTTGGCAAATTTGTGACAACGGAAATTGGGTGACCGCGCCCAGCGATATGCAACAGAGCCTACTGAAGTCAGTTCAAATTAGTCATACAAATCCCGCCCACATATTTCACATAAATCTATTCACTCATGCTTAAAACAATCTTCCCAATATGTTGGCTACTTTCCATCAAAGTGTGAGCTTTATCAGCCTCACGCATTGGGAAGACTTTATACACAACTGGCTTAATATTTTTATTTTCAAGGAGAGGCCAGATTCGCTCCTGTAGGTCTGAAGCTATTTTCTTTTTAACCGAGATAGGCTGTGGCCTAAGCGTTGACCCTGTTAAAGTTAAATTTTTAATCAGGACAGGTTTGAAATCAACTTCAGCTTTACTGCCGCCTAAAAACCAGAGACTTATCAAACGGCCCTGCTGAGCAAGGCTGTCTATGTTCTTTTGCATATAGTCACCGCCAACCATATCGAGGACCACATCCACCCCCTTACCAGAGGTTTCATCGGCGATAATCTGGACAAAATCTTGGCTGCGGTAATTGATAGCAACATCTGCCCCCAAGGATCGACACGCATTACATTTTTTGTCTGTGCCAGCGGTCGTAAAAACTTTGACACCTAAATTTTTTGCGATTTGTATGGCCGTTGTGCCAATACCGCTGGTCCCTCCATGTATAAGAAGGCTTTGTCCTTTATGCAGGTTCCCAAGGACGAATAAATTAAACCAAACAGTGAAAAAGGTTTCTGGCAAAGCAGCGGCTTCAACTGGGCTCAATCCTTTTGGGGAGGGAAGACATTGTTCTTCCGGTATCAAGCAATATTCCGCATAGCCTCCCCCTGGAGCGAGTGCACAAACCATATCTCCCACTTTAAAGGCCGTAACGCCCTCCCCTACTTCGGCAATTTCACCAGCCACTTCAAGTCCAGGAAGATCACTTGCTCCCGGGGGAGGATTATAAAGCCCCTTGCGTTGGAGGACATCGGGATAATTTATACCTGCTGCCAAGACTTTCACCAGAACGGTATTTGTCGTAACTTGTGGTATTGGGCGAGAAGCAATTTTTAAGACCGAAGGCTCCCCTGGTTCAGAAATTTCTACACATTTCATGGAATTACTTTGATTTTGAGCCATTGATTTTCACTGAATAAGTTAGGGGTGCATGTCGAAAAATAAGCGACTGATCTATGTTCATCTGTTTTTAACCCAGCAGCAAAAATCTATTAAACACTCTTTACTCAAATGAATATTGCACCACAGCAACAATATTAAGAGGCAAAATTTGGTACCGTATGAGTAATAATCATGCTAATTTTTTAGCAAATTATTGCTCAGGGGATATAATGAAACGGTTAACCAGTTTGATAGAATTCATTGCAGTTGTTAATAATGGTGGATTTTCAGCCGCGGCGGAGTCCCTTGGTGTATCAACTTCCTATGTAAGCAGAAGGGTTGCCTCATTAGAAGCTCATCTTGGTGTTCAACTCCTGCATCGCACAACTCGTCGCGTAAATTTAACAAAAATTGGCGCACATTATTACGAAAAAACTGTCGCAATCATCTCTGCTTTGGACACATTAGAAGACGACTTGGTAAACCAGCAAAATAATGTTATCGGAGAAATAAATGTATCCGCTGGGGGTATCTTTGGAGAAGATAGCGTTGCCTTATCTCTTATAGATTTTGCCCTCGAATACCCAGAAATTAAAATTAATTTAAACATTTCCACCCGGCAGGTGGATTTAAGTGCGGAAGGGTATGACCTTGCTATCCGCCATGGTTCCCCAGGTGATCCAGATCTCATTTCGCGCAAATTAACTACGAGGCGCATGATAGTCTGCGCATCACCGAGTTACTTTGATCAATTTGGAAGGCCGAACAATCCAGAAGACCTTCAACAGCATGCCTGTTTACAAAGCTCAGAATTCCCATGGTCTTTTCAAGACAATAACCAAATATACAATATTAAGGTTGAAGGCCGATGGACGAGTAATAATGGCGCAGCTCTTGCAAATGCTGCTTTGCAAGGACTTGGAGTTGTACGGCTCGCTGAAATGTATGTTCAGTCTGCCATCGACGAGGGATTATTGGAAATAACCTTGGAAGATTTTGAGATCCCTCCTACCACAACTTATCTAGTGTACCCTACCCGCAAATACTTACCGTTCAGACTGCGCATTCTTATTGATTTTTTAGTTGAACGTTTCAAGTAAAACCCCTGTCCAATTGAAATTAAAGCAATTTTTAGCTTTTTAAGCACTTGGACGTTTAACATTTAATTATTGCTTGTGAGCAACAACCTTTGAACTTTACTACTGTGTTTCTCTGTTTGGCTATCTGGTAGGTTTTTTAAAACAATAAGTAGGTGGCCATTGGCCATTGTAAAAATATATCTAACTTGATTTCGAGGTCGGTTTAAATCACATTAATTACCACCTCCTAATTTAAATAGAGCTGGGAGGCTCTCAATAAGCCGTAAAGGTCTTTAAAAATTGCCGTTCGCCAAATAATCAGGGAGGTGAATGGATTACTGAAACTACTCCAGTCAAGTTTATAGGCTGCAAATGTATTAACAGTTAATCTGAATAGGAGATTGAAAACGTGAGCAATTTAAAACACACAACAAAGGCAGCCGTGGCTGCGATGATGTTGGCGGCGGGCGCATTAGCTGTCGCTCCTGCATCTGCTGAAGAAACATTTAAAGTTGGTGTCGTTACTTTCCTTTCTGGCGGTGCTGCTGAGAGTTTTGGCGTTCCAGCTTGGAATGGCGGCAAAACTTTAATCGAAGCCTTAAACCGTGGTGGTGAAGTTCCTGCTCCCTATGGAACAAAAGGCTTTGGCGGCATGAAGATTGAGTATGTCATTGTAGATGAAGCCGGCGGGGCAACCAAGCAAGTTCAAGAGTACCGCAATCTTATCCAACGTGAAAAAGTTGACGCAGTTCTCGGTTATGTAAGTTCAGGTGATTGCCTAGCAATCCCTCCAGTTGCAGACGAACTAAAAGCTTTCACAATTTTGTATGATTGTGGCACCCCTCGGGTTTTCGAAGAAGGGTCTTATAAGTACGTTTTCCGTACTGCAGCACATGCAGCCATGGATAACATCTCGCTCGCTCGCTACATCAAGTCTCGTGGAATCCAAGCGGAATCAATTTCAGGCATTAACCAAGATTACTCCTGGGGTAAAGATTCATGGGCTGATTTCGTCGCTTCCATGAGTAAAATTTCTCCAGAAACAAAAATTGGAACTGCATTATTTCCCAAAATCTTTGCCGGACAATATGGGACGGAAATCTCAGCTCTTTCTCGTTTGAAATCTGATGTAATTCACTCAAGCTTATGGGGTGGTGATCTTCAAGCCTTCATTCTTCAAGCTGGAGCACGGGGCCTGTTTAAGCGGTCGCAAGTTGTTTTGTCAGCGGGCGACCATGTTATTCCACAGTTAAACCAGAAAATGCCTGATGGCGTTATTCTTGGTGCTCGCGGAGTAAATGGTCTTGCTGCAAAAGCTAAAGGCAATACTCTGACTAACTGGTTCTGGGATGTTTATGAAGCTGAACATAACGTGATGCCTGTTCAGGCTCCCTACCGTATGGTTCAAGGCCTCCTTGGTCTTAAAAGCGCAGTTGAAAAAGCTATGAAAGAAAATGGGGGTAAAAAACCAAATTCTGACGAACTAGCAAAGGCTATGAAGGGATTAGCTTGGGATGCACCTTCAGGTCGCATTGAAATGATATTGGGCGACGGTCACCAAGCGATCCAGCCAAATGCGATTGGCCGGACCAAGTGGGACAGTGCAAAAGGGGAAATGACTCTTGTCGATGTCGATTACTATGCCGCCAGATGCGTCAATCCTCCTGTTGGCACTAAAGCCATCGATTGGATTAAAGCAGGCTTCCCTGGAGCAGAATGTAACTAAGGGTCGTTTAGTAAATTAACACTTAGAAACGGCCATCTTTGCCCCAAAAGCAAGGATGGCCGTTTATTTAGTTTTCGACAGTTTTCAACAATTTTCTCCAGGTTTTGGATTTTTTTATGGATCTTATTGCAGTCATTCTTGTTGATGGCCTGATCTATGGGGCATGGCTTTTCATTGTTTCTGTTGGCCTTACTCTGGTATTCGGCGTTCTAAATATTTTGAATATGGCCCATGGCAGTATTTACGCAATGGGAGCCTATGCGACAGCCACTGCCGTCGGGGCTTATTTTGCAATGGGGGGAGAAGCTTTCCCCATGGGAAGTTATGCGGCCATGATAGCAGCGACATTAATTGTCGCTATTGTTGTTGGTCCTATACTAGAAATTTTTCTTCTACGTCATTTTTATGGCCGGGATGAAGTTGTCCTCGTGCTGGTCACATACGGCCTTTTCCTTATCTTGGAAGATGTAATGAAACTGATCTGGGGGGTTGATCCTCTGTTCGTTTATCAGCCTTACGATCTGTTAGGAGTAGTGGAATTCGGATCACTATACTATGTGACATATGACTTCCTTGTTATTGGAATTTCTACTTCGGTCGGGCTTTTAGTTTGGTACATTCTCAACAAAACCAAGCAAGGAAAAGTGGTTCTTGCGGTAATCCATGACCGCGAAATGAGCCAATCCATGGGCGTTAATGTTAATAAAATTTTTGTCATATCTTTCACTGCAGGAGTTTTCTTAGCTGCGCTTGGCGGTGCACTAACCGCGCCAATGATTTCCGTTTCACCTGGCATTAGTGTCAACGTAATTATCCTTGCTTTCGCGGTGGTGATAATCGGCGGCCTAGGATCAATCGAAGGGGCTGCAATCGGTGCCGTCTTCGTGGGAATTTCTAGAGCTGCATCCGTTCACCTACTCCCTGAAGCAGAATTATTCATAATTTACCTAGTCATGGCAGGGGTTTTAGTATTCCGCCCTGAAGGTTTATTTCAGAAGACCCAAGCGAGGAAGATATGATTTTTTTGCG
This sequence comes from Sneathiella sp., assembly GCA_036960695.1. GTDB lineage: Bacteria > Pseudomonadota > Alphaproteobacteria > Sneathiellales > Sneathiellaceae > Sneathiella. Next base: position 4,957 of record JBALXM010000098.1, read on the forward strand.
TTCTATTTGGGGATCCGCACTCCTTGCCCTTATCATCCTAATCTTATGTGGGCTTGCCTTGCCTGAATGGGCCGTGTTCTTGGTGACCATTTCATTGTCAAAAGGATTGGTTGCCTTGGGATTGGTGGCTTTGATGCGAGGTGGGCTAGTCTCTTTTGGTCAAGGTCTTTACTTCTGTGTTGGGGCTTATGCTGCTGGCTTTATGGCAAATTGGTTTGGCATTACCGATGTCTTTTTACTTACCTTCATCGGTGTACTCCTTTCAGGAGCCATGGGCGCAATCTTTGGCCCCCTATTGGCGACCTACCGGGGGATTTTCTTTGCCATGCTTTCCCTCTCTCTATCCATGATCCTATACGGTGTCTTATCTAAGATGTCTGTAATTGGCGGTACCGATGGACTTAATATTGCGGCTCCAACCTTCCTTGGGTATGAGCCGGAGGGATGGGAACTTGGGATATCACTTTATTTGTTTACCTGTGTTGCCACCGTCTTGGCCGGGGCTATCATGCGTATATTCTTTGACTCTCAGCGCGGCTTGATTTCACTGGCCATTAGAGACAATGAACTTCGGGTTGAATATCTCGGGGCCTCAGTCCGCAAGGTTATCTCCATAAATTATATTTTTGCTGCCGTCTTAGGGGGTGTAGGAGGCGTTATCTCAGGACTGGCAATCGGTCATGTGGACCCTGAATACTCTTACTGGACCACTTCAGGTGAGTTTGTTTTTGTTGCCATTCTTAGCGGTCACTTATCTATCGCAGCAGTGTTTATCAGTTCGATCGTACTGGAAGTGGTTCGCTCCTTTTCCAACCTCTATTTTCCAAATACATGGCAACTTTCTTTAGGAGTCTTTTTATTGATCGTCATCTTCGTTCTACCTAAAGGTTTGGGATCTCTAAAAATACTAAATAGAAACGCCGATGCGGCGGACAAACAAGACACAAAGGAAACGCCATGACCGAGGTGTTACTCGCCGCAGAGAATATTCATAAATCATTCGGTGCGGTTACCGCCGCTAAGGATGTTAATGTATCTATGCCGAAGGGGGCAGTTTGGAGTTTGATTGGCTCAAACGGTGCCGGGAAAACAACCTTTGTAAACATGGTGACCGGTTATATTAAACCTGATCAAGGCAGGATCATGTTTGGCGGCCAAGATATTACCAGCTTTTCCCCTAGAGAAGTGACCAAAGCTGGAATCAGGCGATCATTTCAAATTCCCCAGCTTTGCGGTGAGATGAACGTATTAGAAAATATGTTAATCTCTTTGAGCATTAATGGCGATACACCTCCGTCATTTTGGGCCCATGCAAAAAAGAAACAGAATGTCGAGCAAGCCATGGCAGTTTTGGAGCAATTTCGCATTGCCGACCATAGAAACCGTTTGATTGGGGAGTTGTCCGCCGGGGTTAGAAAACTTTTGGATATCGCCATGGCAATGACTGGAAACCCTAAAGTGATGATGCTAGACGAACCCACCAGTGGGGTGGCAGCTGAAGAAAAATACCCCATCATGGATTTGGTTATTGAGACTTTGAAGGCTGCTAAGGTTACCATCATTTTTGTTGAACACGACATGGATATCGTTACCCGCTATTCCGAACGGGTTCTGGCTTTTTACAATGGTCAAATTATTGCCGATGATGCTCCGGATCAACTCCTCGCTGATCCAGAAGTAAAACGGTATGTCACGGGGACTTCATCATGATGTTATCTCTTGAAAATATTGATGTTTCCATTCAATCTGTCCCTATTTTGCGTCAGCTTTCGTTGAACGTGGGCAAAGGCGAACTGGTCGGCCTTGTCGGACGCAATGGAGCGGGAAAAACGACCACAATGCGTTCCATTATGGGCCTTAACAGGCCGACAGGGGGAACCATTCATTTCAATGGCACCGATATTTCTAGCTATGACGCACATAAGCGACCAGCACTTGGTATTGGCTATATGCCAGAAGACCGTCGGTTGGTACCCGAGCTTACTGTCGAAGAAAATATGCTCCTCCCTGCATGGGCAAATAGCGACCTGGACTCCGAAAAATCTCTGAAGTTTATTTATGACCTGATCCCAGAAGTTCACGAAATGCGAGATCGAAAATCTCTACTTTTGTCAGGCGGCCAACAAAAACTTGTTGCCTTAGGGCGAGCTTTAGTGGCCGGAACCAAAATTCTGCTTCTAGATGAACCCTTTGAAGGAGTTGCTCCTGTTCTCACCCAACGCTTAATGGAAGTAATTTCAGCCTTACGTAAAGAAAACCGCTCAATCTTAATTGCCCAATCTGAATTGATGCATTCTGTTTCTTTGTTAGATCGTGAGTTTGTTATCGAGCGTGGCGAGATAATTAGCGAAGGCAGCGAAACATCTCGAGCAGGCACAAAATCAGCTGAGCCAAATAGATAATCTTATGCTTTGAATTCCAGAAGGAGAACGCTGAATGTTTTGGCTTTCAGGAGATAATTCCATTCGAGTAGAACGACATTATGGAGATCGCCTTTTTCCCTGTTATGCCAATCGCCCGAGAACTATTTCTGAGATGTTTGATGCGGTGGTGGCTGCTACTCCAGATGCTGAAGCTATTGTCGATCAACATAGGCGCGTGTCCTACAGAGACCTTGATAAAGACTCTCGGCGGTTTGCAACGGCTTTAAGCCGAAAGGGGATCAAACCGGGGGACCGGGTTGTTCTTAACTTGGGTAATGGAGCGGAATTTATAATTGCCCTATTGGGAGCGATCCGTTTAGGCGCTATTGCTGTTCCTGTCGGTTCTCGCTTGCGTCGTCCAGAGTTGGAATTTATTTACAACAACTGTAACGCCGTCGCAGCTATCTATGATCAAAAATCATCCCCAGAGCAACCGACGCCTTCTTCAGCTCCAGAGTGCAAATTGCAGATTCTAGTTGGAGGAAAAGCTAACCAAAATGAAGTTGCCTTTGATGAAATTTTAGGGAAGGCCCCCGCTTTCATTGGACAGTCAGAAGCCCAAGAAGATGAGTGTGCCGTGCTGCTCTATACTTCAGGGACCACTGGGCAGCCGAAGGGCGCAATGCTTACTCATTTAGGCATTATCCACAGCACTCTTCATTGGTGCCGCAGATACGATTTTAAAGCAGGTGAAAGGACCGTCTTAAGTGTCCCGGCAAGTCACGTAACCGGGATTGCTGCACAAATTTTTCCAATGATTGGCTGCGGAGGCTGCACTATCACTATGGGGAATTTTGACGTAGGGGATTTTCTTGATTTAGTCGAAGCAGAACGCCAGACATTCACCATCATGGTCCCTGCGATGTATAATTTGATATTAATGCGGGGCGATCTTAAGAACAGAGACTTCAATACATGGCGTATTGGTGCTTTTGGTGGTGCGCCAATGCCTGAAGCGACTATCCGTAAAATTGGAAAATTCCTACCTGATCTTTATCTCTCTAATGCCTATGGCGCCACTGAGGTGACTTCACCCGCAACTATAATGCCTCTAGCTGACTGTCGAACTGCCTTAGATAGCATCGGTAAGGTCGTGGAGTGCGGAGACATCCTCATCATGGACAATCAAGGCTTTGAAGTCCCTTTAGGAGAAATTGGGGAAATTTGGATATCGGGTCCTATGGTTGTTCCAAAATACTGGAACCGCGCTGAAGCAGATAAAGACTCATTCGTAGCAGGATATTGGTGCTCAGGAGATATTGGCACTATGGATCAGGATGGTTTTTTGAGAATTCTTGATCGCAAGAAAGATATGATCAACCGAGGCGGATATAAAATTTTTAGCGCTGAAGTCGAAAACGTATTAATCGAACATCCTGAAATCAACGAAGCAGCCCTTGTGCCCGTACCCTGCCCAGTTTTAGGCGAACGGGCTCATGCTTTTGTGGTTTTCAATAAGCATGAAATTTCGAAAGATGACGT
>JBALXM010000099.1:0-8489 GCA_036960695.1 Sneathiella sp.
CACGCTAAATTGCAAGGAAATTTTGGTAGCGGAGGAGAGACTTGAACTCCCGACAGGCGGATTATCAGTCTAACTGGCAATGGTAATTTTTTGAGTATCACATCTAGTTTTCAAATAAGCTGATGTTAAAAACATGCCGTGAAATTACCTCTGGGACGCTAGCCTAGATAATCTCAATCTCAACGAAAGCGCATTCGAAATCATTCCCATTAATCACATCGTGCTCAACACCAGCCGGTCGGAAATAAGGGACACCGTTCTGCATTGGAGCCATGATCTTTTCTTCCTCCCCTGTGTCAATTTCCAAGACGCCATCAAACAGCGGTACCACCACATAATCATAGTCATGACGATGCCAACCAGTATTATCGCCACGTTTCCCAAATCGCCATTCGGTGACACGGGTACGAGCGTTTCTGATGAATTCGGTCGGTATTGCAGTTCCATTGTCCGTATCGCTACACATGATTTTTTTCCTCTGAGTGATCTCGCCCAATTCAAAAGTCACAGGGCACGATAGTTAGCGTTCAGCTACGGAGCAAGGAAAGTTTCTGCTTATGATTCCGACAGGAAGTTACAAAACCCTTATCAAAGGCACTGTCATTTCAAAATCAAAATGTAATTGTACGAGCAGTACAAACAGAGTGTGGATCGATGATATGCGTCTCAGTAACATTGACGAAATTAAACTTTGTTAATCGTGACAACACAATTTCTCCTCTTGTCGTTTGGATACAATTACTAAATGCCTGTAAACTATACTATTATAGGATCTAGTGGCTGCTTTTGCAGTGAAGAGATCCAGAAGAAGGCACTCTGGCACAGACTTTAATCAGTTTCATTGCTAACGTTGGCCCCTCCACTTGCTTGCGCCGCATAGTGAGCTGCAGACTTGCCCGCAATCTTCCCGAAAACAGCCCCATTAATGAGACCCGTACCACCGGGATAATTGTTGTAGAAAATACCGCCAACCAGTTCACCCGCAGCAAACAATCCGGGGATCGATGTATAATCTGTATTTTGCACATTAGCATTCACATCAATCCGCAAACCTCCAAATGTAAACGTGATCCCGCAGGTGATGGCGTAGGCTTCGAATGGGCCTTCATCTAGACGATTGGCCCAGTTACTTTTAGGCAGGGTAAGATCCTTTGTACACCGGCCATCCTTGACGTTGGGATTGAAGGGAATATCAGTCTGAACCGCCGCGTTATAGTTTTTAATTGTTTGAACAACGGCCCGTGCATCGACGCCGTCCAGTTTCTCAGCCAACGCGTCTATGCTATCAGCTGAAACCTTGGTGACTTGTTTGATGCGGTATTCGTCGCGCAACAAATGCAACGTCTTAGCATCGAAGATCTGCCAGGCAAAATGTCCCGGTTGGGCGAGAACTTCGCGTCCGTATTTTGCGTAGGTATAGTTGCGGAAATCTGCGCCCTCATCGACAAAACGCTCTCCTTTGGCATTAACGATAATTCCAAACGGATAGGAATGCTTTTGAAACCCGTCTCCAACCGCCAGATCACCGAACTCAGGTGCATTCCGCTCCCATCCGACAGCGTGGCAACCGGACCAGTTTCCCGCAGTGCTGGCACCAATGTCCATCGCCATGCGAATACCATCACCAGTGTTGTACGGCGTACCGCGCACTTTGGCGAGATCCCAATTGGGACCCAGATAACGAGTCCGCATTTCAGTATTGGCTTGAAAGCCACCTGCAGCGAGGACGACTGATTTTGCTGTAATCTCCTGAATAGCACCCTCGCGGCGCATACGGACCCCGGTCACGGCAGTGCCGTCGGTCATCAGATTCAAAGCACGGGCTTCATACCATATTTCCACGCCCCGTTTCTCTGCGGAACTGACAAGGGAGTCGACAAGACCAGGGCCGCCGCCTGAGGCTTCAACCGTGAGTCCTCCCCAAAACTTGAACTTGCCATCAACCTTAAATGCCTGACGCCCGTATATTGGCACAAACCGGACGCCCTTTTTCCGCATCCAACGGATTGTGTTGAAACTTTGGCGGACCAGAATTTCGCAAAGATCTGGATCCGTGCGTTCTTGCGTGACCCGGAACATATCATCGAAAAACTGATCTTCAGTATAAGTCCCAAAATCGGTCGTCGCAATTTCAGTTTCCGACAAATCAGGCATAACGGCCCTCAAATCTTCAAGGCCATTGTAGGCGAACCGGATGGCCCCTGCGGTAAATTGAGAGTTCCCTCCACGTTTTTCCTTTGGTGCGCATTCGAGAACCAGAACACGGGCCCCATTTTCTTCAGCACTGAGGGCTGCACATAACGCGGCGTTTCCAGCGCCAACAACAATAACGTCAAACTGGTTATCGGACACTATCGCGACTCCTCAATCATTTTAATAAGAACAGGGAAATATTCGGCCCCGTATCCAGCTTTGCTCGTGCGCTCTAACATTTGCTGGGCCAATTCACCTGCCGGTGACGTGATATTACAATCCGCTGCTAGTTCGAGAGCATAGGTAATATCCTTATGGGCATAATCTGTACCGAACGCTCCCACAGGGAATACGCCGGGCAGCATAGCCTTTCGCCCATGGTTGCGAAGGGCGAAACTGTCGCCTGATCCTTTGCTTAAAGTATCAACCAATACCTCCCGCGCCACACCGGACCGCTCCCCTATAGTAATCGCTTCGGCCACGGCCACGACAGACTGGATAAGCAGCATATTGTTCAGAAGTTTGACAACTTGTCCCGATCCAATATCCCCGCAATGGCTAATATCTGACGCAGCTGCGGACAGGAAAGGGTGAATACGACTGAACGTTTCATCATCACTGCCAACCATAATACTGAGAGTACCATCTATGGCTGCCTGCCGCGTTCTGGCAACGGGCGCGTCAGCAAATTTTATGCCCTTGTGTTGTAGCTGGGTAGCCGCCTTTCTGGCGATCGCGACAGGGCAAGTGCTCATATCGACAATAATCTGCCCCTCCCGTCCGTTGGCGAGTAAACCATCACCTCCTAATATGGTACTTTCCACTTCGGGACCACCAGGAAGAGAGAGGAAGATGATGTCAGCGGATCTTGCCAGATCGGCTACGGAATCAGCTTTTTGGGCCCCTATAGCTTGCAGCCGATCTACCGGATCAGTAGACAGATCAAAGACAATCATTTCACCTAAGTCTGCCTGAGTCATGTTCCGGCACATGGGTTCTCCCATTACACCAAGTCCAATAAAACCGAGCGTTGTTGTGGTCGTCATATCATTTCCTTAACTTCGAGGTTTATTGAAGAGTCTCAGGCAAGGTGAAGGTTGCAATTTTTGTATTGGCAAGTGAGCCGAGATAGACAGTTCGACCGTTGTTGCCACCAAAGGCGACCGAGGCAATATTACGAAGTTTTTCACCACCGGTTTCGTAAAAATGCTCCCGACCCATTTTTCCAGCAGCCAATGCGTTCTCCACCCAATCCACATGGTTAGGGTCTGTATCTTCAAGGATTAGGACCGACGTGCCATCTGGGGCGATACGATACAAACGGTTGCTCACTATACTGGTCATCCATAAGTGGCCCGCCTGATCAAAACGGCAGCCATCGGGAAAATCTCCCCGACCAAATTGGGCAAAGGTTCGAGTATTTTTCAGATCGCCATTTGCCATTAAGTCAAATTGTGTGATGCGCCGCGCAAAGGTTTCCGCAACAACCAACCGCTTCCCATCGGCTGACAGGCGGCATTCATTGGCGAACCCAATTCCATCAGCAACAATCCGTGTACCGTGTTCATCATGAAGGACGATCAATCCATCGGCAACATCCTCGTTGTAAGCGGCAAAGCGGGGCTGACTAACTGTGCTGACGGTAATCCAGGTGCGTCCCTGCGGATCTGTCATGACAAAATTGGCCGCCGCTAGAAAACAGCCGTCAGCTTCCATGATGAAAGGCTCAATTGCACCTGTTGCCTCATCCAAGGTCCAAACCCCGCCACCATCGCCGATATTTGCAATGCGAAACGAGCCATCAGGCATACGGGCGATACCATTTGGGATAAGCTCATGACCATTTGCCAGTTGGCCAGGCTTTCCGATCAAGTGTTGTTGTCCGTTTGGCTTGATTTGGGAGACGCCGCAATCTCGATGAGAGACATAAAGCGATCCGTCTTCCCCGACATGAACACTTTCGGGGCGATTAAGGTCATGCCCAATAAAGGTCACGGCTTCCAGGGGTATTAAGGGCTGTTGTTGTTTTTGATTTTGCATAACGTTAACTCCCGAAACCACCAAGATAAATGCTCTTGGTTTGTTGATGGGCTCGCAGCCCCTGAATTCCTTTTTCTCGCCCAAGGCCGCTTTGTTTAAAACCACCAAAGGGCGCGGCTATACTCAATTGTTTATAGGTATTGATCCAGACGGTTCCCGCCTTTATTGCTCCGGCAACACGCCACGCTTTTTGGTAATCCGCGCTCCATATTCCGCAAGCCAATCCAAAGACCGTATCATTGGCAAGACCGACCAGATCGATTTCGGTCTTGAAGGGAAGGACACATAGAACGCTTCCGAAAATTTCTTCCTGACAAACAGATGAATTGTGATCCAGACCATCAATAATGGTGGGCAAATAATAAGCGCCATCCTCACATTCAGGAGTACCCGGTCGCTGCCCCCCTAATAGAATTCGGCCGCCTTCTTTGCGGGCAATTTCAACATACCGCTCGATCCGTTTCCGCTGGCTTGACGACGCCATCGGCCCGATGTCACTGGTGCTTTGCAGCGGGGGGCCAACCTTCAGTTTCTCCGCGCAAGCAATAAGCCGCTCCATAAAGCTGTCATACACACTCTGTTCGACAAATAACCGCGACCCTGCGACGCAAGATTGCCCACCTGATCCAAAGATTGCCGAGGACACTTCCTTGGCCGCCAAGTCCAAATCGGCATCCGCAAAAACGATGTTGGGGGATTTTCCGCCCAATTCCAATATCGTTGGTAAAAAGCGACCCGCGACGGCCTCGGCAATGGTGCGTCCTGCCTCTGTCCCACCTGTGAACGAGACCATAGAAAGGTCGGGGTGATTGATAATGGCCTCACCCACAGTGTGATCTCCCGGCAGTACACTCAACAATCCTTCGGGTAACCCCGCGTCAATAAAGGCGCGCGCCAGTTCAATGGAAACCAAGGTCGTCAGCTCTGACGGTTTTAGAATAACTGCATTTCCAGCCGCCAGCGCTGGCGCCAATTTTTGCGCGGCCATGGTGAGCGGAGAGTTCCATGGCGTTATGGCCGCGACGATACCCAATGGCTCATGTGTCGTCACACTAAGATACGGACCCCGAGGTGGTGGAACCTCAGATTCCACGGTTTCGCAAACCGACGCGAAGTACCGGACAATACCAGCGGCACTGGTAACCTGCCCTTGGGATTCGCGAAGTGTTTTGCCATTTTCGGTGGTTTGTAGCCTTGCCAATTTGTCTCTGCGATCGAGCATTAGTTGGGCGGCTTGAAACAGCACACTGGCTCGTTCATGGGGCGGGCGGTTGAACCACTCGTTTTGATCTGTGGCCTCCCTACTCTTTTTGAAAGCCAAATCAATCTGTTCTATTGAAGCCGAACGAAGACTTGCCACAATGGACCCGTCCGCAGGATTGCATACGATAAGATCACTGCCCTGGCCCTCGACTTCCTGACCGGCGAGCAAAAAAGTATTAGGAATTAAGTCCATGGTTCCCCCCTCAAAAAGCTTGCAAAAGAAGCCTATATCCGTTCAATTAATATGAGAAATAATAATTATATCGTTATTTATACGAATTTCTGATGAATATAGAGACCTATGCAATACAAACATTTCAGAGCTTTTGTCGCGGTTGCCCGGCATCTTCATTTCACGAAGGCCGCGGCGGAAATTCACGTAACACAACCCGCGTTATCCTTGTTGATCCAACAGTTGGAAACAAACCTGAATGTGAAGCTGATCACGCGAAGCACTCGGCTTGTCGCTCTAACCGAAATGGGAAAAACGTTCCTTCCGCTGGCTGAAAATGTCGTACGAGATATGGAAGCCGCAATCCGACATATGAAAGATCTGTCTGAACTCAAGCAGGGAAAAGTGACTGTGGCAGCTTTCCCCTCGGTAGCGGCAAATCAGTTACCCCCTATCTTGGTGGAATTTCGGCGGCAGTTTCCGAAGGTAAAAATTCAGGTCGTTGATGGAATTTGGGATACGGTTGTTGAAAAGGTGCGTTCCGGCATTGCAGACTTTGGCGTTGGTTCACGTCCACCGGAAATGGGAGATCTCAGTTTTCAGGAAATTTATAATGATGAAGTTATGCTACTCGCCACAAAAGACCACCCACTCGCAGGAGAGAAAACTCTGAGTTGGAAGCAAATAAATAACGAGGAAATTGTTGTTTTATCTGCGGATACGGGTGTCCGCCAAAGCATTGACGCAGCGCTAGTGAATTCAGGCATTACCCTTAGCCCTATCATGGAGCCAACCCTCATACAAACGGCTGCTGCTTTGGTTTCTGCCGGGGCTGGACTTGGGATTATTCTGTCATCCTACCTTAAGGCAGTCCGAATGGATGGCCTCATTGCCATTCAACTGATAGACCCGAATATCCTCCGTCCTGTAGGTATAATAACCCGTAAGAACTGGCAAATGACTCCCGCTGCACAAACTATGTTGAAAATGGTTGTCAAAGGATTGAATGACAGCCAGACATTACCGTGCCAAGTGCAGAAAATCACGTAGTTTAGCATCAATTTTGCTTGCGTCTTCAGAGCTCGTGAGTTTGTCTGACGTTAAATGAACCACCCTCTTTGATGGTGCTGTCACATTAAGTTATTAAACCTAAAATTTTGATAATTTTTGGAAGACGGGTTGTTACCTTTCAAAGACTTATTAAGTTGACAGGTTCTTGAGAAAAACAAAAATGGACGGGTATCGGGTTAATGTGACCTCACCATTTTTTTGAACTTTACCGTAGCCAAACAGTTTGAACATGGTATGGCTTGGTCAAACCGCACTCAAAGAACTGGAATAACCCTGATGCCAAAAATCACCATTAATCCCGAACGTTTGCTCGCAGATCTTGCCAAACTTCGTACCTTTGGTGCTCGCGGCCAAGGAGTCGTCAGACCCGCTTTTTCGGAATCTGACATCGCATCGCGCCGATGGTTGGCCGAGCGTATGAAACAAGCCGGGCTTAACCCCGTCTTCGATCCTGTGGGGAATCTTTTTGGACTTCCTCCTGAAGTCCAGGACGGTGCGGGCCAGTGCCTTTTAATCGGTTCACATTCCGACACCCAACCGGAAGGCGGATGGCTGGATGGTGCTTATGGCGTGATAACCGGATTAGAGATAGCACGTGCTGCACGAGAAACCGGCGGACCATTAATCGCATGTGTCGCCTTTCAGGATGAAGAAGGCCGCTTCGGCACCCTTGTTGGCAGCAGGATCTGGTCAGGCGGCCTATCGCTTGAGGAAGCGGACACTCTGACCGACACCACCGGCGTCTCTTTTAGCGAGGCCCGGCGTAGCATGTCACACCTCTGCCAAATAGATTTTGTTTCATCGGATCTCTTTTCAGGCTTTATCGAGGCCCATATTGAGCAAGGCCCTGTGCTGGATAGCCATGAACAGTCCATCGGTGTCGTGGAAAATATCGTTGGTATCCGAAGCCAAACCTACTGTTTTCTGGGTGAACAAAATCATGCCGGCACCACCCCTATGGGACAGCGTATGGATGCATTTCAGGGGCTGGTACGGTTTACCACTGAGCTTAACAAAAGGTTCTCAGAAATTGTTACAAAAGATACGGTTTGGACAATCGGCCATGTGGCGCTTCATCCGAATGCCTCCTCTACCATTCCCGGCCGGGTGAATTTCTCCATCCAGTGGCGGGATGCAGACGAGGAACGCCTAGATCGCATGAAGACAATTCTTGAGGAGGTTACAAAAGAGCTCGGTGAAGTTTCTGGACTTAAAATAGAAAGTTCAGCCTATGCAGCTATTCTACCCACAAAAATGAATGCCGATTTGATAGACCGGATTGAAGCTGCAACTCAGGATCTAGTACCAGCAGGTAAGTGGCGTAAAATGCCATCGGGTGCGTTGCATGATGCCGCGAACCTATCTCATCTAATGCCCGTTGCTATGCTTTTCGTTCCTTCAAGGGGTGGTATTAGTCATGATTTTGCCGAAGACACGGCACACGAACATTTAGTTCTAGGAGCACAAGTCCTGGCCGCCAGCGTCACGTAATTGAGCGATAACACCAATTAGAAGATTGCGCCCATAACTAATGGCGGGGTACAGAATCTACCTTTTTAGAGAGCAGAAGAATGGGCCGGTCGGAATCTAGTCTTTGAAAATTTCCAAAGATGGAATGACCATGGGAAGAGAGGGCGCTGTCAGAGGAATGTGAACTCGTTTCAGTGTGACAGAGATTGGCGGGTTTTATGCGGCACAGAGTTGCCGCCACTCGACAAGAGCAGCTTCACGTTGAACCTTATATGTGTTT
>JBALXM010000100.1:0-8276 GCA_036960695.1 Sneathiella sp.
CCAAATCGTCAAGATAACTGTTGTTGATTTTGGATTGAGCATAGTCGGCAGGGTTTATCGTAGAAAAAAGCAGCTTTTCCTCATTTTCATCAGCCTGATCCAAAAAATTTGCATCAGGGGCGATTATGCCAGAAAGCCCTGCATATGAAAAAAGAGGATCACTGCCAACATGGTTTGTGTAAGCGATGAAGACTTGATTTTCGAAGGCCCGAACAGCAACGACTGAGCGGGCGATAAACGTACCATCGGACCCTTCAGGCAGTGCCGTAGGGACTACAATGATGTCAGCTCCAGCTTTTGCTAACCGTCGAACATTCTCTGGAAACTCCACATCATAACAAATCAGCATCCCTAACTTAATACCATCGATTTCAATGAGGGGTGTCATTGGTTTTGAAGCCACAAAATGTGATTTTTCATAAGCGCCATATAAATGGGATTTACGATAGATCACAGGATCGAACCCTTTTCTGATAAAAGCCGCGCTATTAAAGATGCCGTCCTCGCTCTTTTCAGCAAATCCAACGACCAGTGCCACGCCGGTATTCTCGGAGATAATCTGCACTGCTAACATAGTCTCACTTGACGCTTCAAAAGCCAAAGACGGGAAACTACCCCCTGCCCCATAACCCGTCAGTGAGAGTTCTGGTGTCACGAGAACATGTGCCCCTTTAGCCGCAGCGGTTACTGCCGCGGCAGCGATCTTCTCAATATTCACCGCAACATCTGCAACTGTACTTTTCATCTGATAGGCTGCAAGCAACATTACTTTTCATCTCCAGACAGGTTTCCTAGCAATTTCGGCAAATCACCAAAGCGGGCGATAAGTCCAAATACCACAGCCGCCACGGCCACGAAGAGAACCGAGACTGAAGCCATTGTCGGCGTATAACCATAACGCAGGGCGTTGAAGATCTTGATTGGCAAGGTTTCCATCGTAAAACCGACGGTCATATAGGCCACAATATATTCGTTTAAGGACAAAACAAAGGTAAAGGCGAATCCCGAGATTAAATAAGGGAGGATCAAAGGTAACACGATGGTTCTGAAGATTTTCCGCTCATTAGCACCCATGGTAGAGGCTGCCTCAATCAGGGAGCTGTCTATAGAGGTAAAACCGAGTGTAATGGTTACAAGGGGCAAGGTAACGAAGAATATCCCATGACTTATGACAGCCGTCCATGGCTCCCCATAAGCACCCGTTGTCGCCCAGAATGACAGAAACCCAAGAGCCGTAATAACCGGCGGCAGAATGAAAGGGGCAACACCGAGAAGACGGAAAATATTCGCCCAAGGCGCAAACCAGCGCCAGAGAAACCAAGAAAGCGGCAAAGCCACCGATACGGCAAGAAAGGCGGAACCGGTGGCGAGCGTCAATGAATTAAAGAGCGCGTTTCTCCACTCCGGGTCGTTAAAAATCTCCGCGTACCATGACAGGGAGAAACCTACTGGTGGGAATGTCAGCGATTGCTTTTCATTAAAAGAAACTCCGATCACCACAATTAACGGAGCGGCGAGGAACAGGCCAACTAGTAGAAAGATCGCTATTTTTGAAATTTTGCTCATGCCCCCACCTCTTTCTTACTGCCAACCATCAAAGTCAAGCCAACGAGTGCCAAAGAAATGAGAACAAGAAAGACAGCCATTGCTGCGGCAAAGGGCATATTTGACTGATAAATTGCTTGATCCGTAATGAGAACAGATAAGGTCCAATGTTGAGGCCGGCCCAATATTTGTGGCAACAAGTAAGATCCAAGCGCGAAAACAAACACCATGATTAAGGTCGCCAAAATTGTATTTCTTTGAACCGGCACCATAACATTTAGAAAAGCTCGAACCGGAGAGGCCCCCATTGTTCTGGCAACTTCTAAAAAGTCGGTATCAAACCGCACCAGCGCCGGATAGAGCACCAAAACTGTATAAGGCAAAGCCTGATAGACCATCGCGGTCAAAACAGCCCCAAAACTTGGGTAAAGTGATTTCGCCGTCTCCATAATACCAAGAGCCACGAGGATATTGGTAATTCCCGCCGTTCTTGAGAAAATTGTAGACCATGAGAAGCCAATAATAACTTCTGATAACGACAAGATCGAAAGAATTCCAACCAACCACAACACTTGCGTGTTTCGAGAACAGCGCGTGAGCAAATAGGTAAAAGGAAAAGCGATAGAGACACAAATAATTGAAACTAAGACGGCAAGCCCCAAAGAAAACCCTAATATTCGCCCAAAGAACAAACTCAAGAACCGCTCGTAATTGCTCAGAACAAAATCAACGGTATAAAAACCACCCACTTCTCTTTGAAAAAAACTAACAGCAATCATTATGCCGAACGGGACGACAAAAAAGATAATCAGCATCAGCGCCGGATACACTAACGGCGCATAATCCCGAGCCGATTGTGGGGCTGTACGCTTCATTGTGTCAGCACCACACAATGTTCAGGTGAGAAAGAAAGCCCTACCTCATCCCCGACGACAACCGACACGCGTTCCCTCGGTGTTGCAACTGTTGTAAGGGTCACGCCGTTCACATCGATAAAAGTTTCTATTGTACTGCCAAGATCACGAATAAAAGAAACCGTCCCCTCGACACTGGCATTCTGCTTATCGGTGATAAGTAAATCTTCGGGCCGAATTGATAGGGTGGCATCAGCCCCGTTTGAGGGAAGTTCGATACCAGGCAAGGAATATCCGCCGAACATTGCATGTCCAGAGCCATCCTTATCTAGCGGAAGCAAATTTGTAGCGCCAATGAAGTCGGCAACAAATGTATCTGCAGGCTTACGGTATATCTCAACGGGGCTTGCCGCTTGACGAATGCGCCCCTCCCCCATCACAACGACAATATCGGCCATAGTCATAGCCTCCCGTTGATCATGGGTCACAACAATCGTTGTAATGCCTAATTTTTGTTGGAGCTGGCGCAGCTCTACTTGCATGTCTTCGCGCAATTTGGCATCCAGCGCGGACAAAGGCTCGTCCAGCAAAAACAGCTTGGGCGACAAGGCTAAAGCACGAGCGATAGCAACCCGTTGACGTTGTCCGCCAGAGAGTTGGGAGACCGCTCTGTCTCCATAACCACTTAAATGAATTAGCTCCAAAAGCTCATGAACGCGGGCGTCCTGCTCCTTTTTCGAAGCCCCGCGAATTTTAAGCGCATAAGAGATATTGTCTGCAACAGACAAATGAGGAAATAATGCAAGAGACTGAAACACCATTCCAAGCTCGCGCTTATGGGTTGGGATTCCGGTTATGTCGGCCCCATCGATAAGAATTCTCCCCTGTGTTGGCTGCTCCAACCCAGCGATCATCCGAAGAAGCGTTGTTTTACCGCACCCAGATGGGCCTAAAAGGCACACAAAACTGCCCTCCGGTACATTTAATTCGACGTTATCGACAGCAACAAATGATCCAAATTCTTTACGAATGCCGCTTAAAGTCAGCCCCGACATGGATGCCTCACTCTTAAAAAGTAAAAATATGTACTGCCGGACGCCCCGGCAGTACAATTTAAAATGGTTGTATACCTGTACCTTGCTCGACTGAGCAATCTACTTAGCCAATGATCAATTCAGTCCATCTCTGGTTCAACCAATCTGATTTGTTTTGGTATAAGTCGTAGCGCGGAATAATTGGATCAATTTCTGAAGAGACGCTTGCAAATTCCTCTGCCGTCAAATCCAACAGATTTTTCTTCACCGTTGGCGCAGTACCAACTTTCCGTGACATTAATCCTTGAATAGAAGGTTGGCTCATATAATCCATAAAAACATGGGCTTCTTCAGTTTTATCTGACGCGCGGGACAACGCCCAACTACCAGAGTCCAAAATCCCTCCTTCTTTAGGGAAGGTAGAGCGAACAGGATGACCATCGGCAACAGCAAGACCTGTTACATCATGGTAATATTGACCCATAGGGATTTCACCGGACTTCAACCCTTGTTCAAATTGAGCCTCATCCCGATACCAAAGGCGCACATTCTGCTTCAACTCAGAAAGCTTATCAAAAGCCTTCAAAATACCTTCTTCAGTATCCAGTGCATTGACACCGCCCAAGAATGTTTTTGCAGTAACTTCTAACAAAAAGGAATTTGAAACCAGCGCAAGCAATCCGAGCTGATCTTTATGAGACGGATCCCAAAGCTCTGCCCACGAGGTCGGTGCTGTTTTGATCACATCCGTGTTTGATACTAGATTAATATACCAAGCAACGGCCCCAACGCCAGATACGCGACCATCGTCATATTTGTTGATTGCGCTGTCCAAAAGGTTCGAGCTATTTGGAATTTTCTTAAGATCTAGTGTTGTCCATAAGTCCCGTGCTTGACCTTTCAGCATTGCGACTTGAGACATCATAGAGACATCCGCCGGCGCTCTATTCGCCCGAGCCGCCTGTTCTAGTTGAACCAGCCACGCTTCGCCGGTAGGCTCCGCCACTGAATTGATAGCAATTCCAGTCGCTTTGGTAAATTCTGGGAAAATGTGGTTATCAAAGGACTTCTTAAAGTAGCCCCCATAAACACCAACTTTCAAAGATTTTTCACTCGCGCTTAATATATTTGGCATCGAAAGTGCTGCAACACCGGCAACACCGGCCCCCAATGCTGCCCGGCGGGAAATTCCGCCCTTTTTAAATTCTGTCATTTTCATCTCCTCTGTTTTAACTATTTACCAGACGCTTAGCGTCTTTTCTCCCAAAAGCGCGGCCCATTTTATTTTAAAAATGGACTCGAAACCATAAGACTCAGAATTTCAAAAAGCACTTGAGCCCCCACTTGTGCAGAATTCGTTGTCGGATCATATTGCGGAGCGACTTCCATGACATCACCTCCACAAATATTCAACCCGCTCAATCCTCTGAGCAGCTCCAACACTTCACGAGTTGTCAGTCCGCCAACCTCAGGTGTCCCCGTACCTGGCGCAAAAGATGGATCGATCCCATCAATGTCAAAGGATATATATACTGGGCCATCGCCGACAACTTTTTTAGCTTCCTCAATCACGGCCTGAATACCAAGTTTTGGCACGTCTTCCGCATGAACAACCGTCATGCCTGATTTTTCTGAAAACTCCCACAAATACTCAGCCGAGCCACGGATGCCTATTTGTATTGTTCTGGTAGGATCAAGCACGCCATCAAGCACCGCATTTCTAAAAGGACCACCATGATGGAACTTTGTCTCATCAAATGATCCCCCCGTATCACAATGGGCGTCAATGTGGATAAGACCAACAGGGCTTTTCGCACCAACGGCTTTCAAGATAGAATGGGTAATTGAATGATCGCCACCAACGGAAAGCGGGACAACTCCAGCGCCCACAATGCGATGCATATAGTCTGCGATATTTTCCAGACTTTTTTCCAAACGATAGCGGCTATCGAAGGGAATATCCCCAATATCGGCGACCTTCAAATCTTGTACTGGCGCACATTTCAACACATGATTATACGGTCCAATGCGCTCTATCGCACGCAAAGCACGCGGTCCAAATCTGGCGCCGGGGCGATTTGTAACGCCTAAATCCATAGGAATGCCGATGAGGGCAACATCCAAATCTGAGATATCGGGCGCCATTGGGTCAATTTCTCTATATGGCGCATCAAGAAAAGTAGGGAGACCCGCATAGGGGGCCATACGGGTTCCATTTTTGGAAAATATCTTATCAGCCACTTTCTGAAACTCGGGATTGATCAAATCACCCCCCGAAGCCTCATCAAATAACACTCTTAGTTCCTCAAGTTTTTCTTGATCCCATGATCCTGCCATCTGTCTCAACCTATTCGTATTTTTTTCACATTTATCTCAAACATTACGCTTTGTTTAAGTGAACTTCACTAAAAATCAAAAAACGCCAACTCAGAGATACAAACGCTTCATATTATAATTTCACTATCAACTCTCCAGAATTTTGATTGAAAAATCAATTGATATTACTGTAGAGTGTATGTGAATTTTTTTCACATACATTCAGCTTACTGGTTTTAATATGTCCAGCCGCCTCCCTCCCTTAAAACCACTACGCGCATTTGAAGCGACTGCTCGAACCGGATCTGTCACAACAGCTGCAAAAGAGTTAAACGTCACGCACAGTGCCATAAGCCATCAAATAAAAACGCTAGAGACGTCTCTGGGTTTGAAATTATTTGATCGTAATTTTCAACGATTGACGCTTTCAGCTCAAGGAGCACTTCTCTTGCCTGCGGTTACCAGCGCCTTTAATGAAATCGCGACCGCGGCTGCAAGTATGAGTAGGCAATCTACAAGTGGCCGATTGTCTGTCTCCTGCCCACCAGCCCTTTTGTCATATTGGCTCATGCCTCGCATACAACAATTCACGGGGCAATTCCCAGAGATACAATTGGTTTTAAACTCATCAGTTGATCGATCGTTAATGTTTGCATCAGCCGTAGATCTCAGTATTTTATACGGAGAAGCAAGAAGACCCGATTGCTGGATGCGGATGTGGGCTCAATTTGATTTATTTCCCGTCACATCACCGACCCACCATAACCGCCAAGCCATTCGCAACTTGAAGGATTTTCGCAGACAAACTCTTCTTCATGCCGACGAAGGCCGGGAATGGAATACCTGGCTTGATGCCGCTGATGCTCACAAATTCGCCCCTAAACAGCAACATTTTCTTGGGGATGCCCGCCTTGCTATTGATGCCGCTTTGCACGGTCACGGCATCGCATTAGGAGACACCCTAACCGCCAGTAACTTATTATCAAAAGGGGATTTAGTGATCCCTTTAGATTTGTCAGTTCCTGCCGATGACGCATTTTATGTGGCATGTCGTAACGAAATGCGGTCGACCCCAATCGTGAATGTGTTTATAGACTGGCTGTTCGCAGCGTTGGAAGAAGATCAGGCAAAGACACCTTTTTCCAGTTCTGCTAAACGAGTTATCCGGCGACGGTGAGTAAGCTCAGCGTCCCGCAAAATGCCAAGATGAGAGTTTAAGACTATGCCGAACGCACCCTTTAACCCCTTAGTTCACACATTGTCCGCTCCCCCAATTCCGCTAGTGCAGAAATGGGTGGAAAATTATGATGGCGCATATGGCCCAGCTCTCGATTTATCACAGGCGGTACCTGGTTACCCTCCTCATAAAAGCATGCTTCAGTGGCTTGGAGAAGCTGCCAGTGATCCGAGCTTTGCAGGATATGGAGATATTGCAGGAGAGCCTGAACTCCGCTCAGCATATGCATCTCACGTTACGGAGTTATACAAAAGCCCACTGACCTCAGGAAATATTCATATTACATCGGGATGCAACCAAGCCTTCATCTCGTCAATCATGGCTATTGCAGGCGTTGGTGATACAGTTTTGATGAGTAACCCCTTTTACTTCAATCATGAATCAACTTTATCCATGCTTGGCATTAAAACAGGTACTTTTGTTACGAATTCTGACACCGATTTTGTCCCCGACCTCCAGTCCATTAAAAATTCCATCGACGAGACGGTGAAAGCTATAGTTCTCGTCACGCCAAACAATCCGACTGGCGCCATATACCCAGCAGATTGGTTAGAAACAGTTTTCGACCTCTGCGCTACCAAGGGAATATGGCTTATTCTTGATGAGACATATCGGGATTTCCTTCCGGAAGAAAATCAGACACCCCATTCTTTATTTAGCAAAGAAAATTGGCAGGGGAACCTCATCCAATTATACAGCTTCTCCAAATCTTTTTGTATACCCGGACATAGGTTGGGTGCCGTCCTTGGCAGCGAAGACTTGATTTTGGAAATCTCAAAAGTGATGGACAATCTACAGATTTGCGCACCGAGACCCCCGCAAGTTGCAGTAGCAAAAGCACTTCCCCTTCTAAAAGATTGGCGGGAAATGAACAGAATTGAAATTGCCGCGCGCGTTAATACCTTGAAGCAAGCCTTTCTCGGGCTACCCGATTGGAACATTTCAGCAATTGGTGCTTATTTTGCCTATATAAAACACCCGTTTACGGGTGCATCTTCATTGGAAGTTGCTCAACAACTTGCAACAGAGAGAGGTGTTATTTGTATTCCTGGCGAATTCTTTGGAAGAAACCAAGAAAACTATCTGCGCTTTGCGTTTGCCAATGCTGACCAGGAGACACTTAATGTTCTTCCTGCAAGACTAAAAGGTTTCCGCATTAAGTAAACACCGTCTTCAAATTGGCTCTTTCGAGCGCACTTTTAGTAATTTATGGATGAGTTCGTAAAATATTAGAATTAATTTATATTACAACATGTTGCATTTGGAGACTATTTGAAACTTTTCTCTTTC
>JBALXM010000101.1:0-8257 GCA_036960695.1 Sneathiella sp.
TCTCAACCGGTCAACGCAACACATGCATTAAAACGATCACATACGGGACTCTTAATGGAAAATTGCAATTAAATTTAATAGACAAAAGAAGTGCCTTCAGTCATCTTCTGCCTGTATTTTTTAGGATTACTTTATCGCCTGTGAACAAATTCCTATCCATATTTGCCTGTATGTTGGTTGCGTTTTCGGCGTTCCTGCAATGGATGCCCCACGGTGCGGCCCATGCTATTCATGTGCAGCAGGTCAGTCACAGTGATAAATCTTCAAATTATAGCGAATCCCATGACCATAGTGCTGATCACACAGTCATTGAACATCTAAACGGTGAGAGCGATGCTGCCCACCACGCCATAGATTTAGATATCGTCACTTATTACAACGACTATTTAAAAATGGATTTGTCTAGCTCCGACAGATCGCCTTCGCTTATTGCACTAAAAATAAAACCTAATATGGTTTTTGATTTTGCTCCCACTTTATTGCGACCAAGGGGCCATGACCTTACTTCGGTCAGCATTTCTGTATTCACAGACTGGAACGTATCAAGGCGGAGCTATCCCCCCGTCTATCTCTCCACACATCGTTTTCGGGTTTAATACTTAAATCGGGCGCGCTGATTGTAGGAACGAAACTGTCCCTGCATTGACCTTTGCGCGTTCCCTATTCATTTTTATAAAAACCGTAACATAGTGGAGTTTCCATTAATGATTGATATTGCACGGCACTTGTTGTGTCGCGAGCGTTTGTTTTTTCTTGTCGGCGGAGTGATTATCCTAGCGGCGTTCTTTGGGGTTGTTCCCGAAGTCTTTGCCCATGGGGTTACTGAAGGCGATAAGGGTTACATTCAGGAAAGCACTGGTATCTTACCAATCCCGTTCCTGTATCTTGGCGCCAAACACATGATGACCGGTTATGATCATCTGTTGTTTTTGTTTGGGGTTATTTTCTTCTTATACCGCATGAAAGACGTCGGTATCTACGTCACCCTTTTTGCCATTGGTCACGTCATCACCCTTCTTTCCGGCGTGCTAATGGAAATAAGCATTAATCCCTACATCATTGATACGATCATCGGGTTTTCAGTCGTCTATAAGGCGCTTGATAATATGGGAGCTTTCCAACGTTGGTTTGGATATCAGCCAGATACTAAGATCGCCACCTTCACCTTTGGGCTGTTCCACGGGTTTGGTTTGGCCGCCAAGATACTGGATTATGAAATCTCCCCTGATGGATTGTTGGCCAATCTTATTTTCTTCAATATTGGTGTTGAAATTGGGCAAATCCTGGCCTTGGCCGTCATCCTGATCGCCATCAACTACTGGCGAAAATCCGGAAGTTTCCTGCATTACGCTTACGCGGCGAACGCTTTGATGATGATGCTTGGTTTCCTTCTAATGGGCTACCAGATCACCGGATATTTTGTCTCCTAATTCAGGCTAAAAACCAATGAAAGTAAATACTATGCGTAATTCGAATATACCGAAAGATCAGGACGTCCCTTCAACGGGAAAACTGATTAAATCAACCATACTTGCCGCAATCACCGCCGGAGTTCTGCTTATCACTGTCGTAATGCCATCGGAGTATGGCATTGACCCATTAGGGGTTGGTGAAATCACCGGCCTTAAGAAAATGGGGGAAATAAAAGTGTCTTTGGCCGAAGACGCCGCGTTAGAGAGGGCGCAAACCTCAAAGGCTCAAGTTGAACCCGCCGCGGCACAAGAGGTTGCAAAAGCAGCACCGGCGGTTGAGCCGCAAACGGCCCCCCTTTTAAACCATGAAATGCAAGTGACCCTTAAGCCTGATGAAGGCACGGAGATAAAAGTTGTTATGACGAAGGGTAGCAAGACCCAATACACATGGCAGACCGACGGCGGGATAGCCAATTTTGATACCCATGCTGACTCTAAGAAATTGGACATTGATTATCACAATTACGGCAAAGGCTCATTGCAACGCAAAGAGGGTGAGATCATTGCGGCATTTGACGGATCTCACGGGTGGTTCTGGCGAAACAGGACATCCAAGACGATGACAATCACCCTTCAAACCAATGGCCAATATACCGAAATCAAACATTACAAGTGAGGAATAAACATGACAAAACTAATCGCGAAACTCACTGGATCTAAATATTTGATTGTAATAAGCATCGTTGTCATTGCGGTAATTATAACGGCACTTGTTCTGATCGGTATGGATATATCGGGCGCTCATGGTCACAGTCATGACTAGAGAGTAGGAGAGCCATGTCGGAGGTTTTCTGCGGTCACCGCTAAAATCTCCGACATTCTCAAGTCATGACATATCTCTAAAAAGAGCACTGCCCTGCAAATTAGAAAGCGAAGAGATACTTTACCCGCCGCATTTGTAGGTTTTGAATTATCTAACTCTCGTCCCCCACGTTATTCCCAAGTCTCGATCCCCTTTGCCAGCCCTCACCTCTTCCAGCATAAGCTTCGCACCCTTAAGGTTGAGGAATGCAAACCCCTCTTCTGGCCGATCATAGGACACCGAAAATCCAAGGAGGTTGATATAGAAATCAAGGCTTTTACTTAAATTTGTACAAAGCAGTTCGGGAATTAGTTTTATTTCGCTCACCGATCCCCCTAATTTTTAAAAATCGAAACCATCCGCGATGGTCTTGCATTTACTTTCGATAAATTCAATCTCGCCCTCACTGAGCCGTATGCTCCCCGCCCCCACTTGCACAAGGCTTTTTGACCGGGCTTTTTCAGGCAGACTATCAAGGTAAGATTGTTTATCGAGAGATTTAAGGGGCCTACGTAACGGGCGTTGCTCTTTCAAGATAGTGCTTTGAGCAAAGTCCAGAAATCCGCCCACATCCGCCGCTAGGCTTTCATATCGAATAAGAAACATCTGCCCACGGTTTGCCTTGATGATTTGAGTCATATCATTCCAAGATTTGGCAAAATTCTTTAACATACCTTTGCGTAAAGCTGAGTTGCTGTCCCGATAGACGGCACTTCGGTGGTCCGCCATATGACGCATCAGCGATTTGAACACATCCTGCGGGGCTCGATAAAGTGTGATGAAATCGCAATCGGGGAAACACCGTTTGATATTCTCAAAATGGAAGATATTGCGCGGCGTTTTTTCAACGATATATCGACAATCGTTCGGCACCTCTTCACCATTAAAATAGAGATGCAGAAAAATCTTGTCATGAAGGGTGAAGGCGGCGCTATTTGTGATGGGCTTATAGTCACCGAAGCCATCATAGACCTCTCTGTTGACGATCCGTATATTATCGGAATACTTCCCGCCAAGGCGGTTCATTTGGTCGTAAAAGAAATGGAAGTAATCCATCTCCCCCCGTGCATACACACCATCGAGTATATCAAAGCTGCGCCCTAAAAACGTGGTGCCACTTTTTGTGTAGCCCCCCAGAAATATTTTCCGATGCGCGTGTGTTCGCTCAGTCACTGTGTCCCCTAAATCATCAATGCGTAAAACCGGATTGACCCTAATCCACTTTTGATCTTTTTTACCAGTGATAGAATTAAAAAAGCACTAAACCCAATCAGTCCGAGGCATTAAAGCTTACCTCGGACCAACCGACAGGGTTGTCTTTTAGGCTGTTTGTCTGACCCCACGTATCCCAAGGGCTATGCCCGTCCCGGCAAGAAAAAGCGCCGCGATTGCTAATTCGAGATGAGAGACAGGTAACATTCCTCCTCCCGGAACGGCCAAAGCAATCCCCCCCAGCATGACAAATGCGCGTGCCACCAATCCAGTCCAGCTACCTGTAAGGGATCCGACACCCAGCAAGTATCCCTGCAATGCTCCGGAGACGAGGACAATACCTAGGGTCGCCGTGACACAAACCGTAATCACTTCACCCGTTGTCCCGTTCCCCAAAAAGGCCGGATTAAAGACAAAGAAAAACGGAATGAAATAAATGATGGAACCAATCCGCATGGCTTCAAACCCTGTCTCCATTGGATTGCATTTAGCAACAGAAGAGGCTGCAAACGCCGCCAGAGCCACAGGCGGCGTAATGAAGCTCAACATTCCCCAGTAAAGGAGGAACATATGAACGCTCATCGGATCAAGTCCTGTATTGATTAATGCCGGTGCCAAAATAATGGCAAGGAAGATATAAGCCGCCGTCACCGTCATCCCGATCCCCAGAATGAAACTTGTAATGGCCCCCATTAGAAGAAGGGCAAATGGGTGTCCTCCTGCTAAATAGACGAGATCATTGGTAAGGGTTCCCGTCATTCCCGTCACCTGAAGCGCACCAACAATCAGCCCGACCGCCGCAAGCAAGCCTGTCAATTCGGCAAGCAACCCGCCAACGGCAAAAATCATTGTTTTGGTCTTTTCCCAATTTAACCGGTGTTTTGGATTAAATTGATTAATCGCCAATAACAACGCCGTTGCGTAGAAGGGTGCATGAGACTCCCGTTTGAGGAAAATGAGCATCCATACCAAAAACACAAAGACGGCTATGTAATACCAACCATCCTTAAAAACGTCTTTCAGCGACACCAAATCTTCTTTGGGTAATCCTTCCAATTTATGTTCTGCCGCATAGGCATCGATTTGCATAAAAAGGCCAAAATAATAAAGTAAGGACGGGATTGCCGCAGCCAAAGCCACGTCGATATACCGAACATTCAGAAAATCGGCCATAATGAAGGCCGTTGCCCCCATGATCGGTGGCATCATGACCCCGCCAGTGGAGGCACAAGCCTCAATAGCCGCTGCGGTTTTAGCTCGAACACCGATGCTTTTCATGGCAGGGATGGTCAATGATCCTGTGGTCAACACATTGGTCACCGGCCCGCCGCTCATAGATCCAAACAAACCACTGGAAAATATGGCAACCTTTGCAGGGCCGCCGCGAACATGCCCAAGAAGAGCAAAGGCGAAATTAATGAAAAACTGCCCTGCCCCAGTATAAATCAGGGCAACCCCGAACAGCAGAAAACCAAAAACCAGCATGGTAAAGGCTTTCATGGGAATACCCAGCAAACTTTCCTCGGAAAACATGTGGAATGCACCGGTATTGAGGAATGTTTGACCAACGCCGGAGACGACTTCAGGCATCATATCGGCGTAAGTAGGATACAAGGATATCACGACCACAATAGTGAAAACGGCCAAGCCGCCCGCGCGTCGCCCCGCCTCTAACACCAGAGCCCAAAACAGAAGGCTTACATATTGGCCATGTTCTGGAGGATTATATTCCCAAGCTTCATCCAGAATATCTTCTGCAAAATACACATAATAGGCCGTAAGCCCGATAGTGATCAGAAACAAAATTACGTCATACCACGGCACATTTCGTTTGGGTGCGGCCTTATAGGCCGGCATAACCAGAAACAACATGGATATCATAATGCCGCAAATCAGGTACATATACCGGTTATTCACCAATACTTTACCGACGATCAGTTGGAAAAAACCCAAATGGAACAACTGATTGACCGCAAAAAAAATGGCGAGCACAGTTAATGTCAAGGCAAGCGCTTGCCAAAGAGGTGGCAGGCTACGATAGCGGGCGGTATCAAGGTCTTCGACTTCCTCGACCGTCGTTTGAACACTACTCATGGACAATTCCTCACACCACCGGACCATCTGCGATGGGGTTTCGGTAAGCGTAATAACATTCTGAGAAAAGGAAACTTCCGGAAGTCAGGAATAAATCCCTGACTTCCGGTCCAGATAACCGCTTTACCAGCTAAGGAAAACGGGTTCCATATGAGCAGCGGTCAACGCCTCTGCTCGTGCTTTCATCCAACCGGTTTTGAAAGCATCTTTGTCTGATGGTGCGCTGTCTGAATAGGTTTTCCAAGCATCAATGATCGTCTGCTGACGCTTCAGATTTTTGTCCTGATTGGCTTGCGCCTTATCAGACCATTTCCCCACTTCCTTATAATATTTAACCGCGCCCTCATGAAAGGGTAGGAAGACAGACTCTAACTTCTGACGCTCCCATGCCCAACCGTTGGCACCTGGCGCGGTGGCCTTGTAATCATCGAAATGATCATACATTGCCTTGGTCATATTGTAGGTCACATCACTGTCTACTTTTGTTGTAGAAATCAGGATCGGATAGGCTGTTGCGATGCCTTCATATCCAGCTTTTGGAACGCCCGCGCCTTGCATACAGCGATGACGCGCATACCAAGGAACGACATCGTTAAGACGTGACCATGCTTTATCGTCATCATGGGGCGTGGATGGGTGATATAATCCGCGCGGTGATGCTTCTACTTTCAACATGGAGCTTGAAAAAGTGGCTCCTAAAAATGCATCAAGATCGTTATTAATCAGGCCATCCACAGATGCCCCATAACCGCCCACTTCAACTTTTTCCACATCAGCCCAAGTAAGGTTCGCATATGCCAACATGGATTTAACGGCTTGGTTTAACGCTGGTGCGCCGCGAACCCACGCAACCCGCTTACCCTTCAAGTCATCTAGTGTCTTGATGTTGGCATCTTTTGCGGTTGCCAAGGATACCGCACAACCGTCTGCCAGATTATGCATTAAGAGACGGATAGGCTGAGGGCCCCAGGATTTTGTCCCAAACGTATAAACGGCTTCTTGCGCATAAACACTATCTGAACCCGTTGCCGAGAATTGCGCGACATTACTGCGAAGCGGCGATAAACGTGACACGTCATTTTTGCCCGGAAGAACACGCAGATTTACTCCATAGGCATTTTTCAGCACACTTCCAATGCCAACCGCCTGATTATAACCGCTGGTCCCGGTATTATAAGCTGTCCATACAACAGTCTTTGGAAGCTTTATATCCGCGGCGTGAACAATCCCGGCTCCCATTTGACCCGTTATTCCCATCGTGGCAATTGCTGTCACTGTTAGTATTTTAGTCAGTTTTCTCATTTTGATTACCTCCCAGTTATCAAGCTGGC
Organism: Sneathiella sp.; assembly: GCA_036960695.1. Classification (GTDB taxonomy): domain Bacteria; phylum Pseudomonadota; class Alphaproteobacteria; order Sneathiellales; family Sneathiellaceae; genus Sneathiella. The sequence goes on from JBALXM010000101.1 coordinate 6,912, forward strand.
ACTGTATTTTTTCTTGATTTTGCGTGCGCTTTTTTTGTCAGAAAGCAAAGGTCACATATTTTCTGACCTTAATCAATAATAGAATCAATATTCTAGTTTTACTTAATTTTAATCTTATATACACTTATAGGAACTTTATCAGTAAGTGAGAAATCTCTTTATCTCCCTGCCCTCTCAATTCATTATGAAAACAGAAACATTCAGCCGCTGATCTTGAAAAGGACATGGCGTATATGCCAGACACGAAAAGCACGAAGATTACGATCGAGCGTCCCGCCCTGCAGCTCAGGAGTCAGGAAAAGCGACGCAGACTGGTTAAAGCCGGCTTTCAAATTTTTGCGCGGGACGGCTATAAAGACGCCCGGATTGCAGATATCGCTAAAGAATCAGGAATATCAGTCGGTGCCTTTTATCATCGGTTTGGGGACAAACGCGGATTTTTTCAGGTTCTACTGATCGAATATACAAATCGCGGTAAGGAAAATTGGGAATTATTCTTCAAATATGCTGATTTAAATTGGAGCGCTGCCGAGCTTTTTGACAAATTGGTCGCCGGTGAAGCCCGCGCTATTGACAGAAATATGGGATTCTTTAGTGCCTACTTATCCCTGGGGAGAAAAGACACAGCCCTCGCAGCCCCAATGAAGGAAATGGACAGGCATGGGGCTAACCTTCTTCTGGAACATCTTCGCGCGCGGTCTAAATCGCCCCTAGATCTGGATTTGGAAACTGTTCACTTTGCCATTAACAGTATCGGAAAAATCCTCGTCATCTCCTCCGTCATGGAAGGGTCAAAATTTAAAGCCCAAGACCCCACCACTATCCGAGAAGTTGCCCTTATGATAAGGCGTTACCTCGCCATTGAATAAACTTCAATCTATCAGGACTATATTTTGACAACTAAATTAGAAAAGGCACCACGGGTTGGTTGTGGCGCCCTTATTGAACGTTCAGACAATCGTATCTTGCTGGTTAAACGCCTTAGAAACCCTGAGGCGGGTTGTTGGGGTTTCCCCGGTGGGAAAGTGGATTTTGGCGAGACTGTGGAGGACGCCATTTGCCGCGAAATCAAGGAAGAGCTTGGTGTTTCTCTAACTTTGAACGGGTTGGCGCATTTAGTGAATTTCATTGATTTGAAAGAAGGCCAGCATTGGCTCGCCCCCGTCTATAAGGCGACGATTTCAAATGGCACCCCGTCTATCATGGAGCCAGACGCCCTCTCTGAGCTCGCTTGGTATGCTCTTGACGAACTTCCAGATAACCTGACAGAAGCGACGCGGCAAACCCTGACGAAGGGCTGAATTTAGCGTAAAAAAAAGCCCTGTTACTACAGGGCTCAAGTCATA
>JBALXM010000013.1:0-74556 GCA_036960695.1 Sneathiella sp.
CAATTGTTTGTTTATGAGAAGCACCAATCAATACGCGCTGCAAGAACCAATGCATACGACATCCTTTTTCAATTTCATTTATCGTTTCTTAATTTGGTTCGAAAGATACCACAATTGAAATCCGCTCAAAACAATGACCGTGGATAAGTCATCATAGGGGATAGAGACGAGATCTCTTCACGAGCATTTATACTATTTATATTGTTTAATTGCCGCGGCCAACATTGCCTTCAATTCAGTCCCAATTTGACCGCCATCCCCTTGAATCCGCCCCGTTATAGTCGCCTTCATAGCGTCTACATGCGCCTTAATCACTTGGACATGGTTATCAGATACACCTGCATTTTGGCCCGTAAAATCATATAGGCTATCCCCGAAAGTGGACACTAGCGGATAGCCAAATGTTCCCCCCTGTCCCTTCATTTCATGGGCAATTTCCTGAATCTGTTTATACGAAGGCGCCCGTTTATCTGGAAAATTATGGCAAACTTCAACCAGGCCAGTTAGGCGACTTAAAGTTGCCTGAACCCATTCAGGATAATCTGAAATTTGCTCTTGGAATTGGTTTTCTGCCTCTTCCATAAGGCCTTCAGGGAAAGTATTATTTTCAGCTGTCGTCCCAATACCACCTGCTTTTTCAAGAAGGCGATTTCGAGTGCGATAAAATTTTACTATAATTTTAGGTTTTTCCACGATGACACCTTATTCGTAAATTACTTTAACTTCAGGACTCTTATCGTTGAGAATCCGCCTCTCGCTTCCGTCATAAGGAACATTACGACGTCTTCGATCCGGGCCAAAATATTCTTTATTTTGAACGAATTGGCGCTGCGACGAGATAACTTGCAACACTTTATCGGCAACACTAACCACAGAAAAAGGTTTCGCCAAAACTTCACTTACGCCCAAATCTCGCGCTTCTTCGACTTTGGTCTGATCTCCAAAACCGGTTACCATGAGGAAAGGAATAAACCTGTTCAAACTGTCCTTATGGGATCTTACCCAACGAAGAAGCATCAAGCCATCAATTGGGGCCATTTGCCAATTTGATACAATAAAATCAAGCTGCATGACCCCCGCCTTAATCGGGTTATCCTTAACAAGTTTTATAAATTCAATTGCGTCTCTGGCATTATCAAATGATTTAACATTACCAACACCAAGTCCAAATAGGGTTGTCCGCAGTAAGGACACCATATATTGATTGTCATCCACTACTAGGATATTAAAACCAGAAAGATCAAACTCCGACACCACGCGCCCCCTTTTAATTTACGCTAGTTTTTTCAACAACTCGACCACATCACGCTGCTCATCCTCCGTTAAAGGGAGCATTGTTTTCGCCGTTACCAATTTTGCTCTGCCAACCAAACTGTCAATCAGGATTTTTCCCTTTTCAGTCAGACCAAGTAGCATTCGCCGCCGATCAATGTCGTCAGCTCTAGCCTTCACTAAACCTCTGTCAATAAGCCGCCGAGTAACACCTTGTATGGTCGCCGGGTCCATTGCTGTCAACCGGCCAAGATGATTTTGGGACAGTTCCCCTTCATCACATAACTTAACGAGAGTGGCAAATTGTGTTGGTGTTATTTGAACGTCGGAAAATTGGCTTTGAAAAATAGCACTTGCACGTTGGTGTGCCTTTCGCAGTAAATAACCGATCTGCTCCTCTAACTGATAGGCATCAGTCAAGGGCTTGTCCTGTTGCTCACTACGTTCCATAAATACTATCGCTCCCACAATTGTCTTATTTCTATTATTGTTTTATTTTATTAGTGATTTACTATTCAACAACTGTAATAGCCTCCCGCCCCTGTTCAATCAACTTTAACTGACCGTTTTCAGAAGAAATCTGCGTAATTGAGCCGTTATCGGGTCGAAAATTGACCATTTTCTCACTTCCCGCAATGTAACCAACAATCGAATTGATAACCATAAAGTGGGAAAATATGACTGTATCTTCCTCCCTACATTTAATCATTTCCAAAATACCGTCACGCCAATCTCTCAGAATACTGGATTGTAATGACCAGTTACCTGCCATCACTTCGCCCAACCATTTTTTTCTTTGTTCGAATGCGATGTGATTTGAAGGAATTTCAGAGACTGCAGAAAATATATTAGCTTTTCTCCCCCACTTTTCCTCCAGCGGCATTGCAGTTTCTTGCGCCCTGAGAAGTGGACTTGTCACAATATCAATTGGGCCTGTGAATTTCTCTATTTCTTCGGCAGCATCTGTAGCTTGTGCTCTTCCAATATCACTTAAACCGGGATCGGGAATATTACCCCAGGAACTTGCCGCCTCGCCATGGCGCACTAAATACAATCTTACAGACACGGGAACTCTCCTTAATACCAATTTGAAGCAGACTTGCTTTCCAAATATTAGTCTAACTATTTGATTTCAAATTAGCTAACAAGATCACCCTAAATCAAATAAAGGTGCTCGTATTAGATTACTTCAAATATATTACAACAAATAAACACACTAATTACGAATGATACGCCTTTAGGTTTATAAAATTGCTCCGGTCGGATATTTTATATTATTGCAGAAACGGGTAATACGACACATTCATTGAAATTAACAAACGGGAATCTAACCTGTTATGATCCATGTACGACTAAAAGCATTCCATGCAGTTGCAAAGTTTGGCGGATTTACCGCCGCCGCCAAATCTCTCGGATTAACGCAACCGGCAGTAAGCCTGCAAGTTCAAGCGCTTGAAAGGCAATATAATACGGAACTATTTGTAAGAAAAGGCCGTAAAGTCGACTTGACTCAAACAGGAATTCTCCTCCTCAATCTATCAAATAGGTATTTTAATTTGGAGGGAGAGATCCATTCCCTCCTAACGTCACTCATGCAACTCAAATCTGGAAAGTTGAGAATTGCCTGCGATATTGCGCCGAATGTATTTCCGCTTACAGAAGAATTTCGGCGATCTCATCCCAATATCGAATTATCCGTCCTAATTTGCAAACATCACCAAATTCAAGAGGATCTTCTTGATCACTTGGTAGATATAGCACTTTCAGGCAGTAAACCCTCTTCTAATGACCTTGAGTATTTGGAAATTGGCAAAGAAGACATTTCAGTGACTTTATCCAAATCCCACCCGTTTTCACAAAAAACTTCATTGTCAGTCCAAGATTTAGAAAATCAAAAACTGTTTTTTTATCTGGATGCTGAAGATGGTATGGGGGGAATAGAAGAGGCGCTTATCAAAGCATCAAACTTTCCACAAAAAAATATCGTCACCTTCAACAACAAAGAGATGGTATTAGAGGCGGTAGCGCACAATCAAGGAATTTCCTTTTTATCGAAAAGGGAGGTTCAACATGACAGAAGATTGATATCGCTCCCCTTAAGTGATTATCCACAAAAGAGAATTGACTATGTAATATTTCGTAAGGACAAGCGAGATAGTCCGCTTATCTCAGCATTTAGAAATCAATATTAATAGAGATTTGGAAAACTTGTTCAGCAGGAAACCATGGAGAGTTTTGGGATTTGAGCGCGGCATAAATCTACGCACATGCCTTCTTTGGCAACAAAAGCCCCATCCCATTCCTCAAGCGCTTCTTTTGCTACATTATCGAGGAAAGTATCATCATGAGAGGGATCATGATGAAAAATTGCCAGTTGTTTTACGTTCGCCATTTTACATAATCTCACGCCCTCTTGCCAGGTAGAGTGTCCCCAACCGGCAAACTGTGGGTACTCTTCATCTGTGTAGGTGCTGTCATAAATCACCAGATCGGCACCTTCAATTAACTTGAGTATATTTTCATCTGATTGTCCTAGAACATGTTCAGTATCGGTCACATAACACAAGGAAACGCCTTCAACCTCAACGCGGTATCCAGTTCCGCCATCGGGATGATTGAGCGGTGCTGTTTTTACGTTAATTCCATCTCCGAGTGAAAAACTCTCCCCTGCATGGAAATCACAAAAACTGATTTTCGCAGATAGTTCGGCAAAAGGGACAGGAAAGGTTGGTTGGCACATTTGCGAGGATAAAACTTGTTGAATACCGCAAGAATGCGCCAAATGACCGGCCCGAATTTCAATATTGACATCGTCTCGATAGACGGGAGCGAAAAAAGGAAAACCGTTGATATGATCCCAATGGGTGTGAGACTGGAGAAAAGTATAATCCCTAATATCTCTATTCAATAAGCAATTCCCAAGCATTCGCACACCTGTGCCTGCATCAAAAATGATGATCCTGTCATTGATCATCAATTCGACGCAAGAGGTGTTACCGCCATATTTCATATGATCGGCAGAAGGTGTTGCGATTGACCCTCGCACGCCCCAAAATTTCACTTGAACACTCATTGGATACAAATACTCCCGCACATTAGAAGCGTAATATACATGATTTAGGGCCCCCAGACGATAATTACAAAACCCTAAATCACGTTTCTGTGTTCACCATCACGCGTTTAAGGCTCCCATTGCCTTATCAGTATAGCGTTCGCCCCCTTAGGCCACCTCTGCTGGTAAAATTTGTTCTGCTAAATTCACCCAATAGTTTGCTCCCAAAGGCAGTATTTTGTCATTAAAATCATAATTTGGATTATGAATGTGACAACTTCCCTCGCCTGCGCCATTGGCAATCATCAAGTAGCAACCTGGCCGCTCCTTTAGCATCCAGGAGAAATCTTCCGCACCCATAATAGGCGTTGTGTCTGTATCCACGCCATCTACACCGACAAGTCCTTGTGCAACGGCAATAGCAATATCAGTCTCATCAGATGTATTGACGGTCGCCGCGTAACGTCTCTCATATAAAAATTCTGCCTTCGCTCCATATGCAGAACAAATCCCGTTAAGGATTTTCTCCATATTCTCCTCAATCATATCCTGAACGCCTTCATCGAAAGACCGCGTCGTGCCACTCATGAAGACCTCTTCAGGAATTACATTGCTGGTATTGCCCCCATGGATTTGTCCCACAGTAACCACAGCCGCTTTCAATGGATCAACATTCCGGCTTACAATTTTCTGCCATGCGCCGATCACTTCACTGGCAATTACAATTGGATCGATTGTTTGATGCGGAAAGGCACCATGACCGCCATTACCGATAATTTTCGCTTCAAAGAAATCAGCAGATGCCATTAACGGCCCTTTGCGGACGGCAAAGTGGCCTAATTCGAAGCCCGGCATGTTATGCATTCCATACACGCTATCAACTGGGAATTTCTCGAATAATCCATCACTGATCATAACGCGGCCACCCGCCACATTTTCTTCTGCGGGCTGGAAGATAAATTGAATGGTGCCGTCAAAGTTTTTTGTTTTGGCTAGATGCTTTGCAGCGCCGAGCAACATGACGGTGTGACCATCATGTCCGCATCCGTGCATTTTTCCATCGATCCGGGACCGGTGATCGAACTCATTGAGTTCTTGTAAATCCAGCGCATCCATGTCGGCACGAAGGCCAACAGCGCGATTACCAGTGCCACTTTTTAAAGTACCAACCACACCTGTTTTTGCAAGCCCACGATGAACCTCAAGACCGAAGCTTTCTAGCATTTCGGCTACAAAATCAGACGTTTTATATTCTTCAAACGCTGTCTCAGGATGCATATGAATTTTATGACGCCACTCGGTCATTTCTTCGAGCATTTCCTGAATTTCGGGAAGGATGTTCATCAACTTATTCTCCAAAAGATTTTAAATGGCAAATGCCCTTTTGGAGCCTCTGCATCGATTAGTTCACGAAAACAGTAAGCTAACCAAGGCCGCGATGCCAAACAAGCCTATAATCGCTGCTGATGCATTATTAATAAATTTACTAAAATAGTCACCTAATCGCTTTTTAAGCTCCGTTGCTAAAAATGCCAGAAAAACCCACCAAGCAGTTGACCCACAAAAAACGCCGACCACCAATAAAAATCCATCTTCAATACTGCCAGCACTCCCGACATATCCAAGGCTTGCGAAGATTGCAGCGAAAGTGAGGATTGTCGCCGGGTTCGTCATGGTCAACGCAAATGTGGATAAAAAACCCACGAAAAGTGATCTTGAATCATTCGGTTTCACCACTTATATCTGCGTTTCAGATTCTCGCGTTGATAAATTTTGCTTATAAGCAAGCCATAGGAGAAAGAGACCTCCGACGAAAGTTGCCGAATCTTTATAGTCAATTAGAAGAGACGAGACAGCCGTCAGTCCAAATGCTGCGATACATCCGTAAATCGAATCTGCACAGGCCGCTCCCATACCGGATGTAATCGCCGGCAACTTCCCATGTGAAACTGCTTTACGAAGGCAAAGTGCACCAACGGGCCCCACGGGAGCCGCCACGGCTAATCCAAACCCAAAGCCTTTTAAACAGAGTAAGAATATTTCACCCATCACCTTCTCTCGCTCGCCAAGCAATCAACAAAACTACTGTTTTTGATGCTGGAAAAGACAATTGTGGTTTCCGTCCTACTCACAATGCCCGGGATTTTGATTTGAGTTGAAAGTAACGTCTCTAAGTCACTCATATCTTTTGCCAAAATCTTCACAAGATAATTAAACGCGCCCGTAACGTGGTGGCATTCCTGCACTTGAGGGATCGTTAAAACATGCGTTTCAAATCCATTACAATCCTCCGGCTTGTCAATTCCAATAGATACAAATGCGAGTACATCATAACCCGCCGCTTTTATCCCAACTTCCGCAGAAAATTTTTTTAAGCTTCCCCGTTTTAGTAATTTATCTAGTCGATCTTTAACGGCTGTTATGGACAACCCAACAACATTACCAATTTCCGCATAAGGCCTTCGGCCTTCTAGCTGAATGATATTTAAGATTTGTCGGTCCTGGTTATCCATATTTTCCTACTTTTAATTCAGAATTTTATTCTTAAATTTAAAAAAAATCAGTAAAATTTAATTAATTATGTCAAAGTAATAGAAAATATTTTACTTTTTGCAAATTTTAAATTCTCTCATTGCCTTTCTGCTTCATTCTTTCTAAGACTCTGCCGTGATCGAAAAATGACTATTTGGCGACAATTCCTTTTCTAGCCGACAATAAATAGGGCGAGTTCGTGGTAAAAAAGACGCTTGATAAAGATCTGGATCGTATCGTTCAGATCGAAACGCAGACACTCCAGGCAACCCAGACGTTTAAAGCGTTGGCCCTTGCCCTCCTCTTCCTTCTTATCGTTTGGGTATTTGCTGCCAGCGTCATTGGCGCTGGGGAACATTCCACCCTTATCATCGCTGCCGCCATCATTGGCGGCTACATGGCTCTCAACATCGGTGCGAATGATGTCGCTAATAATGTTGGGCCTGCGGTGGGCTCCAAAGCCCTTACAATGGTGGGTGCTCTTGTTATTGCTGCAATCTTCGAAGCAGCCGGTGCCATTATTGCTGGCGGTGATGTTGTTGAGACCATCAAGAAGGGGATTATTGATCCTCAAGGAATGGAAAATAGCCAAGTTTTCATTTGGGCGATGATGTCCGCCCTGTTCGCGGCAGCCGCCTGGGTCAATATTGCGACATGGGTTGGTGCACCCGTTAGCACAACACATGCCGTAGTTGGCGGCGTAATGGGTGCTGGGATTGCGGCGGCAGGCTTTGACATCGTCAATTGGCCTACTATGTACAAAATCGCTGCCAGCTGGGTAATTTCCCCTGTGATGGGGGGGGTAATCGCGGCTATGTTCCTAGCCTTCATCAAGTATTTTATAATTTATAAAGACGATAAAATTGCCGCGTCAAAGAAATGGGTTCCTATACTTGTAGCCATAATGGCCGGCGTTTTTTCAGCTTACCTAATTATGAAAGGGTTGAAGAGAATCTGGAAACCAGATGCAATGACAATCACATTTGTCGCAATATGCGTCTTTGGATTTACTTGGCTCATTGTAAAGCCAATCGTGGCAAAAGCTGCCGCTGGCATGGAAAACCGAAATAAATCTATCCGTATTTTGTTTACAATACCCCTTATATGTTCAGCGGCCCTTCTCAGCTTTGCCCATGGCGCGAACGACGTTGCCAATGCGGTTGGCCCTCTGGCTGCCATTGTCGGTACGACTGAGACAGGATCGATTGTCGGAAAAGTAGGAATACCCATTTGGGTAATGGTCATTGGTGCCGCGGGTATCAGTGCAGGCCTTTTCCTCTTTGGCCCAAAGCTCATCCGGACAGTTGGTGAGAAAATAACCCGGATGAACCCTATGCGCGCTTTCTGTGTCGCACTTTCCGCAGGCATCACAGTTCTGATAGCCTCAACCCTTGGCCTTCCAGTAAGCTCCACTCACATTGCTGTGGGCGCAATTTTTGGTGTTGGATTTTTCCGAGAATGGGATACTGAACGGCGATCCAAGCTTTTACGGACAGAAATTCGAAACGCGAAGATACACCCCGGCAGCAACCTACCGGAAACTGCGGAAAAACAAATTGAGAGCAAAAGAAAAAAACTAGTCCGCCGCTCTCACTTTATGACAATTATTGCCGCGTGGGTTATAACCGTGCCCTGTGCAGCATTACTATCTGCTGGAATATATTTGGGAATTGCCTTTTTCTCCAGCTAGGGATGTAACGCGCGATTGAAGTGCGGGTTATCCATGCTCCAAAGCATGGGAATCCGCCTTAATGGCGCCAACTAAATAATCAATGACTGTTCTTATTCGGTTTGTATGACGAAGATCTTTATGGGTTAGAACCCAAAGATCCACTGCTTCAGACACCTCGTCCGCCAGTATGCGATGAATACCAGATTTAGCGGGAATCATATAATGCGGCGCGAGCATAAGCCCTACACCCTTTAGCGTCGCCTCAATTTGAGCTGCAACAGTATCTGTTCGAAAGGCGACCTGATACTGGTCGATATATTTATTCAAAGCACTGGATAATATGAAACCACGCTCTTGAAAATGCCAATCTATAAATCTGTGGTGCTCTAAGTCAGAAATTGAACGAGGTCTACCAAACTTTTCGAAATAGGTATCGGCACCATACAATCCAAACCCGACCTTACTCACACGCCGCCCTACTAAATCGCTCGATTTTGGATTGGATAAACGGATGGCGATATCGGCTTCTCTTTTCCGCGTATCTATAACCTCAATATCCAGCATTAAATCAAACTGAATTTGCGGGTATTTAAAAGATAAATCAGCAAGCCTTGATGTCAACCAATAGGCGCCAAACCCTTCGGTTGCAGAAATACAAACATTCCCAGAATAGTCCTGGTCAAGCCCTGCGATTTGGCGATCAACGGACGCTATCTCCCCTGCAATCAATTGGGTTTTCTGTAAAATCAAGGATCCTGCTGCGGTTAAACTATATCCATGGGATGCGCGATTAAACAGGCGAGTTCCTACCCGCTCTTCCAGCTCAGCAATATGCCGTCCCACGGTAGGTTGGCTCACAGACAGGCTCCTTGCAGCGCCAGATAAACTGCCGGTCTCTGCTACTGCCAAAAAATATCGATAAGAATCCCAGTTCATTGTCTATTCATTTATGTATTAACATTATTCACATTTTACATATTTTTGTTTAATAAAAAACCATTATATTTAGCCCAGTAAGTTTTCAGAAAGCTAAGAATATGAACAAAATAGATAAACCACTCGACATGATGGAAAACCTGGCTCACCTTTCAGGCCTAGAGCAGATGAACCTTGCCTTCGGTGACGGTTCTGGCGGACCTGAAATCGGGAAAACCATGGATTTCAAACTCGCATCTGTGGATAAAGGAGAGGCCGTCTTTGAAGGGACACCGAGCAGAATCCACATGAATCCGATTGGCTCAATTCATGGCGGATATGCAGCAACCCTCCTAGATTCAGCCCTTGGGTGCAGTATCCATACTACTTTGGAGCCGGGGGAGAGATATACAACAGTAGATTTGAACGTTAAGTATCTTCGCGCAATGAGACCCGGTATGGGAAAAGTGACGTGTACTGGAACCGTTGTGCACAAGGGGCGTAAAATTGCCACGGCAGAAGCGCGCCTCGTAGGCGAAGATGGTAAAATCTACGCCCACGGCAGCACGACGTGCATCATTCTGTAAGTATCAAACTTGGGTGTGTCGCCTTTTATAATGGAAAAGGAGACACACCGATTACCTTGGTGTGAAGATGGAAAAATGCCATGAAAAGCACAAACCCAATCAGCGCTTTCCACCAAATTGACTTAATCGATAATTTCGCACGGCCTTGTAAAAGTGCCAAAAATGGAATGTTTGACGTGTGAGCTACATATTTTTCCCAACCATCACCCACATCTCTTTTTCGCTTTGCATCGATCAGATAAGTACCCGCCAAAGCGAGACTGCCAAAGCCCGCGAAAAAGATAATTGATTTTAAATCACCATTATTAATCAAATGCACACCGGCCCAAAGGACGAAGGCCCACATGAGCGGGTGCCGCGTTAGGGCATTGATGCCACTTCTAGCGCCTTCTTTAGCTACCGATTTTTCACCGCCAACGCCTGTGGCACTGGCTCCAGTAAAGGGCCCAAGGAACAGGATTGATGCGATAAGCATCGCGACGATTGCGAGGTACCTTCCCCAATTTCCGACTTCCCAGATCACATCCCCATAGGGGGCAGCAATGAAGGCCATGATCATCCAGATTAGGAACCCTAGGGAAAGAAGACTAAATACCCCTGTATAGGCCTTCTCACCGATTTTACCGACTATCGCGCCCTTCATAAAACTGGATGGGATCGTGTGAATTCCGACAAATAAAATAGTCGCAATAAATAACTCTAAAATTGTCCCTGTCATGGATGCCTCTCCCCTAAAATTTTGCAAATATTCTGGCATATCAAACGATAATATCCCAATTGTTTAATCATTTTTGGAGTTTCAGGAGGAATTGATCACATTTTGATGTTTTAATAAGGGGGAAAACCTAGCCACTTAAGATGTTTATGTCCTCGATCAGGATTTTTTTTGCTGAAAATCGAACATCTCGCTGCCATTGCCTAAAACTTGGGCTTTTCAAAGTCGCCCTGTCAGTCTAAATAATCAACATTGTTATTCATTGAGGGCATCACCAATGGCGGAAGACGCAGGTTACATAAAATATTTTCCAGTATCTTGGGAAGAATTACACCGGAACGGCCGTGCATTAGCCTGGCGGTTAATGGAACTTGGACCTTTCGAAGGAATTGTCGCGGTTACAAGAGGCGGGTTAGTTCCGGCTGCAATCGTCGCCAGAGAGCTCGATATTCGCCATATTGATACGGTCTGTATAGCGGCCTACAGAGATGACAAATCTGTAGGGGAAGTGAACATAATAAAAGGCCTAGATATCCCAAACAAAGGAAAAGGCTGGCTTATCGTGGATGATCTCGTTGATAGTGGGATAACAGCGAAATATGTACGTGATATGATTCCAGACGCCCATTTTGCAACACTTTATGCAAAACCAAAAGGCCGGCCCAGAGTTGATACCTTCATTACTGAGGTTAGTCAGGATACTTGGATCCTGTTCCCTTGGGATCAGGCACCATCCTTCGCAAAACCAATTGTCGAAGAAACAAAAAAGTAGTCTTCATTCTAGCCAAAAGCTGACTGCAAGTCTGTACGCTCTGCATCGGGGACACATTACTCTGAGCATGCATGCAAATTGCAACAGCTAATGGCTGGGGACGATTCCCACCCTATGTCAAATATTGATCATCTGGCGTAAAGAGTTTAAACCTGATCGCATAGAATGAGGCCAGCGTAATTTTACTGGCTCGACTGGGATTTATCGACAATATGACATTCAACGGGCATCACATTACTGGCAAGAATCTGCTTGCCTCCCTCAAGTCGGTCCAGAGTAATATTTCGGTAAGATTAACAATATGCGCGCTGATAGCAGGGCTTCTTGGCGGCTATGGGTCTTTGGCCTTTCGAATTGCGATTGATGAGGTTCAGCAGCTTTTTTACGGGTTTGGTGGCGAGTTGGTTGTCAGTCAAGCCATCCATCTACCCTGGTGGAAGATTCTTCTCATCCCTGTTATTGGGGGCCTTCTCGTCGGCATATGCCTGAAGATTTTTCACTCTGAACGGCGGACAGAAGGCGTCGCCGATGTCATTGAATCTGTAATGATTAATCGGGGGAAGATGAAATTCTTACCCGGAGTCGGCACTTTCCTCACATCTGCAATCTCCCTAGGCACAGGGGGATCCGGTGGCCGGGAAGGACCAGTTGTCCATTTTGGGGCAACTATCGCCAGCCAGATTGCCCAAGGCCTGCGCATCCCCTCACGCTATTATCCCATACTCATTGGATGCGGTGTGGCATCTGGGGTAGCAGCCTCTTTCAACGCCCCCATTGCCGGGATGTTTTTTGCCCTTGAAGTTGTCCTTGGATCGCTGGCAACACAAGCCGTTGCTCCCATCGTATTGGCGGCTGTTATTGGAACCGTTGTAACACGGATACATATTGGGGACTTTCCTGCCTTCATAATCCCCCATTACCAAATTATCAGTTGGTGGGAAATACCGGCGATTTCACTGCTTGGCGTCGTATCGGCCATCGTTGGCCTCCTTTTTATTTGGAGCATGGGATTTTCAGAACGCACCATAAAGCGCTTTAGAATCCCTATTATCCTTCGACCGGCGGCTGGCGGATTAGTGCTCGGTGCCATTGCAATTTTTTTCCCGCAAATCATTGGGGTTGGATATGAGGCAACCGATAGTGCCCTTCAAGGGGAGTATGAGTTAATACTGTTGCTATCGCTCATTGTCATTAAAACCGTCGCTGTCGGAATCACGTTTGGCAGTGGCTTCGGAGGCGGTTTTTTCTCTCCTTCCCTTTTCGTTGGAGCCATGACGGGCGGTGCCTTTGGGCTCATTGCCGCCACTATCTTTCCTGACTTGGCGGCAAGTCACGGTCTTTACGCAATCATTGGAATGACAGCCGTTGCCTGCGCAGTTCTCAGCGCACCAATTTCCACAATTATGATCGTGTTCGAGCTGACCGGTGATTACAAAATCGCAATTCTTGTTATGATCGCAGTCGCCATTACGACTCTCATCACACGACAAATTGCAGGGAAAAGTATTTTCCAGATGCAACTGGCGAAAAGAGGCGTAGATTTAAAAGACAGCAAAGCGCTCCGATATCTTAAATATCGGAATGTTCAGGGCATTATGGACACTGAATTTATTAAAATTCTGGCTCCTACTAAAATTATGGATTTACTAAAAATCGCCCGCGATGCCCCTCATGATAAATTCATCATCATTGATCCTGAAACAAATAGTTTCAAAGGACGGCTGGATTTTGCAGATATAAAACCTCATTTATTTGAGGAAACAATCGACGAAGAAATTACGGCGCTGGATTTGGCGAGCCACGACACCCCGACATTACGCCCGAACAGCACGTTAAAACAGGCGCTACATCTATTTGAAGAGACCGGAATGGACTGTATTCCCGTTATTGAAGACGCCCCCAACCCAAAAATTTTGGGACTTTTACATAGCAAAGACCTGTTTCGAAAATTCAATGAAGCTCTGGTGGATATGCAGGATGAAAACCGCGATAAAGTAATCCGGTAATTTGTGACCTGAACGCTGGCTCAGGGGGTCCCCATAGTTTATACAATGACCTATGGATGACAGTTTTGATATTGCAAATTTCGACGCCTCACCGGCTCCCACCGCTCCTGACCTATCTTATTTAGAGGGGTTGAATGAAGGGCAACGTTCCGCTGTGGAGGCCGTCGATGGCCCAGTTCTAGTCCTTGCAGGGGCTGGAACGGGGAAAACCCGTGTTCTAATTACCAGACTTGCGCATATCCTGAATACTAGGGATGTCAAACCGTGGGAAATTTTAGCCGTTACCTTTACCAATAAAGCCGCCGCAGAAATGCAGGAACGGACGGCCAATCTCGTTGGGCCACAAGCCATAGAAATTAAGCTAGGCACATTCCATTCTATTGGTGTCTGGCTTTTACGGCGTCATGGCGAATTGGTCGGTCTTGGCACCAATTACACAATTTTGGACACCGATGATCAATTGCGCCTTCTCAAACAAATCCTGCTAGATGAAGGCATAGATGTTAAAAAATGGCCGCCTAGAGGATTGGCGTCCGTCATCGACCGTTGGAAAGACAAAGGCCTGCGCCCAGAGCAAGTGGGCGCGCAAGACCTTGATGGCTTTGCCCATGGCCGAGCCGCTGCATTGTACAAAATTTATCAAGAGCGACTTATTGCCCTAAATGCCTGCGATTTTGGCGACTTACTATTGCACCCCCTGACTATATTCCAAGCAAATCCCGATATTCTGCGACTTTATCAAAACCGTTTTCGCTATATCTTGGTGGACGAATATCAAGATACAAATGTGGCTCAGTATCTACTGCTCAGGCTTTTGGCTCAAAAACACAAGAATATCTGCTGTGTTGGCGACGATGATCAATCCATTTATGGGTGGCGCGGCGCGGAAGTTGGAAACATTCTGCGTTTTGAAGATGATTTCCCGGGCGCAAGCGTTGTTCGGCTTGAGAGAAACTACCGGTCTACTTCTCATATTCTTGGCGCAGCGTCGGGCCTGATTGAAAAGAATGAAGGCCGCCTTGGAAAGACCTTGTGGACCGAAGAAACTGATGGAGAAAAGGTCGTCCTGAATGGCGTTTGGGACGGTGGTAATGAAGCCCGGTGGGTTGCCGATGAAGTAGAAAACCTTCAGCGAAAAGGAGTCAGTCTTCAGGATATGGCGATCCTTGTTCGCGCAAGTTTTCAAACCCGTGATTTTGAAGAATGCTTCATTACCATGGGGATAAAATATCGCGTCATTGGAGGCCTACGCTTTTACGAGCGCAAAGAAATTCGTGACATCACCGCTTATCTACGCGTCATAAATCAGGCCAATGATGATTTAGCGTTCGAGCGTATCTATAATCTGCCAAAGCGCGGACTTGGCGCTAGGGCATTGGATACACTCCGTACCATTGGGCGAGAGCAAAATCTGTCTTTATCACGCAGTGCTGAGTTCGTCGTTGAAAATGGCTTAATGAAAAGCAAGGCCCTCACAGCTATCACAGATCTCGTCAATAACTTTAAGAGCTGGAGAGAGCAAAAGGATATCATTCCGCCATCTGAACTCGTTGAAATGATGCTCGATGACAGTGGTTATCTGGAAATGTGGAAACAAGATAAATCAACGGAATCAGAGGGAAAAATAGAGAATATAAAGGAATTGGTTCAAGCGCTTACCGAATATGACAGCCTTGTTCAATTTCTGGAACATGTTGCCTTGGTCGCTGACAACAATAACGATAACAATGCAGACATGATCAGTCTCATGACATTGCATGCCGCCAAGGGGTTAGAATACAACACTGTTTTCCTACCCGGGTGGGAAGAAGGTCTATTTCCGCATCAAAGAGCCTTAGATGAGAATGGCATAAAAGCCTTGGAAGAAGAACGCCGCCTTGCCTATGTGGGAATAACGCGGGCTAAAGTGCGGTGCTTCATTAGTCACGCGACAAACAGGCGAATACATGGCCAATGGCAATCGTCTTTGCCCAGCCGTTTTGTGCAAGAGCTTCCAACAGATCACATAATTGAGAAAAGCGAGACCGGCGTATATTCAAGCGCCAAGCAAGAAGAACCCCGTCACACGAGCTGGCGCACAAATGATTCGGAGCATCTATCAAAAATCTTTGAAAGGCGCTCTGAGCAAAACAAACATCTGGTTGATAACAGCAGTAAGCCCGTCAGTTCCGGGGATACCGGCATTCAAGTTGGTGATCGTGTCTTTCACCAGAAATTTGGGTATGGCCAGGTAAAAGGCAAAGATGCAAACAAGTTAGAAATTGCTTTTGATAAAGCAGGAAATAAGAAAGTGATGGAAAATTTTGTCGAAACAGCCTGAAGTGACCCTTTGGCAATTATCTCTTGAACTTCCCCTGCCCCATGCAGATGCAATAGAAGCGATTTTTGAAGATTTTTCTCTCACATCCTCTTTGGAAGAGGTCTTAACCGACGGCAGTTTATGGCGCTTGGATATTTTGTTTGATCACGATCCCGACAAAAATCTCATCGCTCAAATACCCGACCAATATACATTTACATTGGGCGTTCTCGAGCAAATCGACTGGGTTTCAGAAAGCCAAAAGCAGCTTCCCCCGGTCTCCGCTGGTAGATTTTATATTCATGGATCACACGATCCAGCTCATAAGGTGAACTCCGTTTTTGATCTCACCATTGATGCAGGTCGCGCCTTTGGCACTGGTTTACATGAAACCACATATGGCTGCCTGGCCGCCTTGCATGACATTAAAAAAAGACAGGCCGCCTTTAACGCTTTAGACCTTGGCTGTGGTTCGGGTGTCTTGGCACTTTCCATTGCAAAGGCGTGGGGGCGTCCAGTAACCGCCAGTGACATTGATCCTGATGCCGTAGCCGTCACCAAAGAAAACGCAATATTGAATAAACTTCACCCTCTGATTAAGGCTGTGGAGGCAACAGGCTTAAATAGCAGAGAGCTAAAAAAATCAGCCCCTTATGATTTAATCACTGCCAATATTCTAGCGTGGCCCTTAGTTTCCCTTGCGCCAGATATCGCAAAATCTCTCTCGCACAATGGAACACTTGTCCTGTCCGGCTTATTAGGAAAACAGGAAAATATGGTTCGTAATAGTTACCGCTTGCAGGGTTTACATATGGTACAGCGCTACGTTATCGGCGACTGGAATACATTAATATTGAAGTGGTAGACACAAAAAAGCCCGGCACTACACCGGGCTTTTCCAATTACTTTTCGCAAAGACATCTCGCAAGATGAATTAGCTGGCCCAGCGACCTGAATTAGCGTTCGCAGCAACAATATTATCATTGGCTAAAACGCTTACCTTGCCCTCGACAGCGGCCATAATGTCGCCGCGAGTAAGACCAATGTCGCTCAACTGCCGTGAATCCATGGCCATCAATTGTGCGTAACCTTGACGTTGCTGACGCCAAGCTTCGTATTTAACAGCAAGAAGTGCTACGAAAGCTTTGAAGGTTACCTTAGGTGTTTTTTCATTAACCGTATCACCAAGAATAGCATGCTCAATATCACAACGGGCGATACCAATATCAGATAGCTCCCGGTTGGACATGCCATGCAATTGAGTCATAGCAATGGCGTTTTGCCTGCGTGTTTTGTATGCAGTCGCAACTTTTGAAAAACCTTTTACAACTAAACCACTAATGAAGGCGCTTCTTTCGCGGTGTGCTCTGGCAATCAATACATCCATCGGGGCGCTCTTAGTGATCGCTTTAACGGGGTTCAATAGCGCGATAGATTCAAGTTCTTTTTTAGTAAAGCTAATCATTTTCTGTCTCCTATAGTCCTGAGCTACTCGGTCTGAACCCAGTTTAAGTCAGGCAATTTTGCCGTTTATAATGTCCAACCGATTTTCATTAGCGGCTGAATTTGTATTTCGTAATTCCGTGAACACTGCTAACTCGATGGTTTGTTGATCCAGAGCATTTTCTGCCATCGCATTAAGTGATGTTGTTTGATCAGCTTTGTTTGATTTTGAAAAAACTGACTTCAATACACCGATCAAATTCGATTTGTTTGAGCGTACTGGCATTTGAGCAGGTTTGTTAAAACCGTAGTGTAAATTCAATGCTTGTCCGTATTTTTCATTCTGGCTGAACATTTTGATCTCCTAAAGCAGATGTGTTCGATGGATCATATATTGCACTGCACACATTAAAAAACAATGGCTTATAGGCCAAATCTGCCCGCTATGTCGGAAATGGTGCATTGCAGAAAATGCATAGCTTGCATTGAAATACCTGTCGCGATCAGTCATATTGACTATGGAATCAAATAGAAATCCGAGGAAAACCCTTGTCTCAGAACTTCTCCATCGATCTATCAGAACTTGAAAACATCGTTCAGGCCGAAAATAGCAATATTGAATTGAAACAGCTTCGCAGTTTTTTATATGCGGCGGCGGCGGCCCCTCAGCGATCAGACAACGACCTGATTTTTGATACTTTATTGCCAAAACGGTCAGCGGCGCTCAGCGCATTACTCGTGGACGCCAGAAATTCGATCCGTGATTCTATTCAACTGAATATTCTCTCTCCAGAAAAAACAGAGACACGCCTCTCCGTTTTACGGGCTGAGATGGCAAAGCAAAAAATAGATGGTTTCATTGTGCCTTTAAACGATGAGTTTCACGGAGAAGCAGCACCGGCCGCGTCCGAGCGCCTAAAATGGCTAACTGGATTTACAGGCTCAGCCGGAATGGCCGTCGTCTTAAAGGAGACAGCCGCGATATTTGTTGACGGTCGCTATACCTTACAAGTTAGGCAAGAGGTGGACCTTAACCATTTCACACCAAGGCATGTGTCTGACGAGCCTTTATCCGAATGGTTGGAGGAAAATATGAAGCCTGGCGAATGCTTGAGCTATGATCCTTGGCTTCATACAGAGAATTCGGTCAATGCCCTAACCATGCAATGCGCTAAAATGGGATTGGTTCTAAAAGCATCAGGCAAAAATCCCATTGACCAAGTATGGAAGGACCGCCCAGAAGAGCCTTTAGCCCTTGTCGTTCCTCATCTTGAAGAATTTTCCGGGAGAAACTCAGCGGAGAAGCGAGATGAGATTGCTGATATCCTTGAGAAAAGCGGAAGTGACGCGGCAATCCACACTCTGCCGGATGTAATTGCTTGGCTTTTAAACATACGAGGGGCCGATCTTCCCAGTACGCCGTTTGCTTTAGGTTTTGCGATCTCTCACAAAGACAGCACAGTCGATCTTTATATGCCTCAGAGTAAGTTCTCAAATGACCTTATGTCCCATTTAGGAAACGCAGTTCGGGTTCATGAGCGCAGTCAATTCTCTAGTGGGCTGAAGTCACTTTCTGGTAAAACCATAAGAATTGATCCATCTGTAACCAGTCAATGGATCGTCACCCAGCTTAAAGACGCCGGCGCAAACATAGTGCGTGGGAACGACCCTTGTATGCTGCCCAAGGCTTCGAAAAACATCACGGAGATAAATGGAACGCGGGCAGCCCATATTCGAGACGGCGCTGCGGTCACAAAATTTCTGCATTGGATTTCTGTGGAAGCACCAAAGGGCTCAGTCAATGAATTGAGTGCTGAAGCAAAATTACGTTCATTCCGCGAGCTGGGGGATCGGTTCAAGGATGTAAGCTTTTCCACCATATCAGGGGCGGGCGCAAATGGGGCTATCGTTCACTATCGGGCGACAGAGAAAACAAGTAAAAAACTTGAAAACGGAAACCTGTATCTTGTGGATAGTGGTGGGCAATATTTGGATGGCACAACAGATATAACCCGAACTGTTGCTATCGGCACCCCAACGGATGAGATGAAGGAGCGCTTCACTTTAGTTTTAAAAGGCCACATTGCGCTCGCGGAAGCCATATTCCCTGTGGGAACTACAGGAAGCCAGCTTGATACCCTTGCACGTGCGCCCTTATGGAAACACGGCCTCGATTATGATCATGGTACAGGCCACGGCGTTGGCAGTTATTTGTCTGTCCATGAAGGGCCGCAGCGGATATCCAAAATGCCAAGTGCAGTCCCCTTACAGCCGGGAATGATTTTATCAAATGAGCCGGGATATTATAAAACTGGTGAATATGGAATTCGTATTGAAAACCTGGTTACTGTTGTAAACCAGCCCAAAATGAACGGCGCGGAGAGAGAGGTTTTAAAATTCGAAACCCTGACATATGCGCCATTAGATCGTGAATTGATGGATTTATCTTTACTCTCACCATCTGAAATCTCATGGGTAGATGGCTACCATCAAGCTGTTCATGACAAGATTTCTCCCCTTTTGGAGGGAGAGGTTAAAGACTGGCTTACGACGGCAACCGCAGCCCTGTAAATCCAGAAGACCTTATGGGATTAATTTCCTATAAGGTCTAACCATTCTTGCTCTGTCATAATAGTCACGCCAAGATCTTCTGCTTTTTTAAGCTTCGATCCGGCCTTTGCACCCGCAACCAGATAGTCGGTCTTCGCCGAGATTGAGCCACTGACTTTCGCACCAAGTCCCTCAGCCTTTGCTTTTGATTCCGCCCGTGTCATCAATTCCAATGATCCCGTAAAGACAACAGTTTTCCCGCTTACAGGGCTTTCATCAGATGGCGCTTCAAAATCTTGAACATCAAGCTGCTGGCTCAAGTCTGTCAGAACATCGCGGTTTCTAGTTTCGGAGAAAAATTCTTTTACCGCATCGGCTACCGCATCCCCGATACCATCAATCCCCAGTAAATCTACATAGGCTTTACCGGGCTCTGGGTGATCTGGCGAAAAAGTATCCATTAGCTTTGTCAGCGAGCCATAATTCTTGGCGAGCAATCTGGCATTCCCTTGCCCTATATGACGAATGCCAAGTGCAAAGATAAAGCGATCCATCTCAATGGTTCGTCGCTGATCAATAGCGCTGAACAAATTTCGAACGGCTTTATCCCCAAATCCCTCCAGATTTTTTATCTTTTGAAGCCTGTTTTTATCGTTCTCTTCAAGCCGGAATATATCAACAGGGCTCGTCACCCAACCGCGCTTATAGAATAATTCAATTTGCTTTGCGCCCAATCCATCAATATCAAAGGCATTGCGAGCGACAAAATGCTTGAGCCGCTCAACGGCTTGCGCATCACAAACAAGCCCACCCGTACAACGGCGAACCACATCTTCTTTACCGGTTGCTGGATTTATCTCTTTCACGGCATGACTTCCGCATACCGGGCAGGTAACCGGGAAATCAAAAGGCTTACTGTCCGCGGGTCGTTTATCCAGAATAACTTCCACGACTTGCGGTATCACGTCCCCGGCCCGCTGAATAACAACAGTGTCAC
The DNA here is from genome assembly GCA_036960695.1 of Sneathiella sp. Lineage (GTDB taxonomy): Bacteria > Pseudomonadota > Alphaproteobacteria > Sneathiellales > Sneathiellaceae > Sneathiella. The sequence goes on from JBALXM010000013.1 coordinate 20,813, forward strand.
CAACCCGGATATCTTTACGCTCAATTTCTTCCTGATTATGCAAAGTAGCGTTTGAGACCACGACACCACCTACAGACACAGGGTCAAGCCGAGCGACGGGCGTCAATGCCCCTGTTCGTCCCACCTGAATTTCAATTTCCTGAACCGTTGTCATTGCCTTTTCAGCGGGGAATTTATGGGCGATCGCCCATCGTGGTGTTCGGCCAACAAATGCCAAGCGTTGTTGCCAGTCAAGGCGGTTGACCTTAAAGACGACCCCGTCAATATCGTAATCTAGCGAAGCTCTCAGCTCTTCAATCTTACGGTAAGCATCAATAGCCTCCCCCATATTCAAACAGACCCGAGATAGCGGATTGACAGAGAAACCCCACATTTCGAATTGCTGAAGGACTTCCGATTGGCTCAGTCCAGGGATAACAGATGCATCCCCCCAAGCGTATGCGAATAGCCGTAATTTTCGGGATGCAGTAATCCGCGTATCCAGTTGACGTAAAGAGCCCGCCGCCGCATTTCTTGGATTAGCGAAGACTTTGCCGCCTTTTTTTTCCTGATTTTCATTTAGGATCTGAAAATCAGACATAGACATATATACTTCGCCGCGGACTTCAAACACTTCAGGGATTGCATCATCCCCTTTAACAAGCTCCATAGGCAAATCCTGAAGGGTTCGAAGGTTCGCCGTTATATCTTCCCCTTCTTGCCCATCCCCGCGGGTAGCCCCTTGAACGAAGACACCATTTTCATACCGCAAGGAAGCCGATAATCCATCAATTTTTGGTTCCGCAAAAAAAGAAACATCTTCGGTAGAAGGCAGCCCTAAGAAACGACGTACCCGTCCTTCAAATTCCCGTAAATCATCACTTCCAAACGCATTATCCAAGGATAACATTGGGACTTTGTGGCGCACTTTCCCAAAGCCTTTTGTGACTGCAGCACCAACAGTTTGCGTAGGGCTTGCAGGTGTGATCAAGTCGGGATATGCCGCTTCAATTTCGTTTAAGCGCCTAAAATTTCTGTCATATTCCGCATCCTCGGCAACGGGAGCATCCTCTTGATAATACGCTTTATTCTGAGTTTTCAGTAATTCAGACAGGCGGTTATGTTCAATGCTTATCTCGCCGCGAGACAGCTTTGCAAGATCGTCCATCCGCCTTATCCTTCCATCAAACTTTGTGCTGCGGCTCTGGCTTCATTTGTAATGCTGGCACCAGAAAGCATTCTTGCTATTTCTTCTGTTCGTTGCTCATCACTCAATCGCTCAACTGTCGTGCGCGTTTTACCGGCCGTCCCGCCTTTGCGGATATTCCAGTGTGCGCTACCCGAAGCCGCCACTTGCGGGGAATGAGTGATAACAAGAACCTGTAATTCTTCTGATAGTTTTGACAACCGCTCGCCAACAGCATCGGCCGTCGCCCCGCCAACTCCGCGATCCACTTCATCAAAGATTAATGTGGGAGCTGATCCCGATCGAGCAAGAACAACTTTCAGCGCTAACATGAAACGAGACAATTCGCCGCCCGATGCGATCTTTAATAAAGGACCAGCGGCACTTCCGGGGTTCGTTGCTATTTGGAATTCCACTTTATCCATCCCGGTTGCTGACCAGCTATCTTCCGGGACTTCAAGCACCAATGTCTCAAACTTTGCACTACCAAGTTTTAAGGGGTTGAGTTCCGCCATGACGGCAGTGTCCATTTTTTTTGCGGCTTTGATGCGCTTCTCTCTCAAACCACTTGCCGACAAAATATAGGCGTCCCGAGCGATGCTAAGCTCTCCCGTTAGTCGCAGTATATCCGCATCGCCTTGCTCAACATCCCTCAACCGGCTTTGGAAACTCTCTAACATTTGCGGAAGATTTGCCACTTCACATTTGTGCTTTCTTGCTGCTGCACGCAATGAGAATAACCTTTCTTCAACAGCCTCCAAACCGTTCGGGTCGATATCAAGGTCTCTCCCCACACTATCAATCAGCATTGTAGCTTCAGCCATTTCAACCGCAGCCCGCTCCAGACTTTCAAGAACCGGGTCCAGTTTACTTCCCGCTTTCTCCAAAACCCGTTCGACCGCCCTAGTCGCAGTTCTGATTTTACCTTCAACGCCGCCATGATCATTCAGCGCTTTTATTGCATCTTTCAAAGCATCTGCGATTTTCTCTGCATGCATAAGGTCCGAGCGCGCTTCGGCAAGCTCATCTTCCTCGCCCTCTCTGGGGGAAAGATCTTCAAGTTCGGCGACCACATGGCGCAGATATTCCTCATCCACACGCGCTTGTTCAACCTTATCAATCGCTTGCTTCAAGGCTGTTTTCAATGCCTGCATGGTGTCAAATTGCAGTGACGTTGTTTTCACGGTTTTCAAGAGCTGGCCATAAAGGTCTATCAAATTGCGATGGCCTTTGGCGTCCAACAACCCGCGTTCCGCATTCTGTCCGTGAATTTCCACCAGGGCATCACCAACAGTCCTAAGAAGTGCCGTGCTTACCGATTGATCATTAATAGATGCTCTATTTCGTCCATCTGCGCTTATAACGCGGCGCAGTATTAGGGGCTCATTTTTTTCTATATCCAGATCATCCAGCAACTCAAATACTGGATGTGCGCTAGGTAGAATAAATTCAGCGCTAACAGACCCCTTATCCTCTCCAGCCCGAATTAGACCCAGATCAGCCCGTGCACCCAAAGCCAGTGCAAGACTATCCAGAAGAATAGATTTCCCTGCGCCCGTCTCTCCTGTCAGAACGCACAAACCATTCTCAAAAGACAAGTCCAGCTTATCAATCAATACAATATTTCGGATGGAAAGGGTCAGCAACATGATATTGGGGCGCCTAAAATAGGGAATTCCATGACTTCACAATCCAAGAACTTTCATCCACTTCTGGTCTTAAGTAATTTTCATCAAGCAGTGCGTAGCTATCTTGATACCACTCACTGCCAGGAAAGTTATGTCCCAGAACTGCTGCTGCCGTTTGCGCCTCATCTGTAATACCAAGAGACATATACGCTTCGGTTAAACGGTGCAGTGCCTCTGGCACATGAGTTGTTGTTTGGTATTTCTCAATCACCTGCCGAAACCGGTTAATGGCTGCAATATACTGATCTGATTTTAAGTAGTATCGCCCAATCTCCATTTCTTTGCCCGCCAAGTGATCTCTTGTAAGATCGATTTTCAGCTTAGCATCTCGTGCATATTCTGTATTGGGGAAACGCCTGACCAGTTTTTGCAATGCGTCCAGTGCCTGTTGCGTTGCTTTTTGATCTCGTCCCACGCCAGAAATTTGCTCGTAATAAGAGATCGCTTTTAAATAATGAGCGTAGGGAACATCGCGATTTCCTGGATGGAGTTCAATGAATCGCTCAGCAGCTAAAATCGCCTGATCGTATTTATTACTTTGATAGTATGCGAAAGCGGACATCAGTTGTGCTTTCGTAGACCAGACTGAATAGGGATGTTGCCGCTCGACTTCATCAAATCCTTGCGCTGCCGCGATATAATTTTCTGCATTCAGCGCAGCGAGAGCCTCGTTATAAAGCTGTTGTACTGGGCGTTCTTGATAGTCTTCAACATCGTCAGAGCTGCAGGCAACAGCTAACAATGATAAAGTAACGACAAAAAATACTCTCACCCGCAGTGCGAATAACAGGAAACTGGGCATACACATCCATCCAATCCAGGATTAAAAACTTCGCGTCATTTTATATAATCATTGAGACATTGGAAAGGAGTGTATCGTCTTTTCTCAATACGTGAAAAACATTCATGAAAATTCCCCTAAAAATGTTTATTTACGGTTTAATTAACAAAATAACCATTTATACTATAAATAGTTAGCATTGAATTCACTTTAGAGAATTTCTTTTTCTAAGTGTCTGTGCTAAATTACCAATAAGGGTAATTAGTTTTTTCTGATCTTCTTCCTTGTGAAGTATTCCGACAGATCAAAAAAAATCAGTTCCCTTTGTTACCTAAATCAAAAAATAGTATTTAGTCAGGACGTTCCAGAGGTCCTACGCTACAGAAAGGTACCAGCTAATGAGTAAACTCGCTAAAAGAGTTGACGACCATGTAGGAGAGCGCATCAGGGAGAGACGAACCATGATGGGCCTTACACAAGAGCATTTGGCACAAGCTCTAGAAATTTCTTATCAACAAGTGCAAAAATACGAAACCGGCGCCAATAGGGTAAGTGCCGGTCGGTTATATGAGATTGCGCAAAGATTAGAAGTTGATGTTGCTTTTTTCTTTGAACATCTAGAGCCATTAACCGCCAGCTCCCCGCTTGAGCATGGTGGCAAAAATCGCTCTACCATTGAATTGGTCAGAAATTATGGTGACATTGATGAACCTGCGGTCCGCTCTGCGGTAAGTGGTCTAATCAAAAGCCTTGCTGGTAAAGAGCGCAAGCGCAAATCAGCATAATAAATCAAAAAGGCGCGGTAAATACCGTGCCTTTTTTACGCCTATAATGGGAAAAATAGCAGCGACATATTACTGTTCACTGCTAAATAAGAAGAGAAATTAGGCTGTAATAGGAGCCGCTGCTTGTTGGCTTGACCAATGACCGCCGCCAACATTAGAAACACGAACTGGTGCTTCTGTTGTATAACACCACGCTTCATTATCATTTAAAAATGCATGAAGAAGTTTGTTATTCAAAGCGTGACCTGAACGATATCCGTGGAACTGGCCAATGATAGGCGCCCCAGCCAAATACAAATCACCAATTGCATCAAGTGCTTTATGACGAACGAATTCATCATCGTAACGCAGACCTTCTTCATTAAGAATGTCTTGGCCACTTAGAACAATTGCATTTTCCAAAGACCCACCTTTTGCAAGCCCCATCTCTTTAAGCTGTTCCAATTCACTTAAGAAACCAAATGTTCTTGCCCGGCAAAGTTCGTTTTTGAAAGTGCCGTTCCGCATATTGAAACTACAATATTGCTTGCCGATGCGCTTATTTTCAAAATCAATTTCAAACGCAACAGAGACGTTATCACCTGGAGATAACACGGCAACGGCATCGCCCTCTGTCACTTCAATCTCTTTTAAGACTTTAATGTATTTTCTAGGTAATTCTTGGTCCACGATATCAGCGCATTCAATCAAGAAAACAAACGGTGCTGAAGAGCCATCCATAACGGGGACTTCTGGTCCATCCAGCTCGACGATTGCGTTATCGACACCGGAACCAGAGAAGGCTGCCATTAAATGCTCAATTGTCGCAACTTTGACATTTGCCGCATTTTTAACAGTCGTACACATTACCAATTCAGAAACTGTATCAAATCTTGCGGGAATATCCGCAATCTCTGCTGCAACATCAGTTCGTCTAAAGACAATTCCGCTACCAGCCGCAGCCGGTTTAAGTGTCATATTGACAAGGTCACCGCTATGAACGCCAACGCCTGTGCAACGGATACTATTACGTAATGTCTTTTGATAAATCATCATAATATTGCAACATGTCCAACTACAGTTTTTGGTATGTTACTTCTACTAAAATGTAGTCGTCGATACAAATCACTCTTTGTTACTAAATATTTCCCTACCGAAACATATTTTATTCTTTAATTAGTAAACAATAGAAAAGGCCACGAAGAACTTTGCTCTTCGTGGCCCAATTATAGTCTCACATAACGCTTAACTAAACTTACCTGTTAGTTAGCTTGCCGTCTCAAGAATGCGGGGATGTCGAGTAAATCCTCATCTTCTTTTTTCTGTTCAATTCGAACTGAAGGAGACATTGCATCCTGTTTTTGTGGTTGCGGAGCAGCGGCTTGTTCTGACGGCTTTACAGTGGCTTCAGGTTCACGTCGGACCGGTGCTTCTACTCTTTCCGAAACGGCATTTTCAGCTTCAGCTTTTCGCGCCATGCGGCCAACACCTGTCATTCTCTCGAACAAACTTGGGCCTTTTCTTTTCCGACGAGGCTCTGACGCTTCTTCAGCGCTCAAGCGCGCATCAGGATTAACCAAATTCCCAGTACGCTTTTCAACCTTGATTGCAGGCGGTGCTTGAAAATGTGAAGCCCCCTCCCCTTGATTTACTGATGCACGGTCACTTGCTTCCATTTGCGTTTCTACATTTGAGAGTAAATCTGGTTCCAGATCCAACGCTAAACTATTGTCAGAAGAAAAGTTATCCGTAGATCCAACTTCAAAATTAGAAGTTACCCCGTCATCTGCTGCACTCATCATAGGCTGACTAGTTGGAGCATTATCTGGAATAGAGGCCCCAAAGCTAGAAGCCCCGAATGAACTTGTGGCTGGTGCCGCTGGTGCAGACAGACCGCCTAAACGGACATTCCCTTTGGGTGCAGCGTCGGCATTAACCTTAAGGAGAGACGTAACATTTGGTGAAATCTGTTGCTGATGTTCCATGGCATCAATACCAGTTGCCACGACTGAAACCCTCATAGGGCCATCCATCGTTGCATCGAAAGTTGATCCAACGATAATATTGGCGTCTGGATCGACTTCGCTGCGAATGCGATTAGCCGCTTCATCCAGCTCATAAAGTGTAAGATCCATACCACCAGTGATATTGATCAAAACACCTCGCGCTCCGGCCATAGAGACATCATCCAACAGCGGATTGGAAATGGCAGCTTCAGCCGCTTCAATGGCCCGGTTTTCGCCGCTAGCTTCCCCTGTTCCCATCATGGCTTTACCCATTTCGCTCATGACCGTGTTCACGTCAGCAAAATCGAGATTAATAAGCCCTGGCATAACCATCAAGTCGGTAACGCCGCGCACGCCAGAATGCAGGACATCATCGGCCATATTAAAGGCGTCTGCAAAAGTCGTTTTTTCGTTAGCAATGCGGAACAAATTTTGATTAGGGATAATAATCAGCGTATCTACATATTTTTGAAGCTCTTCAATGCCCGCTTCGGCAATGCGCATACGGTGGTTGCCTTCAAACTGGAACGGCTTAGTGACAACGCCAACAGTTAGAATGCCAAGCTCGCGTGCTGCTTTCGCAACAATCGGGGCAGCTCCTGTCCCTGTACCACCGCCCATACCGGCAGTAATAAAGCACATATGAACGCCATTGAGGTGGGAGACAATCTCTTCAATTGCCTCTTCGGCAGCTTCAGCACCAACAAAGGGTTTTGACCCTGCGCCAAGCCCTTCAGTAAGCTCAGCCCCCAGTTGAATTCTAGCTTCAGCCAAATTCTGTTTCAAGGCTTGCGCATCGGTGTTTGCGACGACGAATTCCACCCCCTGCAGCTCTGATCTGATCATATTGCTGACAGCGTTCCCGCCGGCACCTCCAACCCCTAAGACAAGGATTTTAGGTTTTAGTTCTGTTTGGTCCGGCACCGACAAGTTTATCCCCACAGTACTACCCTCCTTAATTACGCAAGCTAATGCTTATTTAATACCAAATATTGTAGGTAATGGAACCCTACTTCTTACATATTGATCAAATTAGATCTTTTTTATTCGATCAAAAATTCTCTTTAAACCAGTTTCCGATTCGCAAAAGGCGGTTTTTGGGGGTTTTTTCTTCCAATCCCAATGTTGCCTTTTCTTCGAAATTTTCTCGTACTGCGAAGGACAAAAGTCCCGCAGCAGTTGCAAACGCCGGGCCTTCGGTTGCATCCGCAAGTGATTTGACACGCATAGGTTTACCCATGCGTATTTGCTTGTCAAGAATTCGACCCGCTAATTCCTGAACACCAGCGAGCTGCGAAGCTCCTCCAACTAGCACGGCGCGACGCCCGGCAACTTTGTCAAAACCAGACTCTGCAATTCTATCCCGAACCATCTCGAGTATTTCTTCAATTCGAGGTTTGATAATGCCGACTAACATGGACCGGGGCACATGATTTGCCACATCCTGATCCGCTTCACCGATAAGAGGTACGTCAATGATCTCTTTTTCATCCGCAGGGCTTGCGAGCGCGCTGCCATAGAGCGTCTTCATTCGCTCTGCGTTCGCTAACGTCGTGGACAGTCCCCTTGCGATATCATTGCTCACGTGAGAGCCGCCAACGGGGATAACCTCGTTATAGACCATTTCCCCGTCATAGAAGACGGCGAAAGAGGTTGACCCTCCGCCAAGATCAATAACCGTTACGCCCAAATCCATTTCATCTTCGACAAGGGATGCTAACCCCGACGCATAGGGAGCCGACACAACATTGGCGACCGTCAAATGGCATCGTTCCACACAGTTGCTGATATTTCTCAAATGCCCATTATTCACTGAAACCATATGCATACTGACCCCAAGATTGTCACCATACATGCCTCTTGGGTCACGAATACCCCGATTGCCATCGACATTGTAGCCCACAGGGAGCGCATGAATTACGGTTCTGTTTTCTGGCCTGTAGCTGGCTTTTGCTTCTTTTAGAGTTCGCCTTAGATCTTTTCCGCCAATTTCTTGGCCCGCCAAAGACATATTCACCTCAACAGTTTGGGAAGTTGGCTGCCCGGCCGTCACGCTTAAATAAACTTCGCGGATAGTCTCACCAGCCATACGTTCTGCAGCATCAACAGCTGAGCGAATAGACTCCTCCGCCATTTCCATATTGGTAATGGTTCCAGCACGAATGCCTCGGGCGACTTGATGTCCTATTCCTTTGATACGCAGGCCACCAGCTTCCTCCACCGCGACAAAGCAGCAAATTTTGGTTGTCCCGATATCTAAAGCCGCGATTGGCCCATTTCTTCCAACTGCCATTCTATTCTTTCACTATCATGACTGGGAGAGCGTCCATCATGTTTCGTTACCAATTTTTCTGCGGACAAGAGCATCATCCGGTTTTAAACGGACGTAAATTTTGTTGTCAGAACGAAGATCAATTGCGACAACTCCCTTATTCAACACATTTTTAGTTCTCTGCATTTCAAACAACTTTTGCCACGCCTTCTCTTCGCCCTCTTCAGGGAGCAGTACAGAGACGCCGTTATCAAATTCTAGGTTCCATCGGCGATCCCGAATTCGAACCGCATTTTGCAGTCGTGTGAACAGAGCGGGTGTCTTCGCAAGCATATCAAAAAGCTCAGCGGCATCTTCGTTAGCACCGACCCCCACTACTTTGGGTAAATACTGAAATTCAGAACTTTGACGATATGTGACGATAGCCCCTTTGCGGTCAATGACGGCTGTTTTTCGGTCCTTCTGCCAACGGGCGAAAGGACGGCGTTCATCAATTCGAACATAGATTTCATCAGGAAAGCGGCGCATCACAGACGCTCGTTCAACCCAACCTAGTTGTTCGATGCGCTCTCTCGCCAACTCAGGGTCAAAATCGAAAATATTGTCGCCGCGCGCCACAGCCAGAGCTTTCATCAACGATTTAGAAGATGTTCTCTCCCGGCCTGCGACACTGATTTCTTGGACTGTCAGCCCTAATGAAGTAAGGGCCTCTTGCGTATTTACTTTTATCGAAGCGATAGATTTCTCGACGAGCGAATTTTGCACGATATAGAAACCCAACCCACCAACAGAACCCACGATTGCAAGTGTCAAAGCTCCCACAGAAGCCAGCCGAGACCAACCGCCCCGCGCCCCGCGCTTCCGCGAGGATGTCTTATTTACCTGAGAAGAACTAATTAACGTTACCAAACTTGAAAAACATACCCGCAGCACTCTTACAAGAAACAACTCTCCGCGCTGGCTACGGCTCTTCTTTTTGACAGTCGCCTTCTTCCGAAAGAGGCTTTTTGTTGCCGTTTTTCTTTTGGCTCGTTTAACAGCGCGTCCGCGGACAGGTCTATCATTTGCATTAAAATTTATCTGTTGCATGAGGCGTCCTCCACCATCCACCGAACCAGGTCGTCAAATTGAATACCTGTATGGGCCGCGATTTCCGGAACAAGGCTCAGTTCGGTCATCCCCGGCTGGGTGTTCGTTTCTAAAATAAAAAACTCGCCTTCTTCATTTTGCCGGAAATCACTTCGGCTTACGCCCTTGCATCCCAGAATTTGATGGGCTCTCAATCCGAGTTCCATAACCTCTTCGTATTTCTCTGGCGATAACGGGGCAGGCATTAAATGTTCGGCCTTCCCTTCCGTATATTTCGCTTCGTAATCGTAAAAGCGCCCTAGAGGCTTAATTTCAACAACCCCTAACGACTGGTCACCCATAACGGCCACGTGAAATTCTCGGCCTGGAATATAGGTTTCAATCATCACCTCATTGCCAAAGGTCCATGGAATATCAATTAAGCTTCTATTTTCATTTTCGAGTAAAATAGTAACGCCAACACTTGATCCTTCATTGAGGGGTTTGATGACAAAAGGCTTTGGATAACTTGCCCCATCCAAAATTTCTTTACGCGTAAAAGTGCGGCCTTCTGCACATCGCAAGCCACCAGCCTCAAATAATTTTTTGGCAACTGGTTTATCCATTGCGAGGGCTGAAGCCAAAACACCTGAATGAGTATAGGGAATTCCTGCGATTTCAAGCACCCCCTGCATAAGGCCATCTTCCCCATACCGACCGTGAAGCGCGTTGAAACAGACATCTGGCTTTACGATGTCAAGAACGGACGCAATATCCTTTTCAACATCAATTGGCGTGACCTTATAACCGCATCGTTGCAGAGCCTCAGCGCAAGGCATACCACTGCTTAATGAAACTTCTCTCTCCGCTGACCAGCCGCCCATCAGTACTGCAACATGTTTCATGAAGCCACCCTCTCTACTATATCCGCATCCTCTTCCAAATCATCCCCAAGGCGGACAATTTCCCAGCGAAGGAGTGTGTCAAATTTCTCGAACACACGGCGCCGGGCTTCTTCTCCCACTGCTTCGATATCTCTCGCTGTTGCGCCGCCAGTATTGATCAGAAAATTACAATGTTTCTCAGAAATCTGCGCTGCGCCAATGGTAAGGCCCCGGCCCCCGACAGCATCAATCAACTCCCAGGACTTCTTACCCTCTGGATTTGCGAAGGTAGATCCACCTGTCCGACTTTTAATAGGCTGACTTTCCGCGCGAGACGATGCAATTTCAGTCATCTTCGCTGCAATTTCGGCGTCATTCCCGACGGCAAGCTGTAACAATGCTTCTGTAAATATCCAATCTTTCGGAATATCGGAATGACGATAGGAAAAACCCATATCACTTGCTTTAATTTCGTGACGGGTTCCTTGAGCGTCATAGGCTGTGGCAGAGACAAGAACATCCTTCATTTCAGTACCGTAAGCGCCCGCATTCATTCGAAGGGCCCCGCCGATACTGCCAGGTATACCGCTTAAAAACTCGGCGCCCGTCAATCCTGCTTCTGCGGCAAAGCGGGCAGCATTGCCATCAAGCGCCCCGCCTCCAACACGCAGTCGGTTCTCTTCAATCCTCTCGATTTTAGCAAATTCTCGACCCAGCCGAATAACCACACCCTTAAATCCGCCATCACGAACGAGCAGGTTTGATCCCACACCCAACGTAAAGACAGGAATATCGCCATCAAGAGCCTTCAAAAATTCGGACAGATCCGTCTCGTCGGCGGGTTTAAACATGACTGCCGCCGGTCCACCAACACGAAACCACGTCACTTTATCAAGGGCAACATTTTCCCGCAGCCGTCCTTTAACAGCGGGCATTCGCTCCATTAGGCTGAAAGCTTTTTGGCTGGTGGCGTTCATGAAGCTCCCTCAATATCTTGCAGGGCCGTTAATTCTGACGGCAATTTATTAGCCCAGAGTGAAATGGACCCCGCCCCAAGGCAGACCACGACATCACCCGGGGATGCTACTTCACGGATCATAGTTGATAGATGTTCTGGTCCGGGCAGCGCCGTTACATTTTTATGGCCGCGTGTACGAAGACCTTCGACATAACTTTCCTGACTAATACCTTCTATTGGCTCCTCGCCCGCGGCATATATATCTGCCACAATCACCACGTCTGCATCGTTGAAGCAGGTGCAGAAGTCTTCAAACAAATCTTGAAGCCTTGAATATCTATGGGGCTGAACAACCGCAATAATTTTGCCTTCATAAGCTTGCCGTGCAGCACTTAAAACAGATGAAATTTCGACAGGATGATGACCATAATCATCGATGATCGTAACCCCATTTACTTCACCGGTTTTTGTAAAGCGCCGTTTAACGCCTCCAAATTCCCTCAAGCCCTGCTTCAAGACAACTTCTTCAATGCCCATTTCCCGGCCAACAGCAACGGCCGCCATAGCATTCTGAACGTTGTGAGCACCAGGCATAGGGAGTTCGAACCCCTTCATCAAACGGGTATCTCCGCCAACGCGATCACTAATAGCAACATCAAAACGGGACCTGCCTGCCTCAAAACGCACATCAACAGCCCGATAGTCTGCTTGGGGCGTCAGGCCGTAGGAAATCAAACGTCTGTCGGACACTCTCCCGATAAGCGCTTGGACTTCCGGATGATCAATGCAGACCGCAGCAAAACCATAGAAGGGGATATTTTCAACGAAGGTTCTAAATGCTTCCCGCACGCCATCGAAATCACCATAAAAATCGAGATGTTCGGGATCGATGTTCGTGACGACAGCGATTGTTGCGGGGAGTTTGATAAAACTACCGTCAGACTCGTCGGCCTCAACAACCATCCAGTCACCATCCCCTAAACGGGCGTTGGTACCATAGGCGTTAATAATACCGCCATTAATGACAGTTGGCTCCATTTTCGCCGCATCAAGTATCGTCGCTAAGAGCGAAGTTGTCGTGGTTTTACCATGGGTTCCGCCGACGGCAACCGCCCAACGCAACCGCATAAGTTCCGCAAGCATTTCAGCCCGCCGAACAACTGGGATCATGTTAGCGCGCGCATATTTCACTTCTGCATTATCGGCTTTCACAGCAGATGAGATAACGACAACCCGTGTCTCCCCCAGATTTTCTTCGTCATGCCCAACGAAAACCTTGATACCCAGCCCTGCCAAGCGATCAACATTGGCATTTCGGTTAAGGTCTGATCCCTGCACTTCATATCCAAGGTTATGCATTACTTCAGCAATGCCGCTCATCCCAATGCCGCCGATGCCAACAAAGTGAACGATACCAATATCTAGTGGAAGTGCTCTCATCAGGTGTCTTCTCCGTTCAATCGTGAACTATTTTTTCCAGAATGTGAGAATTTTTCCACCATATCAGCAAGGTTTTTTGCCGCATGAACTTCACCAAGATCCGCGGCTGCCTGCGCCATTTTTTCTAGTTTTATCGGTTGGCTCAGTAGTGTCTTTAAAATGGGCATAAATGTCTCAACAGTAAAATCGTCTTGCAGTATCAGCTCTGCGGCACCCTTGGCAACTTCCCTCTGGGCGTTTTTAAGCTGGTGATTATCCATAGCATGTTTATAGGGCACCAAAATCGCAGGCCTTCCGGCCACGGCGAGTTCCGCCAATGTCGACGCACCAGATCTAGTGATCGCCAAATGACAATTCGCCAATAATTCAGGCACATTTTTGAAGAATGTTGCCAAATCAGTTTTTGCGGCAGTCTGAGCATAATGGGCTCGAACATTTTCTAAATCTTCAGGTCGGCATTGTTGTGTAATTTTCAAGCGTTTCTGCAGATCCAGCGGAAGAGCTGCAATTGCGCGAGGGATCACATCCGAAAACACTGCAGCCCCTTGGCTGCCCCCTAAAACCAGCAATGAAATTACACCACCCTTTTGAGGAGCCTTATACGCTTGACCGTGCAACCGTAAAATCTCATCACGCACAGGATTACCCGTATAGACCATCTTCTGAGCAACATCAGGGTTAGATGTTTCAGTATCTTGAAAAGATGTCGCGATTGATTTAGCCGTTCCCGCAAGCAATTTGTTCACGCGGCCTAAAACGGCATTTTGTTCGTGTAAGATCAAAGGCGTTTTAAGAAAACCCGCAGCCGCCGCAGGTGGCATCGACGGATAACCGCCAAACCCCACAACAGCAACGGGCTTCAATTTACGAAGAATTCCCACGGCCTCAAAAGTACCAGCAATAATTTTGAGCCCAGCTTTTGCTTTGCCAATTATTCCGCCGATGGAAGGAGATCCTGATTTTATGGAAACAACCGAAGCTCCGGGGAAAAGCCTGTCATATTTCGCGCCTCTATTGTCTGTTAGCAGCGTCACACAATAGTCGCGTTTAAGAAGTTCTTCAGCCAAAGCACGGGCTGGAAAAATATGCCCGCCAGTGCCCCCACTCGCCAAAACGACATGTTTTTGAGAACCGGTCATTTAATCTCTCCCGATCCTGCACGTCGGCGACTAAAGGCCAACAGCATACCCATCAACAAGGCCAGAGCCAGCATGGATGAGCCCCCGTAAGAGACAAAAGGAAGGGTCATACCCTTGGTTGGCATTAGGCGTAAATTCACCCCGATATTAATCACCGCCTGCAACCCAAATTGAGTAAGGAGGCCTGCTGCTGCGAGAACCACGAAGAAATTTTTCTCTTCCAAAAGCCGGCTAAACCCGCGAAGAACAATGAAGGTGAACAGCGCCACAATTACGAGGCAGAAAAGAACACCGAATTCTTCCCCGACGACAGAGAAAATAAAATCAGTATGGGCGTCAGGCAGGACTTTTTTTACTGAACCATCCCCCGGACCAACACCAAAAAATCCCCCCCGCTGAAAAGCTTCCATCGCGCGATCAATTTGATAATTTCCAGCACCCGAAGGATCAAGAAAACGATCTACGCGGCTTGCAACATGGGGGAATAAGGCATAGGCACCAGCAGCACTAATGATACCGACCGCCAGGAACAGAACGACCCAGAATATAGGTAAACCCGCAAGAAAAAATTGTGCGAACCAGACAGCACACACGACCAGCGTCATTCCGACATCTGGTTGTAATAGAAGCAGCGTTACAACAATCACAAACAATCCCATGGAAATTAAATTTCCGGGAATGTCATCATTTTTCCGCTGTTGTGCGAACATCCAGGCGGACACTACGGCAAAGGTTGGCTTTAAAAACTCGGTAGGCTGCAACGTGAAGCTGCCCAATTGGATCCAACGCTTAGCCCCTTTTACTTCAGGACCGATAAGCAGCGTCGCCAGCGTCAAGATCAAGCAAATGCCAAAAACTACCACCGCCAACCGCCGAACCCATAGCGGAGACATGAGTGAGACTGTAAAAATGACAGAAATTGCCATTGGGACATACATGAATTGACGTTTTACAAAATGAAAACTATCCAGACGCAAAGTGTTGGCAACAGCAGGGCTTGCCGCCAAAACCATTACGCCGCCCATTGCAAGCAACAAGGCCACAGCAAGCAAAGTCCAGCGATCAACTGTCCACCACCAGCGTCCTACGACAGATCGATCAAGACGGGTAAATGTTGTCATTCAATCCCCCGTCGCACTAAATCGCGAAACGCGTCGCCGCGGGCTTCAAAACTTGGAAATTGATCAAAACTCGCAGATGCAGGCGATAACAAAATCGTCGCATCAGCATTCTTTGCCCTTGCATCTGTTATGGCTTGCCGAGTTGCTGTTTCGAGGTCGCAGCATTTTGTATAATCAACGTGACCTTCAAGGGTATTTGCGAAAAGATCTTCTGCTTCGCCAATTAAATAGGCATGAGCAATATTCTGAAAATAGGGTGACAAAGTCTCGATACCACCCGCTTTAGCAATGCCGCCGCAAATCCAGTATATATTATCAAAAGAGGCAAGCGCTTTTTCAGCTGCTTCAGCGTTGGTGGCTTTTGAATCATTTACAAAACGAAGACCCTGTTCAAGGGCAACAAGCTCCATCCGATGAGCAAGCCCTTTGAAACTTTCCAGTCCAGCTTGAATTTCGGTATCGCTGAGGCCCAATTTACGAACTGTAGCCACTGCCGCTGCTGCATTTTGCCAATTATGGCGCCCACGCAAGCCAATTATTTCACTGATATCCAAAGACCAGGCACTCCCCGGTACAGAGTTGTCAACTAGCAGGCCCGATAGGACGCTGACACCATCGGTCAGTTTCTCCTCGACAGAAATCGGAACAATACTCTGCCGTCCCGTCACCTTCAATCGCTGGCCCATTTCACGGCATATTGGATCGTCGAAATTGACGACAGCCACATCATCTTCTGTCTGATGTTGGAAGATACGTTCTTTAATAGCCACATATCCTGCCATGTCACCATGACGGTCCAAATGATCCGGCGTTATATTCAGAATAATTGCGATGTCAGCGCGCCAGGAAGGGGTCAAATCCAATTGGTAGGAAGACAGTTCCAGAATGTAAGACCCGTCGTCGCTAAGCTGAGGCAGATCCATTACAGGGGTTCCAAAATTTCCCCCAAGGGCCGCTTCACGACCGCATGATGCCAGAATATGGTGAATGAGCGCGGTTGTGGTCGATTTACCGTTGGTTCCCGTAATGCCGACAACTTTTCCGGCACTTTTCTCATTTAGAAATACTTCAATATCTCCAATAATTTCTGTATTGGATGTTTTTGCAAGCTTAACCACCGAATGGGGGGTGGGATGAGTAAGGGGTACACCTGGACTTAAGATCAAAAGCTCAGGCTTTTGCCATCCACCCCCGACCATATCGCTGACAGTCAGCCCAATTTCCTGGGCCTCCGTTCTCCGGTCTTCATTATCATCCCAAACAGACACCCGCGCATGTCCTTCATGCAGCCTTTTTGCCGTCGCAAAACCACTTTTGCCAAGGCCAAATACAGCAACATTTTTATTTTGATATGCGCGACTGTCCATCATACTTTATCTCAACTTCAACGAAGCCAGACCAACGAGTGCCAGAATTACGGCAATGATCCAAAACCGAATAACAATTGTGGGTTCGGCCCACCCTTTTTGCTCAAAATGGTGATGAAGCGGGGCCATGCGGAAAACACGCCGGCCCGTCAATTTGAAGGATGCGACCTGAACAATGACCGAAACCGTTTCCAGAACAAACAACCCACCAATAATGGCAAGGACGATTTCGTGACGCGTCACCACACTGATTGACCCAAGCGCACCGCCCATTGCGAGAGAACCTGTATCCCCCATGAAAACCATGGCAGGCGGGGCATTGAACCACAAGAACCCAAGACTAGCGCCAACAAGCGCCCCACAGAAAACCAAAAGCTCGCCAGAACCCGGCACGGCCTGAATTTGCAAATATTCAGCGAATACAGTGTTACCCACAAGATAGGCAATCAAACCAAAAGAAGTACCTGCGATCATAACGGGGACGATGGCCAGTCCATCCAAACCATCTGTTAGATTAACAGCGTTTGAAGTTCCGATCACGACCAACATTCCAAAGGGGATGTAAAACCATCCTAGATCGATCAAGACATTTTTCAAAAATGGAATAGTCAGCCCTGTTGCGATTTCAGGGTCACTAATTTTTACAATCCAGATTATCGCTACCAACGCAATGAGAACTTCCAAGAGCAGTTTTACTTTGCCTGGCAGTCCGCGTGTATTATGGCGGCTAACCTTCAAAAAATCATCGGCAAATCCGATAGCCCCAAAGCCCATGGTCACAAGAAGAACGGCCCACACAAACTGGTTGGTTAAATCCGCCCAAAGAATGGTTCCAATGCCGAGCGCCAACAAAATAAGGAAGCCACCCATAGTTGGCGTACCTTGTTTTGCAATAATGTGAGATTGCGGGCCATCGTCTCTTATTGGCTGACCCCGACGTTGTTTGCTTTTCAGCCAGTTAATGACCATCGGCCCCATCAGAAAGCTGATCAGTAATGCGGTCATAACAGCGCCGCCCGTCCGAAATGTCAGGTATCGGAATAGATTAAATATGGCGAAATCATCAGCAAGGGGGAAAAGGAAATTATATAACATACTCTAAACTCCGGCCTTATGGGCATCAGACAAACCATCTGAATGCGCGACTAACGCCTCTAAAACTAATTTCATCTTGCTCCCCAGAGAGCCTTTAATCAGCACAATATCGCCTGCTTTTATGTCCCTGAGCACGGGTTCCACCAATTGGGCAGAAGTCTCGGCGTGAAACGTATTAATAGGTTCAGGAAGAGCGTCTGACAAATGCTTCATATTAGGACCAGCGGCATATACCATATCAATACCATTGGCGGTAATATCATTTGCTAAATTCCCATGAATATCGGAAGAATTATCGCCAAGCTCTCTCATGTCTCCCAAAATGGCAAAACGACGGCCTTCTCTATCGGGTGTCATTTTACCAAGCACTTTAAAGGCAGCCTGCATCGCAATAGGACTTGCATTATAACTTTCATCAATAACCGTAAATTTTCCGCCGTCGCAGTACAGTGTCATGCTTGCTCCGCGGCCAGAAGGTGCCACCATAGATCCTAGGGCATCACAGGCTTTGTGAACATCTGCGCCAACATGTTTAACTGCGCCCAAAATTGCCAAAACATTCTGCACCCAATGACGTCCTGGGACAGACAATGTGAAGGAAACATTTTCATCGAATAATGAGGCTTGGATATGACTAGACTGTGGTGTTAATTCGACATTCTCAAGGTGTATTTGAGATCCTGCTTTTTCACCAAACAACACCACGTTAGAAATTCCTGCTTGTTTGGCTTTCTCCACCAACAGATCACAATGCTCGTTGTCGGCGTTCAAGAATACAGCGCCATCACTCATCACACCTTCAAAGATTTCAGCCTTTGCCAACGCGATGTCAGATATGTTTTTAAAGAATTCTAAATGGGCGGCGGCAACAGTTGTAATAATTGCAACATGTGGACTTACCATCTTAGATAGCGGTCCCAGCTCCCCGGCATGGTTCATGCCCAGCTCGAAAATCCCATATTCTGCATCCGCAGGCATACGGGACAAAGACAATGGTACACCCCAATGATTGTTAAAGCTGCCGACGCTATAATGGGTTCTGCCTTGCCTTTGAAGGATATGAGCTAAAGCTTCTTTTGTGCCGGTTTTCCCGACGCTTCCCGTAATAGCTATCACCTTGGCTGAACTGCGCGCCCGTGCGGCTTTTCCCAAGTTTTCCATCGCGATTAATGTGTCAGACACAATGACTAGATTAGCATTTGCCGGAACATCGCTTGGCACGGCGCTAACAATCGCGGCGGTAGCTCCTTTTTCCAATGCCATTTTGACATAGGAATGACCATCATGATTGGGTCCGCTAATAGCGATAAAAAGATCGCCGTTCTCTACTGTACGGCTATCGATGGCAACGCCTGTTGCAATCCAATTGGAATTTGCACATGTCCCGTCCGTCGCTACAACGACATCGCTTCCAATCCAAAGAGGAGAATGGTTCATGCGCACATCTCCTCTTTTACCGCAATTTCCTTTACGACCGCATTATCATTAAACGGTATTACTTTTGTACCGACAATTTGACCGCTTTCATGCCCCTTACCTGCGACAAGAACAATATCGCCAGCCTTTGCCGCTCTCATTGCAGCTTGAATGGCGTCACGGCGATCACCGATCTCTATCGCTGCCGGACATCCTTCTAACACCTGGCTACGGATAGTGGCGGCGTCCTCTGTTCTAGGATTGTCGTCGGTGACATAAACTTTATCTGCAAGCCGTCCAGCAATCGCCCCCATGATTGAGCGCTTGCCTTTATCCCGATCGCCACCACATCCGACAACCACGTGAATATTGGTTGAAGTATGCGGACGGAGGGAATTTAAGACTGTCTCCAACGCATCCGGCGTATGGGCAAAATCAACATAAACCGAGGCCCCTGACGTTAAATTCACAATTTTTTCTAGTCGACCGGGAACATTTTCAATGGCATCAAGCGCTTTAATCACACGGCTAATATCCGCACCGGACCCAATAACCATACCAATAGCACACAAAATATTGAGCACTTGGAATTCACCGACAAGGGGAAGCTCAATTACGTAATCCCGTCCCATTACAGAAATTGTCGCCTTCTGCCCTGCATGATGAGAGACCACTGACTTCAGCTTTATGTCTGAGCCTGCATATCCATAACTCAACACTTGCAGGCCACGATCCGTCGCTGCTTTTTTAAATTCTGCGAAAACATCAGAGTCTGCGTTCAGAACAACGCACCCATCGGGTTCCACAACGCGGCGAACCAGCCCCAGCTTCGCGTTTAAATATGCGTCAAAAGTCGAATGATAATCCAAATGATCCCGGGATAAATTCGTAAACCCAGCAACGCTCACCTTAACCGCATCAAGCCGGTATTGATCCAGCCCATGACTGGACGCCTCAATCACGGCATGCGTCACACCGCTTGAAACCATATCCGACAGAATTTTATGCAGAAGCACTGGATCTGGCGTCGTATAGGATAGCGGGCTAGCATTTTCGTTGGAAATGATACCGAGCGTTCCCAGACTTGCCGAATTCAGTCCCAATGATTGCCAGATTAGGCGTATAAAATGAGCAACCGATGTTTTCCCATTCGTGCCCGTGACCGCGAGAATATGTTCCGGCGCACCGTCATAAAATCTCGATGCGATCGTTGCTAGCGTCAGGCGGGGATTTTCACTTTGATAACAATAGATAGGGCAATCAATCGGATCATAAGACGTATCAGTAACAATTGCGACAGCACCGTTTTCAATCGCATCCTTGATATAGGAGGCACCATCGGCCACAACACCACTCAGGGCCGCGAAAACAAATCCTGGCTTCACTTCCCGGCTATCCGCAGTCAATCCCTCAACTTGTTTATTCTCAAGTTGTCGGATGGTTGCACCGATAAATAAATCAGTAAGTCGCAAGCTTCTTCTCCCGCGAATAAACTGGAACAAACATTTCGGCCTTCACAACGTCACTAGCCTCGTCCACTGGCTTCACACCCAACAGCGGCCCTAAACGCGTTATAAGTCGGCTTACGATCGGTGCTGTAGTCCAGCCGGCTCCTCTAAACCCATGGGTAGAAGCATTTCCTTTTGGCTCATCCAACATGGCAAAAACGACATAACGAGGATTGTTCATCGGAAAGGCACTGACGAAGGACGTCAGAAGGGCATCTCGTTTATACCGACCATTTACAGCCTTCTCCGCTGTGCCCGTTTTACCGCCAACCAAGTAACCTTTAGCGGCCGCTTTTGAGCCCGTTCCTTTTTCAACAACTAGGCGCATCAATCGACGGACAGTATCAGATGTCTTTTTGCGAATAACGCGTTTTCCTTCAGGTGCTTCTTTTGCCGATTTTTTTAAAATAGTTGGCTTGATATACAAGCCACCATTAACAATAGCGCCGACTGCCGTACTTAACTGTAAGGGACTTACAGAAAGGCCATGGCCGTAAGAAATTGTCATGGTCTCAAGACTATTCCATCTCAATGGCAAAAGTGGGGCACCCACCTCAGGCATCTCAATCACAGGCTTATCCAAAAGGCCTAATTTTCGCAGGAATGCTTTATGACGTTTTGGTCCAATGGAATCGGCCATCTTCGCTGTGCCGATATTTGAGGAATAAATGAAAATTTCAGGTACGGATAACCATCTTTTCTTCGGGTGATCATCCCGAATACGAAATCCCGCGACACGAATTGGATCAGTTGCATCAAAACCGTCTCGTAAAGACACAGACCTTGTATCCAACGCCATGGCCGTGGTGAAGGTTTTAAAAGTGGATCCCATTTCATAGACGCCTAAAGTCGCCCGATTGAATTTGTTCTGAGAGGGAAAATCTTGAGGACGATTGGGGTCAAAATCAGGTAAGGACGCCATTCCTAAGACTTCCCCGGTTTTGACATCCATGACCATGCCAGCAGCGCCGATCGCACGGAAAATAGACATAAAACGTGTTAATTCATCACGAAGCGCATGTTGGACACGCACATCAACAGATAAACTAATAGGCCCTACTTTTGATCCGTTTCGGCCCGACAAGCCGTCATCAAAGTATTTCTCAACACCCGCAATACCGTTATTGTCCACATCCGTGTAGCCAATCAAATGCGCGGCAACCGGCCCTAACGGATAGACTCTTTTTTCTTCTTTTCTAAAGAAAACACCGGGTATTCCCAGACTGTTTATCTGATTTTGTTGCTTGGGTGTTAAATGCCGTTTAAGCCAAACAAAGTTACGTTTGGACGACAGTTTGGATGTGACAGACGCCCGACTAAGATCCTGCAAGACAGATGTCAGTTTTTTAGCAGCATCTATTGGATCAAGAATTCGCGTCGGATCTGCAAAGACAGAAACCGTATCCAACGTCGTTGCCAACAAAACACCAGAACGGTCATAAATATCAGCTCGGCTTGCCGTTATCGTAGGCTTTCTTTGGATTGTTTGTGAATAGACCGTCACATCTTTATCTTGACCAATGCCACTTAAAGCCAACCCGACGAGGCGTCCCGCTAATACAAAAAAACAAAATGCAAAAAGGACGCCAGCAACAACCAAACGGTTTCGCCCCTGCTCCAGTGTTTCCTTTGCACTTCCTTCAAGATGAATTGCAGCCCGTTGCGTTGACACGACAATAGACCCTTTTGCACCGGTCCCATCGCGCGACCCAGACGCATGATAGGAATAATCGCTCATTCCACGCCCTCGCCAATTTGGCTTGGCCCCACATATTTTGCAACATGAAGCGGCCGCTGAGGCGTGTCGTCATTACCATACCCTCTACGCCAGGGTTTAAACCGAGGAACAGGTATAACGCTCAAAGAAGCCGCGAAAGGATCCGTGACACGAGACGGTAAATCTTGAATTTCCGCGACCTGATAAGGCGCGACAAGCAAAAGGGGCAAATGTTTCGCCGCCAAAATCTGTAAATTGGCAGGGCGATTTTCATACGCCCATTCCGCTTTCAACACTTGAACTGACGCTCTATTTTCAGTAATACCCGCCCGTAATTTCCGTAAATCAGTACCAAGCTGCTGAACTTCGTAGGACAATTGGTACAAACCGTAAGAGACCGCGGCAACGATAAGGACGAGGATAAGTGTCAGGTTCCATTTCATCCTTCATCCTCCATCGCTGGAGCATCCGTTCTAATGGCGCCGCGTAGCCGTGCTGACCTAGAACGCACGTTAGCCGAGATCTCTTCCTCCCCAGCCTTAATGGCACCACGCTTAATTAGCTTGAAGGAAGATGCGGGACCGTCATCACTAGGAGGCAGATGCCGGGAAGGATTGGCACGCGCCGCCGACCGTTTTGTCAAAAAACTTTTTACGCGTCGATCTTCTAAACTATGGAATGACACGACTGCAAGACGACCGCCTTCACTAAGCAGTCGTTCTGACGCAATCAATCCCGCTGACAATTGCCCCAGCTCATCGTTCACAAATATACGCAACGCTTGGAAGGTACGGGTAGCAGGATGGATTCCCTTACCTGTGGGGAGCACGACCGTGGCCACCGCTTCCGCCAATTCAAGTGTACTGGTAAATAATTTCAATTCACGGCGTTTAACAATCTCACGAGCTACCACACGGGAAAGTCGTTCCTCTCCCAACCGATAAATAATATTGGCAAGCTCCGTCTCGCTCTCTGTATTCACAACATCAGCAGCGGTAGGTCCTTCTGCCGACATGCGCATATCCAACGGCCCGTCCCTGTTAAAGGAAAATCCGCGATCAGCCTCATCAATCTGCATTGAAGAGACACCAATATCCAGCGCGATCCCGTCAACTTTCGTCACACCGATACCAGCAAGCAACACATCCATATCAGCGTAACAGCCTTCCAATACTGTTAACCGACCACCATATTCGGCTTCCATTTCGCGACCGAAAGCAATTGCCCTTGGATCGCGGTCAATCCCAATCACCCGGCAGTCTGCGGAATCCAATATGGCACGACTATATCCGCCAGCCCCAAAGGTGCCGTCAACAAATAGCTCACCGTCACCGGGAGCTAAGACGCGGAGAACTTCATTGAGTAATACGGAAACATGCGGACGATCTTGTGACATATCATGCCCCTCGATCTGTCGTTGCACTTTTGGCTCGCTTAGCGCGCGCACGCTCTTTCGCTTCTTTCATGCGTGCTTCAAACGCTTTTGGCTGCCAAATCTGGAAACTATCCCCGCGCCCTGCGAACAAACAGGATCCTTCGATTTCTGCTGCTGCCAACATATCCAATGGAATAACAATCCGACCATCGCCATCAATTGGAAGTTCAACGGATTCGGCCATCAAAACATCGGCATCAGCTTCGCGATCTTCGGAAAATGGATCAAAAGCACCGATCTTTTCCAGCAACCCCTCCATCACTTCCATACCGCAAGCATTTATGGAGTCGCCATCGAAGGATGAAAACAAAACCACAGAGCTATTACCGCTATCTGCCAAAACAGATCGAAAGCGCGCGGGTACAGAAACCCGCCCCTTCTTATCGATCTTGTTTTCATATTTTGACAAAAACAGGGCCATAAAGCCGCAAACTCCTAAAATTCAGCCAATTTCCTCGGAACAACACCTAAAAACAGTGAGAAAATGGGATTTTATGGAGTAGCATGGAATTTCATGGGAGTCAATGGATTTACAGTTGAAAAACATGGATTTCAAGTATTCGCTAATAGATAAAATTGTCGCTATATTAGACTCGTCATCCTTTATTGATCACCCTACGAATACGAATACTCAAAACATCCCGAACAACCCTTCCGTTACTTCGTTCATGTTATGTTCCAATTATGATTTCGCTAAAAAACAGCAATTAAATTAAAAGACCACTTATATAAAAACATTGTTTCAATTAATATGGGAAGAGAATTTCGTCAATATCCCCTTTTAAACTGCCAAATTCTTGTCAATTCAGAGAGAAACTCGAAATAGCTAACTTCCAAAAACGAAGATCTCGCCACACCCAAATCACCGTAAAAAAAGCGTTTTATATGTAACCTTTATGACGTAATTGTAATATATATATTTCATTAAGCTCACACATCTGAAAACAATGACGCAGAAAGACCAGTTTTCGGCTAAGCAGAAGACCGGAAGAGTATTTTCCAGAAATTCCGTCAGAACTGAGATTTTACCCACGTTAAATGTGCCCGCGTACGTAAACCCACTTTTAAGAAAGACCTTTCAATCTAATTTAAATCATGTATTATTAGAATAATTCTAATCTGCATTAAGGAGCCTCAAATGAAACCAATCGACATAGGCATCACCCAAGAAGATATGACAAAGATTGCTGATGGGCTAAAAAATCTGCTCGCAGATTCCTACACTCTCTACCTCCAAACCCACAATTTTCATTGGAATGTCACGGGCCCGCAGTTTCGCGAACTACATCTCATGTTTGAAGAACATTATACTGAACTTGCAATGGCTGTTGATGAGATTGCAGAACGTATTCGCACGCTTGGCGTCGCTGCTCCCGGTACATATAAAACCTTCAATGAGCTGAGTAGCATTAATGAAATTGAAGGTGTCCCTGCCCCATCCGAGATGCTGTCCATATTAACCCGTGGCCATGAACAAGTTGTGAAAACATGCCGGAAAGTCTTGAGTCTTTCGCAAAAAGCCGAAGATGAATCCACCTCGGCATTGGTGTCAGATCGTATGCGCATTCACGAGAAAACAGCCTGGATGCTCCGCTCCATGCAATAGATTTCGACTGAGACTAGCTGGCCTGGTCGGTCTCACCATATCTAACTGACTTCAACATTTACAGGGTATCGATTTTCAAATTTCTTAAGTCAAGGATCAGAAAATGAATAGCAAATTTGTCAAAGTCGCCTCCGTCAAAGAATTGAACACACGCAAACGCCTTGTCGTAAAGGTTGATCGCAAACAAATCGCTCTATTCTTGTCCGACACAAAAATACTCGCCTGCAACAATCGCTGCCCTCACGAGGGATATCCGTTAAGTGAAGGGTCGCTTACCAAGGACTGCATACTCACTTGCAATTGGCATAACTGGAAATTCGACTTAATCACTGGCGACACAATGGTTGGCGGTGACCAATTACGAATATATGAAACAAAAGTAATTGGGGATGACATCTTCCTTGATGTAAAAGAGCCTCCTGTTGAAGTGGAAATCGAAAAAACTCTTGGAAACCTGAAGGCAAGTTTCAAAGGCCAAGAATATGATCGTATGGCAAGAGAGATCGCCAGACTACAAAAGGTCGGAGGCGACCCCCTTGAAGCCGTCAGGCAGGCAATCCAATGGACTCACGATCGTTTTGAATATGGCATGACACATGCGTTTGCTGCGGCGCAAGACTGGCTTAAGCTTAGGGATGATACGTCTGAAACCGCGTCTGAAAAACTAGTTCCTCTATTAGAGACTGTGGGGCATATGTCTTGGGACAGTTTGCGAGAGCCCAAACACTCCTTTACAAACAAAAGCCAGCCCTTCAACAGCCTTCAGTTTGAAACTGCACTTGAAGACGAAGATGAAGATCAGGCAATTTCTTTATTAAATGGCGCATTGAAGGACGCAGTTGACCAGGAGACCCTTTTTTCAAGCCTTCGAAAATGTGCGCTGGCCCATTACGCTGATTTCGGTCATTCAGCGATCTATACATATAAAACTCAACAGTTAATCGAGACACTTGGTCCCACCGTAATCGGGCCACTTTTAAAGGCACTTGTAAGGAGCCTTATCTTTGCTCGCAGAGAAGAGCTACTGCCGGAATTTAAGCGATATACCCCTGCTTTGAATGAATGGGAAAAAACATCCAGTTCTGAATTTGAAGATTTTTCACTAGAGGGCAAAAACGTTAATCAAAGCCTCGCCCACACCCTTGCCCATTCAAGAGAAGATCCTGAAAATCTATATCCTAGAATTCTTCACCAACTTGCGCGAAACATGCTTTATTTCAAAGCAGATCTTATGGAGAAATGGGACAAGCCAGTATCTTACAACATCACTTGGCTAGCCTTCTCTCATGGTCTCACCTTTTCCAATGCCGCCCGAACTTTCTGTGAAAAAACGCCTCAATTATGGCCCCAAACACTCCTTCAGATGGCTTGTTTTTCAGGGCGAAATGCGGCTTATGTAGATTTTTCTCAAAATATGGAAAAATGGTATGTAGATGATACTGATGCTTTCTTGAAAGAAGCAAAGAAAGGACTGCTGGATCATGCTAATCCTGAATTTCTCATATCTAGCCATTTAGTAAAGGTTGTTACTGCTGTCGCAGAAGAGGTAAGGCAAAATCCGGAGGCTGTCTATATTCAAGACTTGATAGCTGCCACCAACCGTTTTCTCAACTCACCATTTAAGCGAAAACACACAAAGCGGACCGCTACTCAATCTATAGAATTTGTAGCAAGAGAGGGGTAGATTAGTCGAGAATCTCTGTTCTTTCATGAGATTTTCCGTGTTTTTCTTCTTGCTCTTCACGAAATTCATTAAGGGACCCGTCAAGTGTCCTGCTGATAATCTCATCCAGAGCACGGGCGGTATTCACCCGCCCCATATACACATAATCCGCGCCCGCTTTATATAGATCAGTTGCACTGAAGGGCTGTTCCGCGTTCGAGATGATAATGGCGTCCTTATTGTGCCGCCTGACGCATTCAACCAATTTTTCATTATTTATTCCGCGCAAAATGTCATCGGGAATGGTTGCCACAACTACTTTTGCTTTACCGATCCCGGCATGCTCCAACGTATGCTCATTGGCTAGGTCGCCATAACGTACTTTAACCCCCATCTTTCGAATGGCAGGATGGAGTTGAACATTAAAATCAATGACCAAAATTCTAGGAATAAGTTCGGGCTTGTTGATAATAATTTCATGAAGCAAGGAGGACGCCACGCGATGGAAACCCAGCAAAACGATATCAGCATGATCTTGGCCTTCTTCAACCCCGGAAGGGGGTTCCTTAAAGCCGATTTTGTTGAACCAAGGAGATATCCACAAATGAATCCGGTACGCCTTTTGATACAAGGTCGGTGTAATTAATGCCGTCATAATAAAACCGATTATGATTGCACTGGAAAAGGCATCGGACAGATGCCCATGTTGCGTTCCCAAATAAGCGATCACCAGTCCAAATTCAGAAAGCTGCGCCAGACGAACAGACGTCATTTGGGCGAGACGTTGATCCCCCCCCGTAAAATAGAAGAGGGGGAAGAAAATCAACTGCCTGCTCAACAATGAGAAGAATGCCAAAGCAAGGGCAATCCATATAATGCTCATATCCGTAATAACGGGGATTGTCATCCCAAGGCCGACGAAGAAAAGAACGATAAAGAAGTCTCGGACAACCCCTACTTTTCCAATAATCTCCCGGCTGTAGGGTTGGGTTGCAATTGTGATACCAGCAACGAGAGCGCACATGCCGGAGCCAACCGACAATGTCGTATCCATCCCTAAGAAATAGGCAGAAATATCATCAAGCCCACCCCCAATGAATACAATCAGAAAGCACCACCCAATAGCACCAACGAACATGGTTTGAGGTTCTTTTGAAAGCCACCGGAAAGCTTTTGCAACAATCGTATTGGCAAGCCCGTAAGAGATTCCGACCAACATGAGGATGCCAAGGAAGGACACTAAAACCGGTAAGAGTTCAGGCGAATCAAAATTGGGCTGCATTATGATGACAATAATCGCCCAGATATCCTGAAACACGAGCATCCCGAGGGAGATACGGCCAGATTCTGTATCCAGTTCATACCTTTCTTGAAACAACTTTATAACCAGTAGCGTCGAGGATCCTGCGATTAAAATACCGAAGTAAAGCGCATCGAATTGCCCCGACAATCCATTGGCGAGCCCTAACCAAACCAATCCCTTAATGACGAGAAATCCGAATAGAACACTGAGTGGATATTGCAAGACACCCGGCACAACAATTGTTTTTCCGCTGCTAATCAATTTACGAATATCGATTTCCAAGCCGATCATGAACAAAAGCAAAATGAAACCGAGTTCTGCGATCGTTTCGATATTCTCAAATTCGGTAATTAACTTAAAGCCAACAGGGCCAATCAAAATTCCTGCCAAGAGAAAGGCCGCGATGCTTGGGATTTTAAATCGAACGGCGATCACAACAAGCAAGCTTGCAACAAACAAAGCCGTACCAATGTCCCGTACCAACGACGGCAGCTCTCCACCGGATGCAGCTGCAGGAGAAATGGACAATAGCCACAAGAATGCTGAAAGAACTATTTTTTTGCCGGCGATCCGCATTAACGCTCACTTCTGTTATGTAAGAATAGAGAGATACGCATGTTCAGCTCATTTGTCTATAAGCCACAATCTAAAATTATTGCCAGATGACCTGTAAGCCGGGTTTTGTCCTCGATTTCTCGATGGATGACCATTCATCTAGGATGCCTGTTACCAGACACCTCATGCAACCAACCCGGACAGCAGCTCGAAAAACCAGCTTACGCAACAGATAAATCCTTGCATCGGCTGTCCCTATTTGGTTTTGCTCCCGGTGGGGTTTACCGTGCCGCCCCTGTTGCCAGGCGCGCGGTGCGCTCTTACCACACCCTTTCACCCTTACCTGATTAAAATCAGGCGGTTTGCTTTCTGTGGCACTTTCCCTAGGGTCACCCCCGCCGGCCATTAACCGGCACCGTATTTCCGTGGAGCCCGGACTTTCCTCTCCTTACATAAATGCAAGCAGCGATCACCCAGTCATCTGGCAGAGTTGATTTAAGCCTCAATCGGTTTCACGTCAAGCGCTTCACGGCGCGGTGTAGTGCAATTATTAGATCCTGTGTTTCTTGATCAATTTCTCCGGTGACCGAATTTTGCCGCCAGTGCCGCTGAAATGCTGTGATCACGTCAGATATAGCCATGCCATCAGGCAGCTCATACCCAATTTCAAAAAGTAACCGGGGAATGTCGGCAAGTGCCCCTTCACCCGCAACGTCTGGCGTGACCCAAATCCCGACACCATTGCTTGCTAGCTTTTTCCAGTCAAATAATTCACCCGGATCCTGTTTTCGATCCGGTGCCAAATCAGAATGACCGATCACGTTATAAGCTTCTATCGGATGTCTGGTCACAATTTTCCGAGAAAGATCAATTACTGCCTGCATTTGCAATTTGGGGAATGGAACATATCCAAATTCATGACCGGGATTAACAATTTCAATGCCGATAGAGGCTGAATTAATGTCCGTCTCTCCGCGCCAGCACCCAACCCCTGCATGCCACGCGCGATCTTTCTCATCGACCAACCCGTATACTTGCCCCTGCTCAGTCACCAGGTAATGGGCACTCACATTTGATGTAGGATCACACAATCGGTCTAGCGCGGCCTCAGCACTGGTCATCCCCGTGTAATGAAGAACAAGCATCTCTGCTTTCTTACCGCCGCGACGAGCATTATAGTTGGGTGACGGAGTGTTAATGATTTGGTCTGTCATTTTTACATCAGCCTAAGCAAGCACACCTTAAATTCCCCGACGTTTAGCAACGTCATCATATGCGGCATTGATTGTGGCAAGCTTTCCATTGGCAACATCCACAAATTCTTGCGGTAGCCCTTGCGCGATTGCTTTATCAGGATGGTTTTCTCGAATAAGTTTGCGATATGCTTTTTTCAGTTCTGTATCCGAGACACCTGGCGCGACACCCAAAATTTGATACGGATCTCTAACGTCCTCGCCTAAATGATACCCACGGAACCTGTCATAGTCATTTTCAACAAAACCAAAAATACTGGCGATATTACGAAGATATATATCTTCATCTGGATGAAGGACGCCATCTGCCATCGCAATGGTAAATAGTCCGTGCAACAAGTCTTCCATAACTTGCGGTGTATCCCGGAACATTTTCTCGACCTGATGCGCATAACCTTCGTATCCTGCGGTATTCTGGCGCGCCCGATTAAAAACTTTCCCAAAATTTGCTTCTTCTTCGGGCGGTATTCTAAAGACACGCTTAAACGCATCCACCTCGTCTCGTGTGACCACACCATCAGCTTTGGCAAGTTTGGCGCCTAGGGCCACCACGGCAATAGTGAAAGCCACTTGTTTTAAGCTTGCATTATCCGGTGCGTCGCCGCTGTTCTCATCAGAGGTTTCCCGAAATTTGTCAACCACATGACCCGCTATACTACCGACCAACGCGCCAAGAGGCCCCCCTAATAAAAGGCCCGCAGCACCACCAAACACCTTACCCCAAATTGCCATCAAATTTCTTTCGGTTCAAATATTTGCGTCCATACTATCAGTGCTTATTGGTAACGGCTAGTCACGACAATTGTGACGAAAACTGAATGACTTTCCTCACAATTGCTATAATTAGGTAAAAAAATTGTCTTCTTTGAGGTATAAATTGACTTTTTAGCGAAAGAAAGACGATACGTAATCTTCTATTCTATTACTCATAATTAGTCATTCACACATTATCTATTTAAAAACAGTATATCACCTACCATGAATTTAAAAAATTGGCGCCAGCCCGAATATCTTCTAATGATCACCGCCGCAGGATGGGGCGCAGGTTTTGCAACCTGGCTCGCTCTCCTCAATAATTTTGCCGTCGATGTTATTGATTTTACAGGACGTGAAATTGGCATCCTCCAATCTCTTCGCGAAATACCGGGTTTGCTTGCCTTCACAGTAATCTTTGTCCTTTTGCTAATATCAGAACAACGACTGATGATGCTGTCCTTGCTGGTCTTTGGTGTCGGGGTAGCAATTACTGGCGCATTTCCATCGGAAATTGGCTTTTATTTAACGACCATTCTGATGTCTGTGGGCTTCCACTATCATGAAACTTTACGCCAATCATTGACATTGCAATTGGTATCCAAGGAAAGAACGCCCTTGGTCATGGGAAGGCAATTATCAGCGCAAGCTTTTGCATCCCTATTAGTTTATGGGATGATTTATGTAGCAACTAAGTTTGCGGCCTTTGATTATGCCATCATCTACGCTGTTGGTGGCGCAGTCTCTGTCTTTACGGCCTTGGTTACTTGGTCCGCTTATCCCACCTTTAAAATCGACACTATTCAGACAAAAAAGATTGTTTTGCGCAAGCGGTACTGGCTCTACTATGCCCTGACATTCTTGTCCGGTGCTCGCCGCCAAATCTTTATGGTTTTTGCGGGCTTTATGATGGTCGAAAAATTTGGCTATGAAGTCTCTACTGTAACAGCTCTGTATCTTCTAAATCATGGGATCAACATATTTTTAGCACCGCGTATTGGTCGCCTAATTGCCCATTGGGGCGAGCGAAAAGCCCTTATTTTTGAATATGTTGGCTTGATGCTCGTTTTCACAGGGTACGCGCTCGTAGAAAATTCTAATATTGCTGCCACACTCTATGTAATTGACCACTTGTTCTTTGCCTTCGCCATTGGCATCAAAAGCTATTTCCAGAAAATTGCTGACCCAAAAGATATGGCATCAACGGCGAGTGTTAGCTTTACCATCAATCACATTGCCGCCGTTATAATTCCAGTTGTTTTTGGAATGCTCTGGCTATCATCCCCGTCCAGTGTGTTTATGGTCGGGACAGCAATGGCTGCACTCTCCCTTATTTGCTCTTTTAATATTCCAGAGAAACCGGCTCCTGGAAACGAGACTAAACGGGGTCCTCGCTTCCCAGAAGAAGAAGCCCTCATTCATATAAAGGCGGAGGCCTAAGGGATGCACTGGGGCGCTTACAGTTTAAGCGCCCTGGTTTTTTCAGAGTTTTTTATCATCATCAAAGAGGATACGGTTAGCGGCCCCTTCCAAATCTTCATATTGCCCCGATTTCAGGCTCCACAAAAAGGCCAGAAGACCAAGCCCTCCTAAAAACAATGCAATCGGTATTAAAAACAAAAGTACAGTCATTCTTTATTCTCCCTTGCCTTTGCTTTTAATCGCATTGAATTTGCACATACTACTAGGGACGATGAGGACATGGCAACCGCCGCGAATAAGGGTGTCACAAATCCCATAATAGCAAGGGGCACAGCAATGGCATTATATAAAAATGCCATTCCAAAATTCTGTACGACTAATTTATGAGAAAATCTTGCGACCCGTATAGCCTCAACCACCGCCGACAAACTTCGTCCCTGAAAAACAAAATCAGCAGCGGTCTGACTAATATCAGAGGCCGTGGACGGAGACATGGAGACATGGGCCACAGAGAGTGCAGGGGCATCATTAAGACCATCCCCAACCATTAGGACAGTTCTGCCTTGCTTTTTCAGCTCTTGAAGACGCTCTACTTTTCCTTCCGGCTTTACTGAAGCGCGCCACTGACGAATACCAACTTGCGCTGCGACATCGGCGGCCACCGTTGCTCGGTCACCAGAGAGTAACTCTACCGACAATCCGAGACTTTCGAGCTCGGCAATAGTTTCAGCGGCTTTATGGCGCAAACAATCTTCAAATAAGAACTGAACCGGTTTTCTTCCAGCCTGCGACAACCACAATTCAGGACCGAATGACAAGTCACCAGCATCCGCAGAAATGTTACACCATTCGCGGCTTCCTAGCCGAACGTCCCCTTGGGGGATTTTGGTGCTCAATCCCCGCCCGGGATGTTCTTCCACATCGACCACCATGCCTGTCTCATCGCCCATTCGCGCTACCGCTTGCGCAAGTGGATGTCTACTGGATTTAGCGATACAAGCAGCCAAGTCCAGATCCTCTTTCTGGATTTCCGCCTGATTTATTAAATCAAGGCGCCCTTCCGTTAAGGTGCCCGTTTTATCAAAAACAACTGTATCAATTTGTGCCAGTCGTTCTAGCCCATCGGCAGCCTTTACCAATATGCCGCTTTGAAGCAACCGGCCACTTGCGACCACTTGGACAACTGGTACAGCGAGACCTAACGCGCAAGGGCATGTGATAATCAGGACAGCAACCCCTTGAAATAAGGCCACTTGCCAATTTGCCCCGAGCAACCACCAGCCCGCAAAAGTAAGCGCCGCCAGCACATGAACCGCGGGCGCATAATATTCAGCGATGCGATCGGCTAAACGCACATATTTTGCGCGCCCTTGTTCCGCATTCTCCATCAGACGAACAATATCGCCCAGCAGAGTGTTATCCCCTGTCTTTGTCGCCAAGACTTGAACTGGCGCTGACAAATTCATGGTTCCAGCAAAAACAGCCTCCCCCGTCTTCGCGTCAATCGGCAGGCTTTCACCTGTCACAAGACTATTATCAATGGTCGTTCGGCCTTTAGATATCTCACCATCAACAGGGAACCGTTCTCCCATTGCAACATGAACCAAAGTGCCGGGCGTAACCGCATCGGCGGATACAGAACGATGGCTCCCATCCGCTTCAATAATGGTTGCCGCAACGGCTTTCATTAATAACAGCCGTTCCGCAGCCGAGCGCGCCTTGCTTCTGGCACGGTTATCGAGATACCGTCCGATAAGCAGGAAGAACAACAACGTGACGGCCGCATCGAAATAGGCATATTCGCCACTTTGTATGGTTTCCGATAGGCTCATCCCAGTTGCAAGAATAACAGCAAGCGATATCGGGACATCCATGTTCAAGCGGCCCGCACGCAATGCCCCTATGGCGGATTTAAAGAACACTTGACCAGAATAGGCAACTGCTGGCATTGCGATTAAAGCCGACACCCAATGCATAAAGTCTCGGGTAGAGGGCCCCATATCCGCAGAGAAAATTCCCGCCCAGACTGAAACCGAAAGCAACATCACGTTCATAGCGGCAAAGCCCGCGACGCCAAGTGCTTTTAGAAGGCGTCGATCTTCCTCGTCACTAACCGATTGCATAATTTCGATGTCATAGGGTGTAAGGGCATAACCAAGATCGATGATCGGCTTCACCAAATCACTTGCGCTTGCTTGATCTTCATCCCACCGAATAAGTAATCTGCGCGTGGAGAAATTAACGCGCGCTTCACTTACCGCCTTATTAGACTTGAGAGTAGACTCGATCGTTCGAATGCAGTTCGCGCAATGCATATGTTCCACTAGGACATGAAGCAGGGCATTCCCATCTTCATCGCGGGTTACAAACGCGTCAGGGTTTGCTGCAATAAATTCATGAAAATCAGCAGCGGGCCCGCTGGATTGCGCTAAAGACATAGCACCGCCCGCACAACAATTTGCACCCATATCTTTTAGAGCAGGCCCATTAAGCGGGACCTGCACACTATGAGCTACTTCACCCATACTCGTTTCTCCAGACGATAAGGGGTTTCATATCCTCCCCCTGTCACCAAAATACTTAAATCCCATTGACCAGCATAGGGGAATTTAAGTTCTGATTGGAACTCACCTTGCCTAGGCATCATTGTCAGCTGCCGATCTTCCTCATCTTGAGCAGGCCTTCGAATATTCAACTGGGCTATATAGCCCGATAAGGCCGCTCCGTTTTGATCCGTTAAGCGTAAACTGACAATTGCTTTTTTGTCTCCAAGATCAACAAATTCGAAATCACCGACCCAATTGCGAGACGCCTGATCCTTTGATGACGCAATTTCAGCGTTGTAATCCAATCCTTTTAAGTAAGAATCTTCGACTGAAATGCCAGAAAAACTCGTTAAAGCAAAATAGACGAAAATGGCATTTACGCCGGCCATCACTCCGAAAAAACCAAGAAGCATATAAAAAACGTGACGACCTTCGATTTTTTTTATCTTTACAACATCCATCACTTAGGTCCCTTAAAACTTGTATCCTGCCGCACAGTGAGACCACTCAGCAGATCATAAATTACAATGGTAATGTCGTGACTACTTCCCCCAATTGCTTTTTTCGGGGCAGAGACAAACAATTTCACACTCGATAAAGCGTCCCCCGGAACAGGGACCACAAGATCATCTGAGCGTGGTCCTTCAACCTGTAGCCAAGCGGTAGCATTATTCAAGCCTTCGACTGTTACTTGGTACCTACGGGTCTCATGAATTTTATTCAAAATCTTGACGGTATAGCCATTTCGAACCTGACCATCTGACAGGGTCACGAACAAAGGATTTCTGTCACGAATTACATTCACATCCAGTGCTGAGCGATTAAGAAGTGTGAACAGCATGATACCCCCAACAATGGCTAAGATAAGCGTGTAGGCAACGGTTCTGGGCCGAATAAGTTTTACTTTTAGATTTTTAACAGGCGTTTTTTCATACTGCCCAATATGTGTATCATAACTGATCAAGCCCCGAGGCAAGTCAACTTTGTCCATGACAGCGTCGCAGGCATCGATACATAAGGCACATGTTATACATTCAAGTTGAGAGCCATCGCGAATATCAATCCCCATAGGGCAGACAGCGACACATTGATTACAATCGATACAGTGGCCACGATCGTCCCAACTATCATTCTTTTTGTGGGGTCCTCTAGGCTCTCCGCGAGCTCCGTGATAGGTAACGGTGATCGTTTCTTCATCGACCATCGCCGCCTGAATTCGCGGCCACGGGCACATGTAAGTACAAACTTGCTCTCTCATCAACCCACCGAAAACGTAGGTGGTTGATGTTAGAAAGGCAACGCTGCTATAAGCCAGAATTCCAGCATCACCGGTAAATAATTCACCCAACAATACAGGGGCATCGACAAAATAGAAAACCCATGCACCGCCGGTTAGCAATCCAATTATGATCCAAATACTGTGCTTCATAAGCCGTTTTGTGAACTTAGATCCGCTCATTTTCGCCTTATCAAGCTTAAGGCGTGCATTGCGGTCCCCTTCAATGATCCGCTCAACAAAAATGAAAAGATCCGTCCAAACTGTTTGCGGGCAAGAATAACCGCACCAAGCTCGGCCAAATAAGGCTGTCACCAAAAATAGGGACAAAGCGGCAATAATGAGAATGCCGGTGATATAATAGACCTCTTGAGGCCATAATTCGATGAAGAAAAAATAGAAACGGTTATGGGCAATATCGATCAAAACCGCTTGATCAGGTGCTCCCTCACCACGATCCCAACGGATCCATGGCGTAATATAGTAGATCGCCAGTGTGATGCTCATGACAATCCACTTTAAACGGCGAAAACTTCCCTCAGCCCTTTTTGGCTGAATTTTCACACGCTTTTTATAAAGAGATCGATTTTCTTTTTTATTGACGGCTGATACATCAATCTTTTCGACAGGCGAATTCACCACGAGCTCAATTCTCCAGCGATGATGCGCCTAACCAAGCGCATCATCTTAAATAGCGTTCAACAAATACTATATAGGCGTCTCTTAGGGCGGTTTACTGACCACCGCCCAAAGAATGTATGTAAAGCGTAATCTGGCGGATAACGGCATCATCCATACGATCAGCCCAAGCAGGCATCACATTTGCGCGCCCTTTAGAGATAGTACGAACAATGGTTTCTTTTTCGCCACCATAGAACCAAATGGCATCTGCCAAATTCGGCGCTCCAACTTCTTTGTTTCCCTTGGCATTGTCTCCATGACAGGCCGCACATTCCTCGACGAACACTTCTGCTCCCCGAGCGGCAGCATCCCCGTCACGCCCTGTCTGCGACAAGGAGAGAACATATTCAGCAACATCTTGAATTTGTGTTTTATCAAGAGTTTCATCATCAAGGAAAGCAGGCATTTGGCCGCTTCGCGTCTCGTCATGGTTTGAGCGAATACCAAATTGGACCGTTTGATAAATCTGATCAATAGATCCACCCCACAACCAATCATCATCATTCAGATTTGGAAAACCTGCGGCCCCTTGCGCGCCAGACCCGTGGCACTGAGAACAGTTCACAGCATAATGTGACCGGCCGCCAGAGAGGGCAAACTGATAAAGTTCTGGATTGTTCTGAACGTCACTTAGATCTGCGTCCAATAACGCTTTCACGGTATCGGCCCGACCCGCTTCAACCATCGCAATTTCTTGCTCCAGATTTGCCCGAGACGAATATCCAAGAAGTCCCTTAGTATGACCACTCACCAAAGGCCAAGCAGGCATCAAAATCCAATATCCTATCGCCCAGACAATGGATGCATACAAGGCCCAGAGCCACCAACGTGGCATAGGCGTATCCAGCTCTTTAATACCATCCCATTCGTGACCAGTCGTATCCATACCGGATACGTCATCTTTTTCAATTTTGGTCATCATTAGTCCTCTCTAACGGGATTTGCGCAGCATGATCAAATTTTGCTTTGTTTGTAGGCCAGAGAGCGTAGGCGACAATTATCAAAAACACGACAAACAGATAAACCAATCCATATGTCTGTGCATAAACGGATGCAATTTCATAAGTCATAATAGCCT
The DNA here is from genome assembly GCA_036960695.1 of Sneathiella sp. GTDB lineage: Bacteria > Pseudomonadota > Alphaproteobacteria > Sneathiellales > Sneathiellaceae > Sneathiella. The sequence continues at coordinate 58,773 of JBALXM010000013.1, forward strand.
CCTACCTTCTGCCTGCAACAGGATCATAAGTTGTGAAATCAACCAATGTCCCCAGCATTTGTAGATACGCGATTAGAGCATCTAGTTCAGAAATCATCTCTGGGTTTGCATCAAAATCCCGAACCTGTGCTTTAGGATAGCGCGCTAATAGGTCATCCACTTCATCTGCATCAGGATCAACTTGTGTTTTGATATCCTGTTCTGCATTTGCCACCATCTCATCGGTATAAGGAACACCAACAATACGGTTAGCTTTCAGGTCTCCCATAATATCGGGAACATTGAGGGCCGTTTCAGATAGAAAAGTATAACCAGGCATAATAGATTCTGGCACAACATCCCGCGGGTTTTTCATATGCGTGACATGCCACTCGTCAGAATATCTTCCGCCAACACGTGCTAAATCAGGCCCGGTTCGTTTAGATCCCCATTGGAAAGGATGGTCATACATGCTTTCTGCCGCAAGACTGTAATGGCCATACCGTTCAGCCTCGTCCCGCAAAGGACGGATCATTTGGCTATGGCAGTTGTAACACCCTTCCCGAACATAAATATTCCGTCCGGCAAGTTCGAGAGGGCTATAGGGACGCATCCCGTCAACCTTCTCAATTGTGCTTTCCAGATAGAAGAGAGGCGCAATCTCAATAAGTCCGCCGATTGAAATCACAATCAACGTCAGAACAAGCATAAGGATAGAGTTTTTCTCAATGACTTTATGACTAAACATATCCTTAGCTCCCAACCACAAATTCTGGATTTAGAACAAGCTTGTCAACTTCGGCTTGCTTAACATCGCCCCTTGCGGTCCGCCACAAGTTATAAGCCATGATAATCGCACCGATGACAAACAAGACACCACCGAGGGCCCGAATGACATAGAATGGATGCATGGCTTCCACAGTTTCACTGAAGGAATATTCAAGGAAACCAAGTGCGTCATAAGCACGCCACATAAGGCCCTGTAGAATCCCGGAAACCCACATAGAGGTGATGTATAAAACGATACCAATAGTTGAGATCCAGAAATGTAAATTAACCAGCTTGTCTGAATACAGTGATTTACGGTTCCAAAGAACGGGAACAAGGAAGTACAAGGCGCCAAAACTTACGTAAGCCACCCAACCAAGCGCACCAGAATGAACGTGACCAATAGTCCAGTCAGTATAGTGACTGAGGGCATTAACAGCTTTGATGGACATAAGCGGTCCTTCGAAGGTGCTCATGCCATAGAAAGCAACGGACGTTACAAGGAACCGGACCACAGGGTCCGTTCTAAGCTTATCCCAAGCGCCAGACAACGTCATAAGTCCGTTGATCATACCGCCCCAAGAAGGCATCCAGAGAATGATTGAGAAAGTCATACCCAACGTCTGAGACCAGTCAGGCAGGGCTGTATAATGAAGATGATGAGGGCCAGCCCAAATATATAAGAAAATCAGGGCCCAGAAATGGATAATGGACAAACGATAAGAATATACCGGACGGTTCACACGTTTAGGGATGAAGTAATACATAATCCCTAGGAAACCTGCTGTCAGGAAGAAGCCAACAGCATTATGGCCATACCACCATTGTGTCAGCGCATCTTGAACCCCAGCAAACAAGGAGTAACTTTTTGATCCGTTCCAACTAACCGGCATGGAAAGATTATTGACCAAATGCAAGACGGCTACCGTGGCGATAAAGGCCAGAAAGAACCAGTTTGCAACATAAATGTGTTTCTCTTGCCGTTTCCACAATGTCGCAAGGAATACGAAAAGATAGGTAACCCAGACAAGGGTAAGCCAGATATCCACATACCATTCAGGCTCTGCATATTCTTTCGATTGCGTAACGCCCAGCAAATAACCAGTTGCTGCGAGCACGATAAAGAGCTGATATCCCCAGAAAACAAACCAAGGAGCGATATCACCGGCTAATCGTGCCCTGCATGTACGTTGGACAACATGGAACGACGCCATCATCAGAACGTTGCCACCGAAGGCAAAAACTACGGCTGAAGTATGAAGAGGCCTTATGCGACCAAAGGTCGTCCAAGGCAAATCCAAATTCAATACCGGGAAAGCCAATTGCAAAGCAATATACAAGCCAACCGTAAAGCCAACAATGCCCCAGAACGTGGAGGCAATGACACCAGCTTTTACAATGTCAACGTTGAAAATAATCTCACCGGGTGAGGCTATTACTCCTTTAGCTGACTTAAAGTGCCGAGTAACCAGCGCATAAGCCGCGAGTATAGAAGCAATAGCGAATATCATACCATGGATCATCATGCCTTGGTCTTGAGCTTTTGCAGAAAGCAACAGCCCAAGAGCGACACCGACGATCGAAAAGGCTAGCCATAACAGGTTCATGCCAGTCATCCGTTTGTTTTAGTTTCACTTTTATGTTGAGGATTGTTTGTTCAGGCTCCCCAATCAGCGGTAGAGGCCCACCCCTGCGGGCAGGCTAGTTTTGATCGCCTCAAACTGCATTGACTTCAATCAACGTCCGTCATTGCGAACCTAGAATTACAATTCTCTATTTAAACATAGCTCATTTCGCTTTTAGTTTGGAAATTTCTTGTCACACTGCGCGGGAATGACGTCCTGTGCCGTTCCCTAGATATGTATCAAAGACCGCGCAAATACTTCGCACAAGATACCGCCCTTCTTCCGTAACAGTTAGCGCATTTTCTTGACGAACTAATAAGTTATCTTCTTCAAATTCTTTAAGGCGAGTCAGCTCAAGGTCAAAGAAATTGGATGGCAAATCATATTTCGCTGTTACGTCGACAAGATCTACTTCCAAGTCACACATAAGCCGTTCAATCACTTCTCTTCGAACTTTGTCTTCGATTGAGATTCCGATGCCTTTTGCTACGGCAAAACCCTTATTACGCACTTGCCGCTCATACTCATGAATACTGACAACATTTTGAGCATAGCCTTGTGGTAATTTACCAATGGAAGAAGCACCCAAACCGATAAGTGTTTCAGAGCTATCTGTAGTATAGCCTTGGAAATTTCGATGCAGGTCATTATTCTCCAATGCTTCAGACATACTGTCCTCAGGCCTTGCGAAATGATCCAACCCAACTTGAATATATCCAAGTTTTAGTAGCTCACTGGCTGCTGTTTTAGCCTGTGATACTCTCTCCTCCGTCCCAGGAAGCTCATCATCTTTGATCATCTTCATGTGAGATTTCATCCACGGAACATGAGCATAGCCAAAGAGGGCAATACGGTCTGGTTTAAGCATATGAGATAATCTCACAGTCTCTTTTACATGTTCCGTCGTCTGAAGCGGCAAACCATACATCAAATCAAAGTTGAGATTATTAATACCGTTAGCGCGTAAGTTATCAACGGCAAGCTTTGTAACATCAAACGATTGCACGCGGTTTATGGCAGCTTGAACTTTTGGGTTAAAATCCTGAACGCCAAGACTAGCGCGGTTAATACCACCCTCTGCCAAAGCTTTTATTTTCGCAGCATCAACAGTACGAGGGTCAATTTCGATGGCCCGCTCTGCAGTGTCTGTATAATCGAAATGCTTTTTGATCATTTCCATAATAGATTTGAAATCTTCAGCAGAAAAGATACTAGGCGTACCGCCTCCCCAATGGATATGAGACACCTTAAATCTGGCGGGAAGTGCTTTAACTAACAATTGCACTTCTTCTCGCAACGCCGCTGCATAATTTGCGATAGGATCATATTGATTGGTAATCTTTGTATGACACCCACAATACCAACACATTTTCCGGCAAAAAGGGACATGCAAATACAAGGAAATTGGATCGTCAGCGTTTAGCTGATTAAGCCATCCCGCATAAATATCCTTATCCAATTTTGGCGTAAAATGCGGCGATGTTGGATAGCTGGTATAGCGAGGTACAGGAGCATTGTATTTTTGTGCAAGATTGTTCATTTTTTTGCCTTTACCTTAAGCGTCGCCATTTGCAAGCAATTGAAGCTCATACAAATCCGTTACCAGAACATTCTGTGATGTTTGAAGTTCGATAATACCAAGTTTGCGAAGCTTTGTGATCGTCCGGCTAACAGTCTCAATAGTGAGGCCTAGAAAATCTGCAATATCAGTTCGGCTCATGGGCAAACGAATTTCAACGCTATTTGTCTCGTCTTCCTGACCTTCAACCAAAAATTTACGATTTGCCCGTTCACACAGGAAATTGGAAATTTTTTCGATTGGCGTTTTACGGCCCAACAGCAGCATATGGTTTTGTAGCTTAATAACCTCAGTCTGCATCATCTCCATCAACCGAGATTGAACCTCAGTATATTCTGCCAAAGAAGTATTCATGTTGGGGACTGTGAATAGACATAAAACGACATCGTCAATTGCTTCAGCATCTGCAGCATAATGACCATCCACACCAAGCCCTATAAAATCACCCGTAGATTTAAAGCCTGTAATTTGGCGGCGGCCATCATCTAACATACGGGAAAGACGGACCTCGCCAGATACAACCGTGTAGAAATATTTGGCTTCGTCAAACTCACCAAATAACATTTGCCCTGCATTTAATTTCTTATGTTTGCTTTTTTGCCCGAACTGAGACAATTCAGCGCCTTTCAATCCAGAACAAAGGGCCAATCGATGAGCACCACAACTTTTACAATAATCAGTTTTCACCTGACCGCTATGTCCAGACAAGAAACTTAGCTTGCCAGCCTGATCAAGTGTTTCATGATCGCCCCTATCAGGAGCATGTTTCGTTTTTTCCAGAGCTACATTATAAGTCATATTTTCCACCATATTGTCTGTCCACAACCGAAGCATTGACCTTTGGAGTAATTCTCGCAATGCGGTCGGATGTCGCAGGGGGATGCGCAGCTTTTCATAAGAATAAACCAAGGCTGAAAGCCCAACAAAACAGCCATTTGATCACAATCAATTGGATTCAAGATGCTGTCGCGACAAATTGACACAGCCCTTGAATTAGCGTTTTTATTGCCCACTTCTTGGACTTAAATTTAGGCTGGTATTAAGACTATCGTCCGAATCCCGCGATTTCGGGAAGCCAGGTGGAAAGCCCAGGTATGGCCAAAACAATAAAAAGGCCTAAGACCATCAAAATAACATAAGGAAGAGACCCGCGTATAACTTCGGCCAAGGGTGCGTTTGCAATCCCCTTTATGACGAATAAATTCATCCCCACGGGCGGTGTTATCAGGGCTAGTTCAAGATTAATCATCAATAAGATACCGTACCAAATCAGATTTACATCTAATTGAATAAGGGCAGGTAAGATAATAGGGGTTGTAATAAGAATGATGGAAATCGTTTCCAGAAACATCCCAAGGACAAAAATTACAGCCATAACAACCAGAATGAACCCGAGCTGGGAAAGTCCTAGCGCAGAGACCGCTTCCATCAGCTCAATAGGCAATCGAATAATAGTCACGGCATGGCTGAACATGGAGGCTGCGGCCAAAATCATAAACAACATGGCTGTGGTTCGAACAGTTTCGTAAGATGTCTCAGCTAGTTCTCTCCAGCCAAAATTACGATAGACTAATGCACCCACTAACAATGCATAAATACACCCGATAGAGGCTGCTTCAGATGCTGTAAAGACACCTAAATAAATGCCCCCTAGAACAAGGGGCGGCATCGACAAAGACCAAACGGATTTTTTTAGAGCGCCTGCGCAACCGGACCAACCGATCCAATCAGTATCTTCCACATTCTTTTGAAAATAAGCTTGAGACACACAGTAGAGCGCAAAGATGAGCGCCATCATAATACCGGGAATTAAGCCTGCCAGAAACAAGGCTCCGATGGACGTTTCTGTCACAATTGCGTAGAGAATTAGAGGGCCAGAAGGTGGGATAAGAATACCCAAAGTGCCGCCGGCCGCGATCACACCATAGGCGTCTCGCGGTCGATAACCAAAGCGTTGCATTTGCGGAATTGCGCTTGAGCCAATCGTTAAGGCGGTTGCAACAGACGATCCTGAAATCGCGGCGAATATAGTACAGGACAGAACCGTGGCAACTCCGAGCCCCCCCTTAAAATGACCGACCATAGCATTGGCAGCATCATACAAATCATCCACAACACGGGATTTGATCATGACATGCGCCATGAAAGCAAACATGGGTATGGCGGTCAAAATACCGTTATCGAGTTTTGCAAAGACCGTGTCGGCGACACTGGAAACACTGCCTTCAGTAATCAGCATAATGCCAATAGACGTCAAACCAAGGCCTGCAAAGATAGGCATCCCGGTAAGGAGCATAACAATCAGTACGAATAGGATAAGAAAGGTAATCACTATTTTTATCGCTTTTTCAAGAGAAGATCAAAAGCACGTGCAAGGGCGAGTAAGCAAAGCAATCCGGCCCCAAACAGCATGAAAGATTGTGGTATCCAAAGAGGCGCTTCCAGATAGCCATCGGAATACACACCAATAGTCCAGGAAAACTTCACCGCAGCCCAAGCGCTAAAGCACAATACTCCGGCGACAATTGCCGTTGCGATAAGTCCGAAAAAATCCAAATATTTGCGGTTTTTTCCCTTTACTTTTGTGATTAAAAGATCGACGGCAATGTGATCCCCTTTTCGCAAAGCCTCAGCTGCCCCAAGCATGACAATTGCAACAACCAAAAATCCCGAAAGCTCATCAGTCCACGTAAGAGGTGTTCCCAAAACATAACGCTGAAAAACGCTATAACCTGTCATGAAAAGTGTCGTGACGATGAGGACAGCACTTACCACGCCGCTGGCAAAAGCAAGATGGGAGATGCCTTTTGTGAAAAAGGAAGAGGCTGCGTTAGCCTCCTCCTCATTAAATTCATCCAATTTCATTAATCTGAACTATGGATTAAAGCTTACCAACCAACTCGATGAGCTTTTTGCCATCTTCGCCGGAGGCATCACCGAAAGCCTTGTTAAAGGCAGGTGCCATAACAGCCTTTAAAGTTTCAATGTCTTTATCAGTCGCTACATGCACTTTCATGCCCTTCTCAGTAAGCTGTCCCGGTGCTTTGGCGGCGGACGCTTCAGATGCATCGATTGCCCAGACTGCCGCTTTCTTACCGGCTTCATCAACAGCAGATTTTCCTTTAGCAGATAACGTGTCATACCAAGCTGGATTTACATATCCGTGGAAATAGATACTGAATAGCGGAAGCACGGTTACATGATCTTGCACTTCAAAATATTTGCGTGAAACTGCAGCTGACACATCTGTAAGGCCAGCATCGATCACACCAGTTGACAAGGCCTGATACACCTTACTGCCTGACATTGCGGAAGGCGCGGCACCCATTGCAATAAATCCTGAATCCGGAACAGGACCGAGGCCACGAATTTTCACGCCATCAAAATCTGCGGGTTTAATAAGAGACTTACCCGACGAGGTAATCGCGGTACTACGAGTAGTGAACATCCAAGTAACGTTACGCACGCCTTTAGTCAGCAATTTTTCTTCCAAGAATTTCGCAGCTTCTGAGCCATCCCATTTTTGCAAGGCGGAAAGCGAGCTAACAGCGAAGGGCCCAAGCGTCACGTTCATCAATGGAAGTGTTTTACCCCATTGAGGATTAATAGAAAATGCGCAATCAATGTCGCCTTTTGCAACGGCTGTCGCATTTTGCTTTGCGCCAGTCAGACTATTGGCACCGAACACTTGAACATCGATTTCACCTGCGGATAAGGTTTCAATTTCCGCAGCCCAACGGTCGATTACTTTTGCAATATGATGTGCAGGTGGTAGTTGGTGGCTGCAGCGCATCGCTGTTTCTGCGCTTACTGGTGCAGCAGTTATTAAAACACCTGCAGCAACGGCGAAACTTGAAGCAATACCTAATATTTTTTTCATTTCTTCACTCCCTAGTATTTTGATTATTATATCAATTTATTATAACTTACTCTAATGCGAGACTTCAAAGCCCTTCGGAATTCCCGCTTTTGCAACAGCACCGTATAGTGGTTCAGTTGGCATTTCTTTTACTAAAAGATCCCGAATTTTTGTGAGATCTTCTATGTTGATACCCGTTTTAAATCCTTTGCTTTCGCATAAGAAAACAAGATCTTCAAAAACAACATTTCCTGTGGCGTTCGGGGCAAAAGGACATCCCCCTAATCCGCCCATAGCACCATCGAGCATGTGGACACCTTCATCCAAAGCCGCGGAAGCGTTTGCAATACCCATCCCCCGCGTATCGTGAAGATGGACACCCAGAACTTTTCCAGATGCAATCCTGACCGCCGCCGCGACGAGATCTCTTACTTGATTTGGTCCTGCATATCCGACGGTATCGGCTAAGCTAACCATATCGACACCGAGCTCAAAACATCTCTCCACTAACGACAAGACGCCCTTAGGATCAACAGCCCCAGAGATGGAACACCCAAATGACATGGCAAGGCCGACGCTAACCAATGGTTTATGATCCGATGCATCTCGCATACGGCACAAATTCTGAATTTCATCCAGCGTTTCGGCCTGGCTCCGACGGGTATTCGCCATATTATGTTCGGCACTCGCAGACAAGACGCATCCGATTTCAGCGACCCCGCTTTGTAAAGCATCAATGGTCCCTCGCTTATTCAAGGCAAGTGCGGCCCCGTGTGCACCCGGTAAATTACTGATAATATCGACTACATCTAACACGTCAGCAAACATCGGATATTTGGATGCGGGTAGAAATGAGCCAACCTCAAAATGACGCACGCCCGCAGCATATTCCAACTCAATCCAATTCTTCTTACCTTTGGTGTTGGGGAAAGTTTTAACCATCTGCAACCCATCACGCAGCCCCACCTCACGCAAACTGATATGGTCTTCCGGATAAACGGTGTGTGCCGCGACCATTATGCTCTCCCTTTTGCTGAGATAAGTCGAAGCTCATCTTTAATAACAATGGTATCAGCACCGAGTACAGGCACGTCCAAAGCCCCCACCACATTCTCTCCGCCCATCTCTAGGGGAAGGGTGGGCGCGCGGAAGGTATTACCGTCTACATTTTCAGATTGGACAAGCCCGCCTTCTCGCAACACATGAGGATCATTAAACAAATCTTCTGGCGCATTGATATGAGCAAATGGAATTCCGAGGGCATCCAGTTTAGTGGTCAAATCAGCAGATTTTACCAAGATCATTTTTTCCGCAACGATCGGGATAGTCCAAGCTCGGGCTTCAATCCGATCTGTCGCTGTTTTGAGGCGGTCATCGTTCAAAAATTGTTCAAGGCCGTAGGTGTTGCAAAAAGCCTCCCAATGACCATTTGTAACCACGCCTACGAAGATTTTCTCGCCGTCAGCAGTTTCAAATATATCATATACCGGCCATGCGTGGGTTCGCTCTGGCATTGGCGTTGAGGGAACACCCGTCATATCAAATTGCACCATATGCTGTGCTACCGTGAACAGACTACTTTCAAACAACCCAACACGAATATTATCGCCCTTGCCGGTTTTTTGGCGATCCAGTAAAGCGGTCAATATACCGATGACACCAAACATACCGCCCATAATATCGGTGGAAGATGATCCTACCCGTAACGGTTTTTCTTTTGAGCCCGTCATCATAGCAAGGCCCGTCATCATCTGAACAACTTCATCCAAAGCGGGACGGTGTTCGTAGGGTCCGGATAGAAACCCCTTATGGCCTGCTATGATAAGGGACGGGAATTTAGCGGCAAGAGTTCTTGCATCAAGGCCGCTTTTCTCGAGCATGCCATCTTTAAAATTTTCAACAAATACATCGGCGGTAGACAGTAGTTGCTCCATCGCCGCCAGATCTTCTTCCAGTTCCATATCCAGGACAACGCTCCGTTTTCCGCGATTGAAAAGCGGAAAAAACGATGTCCCCATTCCGCGTAAATCTCTGGTTTTATCCCCTTTAGGTGGCTCAACTTTGATAACTTCAGCGCCCAGCTGAACGAGGATCATGCCACAAGCAGGTCCCATAACCATATGGCTCATTTCAACAACACGAATACCTTTTAGAGGTAGATTTGAGCCCATTACGTAAAACCTGAATAGTTTGGTGACAAAATAATTGCAGTAACGCTATTGCCTCATGCGCCATCTTGAAAATATAATCTTTTGATCGAAGCGTTCTAATTTTTGGATGGATAAAATGGATATCAGGCAACTACGTTATTATTCTGCTATTTTTGAGCATAAAAACCTGTCCCATGCAGCAGCGGCTAGTAATGTTGCTCAATCCGCCATCAGCCACCATTTATCAAATTTGGAAACGGATTTAGGGGTTACACTTTTCACAAGAAAACCCAGAGGAATGGAGCCAACAGCCGCAGGCATAAAACTCTATGAGCATGCGAAGCTAATCTTGAAAGCTGTTAATTTCGCAGAACAAGACCTTCGTCAATCATCGGAAATCATTGCAGGTGATATCGCGATTGGAATTCCTTTTTCTGCCATGAAAGCGGTTGGCCTGCCGTTCATGCAGGCGGTATTGAAGGACTATCCGAATGTTCATCTCTCTATTGTGGAGAGTCTTTCAACAAACACATTTTCAGATTTATTATCCTCCAATGTCGACATTTCCCTTTTTTATAACCCACAAAAAGATGATCGGGTGACCATGAAACCCGTGTTGGAGGAGGAGTTACTGTGTGTTGGTAAGGCCTCAATTATAGGCACTAGTGACGCTCCCATCACGTTTGATGAAATCGCGGGTTTACCGACCCTGCTTCTCCGGCAAGGTGCCTCGACCCGTGCCGTCATCGATCGCCCCGGCTTGCTAAGCAAATTAGAGGCCGGAATTCCTTTACATCTCAATTCCATCAACGGGATTATAACAGGACTTCTCGCAGGTCTTGCCTGTACTCTTGCCCCTCGCGTTTTCGTCTCTGAACATCTTTACGCAGGGAATTTACATGCAAGACCAATTGTATCTCCATCCATAACGCGAAAATTATATCTAGGGCAGCTGAAAGATCGCCCTGCTACATATCTGGCAGAAGCTATGATCGGGCTACTTCAAGAACTGATCGCAGAAGAAGTACAGTCCGGTCGGTGGGATGCGCAACTGGCGCCATCTTAGGGTAGAATATACAGCGCCCGATAACGGCAATGACCACTATCGGGCGCAAATCGTATTTTATGACAAAGACAGTAAGTCTTTCGCTTCATCCAGCGAGACGGGAGCGTCGCTTAGCAAACGATTTCCAGCCTCCACCTCGAAAGTGCTCTCCCCCACACTTAATGGGTCTTTTGTTTTAAGGTGCACATCAACAACCAAGCGCGATAACAACAACCGCCGGGCATCCCCGCCTTTACCACCTAATACCGCGCCTTCTGTTGCAAACAAAGTTGCTGTCGTTACGTGATACAAGGCGTTCGATGCCTGCCTTGCCAAAGTCTCGTTTTTAGTGGCTGCAACTTCTTCAGCAAAAGCCTGCGCACGATCCACAAGACCTGACAGCTCACCTGCATATTGCCCCGGCATATGATCTGTATTTGCCAAACGGTCTTTCAAATCTTCTGCCAAATCATTATGGGCGCCGACTTTACCCACGGCACGCGTCGTAATGTCCAGCGCGTTGATGTTTGAAGTTCCTTCCCAAAGAAGACCTGTATACGCATCCCTAACTAGCTTAGGATTTACCCAATCTTCAATAAAGCCGTTCCCACCGCGCACTTCCAGTGCACCGCCAGCCACATCCACATTATCCCTGCATGCCCTGAATTTAAGCAAAGGCGTCAAAATCCGATTAAGCCTTTCGGCTGCTTTGTCCCCTTGATCGGCCGCATGTAATTGCGAAGACACATGCATGAACATGGACAAAGCTTGCTCTGTTGGCAGCATCAGTTTTAGAAGTTGCCTGCGCAGCAAAGGCTTCTCAATTATAGGCTCGCCGAACACTTCACGGTTCTGGGCGGTCACAAGCGCCTCATTCAAACAACGGCGCATCATGCCCGCAGCCCGAACGCCGTGCGATAACCTAGACATAACCACCTGATCCATCATCTGACGGAGGCCGGGATTGGCTTTTGCCCCAACATCGCCAAACGGATAGGCAACTGATCCCTCAAAAATCACTTCGCCGGATGCCATGGATTTGGTGCCCATTTTATCTTTTAAGCGGACGATGCGATAGGAATTCACACTTCCATCATCGTCATGCCTTGGTACAGCAAAGATAGCGAGCCCCGAATTACCCGCGGGCGCGCCTTCTGGGCGGGCAAGAACCAGCGCAACTTCGGCCCCGACGTTAGAGCAGAACCATTTATCACCATAGAGCCGCCACACACCATCCTCAAATTTGGCAGTCACTTCAAGATTGGCAACTTCAGAACCGCCAACCTTTTCGGTCATGAATTGAGCTCCCTGATGGAGCTCATCCATATCCTGACTGAGCATCTGGTGTCCAAATTTATCCATAGCATTCTTAGGGCCATGCTTCGCGAGCAGCCCATAAGACGTGTCTGTGACCGATATTGGGCACATCAGCCCAAACTCAGACTGGGTAAACAGATAGGTAAAAATATATTTCGCCATGGGCGGCATTTTTTCAGGCCAGCCATGAACCCCCGGCTTATGGGACATGCAATGAATACCAAAATCACCATAGGCGATCTTTTCCATTTCCAGATAATTTGGATGATACTCAATCCACTCCTTATTCTGCCCCCTTGCATCCCGTTGGTGAAGCACGGGCACATGCCTATCACTCATACGAGATAAATCATCAAGACGGTTTCCGGCCACCTCTCCTAGACGCTTAAAAACAGGCACCATATGTTCCCGCAAATCATCGGGGAGGTAGATCTCCAGCAAGCTTTGTAGACTTGTGTCAATCTCGAAAAAATTCAATCCGTGACAATCAGGGGCAACCCAATCTTCCAGTGCCCGATCTTCCCGTTTTTTTAGGCTGCTTGCGTTAAACATCCATAATCCTCTTATTTTTGATTATTGTTATTATTGAACCAGAATAGACTTAGCATCATCCAAAGTAACCTTCTTTGAGCTAAGCAGGGCATCGGTTGCCGCTTCATCAAAATTTCCAGCCTCCAACGAGAATGGATTTTCTTGACCGACCCTGCGATCCACAACCATGCGAGAGAGCAAAAGGCGACGCGCATCTTCACCCATGGCACCAAGCTTGGCACCTTCTGCCGCCATCAAGCTTGCTGTTGTAACATGATATAGGGCGCTTGATGCTTTTCGAGCGAGCGTTTCTTGACCGCTCTTAGCAACGTCATCCGCAAATTTAACAGCCTGATCCACAAGACCTTTAAGTTGGCCGCCATATTGCCCAGGAAGTGCTTCCTCATTTTCAATCAATACCGTTAGTTCTTCGCCGAGATTATTATGCGCACCTGACCGGCCAACAGCACGGTTCACGACATCAAGGGAATTAATGTTGGAAGTCCCCTCCCACAATACGCCAAGATGAGCATCCCGAACCAAACGTGGATTTACCCAGTCTTCAATATATCCGTTGCCACCGCGAACTTCCATAGCACCCGTTGCGACACGTACGTTATCCCGCGCTGATCTGTATTTAAGGAGAGGCGTTAGAATACGGGTTAGTTTGGCAGCGTGCTCATCACCAGCGTCCCCCGCCTGCATATTTTGTGCTGTATACAGATACATGGATAAAGCTTGCTCTGTCGGTACCATCAATTTCATCAGCTGACGGCGAAGCAATGGCTTGTGAATAAGTTTTCCGCCAAACGCCCGACGGCTGCCGGCAACAGCAAGAGATTCATTCAAGCAGCGGCGCATCATGGCCGCCGCGCGAACACCATGAGAGAGACGAGACATATTCACCTGATCCATCATCATTTTAAGTCCGCGATTTGCGTGAGCACCGACTTCACCCAGCGGATAGACAGTCGCGCCTTCAAAAATAATCTCACCAGAGGCCATTGAGCGGCTACCCATTTTATCTTTCAAACGAGCCAGACGGTAGCTATTCCGTGTTCCATCTTGACGATGACGTGGCAAGACAAACAAGCCCAAACCAGCATTTCCATCGGGAGCCCCTTCAGGGCGGGCCAAAAGCAGGATCACATCTGCATCAGCGCAAGAGCAGAACCACTTTTCCCCGAACAGTTTCCACTCTCCATTTTCCTGTCGTGCTTCCAGCGCAATGTTGGATACGTCGGACCCACCGGTCTTTTCAGTCATAAACTGCCCGCCTTTGAGAAGGGCACTCATGTCCTGAGTTTTCATTCCATCCAGCACGATTTTTTTGGTTTCTTCATCCGCATATCGTTCAATCAGCATAGCAGTTGTATCCGTCGCTGATATTGGGCAAAGCTGTCCAAATTCAGACTGACCAAACAAATATTGGAATACATATTTTCCGACTGATGGAATTTTATCCTTCCAGCCGAGCACGCCCGGTCTATTTGTCATGGCATGCAAACCAAAATCACCAAACGCAACCTGCTCCATTTTCCGATAAGAAGGATGGAACTCCACCCAATCTTCGTTGCGTCCGCGCGCATCTCGTGTGTGAAGTGCAGGGATATGTCGATCAGCGTCCCTTGACCATGTATCAAGATCAGATCCGGCAATCTCCCCCAATTTATTGTAATGAGGCTCCATATGCGTCCGTAAATCGTCCGGCAAATATACCTTCAACAAATCCTGCAAAGAGCGATCTATTTCAAAGAAATTCAATCCGTGACAATCCGGTGCAACCCAGTCTGACAGACTTTCAGGATTAAACTCTTCTTTAGTTTCAAAAAAACTCATGAGTAAGCCTCATTTATGTAAAATTTTCAGGACGATAAAATATCGTTCGAATGATGGCCGCATAGTGCTCCTCTACCACTAGCTGGACAAACGATTAATCAGCAATGTATAGTTGATAAAAAATCACTCAAAGGAATAGGTACAATGCTCACACTCCCTTCTATTTCAGGGCTTCGGTCATTTGAGGCCGCGTGCCGTTATTTGAGTTTCAATCAAGCAGCGGAGGAATTAAACGTGACTCCTGGTGCTGTCAGTCGTCAAATAAAAACACTAGAGCAATTTCTTGGAAAATCACTTTTCCATCGCCACCACAAAAGTGTTGAACTCACTGCCGTCGGGCGCCAATATCTTGCGGAAATTTCATTACCGCTTGAGAAAATATCAGCAGCAACAAATCGATTACGGAGCGGACCAAAAAGAAACGCTATTTCAATTTGTGCCTATCCCACTTTTGCTATTCGCTGGCTTATCCCCAGATGGTCTGCGCTCTACGAAGCTTTCCCCGATATTGATATTCAGCTGACAACAACCCTTAATCCTGCAGATTTTGAAGAACAGGGTTTTGACATCTCTATCCATGTAGCACCGGAGGGATCAACGCGCAGAGGATACAATATTGACAAACTTCTTGATGTAACAACCTACCCTGTTTGTAGTCCGGAGCTGGCCAAAAAAATCAATTCCCCGGACGACCTTGCCCACGTAAAACTGCTTCACGAGAGCCCCCGTCCAACTGATTGGCCCAGATGGTGCGCGCAAGCAGGTGTTACCGGGATTGATCCCAATAGCGGAATGAATTTTGAAAGCGCCAACATGGCTCTTCATGCGGCGATGGAAGGACTTGGTGTCGCCATGGGCATCGACGCCCTTGTAAAAGACGATATTGAAAATGGAAAGTTAGTGAAGTTGTTTGAAGTCTCTCGCTTGTCCAATTTTCCTTTTCAGCTGGTCACGCCCCTCAGCAATGCTAAGCACCCCAAAGTGCAAGCGCTTCGAGAATGGCTTCTTAAAGAGGGACGAAAACAAGATGCGCCGGAACAGTAGTCAAGAAAAACGTATTTTGCTATAAAGACCCCTAATGAATAAGAACAG
>JBALXM010000102.1:0-8149 GCA_036960695.1 Sneathiella sp.
CGGCAGAGCTATTGCGAATGAAGCTGCCTACTCGGTCGACAATCAGGTCCTTGTCATTGTCCAATGTGGCGACATGATAGGAGTTTTCGAGCCAAAGCGAATGCGTCTCTACGGAGGAGACACGTTCTGCAATTATTTTCGCATTTTGTGGGGGTACAACATGATCTTCGCGAGATTGAATAATGAATATCGGGGCGCTAATCTTATGTAATAGGGAGCCGGTAACTGATACGAGCAGACAAACACTCTGGGCGCAGTTCAAGGGAACTTCCTCATACGCGAGCTCCTGCACACCCTCTGCTTTAATGTCAGATCCAATTCCTGGAAAACGAGAGGGTGTGTTCCTGTCGCAAATAAGTTCGGCCAGTGCACCGTCTAAAAGACCACCAGGCCCATTAATAGGAATGACGCCACAGATGATATCTGAAAAGCGGGCGGCAAGGTTGAGCGCGAGTGTTCCACCCATGGACAGGCCAGTTACGTATATTCGCTTGTTTTGCTCCGTCAATTCTAGAAGAGCGGTCTCTGCAGAAGCCAGCCAGTCAAGATGATCGGTTGTTTCCATATCGTCGGGGGAAGTACCGTGACCTGCAAGGCGTGGTCCGCTTACGGTAAAACCAAAACGGCGATGAAGCTCGGACCCATAATAGCGCATACTTTGGGTCGTACCGGTAAATCCATGTAAAACAAGAACCGCAACATCATTTCCATCCATGAAAAAAGGTTCTGCCTCCGGTAGAATATCAGTCATAGAAGTCTTCCTTATTGTTTATTACGTGATGAGTAAATAATTGCGGCCAAGGCAATAATACCGCCTTGTATCATTAGTTTTCCAGGCTCTCCAAGACCGAAACTGGTCAGTAGGTTGAACATAAAGGTCAGCATGAATGCGGCCATCGCAGGCCCCATGACGCCTCCTTTACCAGAGCCAAAAGTTACCCCACCCAAAATTACTGCGGCTAGAGAATTAAGGGCTATATCTCGACCGATATCCATACTGCCAACGCCGACAAACCCAACCAAGAGAAAAGCACTGAACACGGCGAACAAACTGGATAGCATGTGAACAATAAAAACAATTTTTACGTAGGGAATACCTGACGTCCAGGCCGCATTTGGGTTCGCGCCCAAAGCATCTACATAGCGGCCGAAAACGGAATATCGCAGAAACAATGCCAATGGTATAAGCAATGCAAACCAGACGAATGGGGCTAGTGGGACCAGACCTATCCGAGTTGTTCCGATATATTTAAGAATTTCAGGAGAGTCGCCTGGTGCGCGAAACTGGCTGAAGGCGATGACAACCCCGCCGAGGATCATCGCCATTGCCAATGTGACAATAACCGATGAGGCCCGCAAGCGAGTTATAAAGAATGCGTTGACGGCGCCCACCAATAGACCGAAACCCAGACAGATGAAGATGAGTACCGGTTCAGGTACGGAAATAAAGCCACTCGTTAATATGTAACTGACGGCCATGGCAACGCCACCGAAAGAAAGGTCGAGTGACAAAACCCGCATGCAGAGAGATTGCCCAAGAACAGCAAGGCCTAAGGGCGCGGCTTGTCGGATGATGAGCATAAAGAGAAGCGGTGAAAGAAGGACAGGCCGGGTTGCATAAGCACAGATAAGCAACACCGCTGTTCCTGTATAGGCCACGGGGAGTGACATCAGATGACCAGACACAAACCGAAGGATATCCAAACCCGAATTGGTTTTTTTTGAAGCGAGTTCGTTCATACTCCGATTACCTTTCGGCGTTGAAGGCTAATTGCACCTAGAAGTAAGATGCCGGTCACTGCGGCTCTGATGAACGGTGAAATTCCGATTAAATTCATACCATTCGTCATAAGTCCTAGCGTCAGGACGCCGAAAACGACCCCAACAACACTTCCCACTCCACCGGAAAGTTGCACACCACCAAGGGCGATTGCAGTCACGGATTCCAGCCCAAAGGAGGCCCCGATCGTTGGATCTCCGGTCGAAACACGTGCCGTTAAATACATGCCCGCGAGAACGCCAGAGAGAGAGCAGAAAACATAACATATTATCTTGGGAAGAATGACCGGCACACCGTTTAACGCGGCGCTTTCACTGTTAGCGCCAATGGCAAATATTCGAAGGCCAAAGCGTGTGGAATAAAGGAGAAATGAGACAATCCCGATGGCAATGACACTCCAGACAATAGATGCAGGAAGGCCGAAGATTTTTGATTTTACAATAAATTCCAAAATGTCGGGGACATCTCCCCCCGGAACAGGACAAATCAAAAGAGAAAGCCCTTGGAGAAATGTCATCATGGCGAGGGTCATGACCAATGGGTGTACGTTAAAAACAGTGATGCCAACGCCATTGACAATGCCAACTAGAGTTCCGGCTGTAATGGCAAGAACGATAGCAATGGCGGGATCATATGTCACCAAAATGGCACTGGTAAGGCTGATGACAGCGCCTACAGACAAATCTATTCCCGCCGTGAGGGCAACCAACATTTGCCCAAATGATGCAATCAAGAGAGCTGTTACTTGGCTATTGATATTGGTCAGGTTTTGAAGACTTAGAAAGGTTTCTGACTGAATGGACAAAAAGATGAACAGAACGACAGGCAGGGCGAACGTAATTAAACCAAGCCCGCTTCGGCTTTCTTTCTTAGTAAAAAAAGACATTATTTATGTACCTTTAGATGCTGGGCGTTCTGTTCGGTGGACCCGAGGAGGGCATGCTGCATGATTTCCTCCTCCGTTGTGTCGGCAGCAGTAACATCGGCAACAAGTGTGCTGTCGCGGACGACGAGTATTCTATCGCACAGGCCAAGATGTTCGGTCAGCTCGCTGGATGTGAGGAGAACGGCGCCTCCATCATCTGTAAATTTGCGTAATAGTGTATAAATTTCTGCTTTTGCACCAACGTCAACACCGCGGGTCGGCTCCTCAATAAGCAGAATATCAACTCCTGATGCCAGCCAGCGGCCGATCATGACTTTTTGTTGGTTGCCGCCAGACAGGGAGCCCGCTGATTGCTTCTCACTGGTCGCACGAATGCTCATGGACTGCATGAGTCTTTTGACGCCACCGCGGACCATGCGTGTTCGCGACCAAAGGGTCGATCGACGGAGCATTCCAAGAACAATATTCTGCTCAATTGAAAGAGGCAGGTACAATCCTTCTAGTTTGCGATCTTCGGGCACAAATCCAACGCCGGCCAATATAGTAGAAACGATTGTCGGTTTCAAAGCCTGCTTGTTCCCGGTCTGAAGATCCAGTTTGGAAACCTTTCCGCTAACAGGGGCTTGCACGGCGCATAATGTCCGTAGGATGTCTCGCTGTCCTTGTCCTTCCAGTCCGGCCAGACCCAGGATTTCGCCCCGTTTAAGCGTAAATGAAATTGGTGATTTCTTCGTCTCCGTCACAAGACCTTCTACGACTAGGGCATTTGTCGTTGGTTTTTCTGTTGGGCGATCTGGAAAAAGTTGCCCGAGTGTCCGCCCCACCATCAAGGAGACCAATGTGTCGCGGTTTAGCGTCTCCGTTGATTGGGTAGTGACATGCTGTCCGTCTTTTAAGATTGTCACGGTGTCGCAAAATCTAAATATTTCATCAAGCTTGTGGCTGATATAAAAGATGAGTTTTTTATCATTACGCATGGCGTTAATTAGGTTTTCAAGCTTATCAATTTCGTGCGCGCTAAGGGCTGCTGTTGGTTCGTCGAAAATGAAGATATCTGCATCAACAGTCATCCCCTTGGCTATTTCGACCAATTGTTGTTCGGCAACTGTCAACCCACCACACAGCGTATCAACATCAAGGGATAACCCGAGTTTATCAAGGACCTGTTTCGCTTCCCTCCTCATTCGTTTGCGATCAATAAATCCGTTCTTTTTGGGCTCTCGCCCCAGAAACAGATTTTCTGCAATGGAGAGGTTGGGCAATAATGTGAGTTCTTGAAATACGGTCGAAATGCCCGCGTGGAGCGCCGCTGCGGGACCTGAAAAGTGAATGGGTTCCCCTTTGTAGAGGATGTCTCCGGATGTTACTTTATGGACACCTGCCAGAATTTTCATGAGCGTGGATTTTCCCGCTCCATTTTCTCCTGTTATTGCATGAACGGAAGAGGGGATCGCACTGAACGTGACGTCGGTTAATGCGCTAGCCGATCCGAAACGTTTGCTAACGTTTTCGAATGAAATGATTGCCCCCCTGGCAGTTGTGCCAGAGGGGGGTGTCTTGTTCAACGTTGCTGTAGTCAGCATTAAAGGAACTCCAACTCGTGCTGTTTTCAGCGTTTGAACGTTTTTTCAATTTCCTTTTCAGGAAGTGTAGACGGCACCCAGAAGGCGTCGTTCAGTTCAGGCCGGTAGAATTTGTCGAGTGTTTCCTTCGAAATAGGTGCTGGCGAAGAATAGTAGGATTTGTAAAGTGGTTTACCTTCAAGTATGGCAACCGCGGCGCGGACGACGGCCGGTCCTAGGCCCGGAGTGAAAATTGGAGCGACACTTTCAACGCCAGAAGTTTTCCAAGCGCGCAAAAATCCGTTGTTGCCTTCCCCGGTCATAGGGACAAGCTCCTTGCCGGTTTCTTTGAAAACATCGATGCAGGCGCGGGTCATTTCAGCACCGGAGAACCAAATGCCATCGACAGGTTTACCGGACAATACGAGATTTTCGCATAGTTGCTTGCCTTTGGCATATCCCCAGTCGCCGAATACTTCAGCTCCGATGGTTATTTTTGTGCCTTCAATGGCGGATCTGAAGCCTTCATAGCGTTCCGTTTCCTCGCCAACACCTGCGATGCCGCGAAAAGCCCAAATCACGCCTTCACCACCAAGTTTTTCTTTGAGGTAGTTACCGCCAGCTTCACCAAAACGTCTTCCGCCACCCATGATCTCTGTTGTTGAGGCGATTTGACCATTGCTTGCCCCGAAAGTGATGACGGGAATTCCCGCTGCAATCGCGGCGTCTACCTGTGTTTTTACAAGGGGGTAGGAGATCGGACCGACAATTAGCGCATCAACTTTACGCGTGATGAGATCTTCCATGTCAGAAACCTGTTTTGCAGGTTGCCAGTTGGCTTCAACAAAAATGAAATCTTCGATTTCCGGGTTCTGAGCGGCCGTATATTTCGCTTCCTGGATCATCTGAACGATCCAGCTGTTGCCTACGCCGCCAAACGACATGCCGATGGTCCAAGGGCCTTTCTTCTTGAAGAGACCGGCTTCAACCCTTTCCTTGGATGTTGGTTCTAGTAGTCCATCGGGCAGAAGTTCGATTTCGCCTGCTAAAGCTGCGTTATCAGTGGTTGCAGCCATACTGATAGCAACGCCAAGGCCTAACGCCAAAAGTGTTTTTTTCAATTTTCATCTCCCAATGGTGTCCTGTCTGTTTGTCAGCAGGTGTTAATTGCTTTTAAAGACATCACAGGTAAATTAATTAATCAACTATTTTGTCTAATTAATTTAAAATGATCGTTATGAGATTGTCAGGCTGTTAAATTTTCGTATAGAATTGGTCTGGAAGACATTTAAGGGTTACTTCAAAGTCTTTGAATAATTGAATGATATGAGTAAAGTGAGAAGACTGTATGGCTCAGACAAGGGCGACGGATGCCCGGCGTATCAGGCGGCATAACGAGCTTTCTATTTTATCAACTCTCCGCTATTCCGGATCAGCATCTCGGCCGGAAATCGCTCGAAGAGTGGCTCTGACTCTACAGGCTGTTAATGGTATTTTCGAATATCTTTTGGATTTGGGCTTGGTAGCCGAAGAGGGTAAACGAGTAGGGGCAGTAGGGCCTCCTTCCACGGTTTATGGACTTAACCCAACCGGTGCATACGCGATTGGACTCGATATCAGTTTCGATAAACTCGAGGCCGCAATTATAAATTTCAAAGGCCAAATGATATACCGGGTTCAGACTGACTATGAGCGTCCGGAACCGCTACTTATACAGGCTGCAGTTGACAAAAGTCTGAAATCACTCAAATCATATATGCAACGATCGGATCTGGATGCTGATCGTATTGTTGGAATAGGATTAATAGAGCCGGGTTTTATAAAAAATATGACTGATCTGCGGGGCGACCTGCTTGATGGTGCTCAAATGTGGAAGGATCAGAGTATCAAGAATATCATGCCAGATTGGCTGGATCTTCCTCTTTATATCGAACCCAGTCCTGTTGTTAGTGCTTTGTCAATGAAGGTGTTTTCAGAGAAAAAAATGCCTTCTTCTTATCTTTTTCTATCAATCGGTCACGCAATTGAGGGATGTCTCGTTTTAAACGGTGATGTTCACAAAGGAGGTACGGAACGAGCGGGTAAAATCGGCGCTATTCCCGTTCGCATCGACGAAAAAGGCACAGTTGTGACTGTAAGGGATGTCTCAAGTTTTAGTATTCTTCACGAGCGGTTGCTGGCCTCAGGAGACCATGTCTTGACGACAGAGGATTTTTATCGAGCGGTACATAAGCAGCCTATGGTTGTTGAAAATTGGATGAAGGATGCATCCGAAGCAATTTTTATGGGTATTCTAGCCGTTCAAGCTGTCTCAGATGTGGCTACCGTGTATTTGCAAATTGCCCCCCCTAACATGATTGGGGAGGCTATGGTGGAGAAGATCAGAACGGGTTTTGCCGCCCTTACAAACAAGGATATTAGCATCCCTGACATTCATCTTAGCCATTCACCTTCTATTGCTCCCGCCTTGGGCGCGGCTTCAATTGTCCTGTATGAGCATTTTTCACCCAAACTAGACCGTATAACCGATGTAAAAAGAGCGATGGAAAGGATATTGCCGTTGATGGGAGCCGCATAAAGAAGAGGGATTGCAAAAGAGTTACGAAATATAATAATAAACAGTATAGTGACATGTAAAACTAATATTGGAGACGACAATGGCAGGGGTCTTGGAGGAGAGTTTTGGTCTGCTGGCCAGTGATGGAGAGACGATACCTGTCCACCGCTGGATGCCTCATAAATCGGCAAAAGCAGTACTCGTTATTTCCCACGGTATGGGAGAATATGCGCTGAGATATCGTCCTATCGGTACCTGTTTGGCCGAAAAAAGATTTGCTGTTTATTCGAATGATCACCGAGGACACGGATATGCCATAAAAACGTCAGAACTTTGTGGGGATTTTGGGCGAAATGGGTTTCAAAATCTGGTCGATGATTTACGACAGGTTATCGAACTGGCAGCGAGAGAAAATCCGAATGCACCCATTTTTCTTTTGGGGCACAGTATGGGATCCTATGCCGCCCAGCTTTATATTCTTGATCACGGAGATACTCTATCCGGTGTGGCGCTCTGCGGTGCATCCGCCCTTGATCAACGGCCAAAATATTATGGTGATACCCAAATGTTTGCTGTTGAAAATAACGCAGCATTTGAAACCGTTCGTACGTCATTTGACTGGCTGAGTCGGGATCTAGCAATCGTGGACCGTTATGTGGACGACCCTTTATGCGGGTTTGTCGCGACACCTCATTCCTTGAGAAGTCTTTATTCTATCGCACCACGGTTACAAAATTCATTTGAACTGCAAAAAATAGATAACGATCTTCCCATCCTTATGTTCACAGGTGAATTGGATCCTGTAAATGGGTTCCTTAGTCATTTTAATGTGCTGATAGATCGGTATCGAGCAGCCGGTATACACGATATAACAACTCGGATTTATTTGGGCGCTCGTCATGAAATTCTGAATGAGATTAATCGTTTGGAAGTGTTGGATGACATTGCAGATTGGATGTTGAAAGTTATGGAAAACAGTTCCAGAGAAGTTACTAATACACATTCAGTGTTTGATAGTTATAGAAATGCGAAACCCTACCTGACGAGTGTTTCTCTTAATTAACAAAGATGCTGAGCGTTTGCTTCTTTAGAGTTTTTTAATCGTATCTTATGGAACCTTTGAACAAAAGGGCATGATACTAGAGGGCGGAGCTTATTGACTGAATTTACCTGCATCAGAGATATTGGGACACTTTAGCAAGATGCTTATCGTGAAGATCAATGAAGAGTTTGAAATAGGGCCCGACTAATTGATCGAAAACTGCTTCCAAAAACCAACAGTAAACGACAGCGGCTCAAGTGGAGTGACCTGTAGTCCTACGGTTGGCTTTGTCCGCTTTGCTGCCGTTTAGGTACATTTAATC
>JBALXM010000014.1:0-1673 GCA_036960695.1 Sneathiella sp.
TCTCATCACAACAGAAGCTGCCCGTTTAATCGGCGTTTATATCTCTTCTAGTGGGGAAAGTTGCATCACGCCCATGATCATTAGCACCGCGGGGATAAGCACTCCAAAATAGATCTGGCAGTTTTCTTTGGGTAATTAGGAGAAATGGTGCACCGGGGAGGATTCGAACCCCCGACCCCTAGATTCGTAGTCTAGTACTCTATCCAGCTGAGCTACCGGTGCATATTTCTGATGGTCAAGGAGACCAACAATTTACAATCAAATTTAACAGTGTTTCGTTGTCATCTGCTGCGGATCGGGAAACTAATCAAAAGTGTCAGACAATGCAAGGGGGTATTTCAAAATAAGTGTAAAAAACAGAAAAAAAATCCAGTCTTGTAGCGGCGCACCAGATTGGGTAGTATTTAGGTCTGTTTTACTGTATTAAAAGACAGAATTTGTTCGAATGGGGAGTTATCATACTCTCCCTAGGGGCTTATGACCAAAAAGAATAGAGTAGTTCAAGATATGGTATTTCGCATTACCCGACCTTTAGTACTGACTGCAGCTTTATTTGCGGCTAGTTGTTCATTCGTTGATGAATCCCTTATGCCCGCCCTAACCGGCGATGGCGCATCGGATCAAGGACAACCTGTGGCAATAGCACCGTCAGACGCTGAAAATAACCCTGACCCAACATTAAGTGCCGCTGGCGCGCCTCCTGCTGGTGCCGTTGGTACGCCGCTTGCTCTTGGAACCACAAATTTTGTGACACCAGGGGTGACACTCGCGCCCAACACTGGCACGTTTGTTGGCCAAAAAGTTTTTGTTCTTCGCAGTGAACTTGGGGCATTACAAGAACGCCTGAAGCTTCGCAATCAGCAATTGCAGCAAATTCGCACGACAACAATTGGTAATTCTCAGACTTACCATGGCACGATCGCCGCGATTAATACGCGCCTTCAAGTTGGCACAACGCCCGGCAATCCCGTTTTGATCAATCAATGGAATCAAGGCCAGTTGCAGCTTGAGAGAATCGGTGCCGATATCTCGTCAATGAACAGCTTGGCAAATGCGGTTGCAAGCGATTCTAGCATGTCCGCCTATCTTCTAGAATCAACCCGCGCGGCTTATGGCTTGTCCGGCGCGATCGAAGAAGATCATCGGCAATTAGCCATTTTGGAAGACGAAACCAATAGAACTGTTGTTCTAGTTGATCGCTTACTCAATGAGCTTTCAGAAGATATCAGCCGTCAGACTGCTTATGTGGGGAATGAACGCTCCAACCTGACAACGCTGTCTCACTCCATTAAAAATGGTGAGTTGCTCGGCTCCAGTCTTGCAAGCAGAGCGTTTTTAGCGCCTGCACCGAATGCAGCATCCTCTCCTGTTATTGGATCACGCACTCAAAACTTTGCTTCTGGAAGCAGACAGCCCCTCGTGGTTATTCGCTTTGATCGCCCGGACGTGCCTTATGAACAGGCCCTTTATACGGCGGTGAACAGAACTTTGCAGGGTCGGCCACAGTCAGTATTTGATGTTGTTGCAATCTCTCCTATGCAAGGCGGCGCTGCCAGCGTTGCACTGAACCAGTCAAAGGCCACACGGAATGCACAGCGTGTTCTACGGTCCCTGACTGATATGGGCCTGCCAGCATCACGTGTTAGCCTCTCAGCCTCCTCCAGCGGGCAAGC
>JBALXM010000014.1:1773-20644 GCA_036960695.1 Sneathiella sp.
ACTATTTAGAATAATTCTAACTTTTAACTTGCGTCGCTGATCCCATAAGATTATATCCATGATCAACACAACAACACATCTTGGAGATATCTATGTTGAAGAATATTGAAGGCCAGAAAATTCCTAATTGCACATTCCCAGTTCGGGAAGGGGATGCTTGGGCACAACTAACAACAGACGCTTTGTTTAAAGGCAAAAAAGTTGTCGTTTTCTCACTTCCTGGCGCATTTACGCCAACATGTTCCTCCACTCATTTGCCTCGCTACAATGAATTAGCCGGCACATTCGCGGAAAATGGTGTCGACAGCATTCTTTGCGTATCCGTCAACGACACATTTGTTATGAACGAATGGAAAAAAGATCAGGATGCAGACAATGTAACTTTCATCCCAGATGGTGCCGGAAACTTCACTGATGGCATGGGCATGCTGGTCGATAAATCCGACATCGGCTTCGGCAAACGGTCTTGGCGTTATTCTATGCTGGTCAATGACGGCGTTGTTGAAAAAATGTTCATTGAGCCCGAAGTAGAAGGCGACCCCTTTGAAGTATCCGATGCCGATACAATGCTCGACTATGTGAACCCAAAGGCCGCGAAACCAGTTGCGATCACAGTCTTCTCAAAACCCGGTTGCAGCCACTGTACGCGTGCTAAAGCTGCCCTTGTTCAAGCTGACCTCAGCTTTGAAGAGATTGTATTGGGAACGGACGCCACTTTCCGCAGCCTGTCCGCTGTTGCAGGATCAACAACCACACCGCAGATCTTCATTGATGGTGTGAAAATTGGTGGCGCTGATGAGCTGGAAGCCTATCTCGCGAAATAAAACACCTCCCCCATGGGCGACCTTGTTGCCCAAAGGTAATAAAAAACCCGCCGGAGATAATCCGGCGGGTTTTCTTGTGTCTTAAACTTGAGATCGATTAATCATCCCAAGACATACGCGCTAAATCCAATGAGAAAAGATGTTGGTTTTTCCAAACACCATTTAGCCCTGTACGAACCACATTAACATTCGCCAACTGGAACAAATATCCGTTCACAGCATCTTTTGCCAAGATCCGCTGAGCTTCCTGCAATTTCGCAGTCCGCGTTTTAGGATCAAGAGCAGTCTCCGCTTGATTGATCACTTTGTTAAACGCTGGGTTTTTATAATTGAAGTAGTAGCTGTCCCGCGCATAAATGTTGATATCCATAGGCTCAACATGGCTCACGATTGACAGATCATAGTTTCTTTTCTTGTAAACTTCATCCAACCATTTAGGCCAATCAACATTTTCGATTTTGATCTTAATGCCCACTTTTTCAAGTTGTGCCGCAACGATTTGACCGCCTTTACGGGCGTAATCATCAACTGGTGGCAATTTCAGAGAAAGCTCTAACCCATCCGCATAACCCGCTTCTTTGAGCAACGCTTTTGACTTCTCAAGATCATATGGATATGTCCCTGTCAGATCCACATAGTCTGGATGATGCGGTGCGAAATGAGATCCGATAGGCGTTCCATATCCAAACATAGCGCCATCGATGATTTCTTGACGGTTAATGGCATGGGCAATTGCTTGGCGAACTTTAATGTTCGATAAAACCTTGCTGGCATTATTGGTGCTCAAAATAGTCTCACCATTTGTCGTACCGACAATGATTTTAAACTGATCGCCAAAATCGTACTCACCTAATGTTTCGTTAGGAACCTGTGCGATGTCCACATCCCCAGTCAACAAGGTGGCCATACGAGAGGACGCATCGTTGATAAAGCGGAAATTGGCTTTTTTAATTTTAAGATTTGCCGCGTCGCGATATGTATCCGCCGCAGTCAATTTCACTGAATCGCCTTTGATCCAGCGAACCATTTTGTAAGGGCCGGTGCCTACTGGCTTAGTCACGTTCGATGCCGCAGAAGCTGGATCGACAATAACAGCTGTAGCTTCGCCCAATTGCGCAATAAAATCACCGCGAGGTTCTTTTAAAGTCAGAATAACTGTCTTTGCATCGGGTGTATCGATGCTGGCAATATTGGTAAAACGGCCTTTACGTTTATTCGTACTGCCTTCAGCAGCGTTTGATTCGAACGTGTATTTCACATCCGATGCATCAAAATCTGCACCATCGTGGAATTTAGCGCCTTCGACGAGATCAAAACTGTAAACCAAACCATCAGGGCTCACAGTCCAGCTTTTCGCAAGCAATGGCTGAACAGTGCCGTCGGCTGCAATGCGCGTTAGACCTTCGTATATATTATACAAAGTGATCCGTGAAATAGCGGCTGCGGCACCTGACCGAGGATCCAATCCTGGGGGTTCCAAACGCATAGCGTAATTTACCGTACTTTTTGCGGCTTGAACCGACAACGGCGCCAAAACAGCCGATACAACAGCAGCTGCGACAAAGATTTTTTTCATATCAGTCTCCCTAGTTTTTATTCATCTTATAATATGATCGATAGCTGGGCACGCCCCCGAGACTATCCGCGTGATATACTGCTCGCGCGACTGCTCGCGCGACACAATCCGCCGCCATTGCCCCAATTCGTGCCAAGCTCAATGGTTCTGGTTGATCCAGTTCTCTTCTTTCAGTCGACATTGCAAATATAGTATCCCCATCCATCGGTGTATGTACAGGGCGGATCGCGCGTGCATATCCATCATGGGCCATGATCGCAACACGTTGTGCCTGTGACTTTGTCAGCGCCACATTTGTCGCGACAACGCCAAGGGTCGTGTTCTCACACAGACGCCCACTGGTAATTGCATCCAGCGACATATTCCCTTGAAGGTCCGGGGGACCAAAGCCGCCGAATTCTCCATCCTGCTCTAATGCCCATGCCCAGAAATTATGGCTTTTGGGCATAATAACACTTCCAACCGGATTGACCGCAATGATAGCCCCCACCTGAATTCCATCCTCAGATACAGCCGAGCAACTGCCAAGCCCGCCTTTCAGGGTACCTGCCGTGGCCCCATATCCTGCGCCGACATTTCCAAGGTCAAATTGATTAGATACATTCTTGATGGCTTCTTTTCCAAGCGCCCAATAAGGCGGCATCTCTCCCCAGTCTTTGTTCCCACCATTAACCAGATCAAACAAAATTGCTGCGGGCACGATGGGAATATTCAATCCCTTAATAGCAAATCCGCGCTTCATTGCAGCCAAGGCGCTGACCGCGCCAGATGCCGCATCCAGACCGAAGGTAGAACCACCGCTTAGCACAACAGCATCAATACGCTCCACCATGCAATCAGGCCGCAAGACCTCTGTCTCTCGCGTACCGGGGCCACCGCCCCGCACATCGACCCCAGCCACCGCTGCACTGTCAGGCAATATGGCTGTCACACCACTTATACTTACCTCATCATGGGCATTTCCGATTTTAATGCCATCCACGTCGGTAATAAGATTTTTGGGGCCGGGTTTAATCATCATCAATAACTGTTTTATTATTTCACTTAATGGTTAGTATGAACTCTTACAGGGTTCCCTGAATTTATTTCAAAGTAAACTACAATTTGGTTTGAATTCAAACAAATTTCCTCTCAACACCCAGAAGGAATGATAATGAAAAATTCGTTTCACTTTGTACGCTGTACTCAGAAGCTCATCATGGCAGCTCTCATAATTGCCAGCTCCGCCGCATATACAAACGCGGAAACTACTGAAAACTATATGATATCTGCCGCCAACCCGCTCGCTGCCAAAGCAGGCTATGACATTTTGGCTAAAGGGGGAAGTGCTGTTGATGCCGCCATCGCAACTCAGTTGGTTTTAACACTGGTGGAACCTCAGTCATCTGGAATTGGTGGCGGTGCGTTTATGGTTCATTTCAACAACCAGTCAAAAAGTATCGATACATTTGACGGGCGCGAAATGGCCCCAGCGGCAGTTACAGAGAACCATTTCCTAAAAATGGATGGAGAGCCGAAAAAATTCTATAAAGCCGTTGTTGGTGGCGGTGCCGTTGGTGCGCCCGGCGCTGTTGCTATGCTGGAACTTGCCCATAAAGAATACGGAAAGCTTCCGTGGGCCTCTCTTTTTGATGCCGCAATTAAACTATCCGAAGAGGGCTTCGCCATCTCGCCCCGCCTTCATTTCCTGCTTGAGCGGGATAAATACTTGAAAACGAAATCCGCTGCTGCTGCCTATTTTTACCAAAAAGATGGGACGGCAAAACCAGTGGGCACAATTTTAAAAAACCCGGAACTTGCCCAATCCCTAAAGACAATTGCTGAAGGAGGTTCAAAAGCCTTCTATTCTGGTGAGATCGCCATAAAAATTGTGGAAGCGGTCCAAAGCGATATGGCTAACCCCGGCTTGCTTAACCTGCAAGATCTAAAAAATTATGTAGCAAAGAAAAGAGCCCCAGTGTGCAGCTCTTACCACTCCGCGAAAGTATGTGGCATGGGCCCGCCGACATCTGGCGGTGTTACAAGTATACAAATCTTAAAATTGTTGGAGACTAAAAATCTTGCGTCTCTAAAACCCGGTAGCATTGAAGCCATCAACCTAATCTCTGAAGCCAGCGCTATGGCGTTTGCAGATAGAGGAAAATATCTTGCAGACGCTGATTTTGTAGATGTCCCGGTGACTGAGCTTTTAGAAAGCGGTTATATTGCCAAGCGATCTGCTTTAATAACGGCAGGCTCCTCCGCCATTCCTTATAAAGCGGGAACGCCCACTCAACGGGCAGGTGCCCTAACGCCAGATGATGCGATTGAGCTTCCCTCTACCAGTCATTTTAGCATTGTTGATGGACAGGGAAATGCTGTCTCCATGACAACTTCCGTTGAAAATGTTTTCGGCTCCCGTTTAATGGCAGGGGGTTTTATACTCAACAATCAGCTGACTGATTTTTCATTCCGCCCATCCGGGGATGACGGCCTTGTTAATAACCGCATACAGCCAGGGAAACGCCCTCGGAGCTCGATGACGCCAACAATTGTGTTGAATGAAAAGGGCGACCTTCTCCTTGCCATTGGATCTCCCGGCGGCAGCCGTATTATTGGATATGTAACGAAGACAATAATCGGTGTTTTAGACTGGAATTTATCCCTTCAAGATGCTGTGGATTTTCCTCATTTCGTCAACCGTAACGGGACATTAGATCTGGAAGAAGACACGCCCGTAGCAGCTTATAAAGCTGATTTGGAGAAAATGGGTTACAAGGTCAAAGTAAGAAGTCTTAACAGTGGTCTCCACGGCATAATGGTGACGGCAAACGGTTTACAAGGCGGCGCGGATCATCGGCGTGAAGGCGTTGTATTAGGCCATTAACCACAGACTAAATTAAGAGACGAGCCGACGGACAGGTTAAAATAGTCGTCGGCTCGTCCCTGATTAACAGCTATTTCAATCAGGCCATTGGCATTACCATAGGCAAGCGGCATCTTTTTTGGCACGCTTGAAAATGTTTTTGATATAGGCAGAGTCTTAGCCCCCACGCCAATAGCTTTTATTTCAGGGCCGGCCTTAACCCCTGTTATTGCATTACCGTAATGATCAATATAAACGATCTCCGAAACATCATTGGGCCAGTCAAACCTATTAAGGGCTCCCACCTTAATTTTCTTTAGTGCGGATTTAGCCTCCCCTGCGTGGATTTTGGCAGCTATTGGAGCAAAAAGATCACGACCATGAAAACTTGATGATAGCGTGCGGGGCTTCCAGGTTATCTCCCACGCTTTTGCCTCGTCATCCTCTCGCAGCATATGCTCAAATATCCCATTGTCCGGCCCAACAAACCATTTCCCGCAGCTTTGAACCACAATTGGCAGGCGCGTGCCTCCCACACCTGGATCAACGACACAAAGAAAGACTGCTCCTTTAGGGAAATCCACACTGTAAGCAGAGATAAGACAACTACTTGCCTTTACCGAAAAAGACGGCGCGTCCGCGAAGAGGTTAATCACATCGCCTGAGAATCCATACTGTCGCAATGCAGCAGACATCTGCCCAATATACGGACCGTTTACACCGAAATCAGTAAACAGCACGATCATGGCTGGTTCCCTTTATTCAGCGCTTACTTCAGCAACAATGAAAAGCCGGGAGAAAGGATAGAGGGTCGATCCATCTTTCTTTTGCGGATATGCTTCCAGCAACAAATTAGCATACTCTTCTTCAAAGATAGCAACATCCTTCTCGTCCAGCGCGGCGAGAAAGGGTCGGAGGGCAGTTCCTCTTGTCCATTCAAGGACGGCATTTTTTCCTTCAAGAATTTGGAAATAGGAGGTTTCCCAAATATTCAGGTTCGAGACAAGCGGAGAGAGCATATCAAAATACCAATTGATATTATGAACGGGAGCCGGACGCACCAAATGCCCAAGCTTATCCAGCCATTTCTCTGATTGCGCTAACATATATAAAGTTTGGTGTGAAGGAGCATTGAAGTTGTTGGGTATTTGAACCGCAAGGACGCCTCCGGGCCTTAATTGATTCAATAATTTTGGAAAAAGGGTCTCGTGGTTATCTAACCAATGCAACGCGGCATTGCTAAAAATCAAGTTCCCCTTACTTGCTGGGGAAAAATTCTCGATCTCGCCCTGGCTCCACTCCAATGCAGGATAATCTTTTCGCGCTTTTTCCAACATGGCCTCAGAAGTATCAATTCCGGTCACTATAGCCTCCCTCCATCGTTTGGAGAGGAGCGCCGTTACATTCCCTGGCCCGCATCCTAGGTCATAGATAACAGACGGCGCGGTAAGGGGTACTTGAGACAATAAATCCAAGGCAGGACGAAGACGATGATCAGAGAAAAGATTATATTGTTCTGGATTCCAGCTCATTTGGTACATTTCCCATAGAATAGAGGCGCAAAACTCTTTTCACTATAGGGTACTTAATTGGAAAAATATCTAAAAAAGAAAGTAGCCAGGCCAAACAATTGACTCGAAAAACAGATTTATTTCAGCTTGGTAGCTTCGCTGGTCCCATCCACTTTTTCTTTTTTGGCTTCAACAGAACCCCAGTTAAAGAAAGAGTTATTCTTTTTACTCTCACCTAAATACTCGACTTCAGCACCGGCTGATCCAAGAACAGTATAGGGCTGGACGCGCGGTGATTTATCAGTGTCATATGGGTTTTTTTCACGATAACAATCCACGCCACCGAGACTCCGGTAGCAATAGACTTGTTCTTGCTTGATCGCTCTGTCCTTATCCCGGCAATAACTCTCGCCAAGCATAATATTAACAGTCGTGCAGTCTTGATCTGTCATTTGAGAAATCTTCTCATCAATAACAGCAACTGCCGCTGTGGTACATCCGGACATTCCCAAAAGTATTGATAACAAAAATCCAACAATCAAAAATCGCACTAAATAATCCTTATCTGCCAGTACACTAAATTAAAACCTACGCAGTCACGGGTTACATTACAATCTAGTGGTTTCCAAATCGTTAATCTGGCAACCGAATTTCGAAGACACTTCCTGTCTCATCGGTTTTTTCCACTTGAATATCGCCGCCATGCGCAACAACCAGCTCTTTGGCTATGGAAAGCCCCAACCCAGTACCACCGCTTCGAACGGATCCGGTAAACGGCTCGAACATATGCTCCTGCGCGCGCATCGGGATTCCTGGACCATTATCGCTGATTGTCAGGATACTAACCCCCTCGCCTTTTTTTGCAGAAAGCAAGACCAGACCATCTTTTTTTAGAGCTTCCACAGCATTCCGGCAAATGTTGAGTAAAACCCTGTAAAACTGTTCTCTATCAGCGAATACCGTAAAGTCATCTGCCACCATATTTTCGCAAATGATTTCAGCGCCAGTAGGCAATGCGATTGTCGTCCAAACCTCTTGCACTAAGGGGGCCAACAAGAAGACCTCTCTTACCGGCTCGCGCTCCCCCGCCTTGCCATATTTCAAAGTTTCAGTGCACAGATCAATTGCCCGATTTATACTTGCTACAAGGCGCGGCACTACTTTTTGCACGCGAGGATCATCCACTTGCGCCAAACCATCACTCACAATATGAGACGTAGAAAGGATGTTTCGCAAATCGTGGCTAATTTTTGAGACGGCCAGACCAAGGGCTGCAAGATGTTCTTTCTGCTTCAACGCGAACCGAAGCCGCGTTTGCATAATCTCTAACTCACGTTCGGCTGTTCCAATTTCGTCCTGGCGCCCCGATGGCTTAATGCCAACAGAAATATCCTCCGGCGATTTCCGAAAGGCAATCATGTTTGCACTTAACCGTCCCATGGGCCTGACCAACAACCAATGAAGGGATAAAAAGACAAGAAGGGCCGCAAGGAGTGAGATCGCGAAAGAAAGCAGGAGTATGTTCCAGGAATATTCCAACATGGCAATAACAAGGGGCGCCTCATCGATAACCATTTCCAAAGATGAATTGGGCGCATTCTCTATGGGCGACACGACCCGGATGATACGCCCCTTCCCCTTCAAAAGAGACCCGAAGGCGTCTTCTATAAGCGCCAAGGCACCTTGATCAGATAGATCGAAACTTTCATCCACCTGCGCGGGCATGTCCTCACTTAACATCAACATGGCGGAATTAGCACTTCGAAAGACCACGGACCGAGCCCCGACACGGAACAGCAGCTCTTCTTTCAATTCTTTCGACACCATATTGTCTGGAGACGCTAAAAGGGACAACGACGCCAAATGCGCAAAGTCCGATTTCTTGATTAAATAATTCAATCGGAAAAAAGCGATAGAAGGTACAAATATCAACACTTCAGCAAGCATGACAAAAACGATTGTCAAAATCAAAAGCTGTGCAGACAAGCTTCGAAATACCCGTGAAATTTTTTGAATATATCCCATATTTAGAAACTATAGAAAAACAGGGCCGGAACCAACATTTGAGTTCGCCCACCCTGTATTCGCTTTTACCTTTTAAGTTCTATGGCTTTAAGTTCAGCCAAACATCGAAAGAAATTTTACGATTTTCCGCGTTCGTGAACTAAAAAGCTTAGGCGTATAATAACTTCCCGCTGCTCGTTTATTTATCTCGCTCAACGTAGGATAAGGGGAAATGTAGCTCGCCATTGCACCAACCTTCAAACCACCTGTGATGGCTAAGGCCCAAGGCTGAATAATCTCTCCTGCTTGAGCACCAACGATTGCCGCACCCAGAATTTTACCTTTTTTATTAACGACAGCTTTTACCATGCCGTCCGTGCGACGTTCTGCACGGGCACGATCATTTTCAGCATAGGGAAAAGTTAGAATACTAACCTCATCACCAAATTTATCCCGCGCATCCGCCTCACTCATACCCACATTTGCAATTTCCGGGTCTGTATAGGTGACCCAAGATACGCCTTCGTAATTCACCTTCGCTGGCAATTTAAAGAGGGCATTACGGATAACTATCCCCGCATGATAGCCAGCGACATGGGTAAATTGAAAGCCACCGGCGGCATCCCCTATCCCAAAGACCCGTTTATTGGTGGTACGAAGGCGTGCATCAACAACCAATCCTGATTTTGTCCGGGAAATACCCGCAGCCTCTAAATTCAATTTATCCAGATTTGGCTTGCGACCCGCCGCCACTAAAAGGTGCGATCCTGTTAGACTTTCACTAACGCCATCTTTTTCCAAATCGAATGCAATAGAGCCATCCTCTTGTCGCGTTACCAAATTAATTTTAATGCCTTCTCGAATATCAACGCCTTCATCCCGAATGGCCGTCAAAGCAATTGCAGTCAGTTCTGGATCATCTTTTCCAAGGGCTGCAAACGCTTCAAGCACTGTGACTTTACAGCCAAGGCGGTTATGGGCCTGCGCCATTTCCATACCAATGGGACCGCCACCAATTATAACAAGATGTTCCGGTTTTTCTCGATTTTCGAAAACTGTCTCGTTTGTATAATACCCACATTCCTCAAGTCCTGGAACAGGAGGCGCGACTGGGGAGGATCCTGTGGCGATGACGAATTTTCGCGCCTCGACTAAAACATCCCCTACGGCTACCTGATTAGGCCCTGTGAAAGTTCCATATCCTTGCAGAACTTGAACTCCGAAACTTTCGAATCTTTCTACAGAATCATGAGGCGCGATGCCTGCTATCACGTCGCTCACATGATCCATCACCTTGGCGTAATCAACAGTTGGGGGCTCTCCATGAACTCCAAACAACTCAGAATCATGGAGGCTATGAGCTTTTTTTGCCGCAGCAATGAGTGCTTTAGACGGCACACACCCATAATTAAGGCAATCCCCGCCCATTTTTCCGCCTTCGATAAGAACGGTATTGGCACCCATTTGGCTTGCACCGGCGGCAACACTCAGGCCCCCGGAACCCGCACCAATTATGCATAGGTCTGCTTTGATTATCTTGGTCATCTTTTACCCCAGAAATTTAGTGCTGTGCTTTGCGAAGGCGCTTTATCAGAATAGGAAGCAACGAAATCACGCCGAGGGCAACGAAGGACAAAATAATTTCCTTCGTCACAAGAGAGCCGACATCGAAAGTCATAGCGCAACCGATTTCTCCGCTCTCCTGACATTTAGCAAACTTATCCTGCTGCTCTACAATAATACTGTCTAGCCCCGTGCCAAGAGACGCGAAGACCATAGTTCCTGGAATAATTCCAAAGAAAGTTCCGATGATGTAGGTGCGCATGGGCACCCCCAAAAACGCAGGGGCAATGTTCACCAACCAAAAAGGAAAAGCCGGAACAAGGCGCAAAAAAAGCAGGTAACTCATGGCGTTGTCTTTAAATCCATCTTCTAGCTTAGTCAGCCAAGGGCCCGCTTTTTTATGCAAGGCCGCGCCTAACGAAGTGGCTGCGATCAAGAACAAAAGCGCGGCACCAACGGTTGCCGCAAAGACGGCCAAGGTCCCACCGATGATCCAACCGAACAGGAAACCGCCAGAGACTGTCAGCAGCAAACCTCCTGGAACAGAGGCTGCAACGAGAATGGTATAGAGAATAAAGTATAAACCTAAGGCCACGAGATAGTGATTTTCCACAAAGCTAAGAAGCCTGTCCCGATTATCGCTCAATGCTTTGAAGGTTAAATAGTCATCAAGACCAAAAATAAAAAAAGAAGCAAAAACCATCGCCAATAACAGGAGGGGGAGATATTTTTTGACCCCTGCGCCCTTATTCTCCTCTGAAGGGACCTTCATCACATTCTCCATTTTTGATTCGCACCCTATTGACTATGGTCGAATTTTTCACCTGAAACACAATAAACTTAAAACATGAACACCGCGTCTTCAGCAGCCCTAGTTTCTTATTATATGGCACTCAACAAAAATTACGTCCTGAATAAATAAAAAGCGCCAAAACGACCGATAACTATTATTTTTCAAATAGTTATACACGATCAACTTCTCGCTTCTTTAACCGAACATAACCAGTTTTTAAATAATCGAAAGCGCCCCTCACTCGAATGTGAGAGAAGTTGAGAATTTACGCATCCTCCTTTGGCCCAGTTTTATACCTTTTGGAATCTCGTCCATTGACTTCATCGGCCGCACATCTTATACACCGGGGCTTAATTTTGTCTCTGCGCGCTTTCGCGTAGATGATCGTCGGAGAAGTCACTTGAAACGTACATATCAACCAAGCAAGCTCGTGCGCGCACGTCGTCACGGTTTCCGCTCTCGTAGAGCAACTGTTGGCGGTCGCCGCGTTCTCGCAAACCGTCGCTCTAAAGGCCGTAAGAGCCTTTCAGCGTAACCAATGCCTAAGGGCGTCGAACGACTAAAAAAACGCGCTGATTTTTTGCGCGTCGCAGCCGTTCGTCGCAAATGGGCAACCCCCGGAATGGTCCTGCAAGCTGCGCGCGATTCCTCGCACGTCGATGCGGGACTTTTGCGCGTTGGTTTTACAGCGACAAAGAAAACCGGGAATGCGGTTGCGCGAAACCGAATAAAACGGCGTTTAAGAGCTTGTGCAGACGAGATTCTTAAAACCCACGCCAAAGAAGGCTGGGATTACGTTTTAATCGGTAGGAAAAGCACACCCGATCGGGATTTTTCAGATCTTAAACAGGACCTGATTAAGGCTTTGGGGAAAGTTGGGGCATTAAAGAAAGAGGCAGAACATGCGTGATCTTGTCACTTTTATACTTAAAGCCATGATAAAGGTTTACCGATACGTCATATCCCCTTATCTTCCTGCGAATTGTCGGTATCATCCGACCTGTTCTGCATATGCGCTTGAAGCTTTAAGCATCCACGGCCCCATAAAAGGGTCTTGGCTTACGATTATGCGTTTAGGAAGATGCAATCCATGGGGTGGTCACGGATATGATCCTGTCCCTGGCAACAACAAACACAGTCATCATTGCGGGCCACACTCGTCCGACAGCGTTAGCATTGAGTAGAATTTAAGGCTTAGAAATGTCCGATCAAAAGAATGTGATCCTTGCAGTCGTCCTTAGTTTCCTGATTATTTTCGGGTTTCAATATTTCGTAGACACGCCGAAAGTTGAGGAACAGAACGCTCAACAGGCGTCAGAACAATCTGCGTCAAATGGTTCAACTCCCAGTCCAAATGTGGGAACAGCATCAGCCCCATCCGTTAGCGGCGCGGTTGAACAGACAATTTCTCGTGAGGAAAGCCTAAAATCGGCACCACGCATTGCAATCAACACACCATCCTTGCATGGATCTATTTCGCTCAAAGGCGCACGGATCGACGATCTTAGCCTTATCAATTACCGCGAAACAGTTGACCCAAGCAGCCCGGAAATCAAACTGCTTTCGCCAACTGGAAGCCCGGCCCCTTATTATGCTGACTTCGGTTGGAGCGTCTCTTCAGATGCTCAAACAAAACTCCCGAACAACGATACCCTTTGGCAGACGAATTCAAGCCAGCTAACACCTGACAGCCCACTGGTAATGACATGGGATAATGGAGAAGGCCTCCTGTTTACCCGGACATACAGTTTGGATAAGAACTTCCTGTTCACAATTGACCAGCAAGTCAAAAACACAGGTACAGCACCTGTTACGCTTTTCCCTTATGGTCTAATTTCCAGAACAGGTTTACCCGAGACAACTGGTTTCTACATCTTGCATGAAGGCCCAATTGGCGTCTTCAACGACACATTGGAAGAAGTGGATTACGACGACCTTACTGATGAAGGCAGCGTAGCACTAGATTCTACAGGTGGCTGGATTGGTATGACCGATAAATTCTGGCTTGCCGCGTTATTGCCGGACCAATCAGTCAATTTCAAAGGCCGGTTTAACCACATTGCAGACGGTGATCGTTATCAAACTGATTACCTAAACCAAGATGGCGTCACTATCCCCGCTGGCGGATCAGCAACGGCAACGAACCGTCTTTATGCCGGTGCGAAAGAAGTTAATGTTCTTGATGAATATGAAAAAGACTTTGGCATCAGCCGCTTCGAGCTTGCTATCGATTGGGGTTGGTTCTACTTCCTAACCAAGCCAATATATTTCGCTTTGGAATTCTTAGCAGAGAAAATTGGCAATCTTGGTTTGGCTATCCTCGCGTTGACTGTTGTTATTAAACTTCTCCTTCTGCCCCTGGCCCATAAATCATATGTGTCCATGAGTAAAATGAAGAAGTTGCAGCCTGAAATGGTCAAACTTCGCGAAAAATTTAGTGAAGACAAGCAACAGCTCAATCAAGAGATGATGGCTCTTTACAAGCGCGAAAAAGCCAATCCTGCCGCTGGTTGCTTGCCAATCCTTTTACAGGTTCCGATTTTCTTCGCCCTTTACAAAGTGTTGTTCGTGACCCTTCTGATGCGTCACCAGCCTTTCTACGGCTGGATCACCGACTTGTCTGCACCCGATCCAACAACAGTATTCAATCTCTTTGGTCTTATTCCATGGACGCCACCTGAATTCATGCTCATTGGTGCACTGCCGCTTCTTATGGGCGCCAGCATGTTCCTTCAGCAAAAATTCAACCCGCAGCCTGCGGATCCTGTCCAAGCCAAGATTTTCATGTTCATGCCAATCTTCTTTACATTCCTACTTGCAAGTTTCCCTGCAGGTTTAGTGATCTACTGGACATGGAACAACTGCCTTAGTATCGCTCAACAGTGGTTCATCATGCGGCGGATGGGCGTGAGCGTTAGCGGCCACTCAACGAAAGCATAAAGTTTAAAATGACTGACCCTAACGATCAGGAAAAATTACAAGCGGCCCGTATTGAAGCGGGCCGCTTGCTTTTTGCGCAAGAATGCCAGTTTGTTGCGGGTGCCGCGACACTGGATATGCTCCCAGACTTACCTCTAAACGAAGTTGCCTTCGCTGGCCGTTCCAACGTTGGAAAATCAAGTCTGATTAATGCGCTGACCAACCGCAATACCTTAGCCCGTACGTCAAATACGCCAGGGCGTACCCAACAGATTAATTTCTTTGATCTTGGCGGACGTTTCTCTCTTGTTGACTTGCCCGGTCATGGATATGCAAAAGCATCCAAAACAAAGATCGCGGCATGGACAGATCTTGTAAATACGTATCTCAAAGGACGGGCAAAGCTTCGTCGCGTCTGTCTGTTACTCGATAGCCGCCATGGCTTGAAAGACGTTGATCGGGAAATCATGTCTATGCTGGATAAAGCGGCCGTGAATTATCAAATCATTCTCACCAAAACGGACAAATCAACTCAGGTTGACGTGAAAGCTGTTGTGGAGAAAATCGAAAAAGAACTTTCCAAACGACCCGCAGCCCATCCAGAAGTTTTTCTGACCAGTGCCCTAAAAGGGGTGGGCGTCGAAGAACTACGGGCCGAGCTTGCAAGTATCGCTGAGCAATAAATTAGGAGTGGGCGCATGGATAGCAAGCGAATGACTGTTGAAGAGCAATTAAAAAAAGCAAAAGTCCTTGCGGAAGCACTTCCCTATATGCACCAGTTTTCTGGGCAGACTTTTGTCATCAAATATGGCGGACATGCGATGGGGAACGCCTCCCTCGCTCGTGACTTCGCAAGCGACATAGCCCTCATGAAACAAGTTGGCATTAATCCAATTATTGTCCATGGCGGCGGCCCCCAAATCGGCGCTATGTTGGAACGGCTTAAGATTCAAAGCTCGTTTATTGACGGTTTACGTGTCACGGATCAGGCAACTATCGAAATTGTTGAAATGGTTCTCTCTGGCCCCCTGAACAAGAATATTGTCGCCTCTATCAATGCAGCGGGCGGCCTTGCTGTCGGCCTGTCGGGTAAAGATGGTAACCTTATCGAAGTTCAAAAACTTGCCCGAAGCAAACGTGATCCCGATAGTAATATTGAAAGAATCCTGGATTTGGGTTTTGTGGGTGAACCTAAACAGATTAACCCTGAAATTCTGGAAAGTTTCGAAGAAAATGACATTATTCCGGTAATAGCACCCATTGGCATTGGCCCAAATGGGCAAACGTTTAACATCAATGCAGATACAGCAGCCGGACATATTGCCACTGCCATTGGCGCGACTAAACTTGTGATGTTGACGGATGTTGAAGGCGTTCTGGACAAAGATAAAAATTTGCTCAACCGCCTCACCCCTAAAGATGTTAATCGGTTACGCAAAGATGGCACTATTCAAGGGGGCATGATTCCCAAACTTGAAACATGCCTACACGCGCTAGAAAATGGCGTTGATGCCGCTCATATCCTTGATGGTCGGATACCGCATGTGTTGCTTTTAGAAACATTTACAGCCCACGGTATCGGCACAATGATCCATCACGGTGACGACTAAGGACACACCCGCGGATCAGCGTTTTAAAAGCGCTAATCCATTCAAGGCTTTGTCAGTCATCTGTATAGAATGACAACTGCCAGCTCATATCTTTTTCTTCAAAAGGATATTCAACGCCATCCCGCGCGTTAACCAGATTTTTGTGGGAAATATACGCAATTTCTGACTGAATTTTTATGGCTAAACGCATAGATAATTTGGCTTTCCAACATAACGCTGTGACCACTTTGGCATTTCTTGATTTTATAATAGTCCGGACAGATTCCACACCGATACCTGTCATTAAAGACAAGCTGTTATGAATGAAGCTCAGATCTTTTTCATTAACAGCTTCACTCAATTTTTCTTCATTTAATTTGCCACTTGCCCATAATTTTTCAACGCGAACCAAGCTCTTATCCTCTTGAGGTTCAGAAAAATCTTCAGCTTCTTCAATTCTGTTTTTCACCGATCTTTTCAACTCTTTTTCAATCTCCGGAGAGAGATCGTTTTTTCGCACCAGCTTTTCAACCAGTGACGCGCCGACAAACCCAGCGATCCGGCGCATTGCGCGAATAGAAAGATCCACCCGCATGACGACAGGTTCGTGCAAGGGCTCGATGGATTCTGCTTGGCTAATGATCTGATCCAGAGTCTCTTCTCGTATTTGTGCTGACGAATTTGCAAGCAAGGCCGCAACTGCCGGAATTTCGAGAGAGGCCGCCACCGCATCTGTTACGTTTTCACCAATATTTTCACGCCTAGCAATGGCTGGCAATGCCCCTTTTGCAACGCCACTGGCTATTATTTCTAATAGATCTGCTTCAGACAAGAGAGGGGAATATTCAAGCACAGGACTTGCAACAATTTCTTCCAGATCTTTCGCAAGAGCCAAAATCACATGTTTGGGGGCTTCAAGGGTATCTTTTAACGACTCAGATAAAATTGCCCGAATAGACGGCAACTGATCCGATGCCAAAACTTCGAGGATATCTATAGTCTGTTCGCGAACCGTTGTTGCTTCATCACCCGACAAACTGGGAAGTAATTTACAAATTTTTCTTGCAAGCTCAGACCGAACTCCATCATCCTGATCCGTTGCCAATTGTGTATTTGCTTGAACGGGCGTATTTTCATTACGTGCCACATTACGGCGAACTTCTGGCGCCTTATCATCCATCATGTAATACAAAACTTCTGGACGTATGGATTGGTTAGACGCAAGATCTGTTCTAATCTTCACATCCTTATTACGCGCAAGTAACTTACTTTCTTCGTAATCAATCTCAGTTTTTTTACGGCGTTTGAACAAACTTGGTAGTTTCATATTTTTTTCGCCTTTTCTGTTGTCCAACCCGCGACAGAAAAGGTTCCTTTTCCTTTGGACTTCACGTCATACATTGCAGCATCAGCGCGCGCCAATAGCGCCTCCAGCTCTTCATGGCGAGACCCATCGACTAATCCAATACCGATAGAGAGCCCTAAAGCAGGCTCGCCAATTTCAAGCTGCTCTGACAATTCAAAACATTTCTTTTGTAATTCTTTTGCTTTTGAGACTGTCTTCTCTTCCGTGACATCCTGCAGCCAAACAGCAAATTCATCACCGCCCAGCCGAGAGACAAAATCACCCGTCCGGACATTCTCGTTTAGCATTTTACTAATGCCCTGAAGAACTGCATCTCCTTTTTCATGGCCGAACCGATCATTCACTGGCTTGAAATTATCGAGATCTATGTAAAGGAGGGCATTTTCGGTTCCAACTCTCTTAATCTGAGCCAGCCTCTTTCTCACATTCTCATGAAATGCTCTTCTGTTCCAAAGACCCGTCAACTCATCCGTATGGGAAAGAAGTTCTAATCTTTCTCGCGCTTTCACCTGAATTAGCGCCACGCCCAAATGATCGCTAAGAAGACGGAACAATCGCTGTTCGCTTTCGTCAATCTCAGCTGCATCTTCATGACGGACAAGTGCAATAACGCCTTCGATCTGATCCGCCGACAAAATGGGCGATATGATTATTTTCCAAGGCCCCTCGGTTAGACAAGTTAAAGAATAGATATCCGTTGGGTTATTTATTTGCTCTTCGAACCATGAGGACAACCTCAATTCAATTGCATTATCAATGCGTGTTTTATACCCCACTTCTAAGGCATTAGTGCTATTTCTGCGGCCCAACCAAATTCTGGTACTATTGAGGGCCTCACAAGCACCCGTCGCGGCTATCTTAAAGAGCTTGCCGGGATCTATTTCTCGGCGGATAGCATCAACAATGGTCTCAAACATCCTCTCTTGGGCTGCAAGTTTTTCAAGGCGTTCTCTTTGCCGAACTTCATCCGTGATATCATGACCGGCACCGCGACAACCGATACGATTCCCAGACTCATCGAAAACAGGAATTGAAGAGACTCGCATGCAAAATAGTTTTCCAGACTTCCCCTGAAGCCAAACAATTTGATCATGAACAGGAATATCGCTCTCAAACGGGCTTACCGGCTTTGCCTTTTCTTCAGTATTATCGATGCTGGAATCGTTATCATTGTCGTTCCCTAAATCGACAATAAGGCGGCTCGCCCGACGACCATCCAGCTCCGCGACGGAAAATTCTATGGCGCCGCGAGGGGATACAAATTGAAATCTACCAATATCATCCGTTTCCCAGACGAACTCCGCGCTACACGTAACCAGATCTTTAAATAGTTGCCTGGATGACACGAGCGCTGAAGTAAGGTTGCGTTGTAAAGTCGCACTTTTGCCTGTAACAAGAACGGCTTTTTCTGGCGTGAGCAACGGGATTAAGGTTAGATCAACAACCTCCATTACCTCTCCCTCACCATAGCTGAAGGTCTGGTGAGCAGGGGTGTTCGTCTCGCAAGCGGCTGAAATAGACTGACCAAGCTTGCCCGTCTTACGATCTTCAAAGGCAAATAGTAAGGCTTCTGCATGAGAGTTTTGACACAATATTTCCATATCAGCACTGGATACAAAAGCAGGCCCCGGAAAGTTATCCAACAGTTCTTTATATTGGGCTTTAATCGCGCCAGAATCGGACGTCACGTCCGCTTCTTCTGATCGTTTCCCAGAACTTATGTATCGGAGTAAATCCATATTTGAGTAGGGGCCTTTACGCTGAGTAAGCAATATCTTCCCTCAGAGTAAAAAAAACTACTTAACAGCGCCTTAAGCAACAGCAAATTGAGTTAAATTGTCCCTTATTAAATTAAACTCAAAAGTATAATTATTTTGGAAG
>JBALXM010000014.1:20744-47538 GCA_036960695.1 Sneathiella sp.
ATTTTACTTGTCCTGTCCCTCGGTTAGGCGCAAAATCAGAGTATGAAAAATGAAAATATCTGGTCCCAGTTTGCGGACATTAATGTGTGGATCTTTGATCTGGACAACACGCTTTACCCAGCCCATTGCAATCTATTTGCACAAATTGACCAAAAAATGGGTGAGTTCGTTTCCAACTTCTTACAAGTTGAGCATGCCGAGGCAAAAGCAATCCAGAAAAAATACTTTCATGAATATGGAACGACCTTAAATGGATTAATGTCTCACCATGATATGAAACCAGATGATTTTCTGCATTTTGTCCACGATATTGATGTTAGTAATT
Organism: Sneathiella sp.; assembly: GCA_036960695.1. Classification (GTDB taxonomy): domain Bacteria; phylum Pseudomonadota; class Alphaproteobacteria; order Sneathiellales; family Sneathiellaceae; genus Sneathiella. Next base: position 21,070 of record JBALXM010000014.1, read on the forward strand.
TAGCACGAGCCGACAAACTAAGTAACGCACTGGATCAATTGGAGGGTCGTAAAATTATTTTTACCAACGGCTCAGAAGCCCATGCGAACAACGTTTCTCGACAATTAGGAATCGACCACCATTTCGAAGATATTTTTGATATTAAGAAAAGTAATTTTGTACCCAAGCCCGACATGGCTGTGTACGAACAATTGATCAAGGAACTGGACATTGATCCCAACAAATCTGTTCTGTTTGAAGATATGGCAAAGAACCTGAAACCCGCTCATGACCTTGGCATGACCACTGTCTGGATCCCAAATGATGAGCATTGGTCACACGAGACGTCTGATGGAGATCACATCCACCATATAGCGGAGGATCTATCAGATTGGCTTCATGCCCTTTTGGAAAATCGAGCCGCCTTATAATTTGACGAAAAATACGGGATTTGTTGACTTAAAGCCTAAGCGAGGTATGTTTCCTCAACCAAATTCTACTTAAGATTAAGGAAGCATAATGAGTTTAGCCGATTTGCAGCCGGTTGTTGAAGCCGCGTGGGATAACCGGGACGAAATTTCTCCAGCAACCCAAGGTGCGACAAGAGACGCGATTGAAGCAACTCTTGCAGCCCTTGATAATGGTTCTGCCCGCGTAGCCGTAAAAACCGACGATGGCTGGCAGGTTAATCAATGGCTCAAGAAAGCAGTTCTCCTGTCTTTCCGTCTCAATGACATGAAAATGATCTCAGGCGGCCCCGGACAAGATACCAACTGGTACGACAAAGTTCCCAGTAAGTTTGAAGGATGGGACGAGGCGAATTTCAAAGACGCCGGTTTCCGCGCGGTACCTGGCGCTATTGTTCGCCGCAGTGCCTATATCGCACCAAGCGTCATCCTTATGCCAAGTTTCGTAAATCTTGGCGCTTATGTTGATAGCGGTACTATGGTTGATACATGGGTAACCGTTGGCTCATGCGCCCAGATTGGTAAAAACGTTCACCTGTCTGGTGGCGTTGGTATTGGTGGTGTGTTAGAGCCCCTTCAAGCCGGACCTGTCATTATTGAAGATGATTGCTTTATCGGCGCGCGTTCTGAAGTTGTTGAAGGTGTGATCGTTGAAAAGGGTGCCGTCCTTTCGATGGGTGTCTTTATCAGTGCCTCAACAAAGATTATCAATCGCGAAACCGGTGAAGTACACATTGGCCGCGTTCCTGCCTACTCTGTTGTTGTGCCTGGGTCCCTACCCGGTAAACCACTTCCAGATGGAACGCCAGGTCCAAGCCTTTATTGTGCAGTCATCGTGAAGACAGTAGACGCGCAGACACGCTCAAAAACATCAATTAATGATCTTTTACGGGACTAACTCATAGCCCGTTAGCCACAAAGCCCGACTAAATATAGTCGGGCTTTTTTTTGTTTTCCCGGTAGACCATATACAGACCGCTTGCAGTAATAATAGCGGCGCCGATCCAGACATTGGCCGTAGGAACTTCTCCAAAAAACACATACCCTAAGAACACAGCGTTCAAAAGCGCCGTATATTCAAATGGCGTAATCACGCCTACCTCTGCAGTGGTAAACGCTTTCACAATGCTGAAATTGCCCGCGAGAGACAGAACAGCCATTAGTCCCACAACCCCTAAATCTGTAAAAGTCATCGATTTCCAAACAAAGGGCGCCCCCAAGGCTCCGCAAATCATCACGCCCAAATTCACATAAAAAACGATCGTGTATGTCTTGTCTTTCCGACCCAACCAGCGACTTGTCAGCATAAGGATGGAATAGCACACGCTGGCCCCAAGGACAAAAATTACAGCGGGATTGAAAACATTACTGGTGGGTTGAACAACGTACAAAACCCCCAGAAATCCAACGATGATTGCACTCCACCGATGAATTCCCACATGTTCTTTAAAAAACGGGACGGATAGAGCTGTCATCACGAAGGGGGAAACAAAGAATACCGCCGTCGCTTCTGCCAAGGGCATAAATTGCAGCGCGCTGAAAAAAAGAAAAGGAGCAACAAACCCAAAAAGGCTTCTAATAAGATGACCATAAGGCTGATTGGTTTTTAATAGATTTAAACCACCCAAAAAGGGCATCAAACACATCATAATGACTGTATTAATGCTACCGCGCACAAACAGAATTTGAAAAACGGAAAATTCAGCTTCAACCAGCCATTTACCAACCGCATCCATGGTGGACAGCATGAAAACAGCTATAACCATATAGAAAATGCCGACTAGATTATTGTTATTTGCAGGAAGCTGGCTGGTCATGACAAGATTGCTCGAAAAGACAGGTGGGCCGTCAGCCATATCTGTTTGTGACGGAAAAAGCAATTATCCAAATCGACACACATCGTGGCCCCAACACCTCTGCACACGCTAATGCTCATTGACCCTTATCGCCTTGAAGGGTAAAGCTCATACATGACTTATAATAATGACTTAGATGTAATTTCCTTAACGCAAGAACTTATGCGTTGTCCGAGTGTTACCCCGCACGATGCCGGTGCGCTCAACGTGCTTCAAGCCGCCCTTGAGCAAATTGGTTTTGAATGTACCCGGCTTCCATTCTCCGATGACAACACACCTGATGTAGACAATCTCTATGCTCGATTTGGGACGGCGGCGCCCAATTTTTGTTTTGCCGGACATACCGATGTTGTGCCTACCGGCGACTTGAATGCCTGGAGTTTTGACCCGTTTGATTCGATCATCAAAGACGGAATTTTATATGGTCGCGGTGCCGCGGACATGAAGGCTGCCGTTGCTTGCTTTGCAGCTTCAGCCCAGCGATTTATCAAATCAAGAAAAGGGAACTTTAACGGCTCCATCAGTTTACTCATCACAGGCGATGAGGAAGGACCAGCCATAAACGGGACACGAAAAGTTCTTGAATGGATGTCAAGCACGGGTGAGCATATCGATCAGTGCCTTGTGGGTGAGCCCACAAACCCTAAAAACCTTGGTGAAATGGTAAAAATCGGCAGACGCGGATCCTTTACCGGCTTCTTGACCGTTCTAGGGGATGAAGGCCATGTCGCCTATCCGCACTTATCTGATAATCCAATCCCCCATCTTGTTGCTATGATGTCAGCACTGGATCAACTCCATCTGGATGAAGGTACCGACCATTTCCAACCGAGCAATCTTGAATTCACAACGGTGGATGTGGGTAATCCGGCAACGAATGTAACCCCGCCCCTCGCCCGCGCTACTTTTAACATCCGTTTTAATACTTTTCACTCTTTGGACGGCCTTGATACACGTGTTCGCGAAGTGTTGGACGGTGTTGCTAAAGAACGCGGCGCTAAATACGAGCTAAGGGTCCTTAAAAATTCAGAACCCTTTCTGACAGAAGAAGGCGATTTCAGTAAGCTTGTCGCAGGCTCGATCGAGCAGCATATGGGCCGCAAGCCAGAGCTTTCGACCACCGGCGGCACGTCTGATGCCCGCTACATTAAAAATTACTGTCCAGTTGTTGAATTTGGCCTTGTTGGTCAAACTATGCACAAGGTTGATGAATGCGTCCCAGTATCGGATATTGAAGTTCTAGCTGATATATACACAACAATTTTGGAAGGGTATTTCAGCGAATAATCATGGCAAAACTCATTGAAATTATGTGGTCTCTGTTTGGATGCTATCGCTTGGCATTGAAAGATAAGAATGCGCTTACCTATTTCAATCTGAGCGAAAAAGGATTTTGGGGATCATTTACCGCAATCCTTATTGCCCTTCCCATTTTAGGCATCCAACATGGGCTTGAATACAAGCTGACAGGGACGGATGTCAGCCTTTTTGGTTTCGTTGGTCTATTTCTTGGGGCTACGGTTATTGCTTGGAGCCTGTATTTAACAATCGTCGGGATTGTTACAAAGCTTCTAAAGGTTTCTCAAAAATTTGCGCTTTTCGTCATTATTTACAATTGGGCACAATTAGCTCTAATGCTCGCGTGGCTCCCTGTTTTTGTCCTAACTTTTGGCTTGATGGGACCGGAGGCCACGCAAATGGTCGGCCTGTTGTTCATTGGCGCCAGTTACGTGTTTCTTTGGTATGTTCTGGTCCGCACTCTGGAAATTCCAGGACCAGTTGCTGCAGCCCTTACATTTTTAGAGTTTGTTATTTCTATCATTGCCCAACAGATAACATTGAATATTCTACTCTCTTAATAAATTAGTTGTAAAATAAAAATTCAAAACAATCTATTATAGTATATCTATTTCCAACCTGCCAAGTTCTCCAACTAAAATTCAAAAAGGAGGGATGTATGTAGGCTGAAATAAATTTTCACTCATATAATGGATTTTCTCTATGCAATGGTTTTTGACATTTTTATTTTTGCTAGCACCAACAGAAGCCTTTGTAAGCGATAGAGAAGTAATTAAACTCTTTGCAGAATATGAAAAGTGCTCCGAAATTTCCAAAACCCAAATGCTTCAGCAAGCCCATTTTCTGAATTGCATGAATACATTTTTACACATAAAGCTGTATTTTGGCGAAATGAGTTATAACACATACAAAAATCTCCCAACCAAACAGAAAATTGAAGTAGAGAGGCGAGGATACAAAAAATACAAGGAATGGGAGCGTTTCAAAAACTCTAATAAAGAAGAGCTTCCAGCGGATATCCAGAGAATTTCTTATTTTCTGTCATCACAACATGTGTTTTGATATTGACCACATTGGCCCCGGAATTTAGTAACATCTCATTGACTAGATGGTATCGCTCCATATCTGCGCAGACAATACGAAGAATAAAATCACACCCGCCACTGACCGTATCGCATTGAAGAACTTCTGGCACAGTGGCCACAAATTTCTCGAAAATTCTAAAATCCTGCTGATTATGATGCTCAAGCGTCACCATTGCGATGCAAGTCAAATAGCTACATAGACGTTCCAGATTAATTATTCCCAGATAAGAGCCGATGCAGCCATCTTCTTCGAGCTTTCGAACGCGAGCAAGGCAAGAGCTGGGAGAAAGTCCTACTTTCATGGCCAATTCTTGATTGGTTATTCGTGCAGATCCTTGAAGTGTCAGAATAATATTCTGATCAATCTTATCTAGCTGTCTCTTTTTGGCCATTTAGTCCTCTAGTAACAGGAATTTTAGATTAGAGTTTACGCTATCACCACCGTAAATCAATAGAAACACCTAATAGTCATGATAATCTGGATAATTCATCTCTGATCGACTCAAGCCGAATTAAATTTCGTGAATAACTCATTTTTGAAAATATATTCTGATAATACGGCTAAGTTCGATACCCTATTCTTCCAAAAGGCCGTTACACTTTAGGGCAAGAGTAAACCAGAAAAATGTCCTAAATAATCGGAGGATACATGACTAGCAGCGCCCTGATGCCGACCTACGCCCCCCCTGAGTTTATCTTCGAGAAAGGGGAAGGTGCCTATTTATTTACCAAAGAAGGCGACAAGTATCTCGACTTCATCTCCGGCATAGCCGTAACTGCATTTGGTCATAACCATCCGCATTTGGTGGCAGCTCTTAAAAATCAAGCAGACAAATATTGGCATAGCTCCAACATGTTCCGCATTGAATCCAGCGAAATTCTAGCCGAAAGGCTTGTTGCTGCAACTTTTGCTGATCACGTCTATTTTGGAAATTCTGGTGCTGAAGCGGTTGAAGCTGGCCTTAAAATGATGCGCCGATATCATTTTGACCGGGGAGACGAGCAACGAACCCGTATTATCGGTATGAAAAACTCCTTTCACGGTAGAACGATAGCAACAGTAGCCGCAGCCGGTAACCCCGCCCATTGCAAGGGCTTCTTTGACGGAGACCTTGGATGTGACCACGTCCCCTTTGGCGACATTGACGCCCTAAAAGCCGCGATCACTGAAAAAACAGCGGGCGTCATTTTAGAGCCCGTTCAAGGAGAGGGCGGCATATTACCCGCACCCGAAGGATATTTAAAAGCCGTCCGGGATTTGTGTGATGAGACAGGCATTCTGATGATGCTGGATGAAATTCAATGTGGCATGGGCCGTACGGGAAAACTGTTCGCTTATGAATGGTCAGGGATTGAGCCTGATATTCTGGCTTCCGCCAAGGCGCTCGGAGGAGGCTTTCCAATTGGCGCCTGCCTTGCAACTCACAAAGCGTCCGCTTGTATGGTAGTTGGCACACATGGTTCCACCTTTGGCGGAAACCCTCTCGCCACCGCTGTGGGAAATGCCGTGTTGGATTTGGTACTGGCTGATGGACTTCTGGGTCAAGTACGTGACAGATCAGCATCTTTTGTTCGCGGATTGGAAGCCCTTTCAGCGAAATACCCTTCTATTTTGGGGACAGTTCAGGGGTTAGGCCTAATGTTAGGGATTAAATGTTTGGTTCCCAATACTGAACTTTTGGCAAAGGTACGGGATGCAGGCATGCTTACCGGACGTGCAGGAACAGATGTTTTACGCTTCTTGCCCCCCTTAAACGTAACGGAAGGTCAGATTTCAGAAGCACTTGGTATTCTGGATGCCGTTTGCGCAGATTGGGAATCGTAAAATCAATGTCACATCTTGCCTTCCTATCCTGGATTGAAGATCAACATGCCTCCATGTTGGAAACCGTTCTTCAGTGGTCTCATATCAATTGTGGAAGTGAAAACCTTGACGGCTTAGAGAAAATGGCCACCGTTTTGAAAGATGCTTTTATGACGACAGGCGGGGAGGTATCGCTCCTCCCCTCCAAGCCAATGACTGTAGTCGATGAGTTTGGCATCCCCAAACAAGTGCCACTCGGTCAGGTTTTGCGCGTCACTAAAAGGCCTGATGCCAATCGCCAAATCCTTCTATGTGGGCATATGGACACTGTATTCTCACAAGAAAGTCCTTTTCAATCCTGCACGGATATTGGGGACGGGATGATCCAAGGTCCCGGTGTCACCGATATGAAAGGCGGTCTTAATGTTATGTTGACCGCGTTAAGGGCTTTTGAGATGAGCCCTCACAAAGATCAAATTGGATGGGAAGTTTTAATCAACGCCGATGAAGAAATCGGCTCGTTCGGCTCAAGACATTATTTGGTCGATTCTGCGACGAGAGCAGATATCGGTTTAGTGTATGAGCCATCCTTGCCTGATGGAACCTTAGCTGGCCCGAGAAAAGGAAGCGGGAATTTCACCCTTGTCCTTAAGGGACGTGCCGCTCATGCCGGACGGGAACATCATTTAGGACGGAATGCCATTGCGGCCTTATCCCGCGCCGTTATCGCCATTGACGCGTTAACCGGTGGGCGTCCTGAATTGACCATCAATATAGGAAGGATCGATGGCGGCGGTGCCTTAAATGTTGTCCCTGACCTTGCCATCTGCCGATTTAACGTGAGGGTGAAAGAACCTGAGGATCAGATGTGGCTGCAAAATGCGCTTGAAGAAATTGTCGATCACGCAAATTCAGAAGACGGATACACAGCCAAACTTCACGGTGGTTTCTCACGACCTCCAAAACCGATGACACCAAGCCTTCAACAGCTTTTTGACCTTTTAAAGATTTGTGGGACTGAGTTAGACATTCCTATTCAATACAAGCCAACTGGCGGATGTTGTGATGGGAATAACTTGGCCGCGGCGGGACTTCCTAACATTGATACTTTGGGTGTTCGCGGCGCGAATATTCATTCTGACAAAGAGTATATCATCACCCAAAGCCTGACAGAGCGCGCCAAACTTACCGCCCTCATCTTACATAAACTTGCATCAGGGGATGCTTCATTCCCGATAAAAGGAGAAATTCGATGATCCTTATTCGGCAAGCAAAAATGAGCGATCTGGATCAGTTGATGGATATCTCAACGGCGACGGGCAGCGGCATGTCTTCCATGCCTACGAACCTGAAATCGTGGCAAACAAAAATCGAAATCAGTGAAAAAAGCTTTGCAAGCAGCGCCAATGGAGCCAATGGCGAGATTTATTTTTTGGTGATGGAGGATACGGATAAATCCCAGATCGTCGGCACCACAGCAATCTATGCCGGGGTCGGTCTCCAACAACCTTTCTATTCTTACAAAGTCTCTAAACTCGTGTCTTTTTCGAAAGAACTGGATAAGAAAAACCAGATGGAAGTTCTCCATCTTGTGAATGATTATACGGGAGCCACAGAAATAGGATCGCTTTATTTAGATCCTGAATACCGCAAAGACGGTAATGGGCGTTTCTTATCACGTTGTCGGTTTTTAATGCTCGGCGATTACCCTGAACGCTTTGGAGATACGATCATCGCGGAAATGCGCGGATGGCAAGACGATGAGGGGCATTCGCCTTTTTGGGATCACTTAGGACAAAAATTCTTTGGCCTAGGGTTTGAGAATGCCGATTTTATGAGTTCGGTGAAAGGCAATCAGTTCATCACAGACCTGATGCCGAGGCATCCCATTTACGCTGACCTCTTACCTAAAGCTGCCAAAGAGGCCATTGGGAAACCCCACCCGGCGTCGGCCCCTGCCCTTAGACTTCTTGAAAAGGAAGGTTTTAGATATGGTGGATATGCCGATATTTTTGACGGCGGACCCACGGTGCAATGTCAAATCAGAAACGTCGAAACGGTCCAAAATACCAAATCTGGGATCGTACAAAACATCCTCCCTGAGGGGGATATCCAGACCGCTCAACGTTTTATTATAAGCAACCATCAAGCCACGGATTTCAGAACAGTTTGCCAACCTCTACAGGTGGCGAAGGACGGCGCAATCACCCTTGGCGACCAAACGGCGAAAGCCTTGCAAATCCAATTGGGGCAAACCATCAGTTATGTGATTTAAGGATAATCCTATGATACGCGGACAACTTTTTTCAGGCGGTAAATGGACTGACGGATCAGGGCCAGAGTTTAACTCAACGAACCCAGCAACTGACGTACTCTTATGGCAAGGCTTTAGCGCAAGCGATACCGATGTTGATAAAGCCGTACTGGCCGCGCGAGAGGCATTTAAACAATGGGGAAGAACACCCATTGAAGCCCGGATCGCGATCATAAAACGGTATCAAGAAATTCTCACCTCAGAGAAAAACGAGATCGCAAACCTAATCGCATCGGAGACGGGCAAACCCGTTTGGGAAGCCTTGACAGAAGCCGGCGCGATGATCGGTAAAATAGACTTATCCATAAAATCCTTTGAAGAGAGAACCGGCGAGAAAAAGGGTGAATTGGCTGGTGCGACGGCCCGGCTTCGTCATAAGCCTCACGGGGTTGTTGCCGTCTTCGGCCCTTTTAATTTTCCAGCTCATCTTCCAAATGGTCACATCGTCCCGGCCCTCATGGCAGGAAACACTGTGGTCTTCAAGCCAAGCGAGCTCACCCCCGCAGTCGGCGATCTGATGGTCAAATGCTGGCAAGAAGCAGGACTTCCCGATGGGGTTCTTAATTTAGTTCAAGGGTCAGTCAGCACAGGGATCGCTCTTAGTTGCCATGAAAATCTAGACGGCCTTTTCTTTACGGGCAGCTCTCGCACGGGTGCCCTGCTGCACACTGAATTTGGAGGGCAGCCGGGGAAAGTGCTCGCTCTTGAAATGGGCGGAAATAATCCGCTTATTGTGACTCAAGTATCTGATATCAAGGGCGCGGTTTATCACACTTTGCAATCAGCGTTTATTACAGCTGGTCAGCGCTGTACCTGCGCCCGCCGATTAATTATTCCAAATGGCGAAGCCGGGAATGAATTCCTAAAAGCACTGATCACCGCGACGGCAAAGATTAAGGTAGGCCCGCAGGATGATAACAGCACGCCCTTCATGGGTAGTGTTATCTCAAACGAATCCGCGGACAGTTTACTTGATGCGCAAAAAAACCTTTTATCAAAAGGTGGGTCAAGTCTCGTAGAAATGACGCGAGTGCAGTCAGGAAAACCCTTCCTTCGCCCCGGCATTGTCGACGTGACAGCAATTGAGAATTTACCCGACGAAGAATATTTCGGTCCCTTATTGCAGGTTATCAGAGCCCGTGATTTTGACGATGCAATCGAAATTGCCAATAAAACCCGATTTGGGTTATCGGCGGGAATATTTACTGATGTTGAAGCCGAATATGACCATTTTCTGAGCCAATCTCGGGCAGGTATTGTTAATTGGAACAGGCCGCTTACCGGTGCTAGCGGAGCCGCACCTTTTGGCGGCATTGGGGCGAGCGGCAATCATCGCCCTAGCGCTTTTTACGCTGCCGATTATTGCGCTTATCCCGTGGCCTCTTTGGAAGCGAAACAAGCGTCTCTTCCCGAGACTTTAAGCCCCGGCATTGAGTTATAGTTTGATGAGAGAGATAAATTTTGATGGCCTAGTCGGTCCCACCCATAATTTTGCGGGTCTATCCCACGGCAATATCGCATCCTCAAAAAGTGCGGAGAGTGTGTCCAACCCGCGCGAGGCTGCCTTGCAAGGTCTTCAAAAAATGCAGGCCCTTTCCAATATGGGTCTGCTTCAAGCTGTCCTCCCGCCCCATGAGCGTCCTCATATTCCAACCTTAAAAGCATTAGGCTTTACTGGGTCCGATCAGGATATTTTGGCATCAGTGCAAAAACACGCCCCTCACCTTTTAGCCAGCACATCGTCGGCCTCCAGCATGTGGGTTGCAAATGCCGCCACAGTTAGCCCAGCCCCCGATACAAAAGATGGAAAAACCCATTTCACCCCGGCAAACTTGGCCGCCATGTTTCATCGATCCATTGAGCACGAAACGACAAGTCGCATCCTTAAAGCGATTTTCGAAAGCAAAGAGTTTTTTACGCACCACCCAGCGCTGCCTAGTGTGGCGCATTTCGGGGATGAGGGGGCGGCTAATCATACGCGCCTTACAGGACCAGATGGTGGTCCGGGCATTGAGTTATTTGTCTATGGCGTAGTTGCATTCGATAAAAATGCGCCGCGACCGCAAAAATTTCCCGCTCGCCAAACGCGAGAAGCCAGTGAAGCTGTCGCGCGCCTTCATGGGCTAGAGGAGGCTCGCACCCTGTTTGCGGCGCAAAACCCTGCCGTCATTGACGCAGGCGTTTTTCATAATGACGTTATTGCCGTCGGCAACGACAATTGCCTGTTCTACCATCAAGATGCCTTTATCGACGCACCGGCTTTACGGGTAGAGATTTCCAATATGCTCCCAAAGGCCGACATGCATTTTGTAGAAGTCCCACGAAGCAAAGTCAGTGTTGATGACGCAATCTCTAGCTATCTATTCAATACCCAATTGATCACTGATCCCGCCAATGACGGGTCGATGCTGCTTATCGCCCCCATGGAATGCCGGGAGAACAATCGCGTTCATTCTTATCTGGAAGATCTTTTGTGCCAGAACACACCCATAAAAAAAATCACATATATGGATGTGAGGGAGAGTATGAAAAATGGCGGCGGCCCCGCGTGCCTTCGCCTGCGCGTTTCCTTATCGGATGCCGCGCGAGCGAGCATTAACGCCCGCGTGTTTTTAGATAATGAATTGTTCCGTGATCTGAACGGATGGGCGGAAAAACACTATCGGGACAGATTAAGCCCCAACGATCTTGCCGACCCTAAACTTCTTATTGAAAGTCGCACGGCCTTGGATGACTTGACACAAATTATGCAATTGGGATCGATCTACGATTTTCAGTTGTTGTAATCAACTTCGGTTAGATACAGACCATAAGGTGGTGCGTTAGGCCCTGATTTTTGACGATCCTTAGCATCCAGCGCGGTTTGCACATCAGCGGCACTCCACTGGCCTTTACCAACCAAAGATAACGTACCCACCATTGCCCGCACTTGATTATGTAGGAAAGATTGAGCGGAAACCCGAAACTGAATCTCATCCCCAAGACGTGTTACATCTAAAACGGATAAGGTGCGAACCGGTGATTTAGCCTGACAAGCGACAGCCCGAAAACTTGTGAAATCATGCCGCCCTACGAGAACTTGCGCAGCCTCATGCATGGCATCACTGTCCAACTCATTCCGAATATGCCACACCAGCCCATGATCAAGGGTCGGCCGAGCGTTTCGATTGATTATGCGATAGAGATAATGTCGAGATTTCGCTGAAAATCGAGCGTTAAATTCGTCGTCAACCTGCACCACATCCACAAGGACCACTTTCGCTGGCTTCATATGCTGATTGATGGCATTCATCACCGTTTTAACAGGATAGTCTTCGATTAGATCAAAGCTTGCCACTTGCCCAAAGGCATGAACCCCAGCATCTGTGCGCCCAGCCCCTTGAATGCGAATTTCTTCGCCGCAAAATTTTGTAATCGCATCTTCGATATGCTGCTGGACCGAATCCCCGTTCGGTTGACGTTGCCATCCTACAAGGCGAGCCCCATGATATTCTATGATCGCTTTATAGCGTGGCATCAGGAAAGAACCTCGCCTTTTGGAAGCCTATATCCGTTTAAGAATACTTTCTTCGTCACAGGTGATTTTCCAGCTCGTTGAAGCAGGTCTAGAGAAAGTGCGTTCTCCCCGCAGGCAACGGTAAGGCTATCATCAAGTAACGTTCCGGGCGCGCCACTTGCCGCCACAACAGATACGTTTAAAAGCTTAATTCGCGTGCCTTCATATTCAAAATAGGCACCGGGGAACGGGCTCAGACCTCTAATATGTTGGCTTATTTGGGCGGCAGGTAAAGTCCAGTCAATGCGGGCTTCTGCTTTATCGATTTTGGACGCGTAAGTAATTCCCTCTTCGGGTTGCTTGACGGCAACAAGCGCTGAACTTCCAAGCTGACCGACCGTATCCACCATCAAATCAGCACCGATGATCGCGAGCTCCTCGTGCAAACTGCCCGCTGTGGTCTCATCTGTAATGGCACATCTTGCATCGGCTAAAACATCCCCTGTATCAAGACCCGTTGCCATTTGCATGATCCCAACGCCAGTCTCGCTATCGCCCGCCATAATCGACCGCTGGATAGGAGCGGCCCCTCGCCATCTGGGAAGAAGGGAGGCATGAAGGTTCAAGCATCCGAATTTTGGGGCATCCAAAATTGCTTTGGGAAGGAGAAGACCGTAGGCGACCACTATGGCCACGTCCAAATTTAGAGCACTAAATTCCGCTTGAATATCTTCAGCTTTCAAGGAGGTCGGTGTCCGCACTTCAATACCGGCGGCCTCCGCCATAACGTGAACGGGGGTCGGTCTCAGTTTTTTCCCACGCCCCGCAGGTTTAGGAGGCTGAGAATAAACGCAGACAATTTCATGGGGCGATTCAAGAAGGGCTTTTAAAACCGAGCAGGAAAAATCAGGCGTTCCCATGAACGCAATTCTAAGACTGCTCATATTTATCCCCTAACTTGCCATTTTCTTTTGTTTGATCAATTTCCGCAAAATCATATTGCGTTTAATCGCAGAAATATGGTCGACGAAAAGAATTCCGTCCAAATGGTCAATCTCGTGCTGAATACAGGTCGCCAGTAACCCTTCAGCATGAAGCTCCTGCGCCTCGCCATCCAGATCCAGGAACTTGAGCTTAATCTCTGCCGGGCGCACCACATCCGCATAATGCTCAGGCACAGATAAGCACCCTTCTTCATAGGCTATGTCTTCGTCAGATGCCCAGGTGATTTCAGGATTAATAATGGCGAGAGGTTGAGGCTCTTCCGTCTCAGAATTTTTGCCCACCACATCGATCACCAACAACCGCTTCGGCTCGCCCACTTGAACGGCGGCAAGACCAATGCCCGGCGCGTCATACATAGTTTCGAACATATCCGCCACCAATTCGCGGATTTCATCCGTTACTTCCGCAACAGGCCTTGATATTAATTTAAGCCGCGGGTCTGGCGCGGTAACGATTGATAAAAGGGACATGGTCTTCCGAAAATCTTCCAGCTACAATACAAGTGTCTACGGGTTCAGCTCTTAGGTATTACTCCGATACCAAAACGTCAAGGTTCTTAACAAAAAACTGAAGTCCGGGCTGGGAGGCCCGAAAAATGGAATATGCGCTTATTGCAATTGTTGCGATCCTCGGGGTGATTACCGGGTTTTTGATTTTGAAACTGGGTAAATCAGAGAAACTGATAGAAACCGCCAATACAAACAGTGAAAATCTGACAAAACTGACCGAAGGCCTTTTAAACCAGCAGCTTCAACTTGAGGGTCAACTTAAGCAAATGTCCGCCGATGGGGCTACCGGCCGGACTGAGATGCACAAGACGCTTTCAGACCGCCTGGATACCGTCTCCAAGCATCTTGGGGAGAGCCTCACGCAATCCACAGAGAAAACAGGAAAATCTTTAAGCGATCTACAATCCCGCCTCGCCATTATCGACAAGGCACAAGACAATCTGACGAATTTGTCGAATCAAGTTGTGGGCCTACAAGACATCCTTGCAAACAAGCAAGCACGCGGCGCTTTTGGGGAATTGCAACTCAACGACCTTGTCAAAGCGGCTCTTCCTCCCTCTGCTTATGAATTTCAGGTCACATTATCCAACGGGAAACGCGCAGACTGCGTGATCAAACTTCCCAATCCGCCGGGGCCTATTGTTGTTGACGCGAAATTCCCACTAGAGAGTTTTCATTCCCTGCGAAATGCCCAATCAGATGCCGAAAAACAACTAGCTAAGCGCGCCTTTATCACGGCAATGACCAAGCACATCACGGATATCAGCGACAAATATATCGTGCCAGAAGAGACGGCTGAATCTGCTTTGCTTTTCTTACCTTCAGAAGCCGTTTATGCAGAATTACATGCAAATTTTCCCCAAGTGCTTGAGAAATCCTACCAAGCAAGAGTTTGGATCGTCTCTCCAACCACTTTGATGGCAACGTTAAATACTGTCCGCGCGGTTCTAAAAGACAGCCAAATGCGAGAACAGGCAGGCGTCATTCAAAAAGAAGTCGGTGTTTTGATCAAAGATGTGGAACGTATGGATAAACGGGTCGAAAACCTGTCGAAGCATTTTGGCCAAGCAGCCAAAGACATTACTGAGATCGAAACATCCAGCCGGAAAATCACCAGCCGGGCCGAGAAAATTGAAGATTTACAGCTTGGGGAACAAGATCAGGATGAACTACTTTCAAGTCCTCCCGATCGACTAAGTCAGGGGTAGGCGATATTAGAAGGCTGCGCGGCGGGATTTAAGGGCCGTCGCCAAAGTGCCATCATCCAGATAATCAAGCTCCCCGCCCACAGGGACGCCATGGGCCAAATGACTAATTATAATGGACTGTTCAGATAATCGTTCCGTCAAGTAATGAACTGTCGTCTGACCATCTACTGTGGCGCTTAATGCAAGGATCACTTCCTTAAGCTCTCCGTCTTGAACGCGCTGCAACAATGGCTCCACTGTCAGCTCTTCGGGACCAACCCCATCCAAGGCGGATAGCGTGCCCCCCAAGACATGATAAAGGCCACTAAAAATGCCTGCGCGCTCCAGCGCCCAAAGATCGGACACATCCTCAACCACGCAAATTGTTTTTCGATCTCTTGCGTTGTTGATACAGATGTTACACGGATCTATCACATCCAAATTACCGCAAGTGGAACACGTCTTAATACACCGTGCAGCAGCCTCCGTCGCAGAGGCCAAAGGCATAAGCAAGCTTTCCCGGTGCTTGATAAGATGCAAAGTTGCCCGGCGAGCAGACCGCGCACCGAGCCCCGGCAGCTTAGATAACAGATGGATAAGTTGATCAATTTCAGAGAGAGACATAAATGCTCAGTGCCTTAAAAAGGTAAGCTCATTCCGGGTGGTAAGTCGAGACCGCCCGTCATATCTTTCATTTTTTCCTGTGAATAGGCCTCTACTTTAGAACGTGCATCAGCATGGGCCGCCTTAATCAAATCTTCGAGCATTTCCTGATCTTCAGGATCAACAATGCTTGGGTCAATCTTAATGCCCCGCATATCGCCTTTACCGTTCAGCGTGATTTCAACCATTCCAGCACCGGCAACGCCGGTTAATTCGTGACTTTCAAGGGATGCCTGCATCTCAGCCATCTTGCCTTGCATTTCCTTCGCCTGTTTCATCAGGTTACCAAGGTTTTTCATACGCTGTCTCCGTTACTCAATTATGTCTTCACTGGATATATTCTCATCCAGCACGATTTCAATATCAGGCGATAGATCTCGCACTTCTACCACGGTCGCCCCGTCAAATATGTCTATAATTTTCTTAACCAGCGGATGTCGCTTTACAGCCGCAATCATAGCGGTTTTATCCAGCTGCCGTTTCTCGGCAACGGTAGGGGCACCTTCGGCCTCTGCCACCATAGTCACGGTCCACGGCTCTCCTGTCAGGTCGCGAAGGCGCGCGCCCAGCTTCACTGACAAGTCCATTGGTGCGCCCGGTGCCGGGCTAAATTCAAGAAGTCCGATTTCAAATTTTACGGGACGTACAAAATTAATCACTTGCCCTTTGAGCATCACATCGACCCGTTCGCTCAACAGATCAACCACATCCTCCATTGTCACAAGCGGCGCTGTCTCAGGTTCCGATTGAGCCACCGCGTACTCCGTTTCAGGAACCGGATTGGCATTTGGCACAAGGGATAAATGAGACCGTGTCGCAGGTTGCCCGCTAACAGCAGGATCACTCATCGGTCCTGGTGCTGGGTTCGAAACTGCAAGGGCCGCTGAACCACCGCCGCTTCTCATACTCGCGCCGCCGCCATTTGTGGGATGGGCAGGTGCGCCGCCGCCGGGTGCATATCCAGCGCCCTCACCATTTTGAATTTTCCGCGCAAGATCAGCTGGTGTCGGAAGGTCACTGGCATAAGCCAAACGAACCAACACCATTTCAGCTGCGGCTATTGCCATCGGCGCTTTTCGAACCTCATCCAAGCCTTTAAGTAACATTTGCCATGCCCGTGACAAGGATGCCATGCCCAGCTTTTCAGCCATAACCTGCCCCCGGGCTACATCGCCACCGGACATTGCCACATTATTAGCGGCCTCAGGCGTCACCTTCAAACTAGTCAGCCAATGGGTAAGCTCGAGCAAATCCTGAATGATGACCACAGGGTCCGCCCCGCTATCATATTGACTACGGAGGATTCCAAGAGCTTCCTTAACATCCCCCTTAAACACTGTCTCCAGAAGGTCAAGAATTCGCGTACGATCCGCAAGACCGAGCATATCGCGAACTTGTTCTGCTGAAACTGTACCACCCCCGTGAGCAATGGCCTGATCCAGCAAGGACAACCCATCCCGAACGGATCCTTCGGCGGCACGTGCCATCAAGGCCAAGGCGTTTTCTTCCACCTTGGAATTTTCTTTTTCTGCAATTGTGCCAAAATAGGCGGCCAATGTTTCAGCATCAACGCGTTTTAAATCAAAACGCTGGCAACGAGAGAGAACAGTCACAGGAATTTTGCGAATTTCCGTTGTCGCGAAAATAAACTTCACATGCTCAGGCGGCTCTTCCAGTGTCTTCAAAAGCGCATTAAATGCGTTCTTTGACAGCATATGCACTTCATCGATGATGTAGATTTTGTAGCGCGCGTTCACCGGAAGATATCGAACACCTTCAATTAGCTCGCGGATATCGTCCACGCCGGTCCGGCTGGCCGCATCCATTTCCAATACATCTTGATGACGGTCTTCTGTAATGGAGATACAGTTTTGGCAAACACCGCACGGATGAACCGTCGGTCCGCCCGTCCCATCCGCGCCAATACAATTGAGGCCACGAGCGAGGATCCGAGCCGTCGTCGTCTTCCCTATCCCTCGCGTCCCAGTGAGGATAAAGGCATGAGCAAGCCTACCAGCCTCAAGAGCATTGGAGAGAGTTCGCACCATCGCCTCATGACCGATCAAGTCATCAAAATTCGATGGACGGTACTTACGGGCAAGGACGCGATAAGCAGTATTGGATTTTTCATTAGACATGCGGGGAGCATATCAGAGGTTGATCTGTTTGATCAAAGATTTATGGCAAAGAAGGCACTAAATTTTTGAAAAAACATTCGTTTAACCAAAGAGGGGGAAATAGAAGACTGACAACGACCCGCACCGAAACTCGTTACGGCTGCTTCCTTCCGGATCTGACCGGGTTCGCGAGGGACACGCCCATCGCCAATCTTCCAAGGTTTATATCTAATATGTTTCCAAAAGAAGCAACCTTTTATTGGATTATTTTACATTTTTTTTATTTTGCAAGGAACAACAGCACAGTCTCAATGCTCTTTCGCCCTATTGGCAATTGCCTCCCTTATGAAGTTATGCCAAAGTTGTGCGATCATGACAAAACCTCTCGTATTCACCGGCAATCGATTTGACCGGGCAGCCAATTTTCGCTCCGACGCCAAATGGCTTGCTGAAAAAATAGAAGATTCGTCCAGCAGGTATGTACCGCTGCACGACCTTAAAGCCCTTATTGATCTTCATGACGGTCCCGCCATTGATTGGCGCGGCATCGGAGATGTTCAGGAATATATTGATGCAGGGGCCACCCTCATCCTTCTTGGGATTGCAGATTTCGCTTGCCACTTCGCAATCGACGTCAGCGCAATAGAAAACCCAAAACAGCCGCCCAATACAGATTGGGGAAAGTTTATTGATGTCCGATCCATCTCCTCCCAGCTAAGACCGGGTGATGCAGGCGCGCTGGCGCAAGCGCGCTCTATGATTGCTTGGCACAACAATCACGGATATTGCGCTGTCTGCGGCAACAAAACAGAACCCCAGGAAGCTGGATATTCCAGGAAGTGCGGCAGTGAGGACTGTAAATCAAGTCATTTCCCTAGGACCGATCCAGTTGCCATCATGATGGTCACTAAAGGTGATCGTTGTCTTATGGGAACAGGCCATCATTTTCCCAAACAACAATATTCCTGTCTTGCGGGCTTCATTGAGCCCGGAGAGACGATCGAGCAAGGGGTTCGAAGAGAAGTATTTGAAGAAAGCGGTATCAAGACCGGGGACGTCACCTATCATTCGTCACAGCCTTGGCCTTACCCTTCATCCCTGATGATCGGATGTTTCGCAGAAGCTTTGAGTGAAGACATCACCATTGACCCTAAAGAACTTGCCGATGCGCGCTGGTTCACCCGCGAAGAAGTAAAACTTATGCTTGGGCGCGCGGAAACAAATGAGACACCGCGCTTGTCTCCCCCACTTGCTATTGCACATCAGCTAGCTAAAGCCTGGATTGAAAATTAATCCATCCAACTGGCGGATTCTACCAACATTGAATCCGCCGCAAATGCTGCAATGCAGTATAATCATACTAATATCCCTTAACCCATAATAGAAAATTTAACTCTATTCTAGGAAAATGGAACTTTAATTCCTTATTTTTGAATCAAAAGCTTCACTTATATCTTCCTTTTAGTTCATATTAATAAAGCAAAAATGTCATATTTTACGCCAAACACCGTATACATTTCGGGCAAATGAGTAAAATAAATGCATTCGTTTATCAAAATTAAATAAATGTGAAAAATAACGAACTTTATCCTTGCGAGATCATCTCGCAAGTGCGATATAAAATTCAGTCAGCACACACATACTGACAGTCCTTCTTTGAAGGGCGTTTCCTCCCTTACTTGGGCTGCCTATCGGCAGCCCTTTTTTTTTGCTTAAAATTCTGGCTGGCCATATCGGCTGACGGTCTTATGAACCTGCCTTCGATATTTATTTACGGCCCGATAAATTGAAGAAACCCTTGAATTACGGCCGCATTCATTAAATCCAGAAAAAATGCTCCAACCAATGGCACAAGAATAAAGGCCTTTGGCGAGGGGCCGTGCCGTGCTGTCACCGCATTCATATTGGCTATCCCAACCGGCGTTGCACCCAATCCTAGGCCGATAAAACCAGAGGATATCACCGCTGCTTGATAGTCACCCCCAACTGCGCGAAAAACAATGAAGATTGCAAAAAAGACCATCATTACGGTTTGCGCAAATGTCACCAAAAGAACCGGTCCTAAAGTACCGCTAAATATCCAAAGTTGCATACTCATCAAACTAACGCAGAGGAAGAGTTGCAGGCTTATTTCTTGAGCAATATCAACAGCATTTTTTGATAATTCCACTTTAGCGACATCTGCAAAATTTGTAATCACAATAGCGATCAACATTGCCGTCAAAAAACCGGGCAAAGTAACACCTCGCCCGGAGAGATAGGTATTTACAAGGTCACCAGCCTGCACACAAATCGCCAGGATCATCAAAGTCCCCAGTCCATTCCGAACCTTTGTTTTCATTGGAATATGGGTTTGCCCCAACTCGACCCCTGACGTGCTTTCAAGATCTTCAGATGACGGCTTCAGATTATGTTTCTTAATCAGAAACGTTGCCACCGGCCCTCCGATAACGCCGCCTGCGATGAGACCTAAGGTCGCAAACATAATGCCCACCTCAGTTGCCCCTTTAAGCCCAGCTTCCTGAGCAATATTTCCCCAGGCAACAGCGGTCCCGAACCCCCCGGCAAAAGAGACACTGCCTCCAAATAGCCCATATCCAGGATTCGCACCCATGCCTGTCGCGATGCCGACTCCAACCATATCCTGCAAAATGAGGAATAGGCCTGCAATTAAGGTAAGGAAAAGGAGAGCCTTTCCGCCAGCCGCGAGAGTTCTGAATTTTGCAGACAACCCCACAGTGGAAAAGAACACCAGAATCATCTGGTCTCGAAGCGCCAGATCAAACAGAATTTTGGTGTCTGTAAATTTATAGATCACCGCGATGAGGACGCTAACCAAAAACCCGCCAGTGACGGCAATGGGGATATTAAACCGCTCCAGAACAGAAAATTTTTGATTTAGGAAACTGCCAATAAACCAGACCAGTACCGTCAAGATTACGACATCGGCACCGCTTATCAATATTTCACTCATCTCATCCCCTAAAACGAAGTAGTTCTTGACCTACTTAACAATAGAGAATGGAATTCTTATGTAACCTGATTTTTCTATCTTTTGGGGTCGCACCAAAGCCAGAGCGACCTTTAAGCATCACTTCAAAAATTCTTGAATTTGCATAAATCGAGGATCAAACTGGCGAAGGTAATTGCACCAAGATTAGCGAGTTGTACTCGCCAATGTCAGTGGGTCTGTAAATTTCAGCATGCCCCGGAACGGGATAATTAAAACCGCAACCATCGCCAATTTCACACCATAATCCCCCAGCGCCCATGTCTCCCACGGGAGGCCAGTTCCAGCGAAAGCAAGGCTGAAGAAAATGACGGTATCCAGGAATGAGGCAATGACGGATGAGAAAATGGGTGCCTTCCACCATGTAGCCTGCCGCAATTTATCGAACATAAAAATATCGAGTAAATGAGCGAACAGGAAGGCCGCGCCCGACGCAATCGCAATTCGGGCATCGGCAAATATTAACGACATAGCAACCGCCGCAACAAATCCAACACCAACAACAACACGTGCTTTCTCAGGGCCTAGAGCCCGGTTGGTTAAATCTGTGACCAAAAACGCAAAAGGGTAGCTGAGTGCGCCCCAAGTCAGCCAATCATTGATTGGTATTTCCACCAAAATGTTTGATGCAGTGACGACAACAGCCATGGCGATAACGCCAATTACCAAGAACAAGTGTTGGCGAAAATTTGTATCACTGTTGGTCATCAATTTATTTACCTACAAAAAAGGGCACCCCTCTCCCAATTTATGGAAGAGGTTAATTCGGTGGGCCTTATATGCCAAAAAATAGCAACAGGCAATCTTTTACGCACTATATTCTGTTCTATATTGATGTGCAGGATACACGCCCAATACTTTTAATTTAGCAGAGAAGAACTGCAACTCTTCTAGAGCCCGAGACATATTCGCTTCATCCGGATGCCCCTCCACCTCTATATAGAACTGAGCCGCTTCAAAACTGGCATCCGTAATGTAGCTTTCCAACTTGGTCACATTGACCCCGTTGGTCGCAAAACCACCAAGCGCTTTATACAAAGCCGCAGGTTGGCTCCTTACTTGAAAAACGAGACTGATCATGCAGCGACCGTTTTTAGGTTTCGGATCATTGCGGGTCCGAGACATAATAACAAAACGCGTTGTATTACCAAGCCGGTCCTCTACCCGTTCCCGAACAACGTCGAGACCATAGATTTTTCCAGCCAAGCTGGACGCGATTGACGCCTGACTTTTATCACCAAGTTCTGCCACCATTTTGGCAGAACCTGCGGTATCGTAATGAATAACCGGCTCGATTCCGAGCTCTCGGGTGAAATTACGGCATTGAGACAGAGCTTGCTCATGGCTATGAACAAATTTGATGTCACTTAACTTAACCCCTGGCACCCCAAGAAGCTGATGTTGAACGGGCTGGAAATGCTCACCCACCACATAAAGACCAGATTCGGGCAACAAATGGTGAATATCAGCCACACGCCCACCCAAAGAATTCTCAATAGGAATCATGGCATAAAGTGCTGTTCCATCTCGAACCATTGCTAGCGCATCCGCAAAAGTATCACACGCGACCGCTTCCATATCAGGAAAGACAGTACTGCATGATAGATGCCCATAAGCACCTAGCACTCCTTGGAATGCGATAGAATTTTCCGGATCTGAATTAGTCATAATCTTTACCTAGTTATAATCTTTGGTTTTAGTAATCGTTTCAAATAGTCCGCGTTCGAACTGTTTGTCTCACCTATTCTTAAACATTTCTCGAACACGGCGGAGATCTTCAGGAGTATCAACACCTAAAGGCACAGTGTCAACGAGTGCGGCATCAATTTGCATCCCCGCTTCAAGCGCCCGAAGCTGCTCCAATTTTTCGCGTTTTTCCAAGGGCGAAGGCGGTAGAGACACAAACTTCTTCAACGCCGCGCGTCGATAGGCATAAATTCCTATATGATGAAAATGCGGTCCGGCACCCCACGGCGCTTTCAATCGCGTAAACCATAACGCCCGACCAAACCGGGCGGAACCTTCAAGGCTAACTACGGCTTTCACGGCATTTTCGTCATCGAGCTCTTCTTCATCCTGTATCTCCGCGACCAAGGTCGCGATATCTGCACCGTTCGCCTCCAAGGCATTAAGAGACGCTCGTACGGCTGCCGGATCCAAAGCAGGTAAATCACCTTGTAAATTAATGACGGCATCAAACTTGGCGGAAGGGTCAAATACCTCAACCGCCTCAAACGCCCGATCAGAACCGGACGGGTGATCGGGCTTTGTTAATATGGCGTGACCACCGGCATCTCGCACAACGCTGGCAATCTCTTCGTCCCCGCACGCCACGATAACAGGACCGACGTCCGCCTCTTGTGCCCGTTTTAAGACTTGAACGATCATAGGATACCCGCCGATGTCAGCAAGCGGTTTGCCCGGCAGACGGGTCGATGCCATTCGGGCTGGGATAACAACAACCGGGTTCAGTGAGACAGCCATCGCGCCCTTGATCCTTATCTAAAAATGACTTGCAGTATGCGTCATTCTTTACACAGGTTTATATACCTGTAGCCTTGCGTAAGTAAAAGCCGTTAAATTCCCCTCGCTTTTTCTTGCGGTGTTTGGTAGAGCTACCCTCAGAATTCTTTGAGCTGAGGTTAAGCAATGAACAACTTTGAGATTAATAAATATGCTGGCGCCCTCCTTGCGGCTGCCCTCGCCGTTGTCGCCGTTAGTGAAATTGCCAATTTCGCTATTTCCCCAACATTCCCTGAAAAAGTGGCTTATGCCATTGATACTGGGGAAGAAGCATCGACGGCGACAGCCACAACAGAAGCTGTAATTGAAGGCCCTTCTTTGGGTGTTCTGCTTGCATCTGCTGACGCGGGCAAGGGTGCCAAAGTTTTCAAAAAATGCGGAGCATGTCATACGACTGACGATGGCGGAGCCAACAAAATCGGCCCGAACCTTTTCGAAATTATTGAACGCCCCAAAGGCTCCGCAACCGGCTTTTCTTATTCTGACGCACTCGTCGCAAAAGGCGGAAACTGGTCCTATGCCGATCTTGATGCTTTCCTAACCAAGCCAAAAGATTTCATTAAGGGGACAAAAATGTCGTTCTCAGGCTTGAAAAAACCCAACGATCGCGCAAATCTCATCGCCTATTTACGATCATTCGGTTCTGAAGGCGTGCCTCTTCCCGCAGCTAATTAAAATTTAGGCAAACGGTATATGTCCAATAATTGTCCGTTAGAATTCATTGACCTCGCTAATCGCCTCGCAGATGCCGCGGGCGAGGTCATTCGCCCGCTCTATCGTCAAAAAATAGAGATCATCAGCAAAGAGGACGCCAGTCCAGTAACGATTGCTGATCGAAATGCCGAAATGGCCATGCGCGACATTATTGAAGCCGAATTCCCCGAACATGGCATTTACGGAGAAGAACACGGACAAGTGCGGCTTGACGCTGAATATGTCTGGGTGCTGGATCCCATTGACGGCACGCACTCTTTCATCTCAGGGATGCCTACCTTCACTTGCTTGATCGGGCTTGCCCGAAACGGTGTGCCGATAATGGGGGTTATGTATCAACCTATTACGGGGGAGAGATGGGTTGGCGCCAACGGGAAAACCGAACTTGATGGCGTCGCAATAACCGCCGACAACACCAAAGAAAACATCGCAGACGCCTCCTTATTCTCATGGGGCGCTGAATTGTTCCATTGCGAGCGCGGCGAAGACTATACAAGATTATGTGACGCTGTAGAGCGCAAGCGGTTTGGTTATGACAGTTATGCTTATGGCTTGTTGGCCCACGGCTTTATAGACATTGTCGCCGATTTTGAAATGAAGCCGTTTGATTACTGCGCCCTTGTCCCGATCGTGGAAAATGCAGGCGGCTGTATTTCAACTTGGGACGGTGATCCACTGACCATTAACAATCCCGGTTATGTGTTAGCGTCCGCCAATAGTGCTCTCCACAAGGAAAGTATTAAACGGCTAACATCAAGTTGATATAAGAATTCATCATTTAACCTTGATGTGCTTAACGTTTAGTCCCATGTTATCATTCAACTAACATAGACAGTTTTAAGCAGGGGAATAATGGAAATTCTAAAGGCTACAGCCATTGCGTGCGTTGCGTTCTTAAGCGTAAACACATTCTCCTTTGCCGAGACGGTAAAAACTACAAAATCACACGGTCTTTCTCTTGCTGGCCCCTTAAAATATGGCCCAGACTTCAAGCATCTTGCCTATGCAAACCCCGATGCACCCAAAGGCGGCACTTTACGCCGCTCTGCTCGGGGGGGATTTGACAGCCTCAACCCCTTTATTGCTCGCGGTCAAGCCGCATCTGGCCTGCCACTCACTTTCGAGACATTGATGGGGCAACCCTATGACAGCTCAAGTGCCGAATATGGGCTTATTGCCAGCAGCGTTGAAGTGGCTGAGGATTTAAGTTTTGTAATCTACAATTTGCGTGAAGAGGCTAAATTTCACGATGGCAGTCAAATAACCGCAGAAGATTTCATCTTTAGCCTTAGCATTCTTAAATCGGAAGGCGCGCCGCAATACCGATACTATTATGCAAATGTTATCAAAGCAGAAGCGCTTACACCTCAACGGCTTAAATTTACATTCTCAGGACCACCCAATCGCGAACTCCCTCAAATAATTGGGCAACTTCCAGCCTTGTCAAAAAAGTATTTTGAAGATCACGAATTTTCAAAGACAACACTCTCTCCCATAATGGGGTCAGGCCCTTACAAAGTAAAAAATTTGGAGGCTAACCGTTTCATTTCCTATGAAAGGGTTCCCGATTACTGGGGTGCCAATATTCCGCTCAATAAAGGTCGCTATAACTTTGACACGATCCGCTATGATTTCTACCGTGACACCTCAATTTTGTTGGAAGCATTTAAAGCTGGTGAATATGATTTTCGGGCAGAAAATAGTGCAAAAAACTGGGCGACGGGATATAATTTTCCTGCATTAAAACAAGGCCTTGTGGTCAAAGAAGAGATTATCAGTACGTCCCCTGCAGGGCAGCAGGCCTATGTCTTTAATCTACGCCGTGCAAAATTCGAAAACCCCGCCCTTCGTGAAGCGCTCACCTATGCCTTTGATTTTGAGTGGCTCAACAAAAACATTTTCTACAACCAGTATAAAAGAACAGACAGCTTCTTTTATAATTCCATCATGGCAGCAAAGGGTGAGCCGTCAGCTGAAGAGCTGAAAATTCTCGAACCCTATCGTGACCAAATTCCGTCTCGTGTTTTTGGGCCCGCATATGCGCCGCCGATTACAGACGGCTCAGGACGGGATCGCAAAGGATTACGAGCGGCAAAGTCCATCTTGGAAAAAGCGGGTTTCCTTATTGATGGCGGAAAACTGATTGACCCTGTATCAAAACAGCCCGTGACGATTGAATTCCTAATATATGATCAAAATAGCCTGCGCATCTTGGGGCCGTTCATTAAAAACCTGAAGAAGCTGGGCGTCACGGCCAATTCAAGGCTGGTTGATACGGCGCAATATACAGCACGAGTCCGCAATTATGACTACGACATGATTACTTCTGGATTTGGGCAATCTGTCAGCCCCGGGAACGAGCAACGGGATTTTTGGAGCAGTGCTGCTGCCAAACGTCCCGGAAGCCGCAATACCATCGGCATTGAAAACCCCGTTATTGA
>JBALXM010000014.1:47638-73911 GCA_036960695.1 Sneathiella sp.
GCAATACCGCTTTCAGCGATGACATTGTCACACACGGTCTGTCGACCTTTGGGAACTTGAAATACGAAAAAGACTTCAAACATTTTGAGTATGTGAACCCTCAAGCGCCCAAGGGCGGGACCATTCGCCTTAGAAATTTGGCGACGTTCGATAGCGTAAACCCCTTCATTTTAAAGGGCTTGCCTGAAATTGTGAATGCCGACAAAGGGGGCGACCTCACTTTCAATTTCGCAAGCCTCATGACCCCTTCCTATGATGAGCCAGACGCCCTTTACGGACTGGTTGCGAAAGAAGCGATTTTGGATGGCGCTGGACGATGGGTCGAGTTCGTCCTGCGCGATGGTCCCACTTTTCACGATGGCAGTCCGATCACAGTCCAAGATATCGTCTTCACTTTCAACATTTTGAAAACCGAAGGTCACCCATCCTATCGACTTCTTTACCGTGACATTGAATCCCCAACATTTATTAATGGAAACAAAATTCGCTTTGATTTCAAGAACGGGAGCCTGACCCGCAACCTCCCTTTAATTTTGGCGAAAATGCCGATCCTGTCTGAAAATTCCTTTAAAAACCGCAAGTTCAATCAAACGACGATGGAGCCTCTTTTAGGGTCCGGCCCCTATAAGATGGTGAAAGTTGATCCTGGCCGCGCTGTCACGTATGAGCGCATTGCAAATCACTGGGCAGAAAACCTCCCCGTTCACGTGGGCAGATATAATTTCCAAACCATCAAGGTGGATTATTACCGGGATCGGACAGTATCATTGGAGGCATTCTTTGCCGGAGAATATGACTTTCGAGAAGAGTTCACCTCTCGTAGTTGGGCGACGGAATATGACGGAAAACCAGCCGTTATCAAAAATCTTATTCATAAGACCACAATGGAAGATGCTTCCTTAACCGGATATCAGGCCTACTTTTTCAATACCCGCCGCACAAAATTTAGTGACCCGCGGGTTCGTGAAGCGCTCGCCATGATGTTTGATTATGAATGGATCAATAAAAATCTGTTCTATAATTCATATGATAGATTATCCTCCATCTTCGAGAATTCAGAAATGAAGGCGATAGGAGCACCATCGTCGGCCGAATTGCGATTGTTGAAGCCGTGGCGCGGCACTATCCCAGACGCCGTTTTTGATCAGGCCTCTGTTCCGTCGAAAACGGATGGCAGCGGCAAAATTCGCAAACAAATTAGGGGTGCTCTTAAACTACTAAAGTCAGCGGGTTGGACAATTCAGGATAAGAAACTCAAGAATACTGCTGGTGAGCAAATGAATTTTGAGTTCCTGCTTTATGAGAATTCATCTACCCGCATTATAAACCCCTTTATGCGCAATCTGGAGCGTATTGGCGTAGATGCAAGCATCAGACTAATTGACGCGGCGAGTTGGCAAAACAGAATGCGCGAATTTGATTTTGACATTATTGCGCGTCGTTTGGGACAACCCGGTTTTCCGGGAGTAGAGCTTCGGGATTGGTGGGGATCAAGATCGGCTGATATCAATGGCGGCCTCAACATTGCTGGTGTTAAGACTAAGGCTGTTGACGCATTGATTGAAGAAGTAGTTAAGGCAAAGACCGCCGCAGAATTGACGACCGCGGCCAGAGCCCTTGATCGTGTATTAATGCATGAACATTACACAATACCGCAATGGTTCAAGGCTAGCCATTTTGTCGCTTACTGGGATAAATTTGGCCGGCCAAAAGCTGCCAAACCCGGGTATGATCGGGCTGCATTGCAT
Source organism: Sneathiella sp. (assembly GCA_036960695.1). Classification (GTDB taxonomy): domain Bacteria; phylum Pseudomonadota; class Alphaproteobacteria; order Sneathiellales; family Sneathiellaceae; genus Sneathiella. The sequence continues at coordinate 49,387 of JBALXM010000014.1, forward strand.
ACATGGTGGTTTGATCAAGCGAAGGCCGCTAAAGTAGCTGCTGCCCTGAAGAATTAGGAGAAGACTGAGTGCTGGCGTATATCATCAGGCGACTGTTACTAATGATCCCAACATTGTTCGGCATTATGGTGTTGAACTTTGCTGTCATCCAGTTTGCCCCTGGCGGACCGATTGAGCAGATTATTGCTGAAATTCAAGGAACAGCCATCGGCGCCACATCCCGCATTGGCGGCAGTGGGGCCGGAGATATTGCAGGTGGCACATCGACCTCCGCCAATATTGGAGGCGAAAGTTCTTACCGCGGTGCCCAAGGGCTCGATCCGGAATTCATCAAGGAATTGGAAATCCAGTTTGGGTTTGATAAACCAGCCCATGAGCGTTTCTTTTTAATGATAAAAAACTATCTAGTTTTTGATTTTGGAACCAGCTATTTCCGGGATGAAACTGTAATCAATTTGGTTCTCGAAAAACTCCCGGTCTCAATCTCCTTGGGCCTTTGGACAACCTTGCTTGTCTATCTCATATCAATTCCACTAGGCATCAAAAAAGCCGTTCGGGACGGAACTCGTTTTGATTTATGGACAAGTAGTTTGGTTATTGCAGGGAATGCTATCCCCAGCTTCCTTTTCGCCATCGCCCTTATTGTTTTCTTCGCTGGCGGCTCGTATCTCGACTGGTTCCCGTTACGCGGGCTTACGTCTGAAAATTTTGATCAGATGAACGCCTTTGAGAAAATAGTCGATTATTTCTGGCACATTGCCCTGCCGGTATCAGCAATGGTCATTGGTGGCTTTGCAGCCCTTACCCAGCTCACCAAAAACTCGTTTCTGGATCAGATCAGCCAACAATATGTCCTCACCGCCCGCGCAAAAGGGTTATCAGAAAAACAAGTTCTCTACGGTCACGTATTTCGCAATGCCATGTTAATTGTTATTGCGGGCTTCCCCAGTGCCTTCATTGGCATCCTTTTCACAGGCTCCCTTCTGATCGAAGTCATCTTTAGCCTTGATGGTTTGGGGCTTTTGGGATTTGAGGCCGCTATTAATCGAGATTATCCGGTCATATTTGCAACGGTTTACGTCTTTGCCCTTCTTGGACTGATCATGAACCTCATCGGTGATCTTGCTTACACTCTTATTGACCCCCGTATTGATTTTGAAGCGAGAGACGCATGACCTTTTCCCTCTCTCCCATCAATGAGCGCCGGTTAGAAAATTTCAAAGCCAATAAGCGTGGCTATTGGTCGATGATTTTCTTTTTAGGACTGTTTGTTTTGTCCCTGTTTGCCGAGGTCATCGCCAATGACAAACCTCTGTTGATTTCAGTAAAAGGCGAGATTTACGTGCCATTTCTGGTCTCCTACCCAGAGACAGCATTTGGTGGGGATTTTGAAACAGAAGCCGATTATCGTGATCCTTTTGTCAGCGAACTGATCGACGAGAATGGCGGGTGGATGGTCTGGGCTCCCATCCGCTACAGCTACACGACAATTAATTACGATTTAAAGACACCCGCGCCCAGCTCCCCAGACTGGGAAAACTGGCTCGGTACAGATGATCAAGGGCGTGATGTGCTGGCGCGGGTAATCTACGGATATCGTATCTCCGTGGCTTTCGGCCTTATCTTAACCATTTTCAGCTCAATTATTGGCGTCGCGGCGGGTGCTGTTCAGGGATATTTCGGCGGCCTCACGGATCTCATTTTTCAACGATTGCTAGAAATATGGGGTGGTATGCCCAGCCTATATATCCTGATTATTCTAGCAGCGTTGATAGAGCCCACTTTCATGATTTTGTTGATCCTTCTCCTCCTTTTCAGTTGGCCAAGCCTTGTGGGGGTTGTCCGGGCAGAGTTTTTACGCTCTCGCAACTTTGATTATGTTCGGGCGGCACGTGCCCTTGGGGTGCGCGATCGCGTTATCATTTTCAAACATCTTCTTCCCAACTCAATGGTCTCTGCCTTGACGTTCCTACCCTTTATTTTAACAGGATCGATTGTCAGTCTTACGTCTTTGGATTTTTTAGGATTGGGGCTTCCACCAGGATCCCCTTCTCTTGGTGAGTTGCTCGCCCAAGGAAAAGCCAATCTTCAAGCCCCGTGGTTAGGCATAACTGCCTTTTTGGTACTCTCTATCATGCTAACTCTCGCCTTTTTCATGCAAGAAGGCATCCGCGATGCGTTTGATCCTAGAAAGACGTTCCAATAATGGCTTTGGTAGATGTAAATGACCTTCATATTTCCTTTAAAATCAAAGGAAAACCTGTTCCAGCGGTCAAAGGAATTTCCTTTAAAATTGAAAAAGGCGAGACCCTTGCTATCGTCGGGGAGAGTGGATCCGGAAAATCAATTTCAGCGCTAAGCATTTTGCAATTACTTCCCTACCCCTTTGCCTCCCACCCCAAGGGTAGCATCACGGTGGATGGCGTCGAAGTTGTCGGGCATCCCCAAAAGGATATGCAAAAAATCCGGGGCAACAAGATCTCAATGATTTTTCAGGAGCCCATGACGTCCCTGAACCCGCTGCACACTATTGAGAAACAGGTCAACGAAACGTTGCTTATTCATAAAGGTATGAATAAAAGCGACGCGAACAAACGACTGCGAGAGCTTTTGGACCTTGTGGGGCTAGAGGCCACGGAAGATCGCCTAAAAGCATATCCCCATCAATTATCCGGCGGTCAACGGCAGCGGGTGATGATTGCAATGGCGCTGGCGAACGAGCCTGACCTGCTGATTGCCGACGAGCCGACCACCGCCTTGGACGTTACTATTCAAGCGCAAATTCTGGAATTGATGCAGGACTTACAAAAGCGCCTTGGTATGGCAATTTTACTCATCACTCATGATCTTGGCATTGTCCGTAAGTTGGCCAAGAATGTGTGCGTCATGACAGACGGGAAAATTGTTGAGGCAGCCCCGACCGAAGAGATTTTTACAAACCCTCAACACGACTATACAAAAATGCTACTGGCCGCAGAACCCAAAGGGCTGCCTATAATAAAATCAGAGGACGCTGCTGTGCTTATGCGGGGCGATAACTTGAAAGTTTATTTCCCAATCAAGAAAGGCATGTTACAGCGCACCGTCGATTATGTTCGGGCTGTTGATGACATTTCTCTTAGTATCAAAACCGGTCATACCGTTGGCATTGTTGGCGAAAGCGGATCGGGAAAATCCACCTTGGGCTTGGCCCTGCTTCGCCTAATCAAATCCGAAGGCACGATTGTCTATAACGGAAAGGCCATACAAAATGACTCATGGGAGACCTTACGTCCGCTTCGGTCCGAAATTCAGATTGTTTTCCAAGACCCCTATTCCAGCTTGAGCCCACGGCTTTCTGTCGGACAAATAATTGAAGAGGGGCTAGTGGTGCATGAAGGGCGCGGAGATCCAAAGGCCCGCCGCCAGCTTATCAGCGACACACTGGAAGAAGTTGGTATCGCTGCGGATGCTCAAGACCGTTATCCGCACGAATTTTCAGGAGGGCAGCGTCAACGTATCGCCATTGCACGCGCCTTAATCTTAAAGCCAAAATTCATTGTGCTGGATGAACCTACGTCCGCTTTGGATATGTCCGTACAGGCGCAAATTGTCGATTTACTCCGTGACTTACAGGCAAAACACAACCTTACTTATCTGTTTATCAGCCACGACTTAAAAGTCGTTCGGGCATTGGCCGATACGGTTCTGGTTATGAAGGATGGGAAGATTGTTGAACAAGGATCTGCTGATCAAATTTTTGACAATCCGACCACGTCCTATACAAAGGCTCTTATGAAGGCCGCCTTCGACTTGGCGACACTTGACTGAACAAAGAAAAATAAAATAACGGAGAAACAAAATGGCCCTTCTTTTTCACAGCATGATAAAACGCGATGATTGGTGGCGTGCAGAGCTTGCAAAACATGTTCCAGATCTGGAAGTTCGGTTTTGGCCTGACATCGGAAATCCCGATGATATTGAATTCGCCCTTTGCTTCAATATGCCTCATGGGGAATTGGCGAAGCTTAAGAACCTGAAAGCTATTTTCTCGTTGGGTGCTGGCGTTGACCATTTTTTCAATGATCCAAGCTTTCCGGCCCACCTCCCCTTCGCCCGCGTCATTGACCCCGAGCTCACCTCCCGCATGAGTGAGTATGTGGTTCAGCACGTGCTTAACCATCATCGCAACCAGCATATCTATGATCGCCAGCAAGAACAGAAAGTCTGGAAAGAACGCCACCCGCCCGCCGCACGCGATAGGAAGATTGGCCTTCTTGGAATGGGTGAACTTGGTGCCGGTGCCGCTCAACTGTTAAACCTTATTGGTTTTGATGTGGCAGGCTGGAGTCGGAGCCAAAAATCTATTGCAGGCGTTAAAAGCTTTCATGGGGCGGACCAGCTAGACGATTTTTTAGCCCGGACAGAAATTCTTATTTGTCTTCTCCCCCTAACCGATGCGACCCGCGACATCCTGAATGAAGATCTGTTTTCAAAACTTCCAGAAGGCGCGGCAGTTATCAACCCCGGACGCGGCCCTCACCTTGTAGAAGAAGACTTGATTGCGGCTTTAGACAGCGGACATTTATCTGCGGCCACCCTTGATGTTTTCCGAACTGAGCCATTGCCTGCCGATAATCCGCTGTGGAACCATGAGAAAATTCGTATCACACCTCACGTCGCTAGTATTGCGGCGCCAGATCGCGTTGCAGCCCTCGTCGCTCAAAATATAATTAGAGCCCGAAACGGACAACAACTTCTCAATCAAGTAGATACAAAAAAGGGCTATTAATCAGGAAAGATTATGCCAAGCGGATTTTTCGATAATCTCGGAAAATTCGCTTAAAAAAACCGACCCCTTAACGGTCCTCACCACATTCACAGATCGCTTATCCAATTCATCAGGTTTTCTTTTCAGCAATTCCAAATGACTAAGGGTATCGAGGGCTCTGGTGACCGCAGGCTTGGATATTTTAAGATGGGCCGCCAAACCGCGCACCGTATGGGGTGGCTCATTCAAATACACCGTCAGCATGATGCTCAACTGACGGGCTGAAAGATCGGGTCCTTCTTTGCGAACCATCTCGATTAAAGATTCTTCCCAGAGCTTCAAGATAGCTTGTGTTGCGCTTTGTTTTTCCATGAATATTAGAATTACATATTTTTTCTTATTCCGCAAGCGAAACGAGGTTAGAAATTCGAGATCGTTTTGCGTAATGCCGTGTTACAATGCACCAAACCGCAAAGGAGAGACTGTTGAGCCCAGAATTTCTATTAACATCCCTAATCGTTGTTCTCGCCCCCGGAACAGGCGTCATCTATACTTTAGCCATGGGTATTTCTCGTGGTTTCCTGGGGTCGTTATCCGCAGCTTTTGGCTGCACGCTTGGTATTCTTCCCCATCTTGCCGCCAGTATTTTAGGCTTAGCGGCCTTGCTTCATACAAGCGCCATTTTATTTCAAGGCGTTAAATATGCGGGAGCCGCCTACCTCCTCTATCTCGCTTGGGGAGCTTTAAAAGAGAAGGGCGCCCTTTCCATCAACAACAAGCAAGACATTAATAAGGGGCCAATTTCAATCGCTGTCAGTGGCTTTTTGATTAATATTCTGAACCCCAAATTGTCCATCTTCTTTTTAGCATTTCTGCCGCAGTTCGTGCCAAACACAAGTACCAACCATACCCTAGACATGAGTATCCTTGGTGGCATTTTCATGGCAATGACATTTGTGATATTCGTGCTTTACGGAACATTCGCAGCCCAGCTAAGGCATCGTATTTTTGCATCGGCAAAAGCGATGAAGTGGTTCAGCCGAAGCATCGCGGGAACATTTGCGGCACTCGGGCTGAAACTCGCACTAACGGATCGTTAGTCCTTATCGTACCGCGCTTTGAGAAGGGAGAAAATCGCCCGGATGGCAAAGGCTTCACCGCCAATTGGTCTGCCGGGTCGAACCCGACTATTATAAGCCATGATGTCAAAATGGACCCAGCTTTTACTTTTCTCAACAAATTCTTTTAAGAACAAACCAGCTGTAATTGCTCCGCCAAAACCACTAGAACCGGCATTATTCATATCAGCAATTTTACTATCAATCAAAGATCGATAATCATCCCATAGAGGCAGACGCCATACGGGGTCATTTTCCATTTTTGCATGAAGTGCAATTTCATCGAAAAGCGCATCATCATCGGTAAAAGTCGCCGCAATTTCGGTCCCTACCGCAACACGTGCAGCCCCGGTAAGAGTTGCAAAATCCATGAGTAAGTCTGGCGCTTCTTCATCGGCCGCACACAAGGCGTCAGCCAGAACCAGTCGGCCTTCGGCATCTGTGTTACCAATTTCAACAGTTTTCCCGTTACGCGCTGTTAAAACGTCACCTGGGCGGTAGGCATTAGCCGAGACAGAATTCTCTACAGCAGGGATGAGCACTCTTAAGCGAACAGGAAGGTTTGCATCCATGATCATATGGGCAAGCCCCAAGACCATCGCGGCCCCTCCCATGTCCTTCTTCATTGTCAGCATGGCAGCAGATGGTTTTAAGTCCAATCCGCCCGTATCAAAACAGACGCCTTTGCCAACAAGCGTTACTTTCGGCGCGTTGGCGTCCCCCCACGTCATATCAATCAGGCGCGGCGCATCTTTCGCCGCCCGCCCAACAGCGTGAACCATTGGGTAATGATAGGTTAGAAGATCAGCTCCGATGACATTGACCTGACGCGCTTCAAATTCGCCGGCGATTTGAGACGCGGCTCCTTCCAGCGCGCGCGGGCCCATGTCACATGCGGGTAAATTGATTAGATCACGGACAAGGCGAACAGCATGCACTGTCCGCTCCACTTGCGCAGCATCAGCGTTTTCAGGAAGGACTAACGTTGCATATTTTTTTTCATTTTTCTTGTATCGATCGAACGCATACGTAGCCAGCGACCAACCGATAGCACCATCTGTCGCCTGTTTCGGCGACAAATCATTTTTCAAGGAATAGTGTCCGGCGGGAAGAGCCCCCGGAAGGGACGCCAATGCCCACAAATCCCAATTTCCCATATCCTTTACAAACAGAATATTTGAAAGAGCACCTTCGCTATCGGGCAGAGAAATGTGCTGGCCATCCTTGCCGTCAAAAGCTTGAGCCGCAACCCAATTTTTAACAAAATCAGTTTGGCCTTCCAGCCAATCACCAAAAGCGTCGGGGGCGATAATTTCGATAGAAATTGATTTGGCAGCGCGATCTTTGGAAATGTAGGGGATCAAAATAGGCTCCTTAATTTTTTTTAAAAGTACCAAAGGGCTGGCAGGCATACAACTTCTTTTAATGAGTAGCCTTAAGGAGTTTCCAAATAAAATTTTTCAGCGCCGGAATGTAGAGGGGTTGCGATTCCCTTCAGAGCCGTTTCCAATCGGATCAATTTGCCTTTAGCATGTCCCCCATCCAGCATTTTACGATTTCTGGGATGCCATAAAGCACGGGTAATGCCGTAGACGAGGTCCGCATCTGTTTTAGCGTTCACAATCCACTGTGTGCTGACGGCTAAAGTTTGAGTCTCTCCAATTCCTTTATACGTATTTGCAGGTATCATACTAAGACTAAAGAACTGATGTTCATGAATTATCTGGCCGGCCACTGTCCCAGTAATGGGAAGAAGGTGTATCAAACCGTCGTCTGCAAGCTCCGCAACGGCTCCTGCTGGGTACCCGGCGATAAAAAAGAACGCATCCAATTCATCCTTTTTAAGGAGATTCACAGCCTTATCTGGGTTCGCTTCGACAGGAATATAATCTTTATCGGTAATACCGTAGGCTTTGAGGATAGTTTTTGCGTTCGCGCGCGTACCAGATCCCGGGAGATCAATCGATATGCGTTTTCCCTTCAATTGAGAGAATGTCTCAATTCCCGCACCGTTTCGAACAACCAGATGAAAACTCTCTGGGTAAAGGTTAGCAATCACTCTTAAATATGCCTCTCCCTGTTCATTGCCCTCAAAAGCGCCTTGACCATGAAAAGCGGCATAAACAATATCCGATTGCGCCAGTCCCGTTTCCAGCGTTCCGTTCAAAACACCTTTTATATTCGCGATCGAGCCGCGCGTTGTCTGAGCTGCAGCGATCAGTCCAGGGACACCGCAAGATCCGCCATCTTCGCAGTCTCTACTGCCTGGTGGGCTCGTAATTGCAGCGCCGATAAGGGCTCCAATTGGGAAATATGTTCCAGAAGTGGATCCTGTTCCGATCCTGAAAAAAGTCACATCCTGCGCTACCGCAACAGAAATAATCGCAAAGAAGGGTATAAATAGGCACGTTAAGAACAATCGTCTAAATCTAATAAATAAGGAAACAAATGTGCGAAATTTGGAAATGATCATCCTTTTTTACTTTCCTTTTTATAGTTTAGTCTAATTATTACTTAATTTTCCCTCATACTGATCATATAGGCAAAAAATTGAGTTAAAGGAAGTCAGGATTTAACTATTTTGGTAAAAAATCAGGAACTTGAAGTTCCCGCTTTCTTGATTTGCGCAGACAGATCCCGAATATCGAATGCTAATCCAGCTGACTCTCTCAATTCTTGACACCCTTTATGGATAGCGAAGGGGATTTGCATGACCAGTTCTTTCTCCTGCTCCGACAACATACCAGAAGACCGTATAATTCGGCTAAGCAAGTCGTCAAGGGCACCACAAAGCGCACTGACATGAGAGAATTCGGTTCCCCCAATTCTCTTCTCTAAATCTTTATTCATGAGCTTCATGTCCTCAATGAGCGCCCGTCTCTCGTCAAGATGCTCTGCCTCGCTAGACAAGCCCAGAATTTGCGAAGAACTCCTCAAAAACTGCTCAGTATAGATAGAAATTTTGCGGCTATTAACAGCCCCTAAGGCCGCACTAATATTTTCAGGCGTTGCGTCAAGGTCTGGACGGTCTTCCACCTTTGCCTGCAATGAATTTGGCACGACCATGTGCGAACCTGTAGTCAGTCCGCGTACTATTGTTCGCCTTTCAGGCCCAATATAGTTGCTCGTAACGATGAAAGGCTTTCGAGAGCGAACCAGGCCGCCAATCCGCTCACTTATCTGCTTCGTCGACATTGGTCGGGAAATCAGATCATCGGCGCCTGAGTCAATTATGGATTGAACGTGATCTGGCGATGCATCCCACAAAGTTATAATTACGTTAACGAAAGGATTTCTACCCAATTCATTATGCCGAATTTGTCTAACCAGCTCAACGGTATTCCCATCGTTCGAACGGGTATCTCCAATAACGAGATCAAAATTCCCACTTCTGGCTTTTTTCAAGAAAATATCATGATCACTGACAGCTTCGACTTCACCGAACCCGATATTAAGCAAAGCTGTCCGGGTACTATGCCGCATAGCGGTTTGCGGATCGAAGAGCAGGACAGATGCTAACTGGTACCTATGATCAAACATGCTTATTCAAAAAATTAAGCGTTGGGGAGAACTTTAGTCAGTTGAGCGAAGATTTGCTCAGGACTTTCGCTGAACTGAATTCCGACACGACGGCCGTCTTCCCAAACGATATGGCAAGGAAAAACACCTAATTTGGGAATCTGAAGTTCTAAATTAGAATGCTCTGGAAACGTTTCCGTCAGATGGACTTTAGCACCGTTCGCCGAAATATCGCGAACAACACCCGAAACCTCACGCACCTCGCCTTTTAAAGTTATATCATTAAAGTAAGCTTTCAGCTTAGCTTCCCAAACGACACGACTTCGACGAAAATTTCTGTTTTCCTGGTAATCAGCTCGAGTAACTTTACTTTTCTCATCAGAAAGCCGCTCTAGCTCACTGAGCATATCATGAATATCTTTACCAATGATCATTACTTAACCTTTACTGAAAGTAAGTTTCTTCTACCAGAATATGAGTTGACGTTTTATTAGATCAAACATTAATTAATAAATTGGAAATCTGTCGAAAATTATTACCATCTTCCACATTTGCTTCTTACACGCTTATAACTACGCGGCGTATCAATTTTGAGGTTAGCTTTTCTTTTTACATCTCTGAATTCCGCTATGAAGGGCGTCATTTCATGGACAAGGCGGTTTGCAATCGACTTTGCCGCTTCATTAGTTTTCCGCGAATGGTATGGCCTCACTCTATTGGCGCTTTTTTGCAGTTCCTTTTTAATTTTCTTCGCATATTGCTTTTGCAGTCGATCGTTGATCTGCATATGCTCTTTTTCATGTGTTAATATTGCTTTGTAGGCGCATGTTCCGGGACGATATTTTCGTGCAATAAATATCTCTGAATGTTTATTGCCAAATTCAAACTTGACGGTCGCCAATCGGATGCAATTTTGAGAATTATTAACGGCAAACCCCTGCACCTCGACACCAAGATTAGTATGAATTTGAGTATAAGCCAGCCCGAGCAACCGTCCTTTTGTTGACGGTTTAAAAGCTTCGATACTCTTTGCAAAATTAGTGATTTGCACGGATGTCTTGCTTCTGTTGATTGTTGTCTTAACGCCATCAACATTAAAGAGAATTCTAGGCGGCTTTTGAGACGCGAGGCACTTCTTGCTCGTTGCGGCCTGAACAGGGTCAGTCCCACCCAAAACAAAAAAAATGAAGGACAAAAACAAAATGGAAAAGCGTAGGAAGCCTGAAAAATAACTCGGCAAGTTCACTGAATTACAATTCTCAAACATAATGTAAATTCCGCCTTCAAATTTCATATCAATCGAACAAGGCATCAATGTCAGATTGATCTAAAAGCTCCCCATCAGATACTTCTATAATATCAGATGGTTTATTTGCCGTCTCAGTCGATTTATTACTCAGACTTTCATCCCCTGCAGCAGGGTTACGACTGGCTGAAATATTTCCGTTAATTATTGCACCAGCAGTATCGATTAGCCCTCTAATCAAGGTGCATTTTGCCGTAATAAACAACGAATTTTCTTCTGTTGGAATAAGTGCTTGTTCGTTTGCCAGTTTTTTTTGCAAAAACTGCATCTGTTTATTAAGTTTTGCAACTGTACCATCGAAAGGCGCACGATACTCCTGAGGTGAGACGTCATAAGCTTTGATCGCCAGTTCTTTATCTGCGATACCGCTCGCACGAAAATGATCTTTATAATGGCGAGGAGACCAATTCGTAAAGTCTTCGAGCATATCGGGCATATCAATTACGAGCTCTGCAAGCATGAGAGCTTCGTTAAAATGGTTGAGATAATCAGTCGCCAGCAGGCTTACAGCATTGACATTTGTACCAATTGCTTTTGCTCTGTAAATTTCCAGTTGACTAGCTTCTTCAGCCATACATACACATACTCATTTTTAAGGTTGGAACATCCCGACGCCCTCGACGACCATTTTTATCCGAAATTCCTTAATGAATAGTGATTATGCTAATATTCTATCAGATAATTTCCTTTTCTAAGCTTATGATTTACCTATCCCCTTCACTTCTTGACATACGCCATCGTTGCAACTGTCCCATAACCGTTGGAACTCTCATTCTCTTTAACTAGAAAGCCCGCGGCGACTATTCCCACCAATAGAAAAACAGCGGATGAGCTCAGGAATTTTGAATAACAAGTCTTAACCGACAATGCCCCGCTCAGGTTACTAAACATCAACATCACTTAACCCCTTTCCCAACAAAAACACTAAATCGTTGTTTAACTAAAAAGAAGCTAACGCATATAGAAATGAAATAACAAGCGTAATAATTGTTAATGAATCGTATACAACACTTTTAACGATAGTAATTGTATCTATTTATTCTTCGCATCACTTATACCTACTATATATAGATTTAATATTTTATACAACCATACAGAACTTTAATACGATCATACTCAACTTTTAATATATATTTGTCGCTTTTTACTAAATTAAGCGAATCGAGAAATCAATAACCTCTAAACTCGCTTAATATTCTGGCCAAAATTATTGTGCGGCTTATATAGAAATCTCATCTGATGAAGAGACGACAATTGAATAGCGATCAGTCAAACCGATCAAACTTGCATCATGCAGTTGAGCCGCTCCTATTATGCCCCCTTCAAGATTTGGCAAATCACGCGTGGCACATGCTTTGCTTACGATTGTTGTTCTATATCCATGGTCCAATGCAGCTCTTGCCGTTGAATTCACGCACATATGGGTCATAAAACCGCAGATAATGAGCTCTTTTCTCCCGATACCTTCGATCTCTTCCGACAAATTTGTCCCGGAAAACCCATTAGGAAGGCTTTTTTCAATGATAACTTCGTCATCTTTCGGCGCGGCTAAAGCCGCAAATGCCCCCTTGCCTCCTTCTTCCCGATCGAACACGCCGCCTTTTTGGCCTTTGTGGGCGATGTGAATTATAGGCGTGCCATTTTTCCGGGCTCGCTCGATTAGCTTTGCAATCTCCATCAAAGCTTCATCCACGCCCGTTAATATCAGCGCCCCATCAACATATTCCTGCTGAGCATCGACAATAACAAGAATAGAGGACGACAATGAGGATGGCGTCAGGTCTGCTCCGGCTAAAGCCAACAAAGTTTTCGGTAATCCCATTTTATTTTCCTTATGAGTAAATTAAGTATGCCCGACAATAACCCTGCATTTTTAGAAAGAAAGTCTACTATTTGCATAAGGAATATGCAAAATTGCAGGTTATGAATTGGAATGATTTAAAATACTTGATCGCAGTGCATCGTGAAGGAACGCTTTCGGCCGCCAGCAAAGCATTGAATGTAAACCAAACGACAGTATCTCGTCGTCTGCAAAGCTTAGAAACCTACCTAAAAGCCCCCTTATTTCAGCGCACGAACGGCTCCCTTCTCCTCACGCAAGAAGGCCTAAACATTCTTCCACTGGCAGAAGATGCTGAGGCCGCCTTCTTGAAACTGGAAAAACAAGCATCCATCCCCCAGCATATCCAGGGACCTCTCAAAATCACCTCTATAGACAGTCTGATAAACGAGATCCTTTTGCCAGCCCTGCCCTCCTTATTGAAAACCCATCCAAATCTTGAAGTGAATTTACACGGTGCAAGTAACAACCTAGAAATTTCAAAGTTTGAAGCAGACATTGGCATCAGGCTGGCGCGCCCCGATAGCGGAACCATGATTGTGTCTAAACTCAGTAATATTGGACTCGCTATTTACGGAACAAAGGAGATGGAGCAAAAAGCCAAAACAGTTGGATTGGATAAACTACCCTGGGCCAAATATGATGACCAACTCTCTCAGTTGCCCGAGATGCAATGGCTTGATGCTAGTTACCCCAGTATCCGGCCTTCTGTTAAAAGCTATTCAGCGTCAACGTTATCTAACGTTATTGCTCGAGGGATAGCGGTCGGCATCCTTCCCTGTTTTTTGGGAGATAGCCTGCCAACCTTAAAACGGCTATCAGGCCCGCATCCTATTATAGATAGGGAGGTGTGGCTGGTCATGCACTCTGACGCCAATAGGACCCCCCGCGTGAAAGCAGGGGTCGAATGGGTCCGGGCAACATTCCGCGCCGGCGAAAACCGATTGAAAGGAGAGGGTTTTAGAGGGTCTCCATAAACTTCTGAAGTAAGACGATAAGCTGTTGATGGTTTTTTGTACCAAGACCAGTGATGAATTTCTTTTCCATCTGTTCGATCTGCCCTCTCAACGCTTCCAGCTCGTCCTTCCCTTTTGCCGTAAGGGAGACTGCATATGCACGTTTGTCAGACTTAACTTCTTCTCTATTTATCAGTCCGTTTTTTTCAAACTGATTAAGAATTGGGACCAAGGAAGATCGGTCCAACCCTGCGGCCCAAGCAATAGCGGATTGTGTCCGCCCAGGATTTTGCGCAATGATTTCCATGACAGAATACTGACCTGTCATCAATTTAACGCCTGTTGCCCGTAAGAAGGAGCTTTGAGATGCCAGAACAGCTTTTCTCATATGGTAGCCTACATTATCTCGTAGCGCCCCCAACTCCATATTGGCATGTCCTTGTTCGGATGGTTTTTTTGAACTCACCTTAAAATGCTCCCGAAATTCTTAGTCTATGGTGTTTCTCTACAACCATTTATTTGCCGTGCGTCAATTTCCCACTCTTATAAGCAAGAATGCTGCCCTTTATCAAGTTAGTAAAATGAAAAATAGGGAAGATGCCGAGGATATATCTTATTGTACCCCCGGCAACACGTCCTTTAGAGAAGACTTATGAGGCTTTGGCTTCTGCGCGACGCGCATGCAAAATTGGCTCAGTATAACCACTTGGTTGGACCTTACCCTTAAAGACCAGATCACATGCCGCTTTAAAGGCAATCGAGGTTTCAAAATTACCCGCCATAGGAGAATAAAGCGAATCATCTTCATTTTGTGCGTCCACTACACCCGCCATGCGCTTCATAACGTCCCGCACATCCTCTTCACTACAAATGCCATGATGAAGCCAATTGGCCATATGTTGACTTGAAATCCGCAATGTTGCCCGATCTTCCATTAGTCCAACGTCATGAATATCCGGAACCTTGGAACATCCGACCCCGTGATCAATCCAGCGCACAACATATCCTAGGAGTCCTTGCGCATTATTTTCAAGCTCTGCCCTAATTTCATCTGGCGATAAATTTTGTCCCGCCAATAAAGGAGGCGTCAGAATCTCATCCAGATCAGCCATCTTCCGCGACTTGAGCTCTTTCTGGCGATCGAAAACAGATACTTCATGATAATGCATTGCATGAAGTGTCGCAGCTGTCGGGGATGGTACCCACGCACAATTGGCTCCGGCTTGTGGGTGGCCGATTTTTACGTCCATCATTTCTTTCATCTCATCAGGTTTAGCCCACATCCCCTTACCTATTTGGGCATGCCCAGGAAGACCGGCAGCAAGGCCAACATCTACATTCCAGTTTTCATAAGCTGCGATCCAAGGCTCCCCCTTCGCATCATCTTTTCTCATAAACGGACCGGCTTCCATACTTGTATGGATTTCATCCCCCGTCCGATCCAGAAACCCTGTATTGATAAAGAAAAGACGTTCAGAGACGGCGCGAATGCATTCTTTCAAATTAACAGTCGTCCGACGTTCCTCATCCATAACACCTACTTTCAACGTGTTACGGGGAAGTCCCAGGCCATCTTCAATGGCACCGAACAAATCATTTGTGAAAGCAACTTCCTCAGGACCATGCATTTTTGGTTTTACAATATACACACTCCCCGCGCGGCTATTGCGAAACTCTCCCTCTCCGTTAAGGTCGTGCAGAGCGCAGGCAGACGTTATAACCCCATCCAGAATTCCTTCTGGAATTTCTCTCCCTTCACTGTCCAACACGGCACTTGTAGTCATCAGATGACCCACATTTCGGATCAGCAGTAAACTACGACCATGAAGAACAAGGTCGCCGCCGTTTTTGGATGTATAAACCCGATCCGGGCATAAGCGCCGGGTAACTGTTTTATCACCTTTGATAAATTCATCGACCAAATCACCTTTCATCAAACCAAGCCAGTTTTGATAAACGGCAACTTTATCCTCCGCATCGACGGCCGACACTGAATCTTCGCAATCTTGAATAGTGGACAAGGCCGCATCCATCACCACATCTTTAACCCCTGCCGGATGATCTTTTCCAACGGGATGATTTTTATCGATTTGAATATCCAGATGCAGCCCGTTATTCACCAGCAGGACGGAGGTCAGAACACTATCCCCCTTATACCCAATAAACTGATCATTGTTGGCAAGCGAGGTGACAGTACCATCTTTAAGGGTGATGTGAAGCTCAGCCCCCTTCACACTATAGGCAATCACATCTTCATGTTTACCATTTGCAAGCGGTGCTGCCTTATCGAGAAAGCCGGAAGCATAGGAGATCACTTTGGCACCGCGCAAAGGATTATACCCACCGATTTTGGTCGCACCGCCGTCCTCACTAATGACATCCGTTCCGTATAAGGCATCATAAAGACTGCCCCAACGCGCATTGGCAGCATTGAGGGCATATCGTGCATTCATGACAGGAACCACCAGTTGCGGACCGGCGATTGATGAAATCTCTGGATCCACATTCGCCGTTGTTACTTTTAGATCGCCACCATCTTTGACAAGATAACCAATGTCCGTCAGGAATTCCTTGTAAGCCGCAGCATCAGCCGCTTGCCCCTTTTGGGCTTTATGCCAAGTGTCAATTTTATGTTGGATATCTTCGCGCTTTTCCAATAGCTCTCTGTTTTTCCCCGCAAACTTATTCACAACGGCATCAAGGGTCGCCCAAATTTGATCAGCAGAAATGGAAAGTCCATCTGCGATCCCATCTTCCACTAAAGATACAAGTGTGGGTGCCACTTGTAGGCTCCCTTTTTGAACATGAGATGACATAAAAATAACCTTTCAATCTTGTTACCTGACGCGGCTACAGCGTTACCGCCGCCAGAATCTGTTGATCGCATATTGACAGCTCCCCCTTTCCGAGGGAATATTATTTGGAAATGTTTTCACAATACGGAAATTGTATATTTCTCCATGGCTCAATCCGAAAAAACAAATAAATCCAGAACGGGTCAAGTTCAGTCCCTGACCCGCGCCCTGTCCATACTCAACCTCATTGCAGAAAATGCACCAGGCTTGAACCTGACCGGCATATCCCGCGCCTTAAGTCTCGCCCCATCGACAACCCACCGCCTCCTCACAACATTGCAAGAAGAGCGCTACGTTCAATATGATCGGGATAATAGTCGATGGCAAATCGGCATGCAGGCATTTGTAACGGGAAATGGTTTCTTGTCATCCCGAGATCTGGTGACCGTGGCCCGCCCTTTTATGCGCAGGGTGATGGAGGAGAGCGGAGAGACTGTGAATCTTGCAATATCTGAAGGGGATGACGTTATCTATATGGCGCAAGTGGAAAGCCGGGAGATGATGCGGGTCTACGCAAAACCCGGAAATCGCGTTCCTTTGCATTGTTCTGGCGTGGGTAAAGCCATCATGATGACGATGACGGAGCAGGATATCGACAGGCTCGCAGCCTTAAAGGGCTTACCCAAATTAACGGACAAAACACTCTGCGATTTACATGCCCTAAAGGCTGAACTTAAAACCTCAAAAGACCAAGGCTTTGCCTTGGATAATGAAGAACATGCGATAGGTCTGCGATGCGTTGCCAGCGTTATCTATGATGAATATTCAGAAGCGATTGCCGCCGTATCTGTTTCAGGTCCTGCGGCCCGCATACCGACAGAACGCTTGTATCAATTAGGTACTTCCGTCAAAAAAATTGCGACGGATATTACTGAGGCTTTAGGCGGAAAATTACCGATTTAAGCTGCGGGACAGTATTTCCGAAAGCGGGAGGCAGGAAAACAAATTGAGGCTTCTGTGCCCACTCCAATCTTACTGGATAAGGCAAATTGGGCGTCATGCAGCTTTGCGAATGTTTTTACAATTGCCCGTCCAAGTCCCGTGCCTGCAGCCTTGCCATACCGGCGTGCTGATGCTTGGACAAAGGACCCAGTCACATTTTCGATTTCATTCTCTGCAATGCCAATCCCTGTGTCCCGAACCTTAATTAAAATACTTCCCGAGTCAGACCAAAGAACATGGACGTGAACCCTCCCCTTTTCAGCTGTAAATTTAAAGCCGTTTGAAATGAGATTTAGTAACATCGGTTTAATCGCTCTCTCATCGCCCAGTAAAATAGACTGATAAGGTGAGAGATCTACGTTAAATTTGATTTTCTTTGAATCCGCCAAAACACCACACATTTTTAGAACAGACTTAATTAGGCTGTTTAGGTCGACAAGACCTTCTCTCATATCATAGTGCACAGCCTCTTTTCTTATCGCAACATCTTGCAAGCCACGACAAGATCGCTACTCTAAAGAAAAAAAGGTGCCTTATGCAATACTCACATCCGACCTTACATTCACTCGTAAAAGAATTCGGCGAATCCGTCATAAAACCGAATTTGTTAAACTGGGAACAAGAGAGACAGGCTCCCAGAACTATTTTTAGCTCAGCCGCAGAACTAGGACTTCTTGGACTAGAGACACACCAACAGTCTGGTGGACTTGGTGCGAACTTCATGGATAAGCTTTGTGTGGCCTGTGACTTATCCCAGTATTCTATGGCGGTGACCTTTGCACTGATTAACAGTCAGAATATAGCCTCTCGACTTTCTCTAAGCAGCACAGATAGACACCGTTTTGATCTGGCCCCGCAATTGCGCAAAGGCGAGCGTGTTGGTTGCACCGCCCTCACAGAGCCCCATACGGGGAGTGATTTTGCCGCTATTTCAACGATCGCACGCCCAACGAAAGACGGATGGTTATTAAACGGCACCAAGGCATGGATAACCAATGCAGCCCATGCAGATACAATTATGCTTTATGCGCAAACGGATCCGGCAAAAGGATGGCGCGGGATTGCTTCCTTCCTAGTTGATGCACGGCAGCCAGGTTTTGAGAGAGGGGAAATATATTCTCTTATGGGCGGCCATTCCATAGGCGCCGGCGAATTTCATCTAACAGATTATTTTGCACCCCACGATGATCTTCTAGCGCCACCAGGGGATGCCTTTAAAATCGCGATGAATAGCATCAATGGTGCCAGAACATATGTGGCAGCAATGTGCATCGGCATGATTAAAGATGCCTTAAGCAAAGCGATCACCTATGGCAAAGAGCGGCGGAGTTTTGGAAAGCCTCTCCTTGGTCATCAAGGACTGAAGTGGTCGTTAGTTGATGTTGCCGTTCAACTAGAAAGCCTCACTCTCCTGACAACTAAGGCTGGGCTGCACATCACCAATGGGGAGGATGCTGTTTTAAGTGCTGCCATGGCAAAGAAAGTCGCCGGTGAAATTACGATCCCGGCCCTTACCGCCTGTATCCAAGCTATGGGTGCAAATGGCCTTAAATCTGAAACCCTTCTTGGCCATCACATGGCCTGCGCCAAAATAGCAGCCTTTACCGACGGCTCAACGGAGATGATGAATGAACGTATCGCCGCTTCTTTCTAAATCTTAACCAGCCTTTAAAGCGCGGTAAGTGGAGACAAAACCGGCCGCGGCTTTTGCTACATCGTCTAAGCTTTTCCCCGGTTTATAAAGGGCGGAACCCATGCCCATGGCGCTGACTCCGACATCGAGGAAATCTTTCATATTTTCCTTATTCACACCACCAGTGGGGCAAATGCGCGTGCCGACAGGTAGGACTGCGGTTATGGCTTTTATGAATGGTGTTCCAAGGGTGTCCGCTGGAAATATTTTTAAAATATGCGCACCAGCATCCAGCGCCGCGAAGCATTCTGTTGGCGTATAACATCCGGGAGCTGAAAGCATCCCTAGCTCCCGCGTTCTCCTAATCACGTCAACACGCATATTGGGGGAGATAATCGCTTGCCCGCCAGTCGCTTGGACTTGATCTACTTCGTCGGGCGTTAAGACTGTCCCCGCTCCCAGCACAATGCTTGTTCCGTGCCGCGCGTTGATCTCCGTCATGCTCTCCGCCCATCCCGGACTGTTGAGCGTCACTTCCAAAAAGGTAAAACCAGCTTTCACCAAGACATCACTGACAGGCCCAGCTTCATCTGGCGTAATACCCCGCAATATAGCGACGAGCGGCATTTTATCGATGGTTTTCAGAAATGTATCAATCATGTTTTTTCCAACTTAGTCATATCAATAGGAACGATTGAGCCCTTTGCGCACACTACCTGAGATGCAACGCTATGTCCCAGCTTCAATCCCGCATCCGCATTCAATCCTCTAATTTTTGCCACCAGATATCCAGCGATAAAGGAATCTCCAGCAGCGGAACTATCAACAACGTGCTCTACAGCATGAAAGACAGCAACCGCTTTTTGCTGTCCATTGCTCCAAACCTCAGCTTTACTGCCCCCGCAAGTTAGTACCCATTCCGCTTTTTGATAGTGTCCCGATAAGCTTTGTAAGGTCTCATTGGGGTACAAAACATCCAGCTCTTCATCGGATATCTTAACGACTGTTGCAAAGGGCAATAATTTTTGCGCAAATTCCCGAGCGCCTTCTTCCCCCCAAAGGCGGCTACGGTGATTAAAGTCGTATATAATTTTTGCTTTTGATGCCTTAAGGCTTGTGATTAAATTTTGGGTATTTTTTGTAACGGCTGCGGTAATGCCGGACAAATAAACCCAGTCGAAGTTTTGCAAATCACGCACCTTATCAAAAAGGTGCCTAGCCGCGGATTGACCGCGCCAATAAGAATACTGTTTCTCTCCGTGTTCATCGTTAGACAAAATGAACATGCCGATTGTGCGGTCACTATCTTGCACACAGTTCCCCGTTGAGACACCATGATTTTCAATAAAGGCCAAGCAGTCCCGGCTTAAGTCATCGCACCCGACTGCTGTTAAATAATCAATCCTGATTTCACCTGTGGATACCGCACTCATATAATAAGCCATATTGAAACTATCACCGGCAAAACTTTTTTTATAAAGCGCATCCCCCAGATCAGACATTTCAAGCATCACTTCACCAATGGACAGAATTCTAGCCATTCCGTACTTCACTCCCCAAATTACGCATTCCAGCGTTTGGACTGTTGACCCCTGCGCCCAACCCTCACGACATATACGTAAAAACATGGTATCGTTATTTTAGCCGAATAAAAACCAACAAAAAGGGGCAAAACAGTGCAACTAAAATTAAGCACAGAAGATGAAGCTTTTCAAAAAGAAGTTCAGAATTTTCTAAAAAGCGAGCTTACACAAGAGCTTCAGCATAATGCGTCTATTCAGGCATCTGTCAGAACCGACCCGAAAACCGCCGGGGAATGGGCTCGGATTTTGGGCCGCAAAGGCTGGCTTGCCTATACCTGGCCAAAATCCATGGGCGGTCCGGGTTGGAACGTCGTTAAACGGTATATCTTTGAATCAGAATGTGCGCTGGCAGGGACCCCTCTTGTTAATTCCATGGGCTATCGAATGATCGGCCCGATTATTGATAAATTCGGAACTGACGCGCAAAAAGACTTTTATTTACCAAAAATCCGAATGCATGAAGATTCATGGTGCCAAGGATATTCTGAACCTGGCGCGGGATCAGATCTAGCCTCTCTTCAAATGAAGGCCACCAGTGACGGGGATGATTATATCATCAACGGAACCAAAATCTGGACCACCGGTGCCCATTATTCAAATCGCTGTTTTTGTCTGGTCAGGACATCGAGCGCAGGTAAAAAACAAGAAGGCATTTCTTTTGTCCTCATCGATATGGATACTCCCGGCGTTACCGTCCAGCCAATCATCATGATCTCTGGTGACCACGAGCTGAACCAAGTATTCTTCGATGATGTACGCATCCCTAAAACCAATCGCATTGGGCCAGAAAATGAAGGTTGGACGGTCGCAAAATACCTTCTTGAATTTGAAAGAGGAGCGATTGCCTATACCCCGTCACTAAAAGCGGGACTTCAAAATGTTCAGGAAATCGCCTGCATCGAAGCTTCTGGCACGGGGGAGCGCTTAATTGATACCCCTGATTTTGAAAAACGACTGCGCGAGCTTGAAATCAAAGTAATGGCAGCAGAATATACTGAGAAAAGGCAGATGTCGGCGCTCAGTACAGGCCAGAATCCAGGAGCAAAATCTTCGATTTACAAATTGATGGGATCTGAAATCGGTCAAGAAATCACCGAATTGCGTATGGAAGCTGTCGGGCATCATGCCATCCCCTTCCTTCCTGAAACACGAATCCCTGGAAACAACACTACTTTTCCGGGTCCGGTTCATGCAAAAACGGCGACCGCTAAATATTTAAATGGGCGGGCTTCCACCATTTATGCCGGGTCGAGCGAGGTTCAAAGAACCATTCTCGCCAAACAGGTTTTGCAACTTTAATATTACTTCTTAGATTATTACATCGTTAATACGCGGGTCCTCCCCAGTTGTACTTACAGCTTGGGAGGCTTTGCTTTAAATCACTAGAAGTTCAGTACAAATAAAAAATTTATATCATAGAATAAAAAATATACTGACGTTATTTAGAAAACTATTGTTTGAGAATACTATTAATCAAAGCAATAACTACAAAATAGAAAATATTTCTATAATCTGATCGACGCATTAACTTCGACTAGCGACTTATTTTTTATTTTTTCAAAATTCTCTTCATAAAGAAATAAAAGAATAATATATTTGACTTTTTAACCTGAAAAATTATTCTTTAGCAATAAATCCACAACAAAGGCTTGATCTTTTAAGATCTATTTCTTCTTAGATATAGGCCTGTAGAACAAATTCTAAAATTTGGGAGACGAAAATGAAACGTTTAGTTGGTGCTGCATTAGTAATGTTTGGGATGATGGCAACCGCCCAAGCTGGTGAAGCTTGCGGCAAAATCACAATTGCTGATATGAACTGGAGTTCTGCAACGGTTATTGCCCATGTAGATAAATTCATTCTTGAACATGGATATGGCTGTGAAGCTGAACTCATTCCTGGCGATACGATGCCAACGACTGCATCAATGATGGAAAAAGGCGAGCCAGACATTGCACCAGAGCTTTGGAGCAATTCAGCTAAAGATGCCATCGAAAAAGCCGTAGCGGACAAACGTCTGCGAATTGCAGGAAATTCACTTTCTGATGGCGGCGAAGAGGGCTTCTGGGTTCCAGAATATATGGTCAAAAAAGACCCAAGCCTTGCAACAATCGCTGGTGTGCTAGCAAATGCTAAGTTATTCGAACACCCAGAGGACTCGACAAAATCTGGCTTTATGTCTTGCCCTGCTGGCTGGAACTGTCAAATCAGCGCTGGCCATTTGTTCAAAGCTCTAAAAATGGAAGAAGCTGGTTTTGAGATCGTTGATCCGGGATCCAGTGCAGGGCTTTCAGGCTCGATTGCCAAGGCATATGAGCGTGGTGAAGGTTGGTTCGGTTATTACTGGGCTCCGACAGCGGTTCTTGGTAAATACAAGATGGTAAAGGTTGATTTTGGTTCAGGCGTAGATTTTGACCATTTCACAAAATGTACCTCCCAAGCTGATTGCGTAGACCCAAGACCTACAATGTATCCACCGTCTCCAGTGCATACAATCACAACGGAAGCATTTGCTCAAAAATCTCCAGCAGCCTTTGATTATTTATCGAAACGCTCTTTCAAAAACGATCAAATGAATATCCTGCTCGCTTGGATGGAAGACAATCAGGCTGAAGGCGATGTGGTCATGGAAGAGTTTTTGAAAAATTACGAAAGCACTTGGACAACTTGGGTCTCACCCGAAATAGCAGCAAAAGTTAAAACAGCACTTGCCGCTCTATAAAAAAACCAAGGCTTCCACGATTTAGTGGGAGCCTTTTTTTTATCTCTATAAACCGACGACCGGAGTAGAAGTAATGGCCAAAGAATCCTGGCTAACACAATTTCCTGAAATGGAACGACAAGACTTGACTGCCATCAAAAAAGGACTCGATGGCGCCTATCGCGAATTTTCACGGAGCTATGGGGATATTATCGAATCCGCCTTCGATCCTCTGCTATATTTTCTCGTGTGGTTCGAAAAACTTCTACTCGAAACTCCTTGGTGGATTGTTATCATTGTTGTAACAGCCATCGTCCATATGGCGGCACGATCCAATAAGCTATCAGCAGGCGTCGTCATCGCCTTCTGCCTCATTGGGTATTTTGGCATGTGGGACAACACGATGCGTACCCTGAGCATTATTACAGTATGTACGCTGGTGTCCATTGCGATTGGTATTCCAACCGGGATCATGATGGCACGTTCCAACAAGATCCAAGCGGTAGTCAATCCTATATTGGATATCATGCAGACAATGCCTGCATTTGTATATCTCATCCCCGTTGTTATGCTTTTGGGTATTGGGAAAATTCCAGGTGTTATTGCTGTCGTGATCTATGCTGTACCGCCCGTCATTCGCTTAACCAACCTTGGTATCCGCTTGGTTGATAAGGAAGTGCTGGAAGCTGCTACTGCCTACGGCGCCAACAAATCTCAGAGATTATGGGAAGTACAATTGCCTTTAGCCATGCCGACTATTATGGCGGGCATTAACCAGACAATCATGATGGCGTTAGCTATGGTTGTTGTGGCATCCATGATCGGCGTGAAAGGATTGGGACAACCCGTTCTCAAATCCATCACAAATCAATATTTCACCTTAGGGCTCTTTAACGGTCTTGCCATTGTCGCGTTGGCCATCATTTTTGACCGAGTTTCGCAAGCCTATGCGAAAAGAACGCAAAGACACATGGAAGGTGCTCATTAATGGCTGATCCTCTTATTCGTATTGAAGGTCTGTATAAAGTATTTGGACAGACCCCAGAGAAGGTCATGCCTCTCGTCAAAGCGGGAAAACATAAAGATGAAATTCTTGTTGAAACTGGCCATACAGTTGGATTAAAGGACATCAACTTAAACATTGGTGCTGGCAAAATTTATGTCATTATGGGTTTGTCGGGTTCTGGAAAATCGACGCTCATTCGCCATCTAAATCGATTAATCGATCCAACAGAGGGTCGCATTATTGTCGATGGCACGGACGTTATGCAACTGTCTCAAAAAGAGTTGGAAGATTTTCGCAAACACCGAATGTCGATGGT
>JBALXM010000103.1:0-8013 GCA_036960695.1 Sneathiella sp.
GGCAACGGCATGTGTAGTTGCCTAACATTATTGCTGAGAAAGTTCTAAATCCAGGAAAGTAAATGCAACAATGTCATTGGCATTCCAAGTTTTACCGCTATAGTCGCGATCTGGAGAAGTTGTATGATCCGAGAACGTGTTACCTTTTTAGCTGCTGAGTTTTTAGAAAAATCGCAATTTATTCCTCATTCAAAAGACCCAGATCTGTGCAGACTTATGCGTTTATCCCAACCATTGGTCCTCAGCACAGCACCATCTGGAAGAGCCCTTAACAAACACCAAAGTCCAGCCTATTGACACCCGTCAGTACTAGCCTCGCATCACCCGACAACAGCAATCTGAAAGGCATCTTCTGGATGATCCTGTTTACGATCGCGATGTCCGGCATGCACGCTTCTGTCCGACATATCACCCAAAGCCTTCATCCTTTCGAAGTGGCTTTTTTTCGTCTGGTGTTTGGACTTCTTATCATCTTGCCGTTTTTCTATCGAAACGGATTGAGTGTGTTAAAAACCGATCGTCTGCCGATGCTGGGTTTGCGCGGGATTATTAACGCAGTCTGTATGCTGGGGTATTTTTATGCCCTCTCCATCGGTCCTTTAGCGCGCATTACCACCCTTGGCTTTTCGGCAACGCTCTTTGCCATTGTACTGGCGATTTTTATTTTTGGTGAAAAAGTGGGTCTAAGGCGTTGGTCAGCAATTCTGCTGGGGTTCGCTGGTATGCTCGTCGTCATCCGCCCCGGAATTGCGGACGTCGGCATTGAGAGCATTGTCACCCTCGGATCAGCCTTCGGGTGGGCAATCTGCATCATAATCGTCAAGGATTTGGCTAAAACTGAATCTGCAGAAACTATTACCGCCTATATGTCTTTAGTGATGGCCCCGATCATTCTGATACCGGCTATTTTTGTGTGGACGACCCCAAGCTTTTATGATCTTGCATGGCTAGTGCTCATCGGTCTTCTCGGCGGCATTGGACAGCTGGCCATGGCCAATGCCCTCAAATATGGTGAAACCCAAGTCGTCCTGCCGGTCGAATTTACGAGGCTCATCTGGATTTCGCTGATTGCTTTTATCGCTTTTTCTGAAGTCCCAGGAATTTTCGTCTGGATCGGTGGCGGAATGATCGTGGCCTCCACCACATACATCACCTTGCGCGAGAGCCGGCTCAAGAAAAAATCTTGAACGCGCTCACATTTCACCACTAAGCTAACTCAACGACTATTTCCTAAATATACATGTTGTCTAGATTATAGTTCTTCAGCAACAGATGACGGTTTTCTTCGTGCCAGCGATTTTCATCTTCTTGACCAGTAAAAGGCTGATAGGAGTATCGAGGTTCTTGTGGGAATTTTTGTTGCCGCGCATCAACAGCCAACGCTATAATGCGACTGCGCCTTACTATTCTAGCTTCATCAAAGGTTGTAACTGCACCGCTGAGCAATTTTGTGGTGACATCTAAAATCCTCTTCTTTGCAAAAAATCCACTATTTACGGTAACTCTCCTATGCCGTGATGTATTCGCAAAAGAGCCATGGACAATTTGCCGGTTCATCAAAATCACATCACCGGCCTCGCAAACCATTGGGACGGCACCCTCTATTCTTTCGGAGCCACTTTTTGCGACCATTTCTTTTATATCCGCTTTGCCTGTTTTGTGGCTTCCTGGAAGGACCCATACACAGTTTTCTGCCGTGCTAGGGTAAAGTTGGGTCATAGAATTAAATCCGTGTGCCCCTTCATCCCAATCTTCTGCGTTCCAATGGGTTGATCCGTCTTGATGCCATGCGACCGACGGCCCAAGCCCTGGCTCCTTTATAAAAGTCACATCGGTGTAGGGCACAAAATCAGGTCCGCAAATAGCTTCGGCAACTTTCAACAAGCCGGGGTGTCCCGCTAATCGCAAGGCAGAATCCATGACCTGTAAATTACCATCCAACAACGACACGGTCCATTCAGGAGCATCCGTTCGTGCTTTGGGACTTATCATCTTCACAGGATGTCGACCATTATTTAGGTCTGTTCCACCCAATGGATCGCTTAAGGGTTTTGCGAAACGATAGACAGGTTTTTCAAATTGCAAATTTAATGCCGGTCGTCCTAGAATATCTATTTCGGCCTCGGGCTCGACAGGGGCCGCAGCCAGAACCCCCTCAATATCGGCACGGAGATCAGCAAGTTCCTGATCATCGACAACATTCTCTAAGACATAAAACCCATATAGCCAATACGCCTCCAGAATATCAGGGTCCAGACGGCCATCTGATCCAAATTTAATCGGTCCTCGATTGGTTAATCCATAGGCTACTTTTTCACCCTGGCGGATATAGTCGACCATAATCTTGGCATGTTCTTCTGCTTCATTATTATCAATTGGATGTTGCCTTAACAATACGGTCTCCTCTTTCAGTCTGCATCTATTTTACACCCGCTATAGTAGTTCGTCGCAAATCACGAATGACACTTTTTGATTCAAAACGTCGTCCGCGATGCATCGTCGTGGCGTTGTCCCACATCACAAGATCATTGTTAGACCATTTATGCGCATAAACAAATTTACGCTGAGTTGCATGCTCGATAAGATCTCGCAATAACGCTCTTGCTTCGGGCGTCGGCCAGCCAATAATCTCTCCAGCGTGAGACGAGAGGAAAAGTGATTTTCGCTCCGTTACAGGATGTGTGCGAACCAATGGTTGACGTACTGGTTGAAATGCCTTGAGTTCTTTATCCGTAAAATCGTCAAACCCCAGTTGGAACCGGGAATAAATAAGGGAATGCTTGCAGATGAGATCTTCGGTCTCCT
Source organism: Sneathiella sp. (assembly GCA_036960695.1). GTDB lineage: Bacteria > Pseudomonadota > Alphaproteobacteria > Sneathiellales > Sneathiellaceae > Sneathiella. Next base: position 2,806 of record JBALXM010000103.1, read on the forward strand.
TCTTTAAATCGTCGTCAAGCGTGTCATAGGCAGCGCGCATATCCGCAAACTCCGTATTCCCGCCACGATCAGGTACGTCCCGCCCCGAGAGGATGGAATAACTTGCTGGAACAGGCTTGAAGGAGCTGTCAGAATGCCACAATTGGTTCCCCATACTGAAAAAACGCGCCCGGTCATCGGATGCTAGAACGCGGTTATTAATATCAAGATTTGAAATATCTGCGATCTCAGGCGCGACCCGTAATGGTTTTGTTTTATCAAGAGAAGATTTGATAGACTGTTCTAGCTCACCGAAACATCGACTAAAAGAGAGCTGCTGCTCATCCGATAACGTTTGCTCCTTGAAAATAAGGACTGCAAATCGCTCCATCCCTTCCTTGATTGCTATTATCTGTTCTTGGTCGAGTGGCTGGGTAAAGTCCATGCCTTCGACTTCTGCTGCGAATTCTTTCGCAGGTGTAACAGCAGTCATTGGCTTGAATTTTAGCATGCTACCTTCACTTCCTCCTCAATAATGGAACCTGACATAAACGCAGTTAGGCACCGTGTAAATTCATTCCCAGAACCTTAGCATTTCCATTTTTCGCGAATAGATGCAATGGTTGGGATATATTATCCCGATATTAGGGACAATAAATCACCTCACCTTCGAAGGGAATTCACCCGATGGATCGCCTCAGCGCCTTAAAACTATTCGCGCGGGTTTGCGAATGTGGCAGCATTACAGGTGCCGGACGGGAACTTGGAATGTCCTCTACCGCAGCATCCAGAACATTGCAAAATTTGGAAACGGATCTTGGAGTAAAGCTCTTGAACCGCTCTACGCGAAATGTTGCCGCAACGGAAGTGGGACACCTTATATATAGGCGTATCTACAATCCAATTGCTGAATTAGATCTCGCCCTACAAGAAGCAGGCGATATGCAGAACACAGCTGCCGGTATCGTCCATGTTACAGCGCGCCGATCTTTCGCATTGGCCCATATCGTTCCCATTCTACGTGAATTTGGTGAACTCTACCCACGAGTAGAAATTGCCCTTTCCCTGACTGAGGTGGTCAACATCTTGCCGAATGAAGAAACGGATATTGTTGTGCGGGCCGGTATTCCGGATCAGAAAACATTTATCGTCCGTGCCTTGGCCCGCCATAAAAGCCTTCTTTGTGCTAGTCCTGAATATCTTCAAGAAAATGGAACACCTAAATTCCCGGAGGAACTTATAGCTCATGCCTGCCTAGGGTATAAGAGCGAGATAGGGCCTACCATCTGGCACTTTGAAAAAACTAGCGTTAAATTTGAAATCCCTGCGTCAGGTCCCTTCTCCTCAAATAGCGGAGAGGCATTAAGACTTGCCGCAGTTAATGGCATGGGGTTTGTTGTGTTGCCTCATTGGCTTGTGAAAAGAGACCTTGAACAAGGAAATCTGGTAAATTGCCTGCTCTCCCATCAGATAACAACGGCCGGTATCAGTCCAGCCTTTTATGCTGTCCATAATCGTGGACCCTATATACCTGCAAAGATAACGGTTTTCGTGGATTTTCTTGCCGATAAGATTAAAGAACGGATCTCATAAACCCAGATCAGTTGATTGGATTTCTATTTGGTACAAATTGATGAGATTTTGGTAGCAGAGGAGAGACTTGAACTCCCGACACGCGGATTATGGTTACATTACAAAACTAGATAAATCTTATTTATAACAAAGCATTAGAATGCATAAATTCTATGGTTCATACAGATTTCATAAGATAAAAGCGGCGAATTACTTGTAGCTTTCACAATTTGTACAATCTATAATTTTAATGATATTCTATATGCGGTAACTCTATCTTGTGAAGGCTCGGCTGATGATTATCGACGACGTAAAAATATCCGACTTACCAGATAGCTCAGAAGAGATATTCACAGTTTTTGAGAAACGTCTTCGTGACGTGGTTGAGCATGCTCGAACAGAGGATCGTCAAAACGAAAATTGTGTCGGATCGTTCTTGTCTGATAGAAATTATGTCAGTTCAATTTTGGCGTTCTGGGGCGAACACAGCCTCAATATAGATGCACCAGATATTAGTGAGATTTCAGACGTTGACTTCAATCGTCTGTTCAGTCAATTTTTCGCGAATATCAACTCAAAACTACACGCCTCCTAAATGACAACGGACATTCCCAGGATCAACCTCTATGACTATCACACTAATTAAAGCTACCGGCGATGCCTATTGCATGGGCAGAATGATCGGACAAGCCATTGCTGATACCGTCCAACGCGTATCGCTTCATAATGAAGAGTTTATTGTGGCAGAGCAAATTTGGAGCGGTTCCGATTACCTCAAGCAGATGCAAGAAGCGGCTCTTCAGACGTTTCCTAAATTTGTTCGGGAACTTGAAGGCATGGCGGATGGCATGGGACAATCATACGAGAAAGCTTTTTTGTGGAATTGTCGTGGCGATCTGCGCTGGCCCGATGACATTTCTCCAACCGTCGCGGCAGGATTGAGTGAAGGTTGTACGTCAGTGATTATTCCTACTAGCGCGAAAAAGGTCAGTGTAATCGCCCATAACGAAGATGGATCAGAAGATTTTGACGGGGCCTGTTTCTGGCTCTCTGCTAAACCTGACGATGGCCCGGCATTTGAGAGTTTTCTCTATCCCGGCATGATCCCCGGTCATACAATGGGAGCAAATGCGGCTGGCATTGTGCAGACGATCAACAATATCAGGGTACATGATCTTAAGCCTGGCCTGCCACGCCATTTTATATGCCGGGCCATTCTGGAATGCCACAGTATGGATGAAGCGCTTGCGCTTTTAAATCGTGATGATCGGGCCTCCGGGTTTCACCACAATCTCGGGTCCGCCCGCGAAGGTCGATTTACGTCAGTTGAGGCTCCTGCCAGCGCCTGCGTCATCACCGATATAGTGGACACACCTTCAGTACACGCCAATCACCTGATTACCGAAGAGCTGAAAAACTATGAGCAGGAAATCACCCGCTCTTCTTTTGTGCGCCAGGCCCGCGCAGAATCACTGCTGGCCGCGGGTGCACTTACAGATCATGGTCCGACTGGTATGCTGTTTGACAAAAAGCCGGGACAGGAAATATTGCGCGTTCCCACAGATGGGGGAGATGATTACGGTCAGACACTGGCAACCGGCGTTTTTGAAATGAATACAAGTGGAACGTCCATTACCGTCTACGATCCCCATACAAAGAAAATTGAATATTCAACCCATCTTGCTATATGAATCAGTTCAGAAGTCGATCCTTATATGAGCGACAATCGAAACCGAATAGGTAGTTTGAAAGGTATAAGTTCGCGGCTCTGAAAGTCGCGGCCCATTTACGAGCCACCAGCCAATTTATTTCAAATCTTATACAAAAGAGATTGCAGTCAGCAGCCGATAAAACCACCTCATTCTGTTCAAAATTCCCAGGCCACTTCTGTTCCTTTAGTAGTTATTGTTTGTCTGCAGGTGGCTATTCGCCGGGCGGTCACGAAGGATCTGCTTTTACAAAATTAGTCTTCGTGCCCTCTGCGCCATTTGCCACCTAGTGTGAGTATGCTGTACTATATATTAGTTTATGGGGATAACAGGGGAAACAAATAATTATGAGTGAGCGGCCTGAATATCAATCATTTTATAATACCTTTGATGCGGCCAAATTAACGGGCCAACTACAAGGCGATCTTGACGAAGTTATCAACGCATGTGTTGAGTGCTGCGACCGCCATGTCGGGCAAAATCGTGTGGCCCTAAATTGGAAGAAAATGTCAGGTCAAAGCGGCAGTTGCACGTTCGAGGAATTGCAAATTAGATCGGCGAAAATCGCAAATCTACTTGTGGCGCATGGCGTGCGCCCTGGTGATCGTGTGGCTGGCCTATTGCCCCGAATACCTGAACTTGTCGCTCTGATACTAGGAGTTTTGCGCGCAGGCGCCGTGTACCAGCCGCTGTTCACCGCGTTTGGGCCGAAGGCAATTGAACACCGTATTACATCGTCGAACGCCCGGGTGGTGGTTACCGATTCAAGTAACCGATCTAAGCTGGAGGGGCTCGAAGGTCAGCGGGTCGTGATGTGCATTGATGGACATATCGGTGATGTTGACTTTACGGCGGATGTCGATGCGCAGCCTGACAGTTTCGCGCCAGTGATGCGCAAAAGAGATGATGCATTCTTGATGATGTTCACATCTGGTACGACAGGGCCTCCAAAGGGTCTCAAGATCCCGTTGCGGGGACTGGCTGGAATTTCCGGCTATATGCAGTTCGCGTTGGATCTTCAGCCGGACGATTTGTTTTGGAACATTGCTGATCCGGGCTGGGCATACGGGTTGTATTACGCGGTGATAGGGCCGTTGTTAATGGGCCATCAAACCACCTTTAATGAAGGCCCGTTTACCGTCGAAAGCACCGCTGATCTAGTGCAAGATCTGGGCATAACGAATTTTGCGGGCGCTCCGACGGCCTATCGCATGATCATCGCAGAAGGCCCCCAATCGGCTAAACCACTTGCTGATAATCTGCGCGTCGCATCAAGCGCAGGTGAACCGCTCAATCCAGAAGTCATGCGCTGGTTCAAGCAACATGTCGGCTGCGAATTGCTCGATCAATACGGTCAGACCGAATGCGGTATGGTATTGGCTAATCATCATGGTTTGCGGCACGACGTGCGCCCTGGATCGGCCGGATTTCCCATGCCCGGCTTCCAATTGCAGGTCGTTGACGAACAGGGGAAACCATTGGCACAAGGAAAACAGGGGATCCTGGCTATTGACCGAATGAACTCACCATTATTCTTCTTCGATGGTTATATGGGGATGGAGGGGCAAGGATGGATTGATGACTTTTATCTGACAGGTGACACTGTCGAACAGAATGAAGACGGCTCAATTAGCTTTATCGGGCGCAGCGACGATGTGATTACCTCATCTGGTTATCGGATAGGTCCGTTCGATGTTGAAAGTTGTCTACTGGAACATGACGCTGTCGCAGAAAGTGCCGTGGTTGGTATACCCGACAAAGAACGCGGTGAAATTGTAAAGGCATTCGTTGTGCTTCATCCGGCGTATCCGAGTGAAGATGCATTAGCTGAAGAGTTAATACAACACGTTCGTGACCGCTTGGGAAAGCATGCCTTCCCGCGCCAAATAAAGTTCTTGGCTTCTTTACCGAAAACACCAAGCGGAAAGATACAACGGTTCATTCTACG
>JBALXM010000104.1:0-7960 GCA_036960695.1 Sneathiella sp.
TGCCAATTCCTGTTCCTTAAAGGAAATGAGCCGTGTGAGGTGTCTTACAAAGAACGCTCGGGTAAATATATGGGCCAAGAAGGTGTGACCTTACCAAAACTGTAAGATCGCCCAACAACCGCCATAGTTAGGCGGCATTAACGCATGATAATGAGGAGCCTGATGATTTCAGATGCTCCTCGTTTCAATTTCGGCAAAACGATACAATTGAAGACTGCGGTAAAAATCTGCAGACAGGATTAGAGTAGTAATGGACAGCATTCGCATTAAAGGCGGGAAACCGCTTAACGGAACCATACAGATTAGCGGCGCAAAAAACGCGGCCCTCCCCTTGATGGTCGCCTGTTTGCTAACTGAAGAGACAGTGACGCTCAGTAACTTGCCCCATGTCGCTGATATCTCCACCCTTATCAATCTGCTGTGCCAGCACGGAACCAGTGCCCATCTGAACGGTGAGAGTGAGAGCAATGGACGCGCCATCTCTTTAACGGCCTCCGAAATCACCAGTACGGAAGCGCCTTATGAAATCGTCCGAAAGATGCGCGCCGGCGCCCTTGTTTTAGGCCCCCTTCTCGCGCGAATGGGGAAAGCCAAAGTCTCCTTGCCCGGCGGGTGCGCTATTGGTACGCGTCCAATGAACCTGCATTTGGACGCCCTTGAAGCCATGGGTGCCGAGATTGAAATCGATGCCGGTTATATGATTGCCCACGCACCAAACGGCCTTAAAGGGGCTAACATTCGTTTCGATACCGTATCAGTTGGCGCGACCCAAAATATTTTAATGGCTGCCAGCCTTGCTGACGGCGTAACCGTTCTTGATAATGCGGCACGGGAGCCCGAAATCACAGATTTGGTTCATTTGTTGCAAAAAATGGGCGCACAGATTGAAGGGGAAGGTACTGAACGCCTTGTCGTTACAGGACAGAACAGCCTTCACGGTGCTAGTCATTCCGTTATGCCTGATCGGATCGAGACGGGAACATACGCCATTGCCGCCGCCATTGCGGGCGGACGCATTCAGCTAACCAATACCAATGCAGATTTAATTAATTCTGTTATTGAAATTCTGGAACAATCGGGAACTACAATAGAGCGGACGGAAGATGGTCTTATTGCCTCTCGCGATCCCGGCACCCCAATTCTAGGCGTTGACGTGCTCACCCATCCCTACCCTGGCTACCCCACCGATATGCAGGCGCAGATCATGGCATTGATGTGCGTGAGCGAAGGGTCGGCCATGATTACCGAGAATATTTTCGAAAACCGGTTTATGCATGTACCGGAACTCTTGCGCCTTGGGGCTAATATTAATGTCCATGGACGCTCTGCCCTTGTTCGCGGGCAAAAAGAGCTCATTGGTGCGCCGGTTATGGCAACAGATTTGCGTGCATCGGTCTCTCTCGTACTTGCAGGCTTGGCAGCGAAGGGAGAAACCGTTATCAATCGTGTGTATCATCTAGATCGAGGATACGAACGGTTAGAAGAAAAACTTGCCGCTTGCGGCGCTGATATTCTTCGTACGCCTGGCGAATAAGCCATATTAGATCGATATAGGAATGACGACAGTGTCAAATGGATTAAAACTAAGCGCAAATGAGGCAGATGATGCAACTGTTCTCTCTGCTGCTATGGAAGGGAGCATCACAAGCTCCGGCGAGATGAGCTATTCCTCATCGGCGCGCCATTTCACACTGACCTCCTCACGGTTTATGTGGGAAGCCTTTGAGGGCGATAAAACGTCGGCAAGCCGCATTCGAAGCGGTCTTTATATTGCAGATGTTTTGTCCGTCAAATCCGTCAACATTCAGCAAGACAAACCGACAGATGTTATGGAACTTCTCTCCCTCTCTATCGAAGCTGGACTTGACGGCGCTGGAACAATATCGCTAAATTTTGCAGAGAACAGGACTTTAAACCTGTCCGTTGAATGCATAAATATGTCCCTGACAGATGTTGGGGATCCGTGGGCTACGGACCATATTCCGACCCATGAGACACAGAACAACTGAGTCTCTTGATACTTTGAGAAAACAATCCGGCCTTTACCTGATACATTAAATAACGGAGCAAAATCGTGCCTTCGAGTGAAGAGTTAGTCATCGCCCTACCAAAGGGCCGAATTTTAAAAGAAGTTATGCCATTGATCCGATCAGTGGGCATTGAACCTGAAGCTGCCTTTGACGATCCAGACAGCCGGCTTTTGCAATTTAAGACTAACCATCCAAATATCTCCATCATTCGGGTTCGATCTTTTGATGTTGCAACTTTTGTTGCCTTTGGTGCGGCCCAGCTTGGCGTTGCCGGGAATGATGTTCTGCTTGAGCATAATTACCCTGAAATCTACGCCCCTGTCGATCTGGATATAGGCCATTGCTATCTAGCCGTAGCCCAGCCGGAAGGTCTGAAGGATGACGAAGATCCAAGCCGATGGAGCCATGTACGCATCGCCACTAAATATCCACGTTTGACCCAAGAATATTTTGCATCCCAAGGCATCCAGGCAGAATGCATTAAATTGTCAGGAGCTATGGAACTGGCGCCCGGCCTTGGCCTATGCCGCCGCATTGTTGATCTTGTCTCATCAGGGGCTACCATGAAAGCAAATGGGTTGGTTGAGGTTGAAAAAATTCTTGATATCACATCGCGCTTGGTGGTCAATCGCGCAGCGCTAAAAACACGCTCCGTCGAATTGAATGATTGGATCGTTAAATTCAGGGCCGTTGTCGATGGCCGCTAGATTAAAAAATACAGACGCCGGGTTTGAGGATGCCTTTAACATCCTTCTAGGTCAGAAACGGGAAACGGACGCCGACGTTAATGCCGTCGTCTCTGACATTCTGCAAGATGTCTTAAAGCGCGGCGATCAAGCTGTTCTTGACTACACGAAGAAATTTGACCGCCTTTCAATGGATGATGCGACTGCTTTACGCTTTTCCCCCTCTGAAATTAAAGAGGCTATTGAAGCGTGTGACACCGAGACTCTCAATGCTCTAAAACTTGCGGCAACGCGAATTGAAGCCTATCACCGTAAGCAAATCCCCGATGACCTTTACTATGAAGACGAAGAAGGCATTGAGCTTGGCTATCGTTGGACCCCCATTGAAAATGTAGGTCTTTATGTGCCCGGCGGTCTTGCCACATACCCTTCATCCGTCTTGATGAACGCGATCCCGGCCCGTGTTGCCGGCGCAACTCGGCTGGTTATGGTTGTCCCAACCCCGGATGGGGCCGTAAACCCCGTTGTTCTGGCCGCAGCTGACTTATGTGGGGTCGATGAGATTTACCGAATTGGGGGCGCCCAAGCAATCGCCGCCTTGGCATATGGCACAGACACCATTGATAAGGTCGACAAAATTGTTGGTCCCGGCAATGCCTATGTTGCAACAGCCAAAAAGCAGGTTTTTGGGATTGTCGGCATCGATATGATTGCTGGGCCTTCAGAAATCCTGGTGGTCGCTGATGCTAAAAATGATCCGGCATGGATCGCCGCTGATTTATTATCTCAAGCAGAGCATGATCCCGTTGCTCAGAGTGTTCTGATTACAGACGACAGCCGTTTTGCAAATGACGTTGAAAGCGCCGTTCAGCATCACCTAACCACGCTGTCCCGCGCAGAGATTGCACGGGCAAGCTGGGACGGATATGGGGCAATTATTGTGGTTGATGATTTGACGAAGGCCGCCGCCCTCGTCAACCGCATTGCACCTGAACATCTGGAACTATGTGTGGATGATCCAGAAGAATATTCCCGCCACGTAAAACATGCAGGGGCCATTTTTCTTGGCCGCTACACACCTGAAGCTATTGGCGATTATATTGCCGGTCCCAACCATGTTCTGCCAACGGCAAGGACTGCTCGTTTTTCCTCCGGTTTATCAACGCTGGACTTCATGAAACGAACGTCTCTTATAAAGCTAAATTCAGATGGGCTTGCTAAAATTGGCCCTGCTGCGGTAAAACTAGCAGGATCCGAGGGACTGGGAGCCCATGCGCTGTCCGTCTCCATTCGAATGAACACGCAAAAATAGACATTGAATAAGGTGAAGTCCATGCCACCAGAAAACCAACGTATCGTCAAAATTACCCTTGATGAAAAATCCGTGGTTCGCCGGAATGCTGATATTGAGCATGAACGCAAAGTGGCTATTTTTGACCTTATCGACCAAAATCATTTTTGTATTTGCGGAATGGAAGAGAAAGGCCCTTTCTCTCTCCATTTAGGCATTGAAGAGAACCGGCTTATTTTTGACATTCGGGAAGAAGATGACGACAATGTCTTGTTTCGCCTCCCCCTCCCTGTCAGTACTTTTCGGCGTATTATCAAAGATTACTTCCTCATTTGTGATAGCTATTTCAACGCCATCAAAAAAGAATCCCCCTCCAAAATCGAGGCCATTGATATGGGACGGCGCGGCCTTCACAATGAAGGGACAGAGCTGCTCCTTGAACGACTAAAGGGTAAGGTCGATACAGACTTTGATACGGCCCGCAGGCTTTTCACGTTGATTTGCGTGCTCCATATCCGAGGCTAGAGACATGGGTATCCTCCCCGCATTCGGTGCAACATTATCTGGTTTGGAGGTAAAATGAGCACCTCCCCCTCCGGTATTCTAACGCCAAGCAGCGTCCTGTTTGCCTGTACCCATAACAGCATCCGCTCCCCAATGGCGGAAATCATTATGAAGAGCCTTTACGGGCATAAAATCTATGTGGATAGCGCCGGTATCGCCGCCACGGATGTCGATGGTTTTGCCATTGAGGTTCTTGATGAAATTGGCCTTGAGGGCGAAAATCACTTATCCAAAAATTTTGAAAATCTGGAAGATGATTCCTTTGACCTCATCATCGCGCTCTCTCCCGAAGCCCGTAAAGTAGCTGAGGAGTTCACCAAAACAATGGCTTGTGATGTTGAATATTGGGTAACTGTCGATCCATCCCAGGTAGAAGGCAACCGCGAGATGCGCCTAAATGAATATCGTCATGTTCGCGATGACTTATATCAGAAAATTAAAACCCGATTTGCCACAGCTCCTGCCCCGCTTGTATGATTTTGTGATATACTGAACACGGTTTAGAGCATACAAACAGATAATTAACTGTTTTTATGAGCAATAGTGCAAACAAAAGCTTGCTTTTTGCAAGAATGCGCCTCATTTTGCACGCAAGTTTCAATCAACGGATCTAGGTAATTTATGGCTAAAGAAGAACTTCTCGAGTTTGAAGGCATTGTATCCGAGGCACTTCCGAACGCGACGTTCAAGGTAAAACTTGACAACGATCACATCGTCCTCGCCCACACAGCAGGTAAAATGCGTAAGCATCGCATTCGTATTCTTGCGGGTGACAAGGTTATCGTGGAAATGACTCCTTACGACCTGACTAAAGGTCGGATTAAATATCGCGACAAAAAGAAAACGTGACCGGCCAATCAAATTGTACCGACGCCACGTCATCAGGCATTCCCCTACCCTCTAAGGTGTCGAACAGTCGCCAAGCCGCGACTGAACAACGCCTTATTTTGGCATCTGCATCTCCTCGCAGGCAGGAACTTCTTGAGCAAATTGGAATAACGGCGGATCAAGTTGATCCTGCAGACATTCCGGAAATCGCTGAGAAGGGGGAGACTGCTCTCAATTTTGCAGCGCGACTTGCTCAGGAAAAAGCCCTCGCCGTCGCCACGCGCCACCCTAACTGCTTCATTCTTGCCGCCGACACAGTTGTGGCTGTGGGCAAGCGCATTTTAGGGAAAGCTGAGAGTCCAAGTGAGGCTCGCCAATATCTATCTCTCTTGTCCGGTAGAAGACACCGCGTTCATACTGGCATGAGTTTAGTGTTACCTGATGGAACCGTCAGAGTTAAAACCGTATCAAGCTCGGTGGTTTTCAAACCCCTCGATACTCATGACATGGATCAATACATCCAAAGCGGTGAGTGGCAAGGGAAAGCGGGTGCCTATGCTATTCAAGGGCTCGGCAGTTTGCTTGTTCGGCAGATCCAAGGCTCTTACAGCAATATAGTGGGCCTCCCCTTGTTCGAACTGTCAGCAATGATGAGCGGTAACGGTTTTGATCTTTGGCGACATTCAGCTCTAACCAATCCACTAGAAAAATGAACCGTCGGGTTCTCATAGATGTTGGGTTATTCGAAACCCGTATCGCCTGCCTGACAGACGACATCCTGAGTGACATCTTCATAACCCCAGCGGGTTACGCCTCCCTTGTTGACGAAATTTATGTGGGACGAGTGCACGCATTTGCGGGCGACTTAGATGCCGCCTTCATTGACCTTGGCCTTAAAAAAGATGGCTTCCTGCTCTCCTCTCATATGCCAAAGGGGACGGCCTCATCGAACACTTCTCCCATCAAGCAAAAACTGCATGAGGGGGAGAAAATACTTGTGCAGGTGATAAAGGATCAAAAAGAAGAAAAAGGCCCCCAACTCAGCGCGTTTATCCAGCTGGCTAGTCAAAATCTAGTTTTCAAGCCAATGGGCAGCGGCCTTGTATTCTCCCGCCAGATAAAGGACGCTTCGTTTAAAGAGGCTTTTTCCAAATCAATTGCAGAGGATATTCACGATACGGCTGGCGGCCTTACCGTTCGCTCAAGTGCCAGTAGCCACTCGGCTCAGCAATTGCGGGATGAATTTTTGGGCTTAAGAAACCGCTGGATCGACCTTCAAAAACAAATGAATAGCGATACAAAACCGCGCTGTCTTATCCCGTCCGATCCGCTGGAAATTCAAGCGCTTAAAAAATACACCGATCCAACAATCGAGATCATTACAAATGACCGCCATAGTTTTCAAATGCTATCAAATCCGTCTCTGCAAGCTGAGACCTTAAAACAGAAGCCTCAATTATGGACCGGCCCAGGCCTCCTGTTTGATAGCTACGACGTTGAGGCACAGATTGAAGAAGTCCAAGAGGTTCGCAACGCTCTTCCCTCCGGTGGGAATATAACCATTGAGCAAACTGAAGCACTGGTCGTCATCGACGTAAATTCAGGAAGCCTTGTCGCAAAAAGCGGAAAGAAAAGCGTAGCGAGCCTTACGAACGGTGAAGCTGTGGCACAAATTTGCAGGCAATTACGTCTCCGTAATTTAAGTGGGATCATCATTATTGATTTCATTCGAGATCAGGACAGCGGCGCCGTAAAGGCCCTTACGGATCAGCTAAAAAACCTCACGCGAGATGATCCCTCCTCCGTACGCGTCATTGGCATGACTGAGTTGGGTTTGATGCAGCTAACCCGCAGGCGCAAAGAAGCGCCTCTCTCAGAAATCATGGATACGAAGCTGACCGATACCTGCGCCCATATAAGCGCAACATACGCTGCGGCTTTACTCCGCCAAGCATCACGCTACTGCAAAGATTATAAGACTGCTATTGCCCCGCTCACAGTCAGTAAAGCATTAAGCCCCCTCCTCCAACACCATAAAGCACGGATGGAAGGGTCTCTTGGCATTCATATTGACTGGAAAGAAGATGCAAGTCTTATGGGATTACAGTATAGTCTTGGAACAATTCCAGCGATAAATGAGTAAGGTCTACACGTGACAACTTCATCGATACCAAAACGTAAATGCCCTCAATGCCAAAAAGAGACGGCGAAAGAGTTTCGCCCTTTTTGCTCGAAAAGATGCCAGCAACTTGATCTTGGGAAGTGGTTCAACGAAAGTTATGTCATTCCGGGACAAGAGCTTCTTTCAGCCAATGACGATGAAGAGAATTACTAGATCGAAACCCCTCGATTAAAAGAAAATTAGCCTGTTCGTTTTGTAGTCGCACATTTTTTTTATTTTTTGCTTCATGAACTATAGACAGCCCAGAAATTTTCTTCTATAACCCAGCTTCCTTGAGGGCACAGCGTGTCCTGCTGGAGTTGCCCAGATAGCTCAGTTGGTAGAGCAGCGGACTGAAAATCCGCGTGTCGGTGGTTCGAATCCGCCTCTGGGCACCACT
>JBALXM010000105.1:0-7919 GCA_036960695.1 Sneathiella sp.
AATAGTCTGATTTAATTTCATAAAAAATATCAAAGGCGGAACAGTGTTCCGCCTTTTTTTGTGAAGAATGCGTTTAATCGTTGTTTATGTTTTTGCGTGTTTTTTTAGTTTTCACACGAAGCGTAGTGGGGATAGGTCATCAGTCCCGTTGATTTTTCCGAACCAGTTCAAACTGGTTGAATTCCGATCTAAGACTTCTATTAAATCATTGGAAACTTACCTAGTTGTGAGGAGAAAAAGGCCGGTTCAATTTCCAACAAAATATTCTCTTACTGATAACCAGTAGCTTTAAAGATCTATAGAATCTTCTATTTTCCAGTATTTAGACACAAAATCAACCATATCAATTTGGTTTAGATTTAAGGCATCAATTGATCCTAAAATGAATTCAATGTTGCCGGTTTCTCCAAGGAGGGGGAGATATAAAACTTCAGCCAGTATTTCTACGCCTGTTGAAGATTTTATGCTTTCGTGAACCGCATGAGCGCCCTGTCCTTCGGCGACGTGCTTATATAAATCCTTGATTGCTTCAGCTGAGGAGCCAAAGGTCTCTTCGTTAAGCTCTTTTCCTTTATAATTCTGGCCTAACAGGCCGTTTATATAGGTGCCTTGAAGGCGGAAACGAACCGTAAAGGGATTGTGAAAAAGAGAGCATAAAAATATATGTGGGAGTATCTCTGGATCCATATCAATAGGATCGACATTTGCACGTTGTGGAATTTTGTCGGCCTTAGGCAACGCTTCCCAATAGCGCAGCAATTTGTGGTTTTTATTCGAACTTAACTTATTCATGGCTATGACAGTGCTTTATAAAAAGCCCTATGAGAGGCGCGGTAGGAGTGACATTTACTACTCCCTCGCTCTCTCGTTGGTCAATAGTTGATTGTCATATTTCGACTATAAGTGGGATAAAAAGAGTATTTTACCCGCTAAATCTGTTTCTTTTTCTGACCTATATGTTCTTGTCCCCGTTTTGAGGCAAGTTGCATTTGTTTTTCACGTTCTGCGAAGCGGCGCTTCTGATCTGTCGTCAAACGGTCATGACAACGCGGGCAAGAAACACCTTTTTCATAGAGCGGGGAGAGTTTTTCATCTTCCGTAATTGGGTAACGGCATGCGTAGCACTGATCATACGATCCTTTTTCCAAATCATGGTTGACCGTAACTCGCTGGTCAAAGACGAAACACTCGCCCTCCCATGTACTCTCTTTTTCCGGGACGTCTTCCAAATATTGCAGGATACCGCCATCTAAATGGTAAACCTCTTCAAATCCTTCTTTTAAAAGATAAGACGTTGATTTTTCGCACCGGATACCACCAGTGCAGAACATGGCAACTTTCTTGTGTTTGTTCTTGTCCAGATTTTGCGCCACATAATCCTTGAATTCCCGGAAGGTTTCAGTTTTTGGGTTAATAGCGCCTTTAAAAGTACCGACCTCAACTTCGTAATCGTTACGCGTATCAATAAGAAGCGTATCTGGATCATTGATCAACGCGTTCCAGTCTTTAGGTTTTACGTAAGATCCAACCATTTCAAGGGGGTCAGTCCCCGGTGCACCAAGAGTCACAATCTCTTTTTTCAAGCGCACTTTCATACGGTAGAAAGGTTGTTTTTCGTTTTCTGATTCCTTGTGCTTTAAATCAACAAGGCGCGTATCGGCCTTAAGATAGCTGAGCAAATTATCAATGCTCTGCCGCGAGCCTGCAACAGTTCCATTAATGCCCTCTTCGGCAAGAAGAAGGGTTCCGTTGATTTCGTTATCCAGACAAACCTTCAAAATTTTGGGTTGCAAGTCACGAAAATCAGTAAGAGGAACAAATTTGTATAGGGCGGCAACAGTAAACATAGGACACTCTGATCTTAAAGGTAGGCTGACCGGTTTTGCAGGCAATAGAGGGGCTCGCATCCGATCGACAATAAATTTCAAGATGGTTATATAAACTGTGAGGCGCGGACGCAAGATGCTTGTGATGCCAATTGAAATTGCGTGACGCCTAGCAAAATGTTAGAAGCCGATCACTTATTATTTAAAATACCAGTTCGGACCTTCCATGGCAGCCCCTATTTTAGCACTTCAAGACGCCCGCATTACCTTTGGCGGAGGCGATCTCTTTAAGGATATCTCACTCGGGATTGAGCCTGGAATGAGGATTGCGCTTGTGGGGCGGAACGGTTCTGGCAAATCGACATTGCTCAAATCCATCGCAGGAGAGATAGAGCTTGATGGGGGTGATCGGTTCTCGCAAGCCGGAACCCGCGTCGGATATTTGGCGCAGCAACCGATTATTACGCCGGGCAGAAGTGTGTTTGAACAAGTGGTGAAAGGGTTGCCACATGATCAGCAAGACAATGTTGACGGTTCCCGCTATCTGGTTGATCAAATTCTTGAAGGGGTTGGGATTGAAGGGGATCGTCTTTTAGAGACTTTATCGGGAGGGGAAGCGCGCCGTGTCTCCTTGGCCGAAGCCCTTGTAAATAATCCTGATGTCCTTCTTCTGGATGAGCCGACAAACCATCTCGACATTAAAACTATCCTATGGCTGGAAAATGAGCTTAAGGCCTTTAGGGGCGCCTTGCTTGTTATCAGTCATGATCGTCAATTTTTGAAAAACCTTACTAACCGTCTTTTCTGGCTGGATCGGGGAAAGCTTCGAACCCACGGTAAGGGGTTTGCAGCCTTTGATGAATGGTCTGAAGAGATTTTACGGGGCGAGGAAGTTGAGCTTAAAAAACTTGATAAGAAAATCGCGGAGGAGACCGACTGGTCCAGAAAAGGAATTACAGCACGGCGCGCCCGAAACGAAGGACGTATCAGAGCGCTTCACAAATTACGCTCTGAACGGTCCGAGAGAACAGGTCGGATTGGGAGCGCGAAGTTGGAAGCAAGCGCAGGTTCCAAAAGCGGAAAAATTGTTGTTGAAGCGAAAGATATTAGTAAATCATTTGAAGATGTAAATGGTGAAAGTCAATTAGTTGTAAGTGATTTTTCAACTAAAATAGTAAGAGGCGACCGAGTTGGAATTATCGGTGCAAATGGTGCCGGTAAGACAACCCTTCTCAACATGCTCCTTGGAAAACTAGCCCCCGATCACGGAACAATCAAGCTTGGAACTAACTTAACAACAGCCATTTTTGATCAGCATCGTGATAGTCTTGATCCAAACGAAAGCCTTTGGAATACCCTTGCAGATCCCGGCAGTGGGCAGCTTCTTGTGCGCGGTGAAGTACGCCATGTGGTGGCGTATCTTCGAGACTTTTTGTTTGAAGAAAAACAGGCGAAAAGCCCGGTGAAATCCCTATCTGGTGGGGAGAAAAATCGTCTCCTTCTTGCGAAACTTTTAGCCCGCGAGAGTAATTTCCTCGTCCTTGATGAGCCAACCAATGATCTGGACATGGAAACCCTCGATTTGCTTCAGGATATGTTAGCAAACTACAATGGCACTTTGATTGTTATCAGTCATGATCGCGATTTTCTCGATCAGCTTGTCTCCTCCGTTATCGTGATTGAGGAAGACGGAAAAATTGATGAATATGTCGGCGGATATTCTGACTATAGCAATCAAAACAGGAAAACGAGCAAAGGGTCTGCTAAAAAAACGCAAGCGCAATCCAAAGGATCTGGCCAAAAGTCAAAAAATACCCGCAGCACGTTGTCTTATAAAGACAAAAGAGATTTGGAGCGTTTGCCGACCCTTATTTCTGATGCTGAAGAGGCCATAAAGAAATTGGAAACATCTCTTGCTGACCCTGATTTATTTACGAAATATCCCGAAAAATTTCAAAAAACAGCGGATGACCTGATTGCTGCCCGGGGAAATCTTGAGCAGTCCGAAGAACGCTGGTTGGAGCTAGAAATGTTGCAAGAAGAAATGGCCGTGCGGTAAGGGGAGCGTTTTATTTAAGCGCCTTTACCCAATCGATTATTGCACGACTACTCTTCTCATTTTGCGCGATCTGAAGGTGAGATAATCCAGGTAATGTAATATAGGTGCCGCTTGCCGTTTGCGAAGATATTACCGCTTCGTATTTATCAGCGAAAAAAGCTTCGTCCTCGGATCCAATCAGCAATAAAAAAGGCAACGTCATTGCTTTTAGGTCTGCTTCATAGTCACTTCTTGGGGCGAAGGCTGTATTTAAACGGTAGCTGTAATTTAATGTTGCGGTATTACCAAGAGGGCCATCTAAAACCTTTTGTGGCATGTTGAACTGGATAACGGGAAGGCTATTGAGTGCCGTGATCCCAATAGAGTTGAGCATGGATAAGCCGATTATTCTTCGTGTGAGCGGTCTCGCCCAGCCCCCCGAATTAACCCGGGTTGTCGGGGCATTATATTTCAAGTAGGGGGCGAGCAAGATTGCAGCGTCTACTGTTTTGCCGTAAGGACCGCCAAGATAACGAACCACCAATCCGCCGCCAGAAGAGTGACCCCCCAGAATAATTTTCGCATTTGAATTATCTTTTTTTATCACAGTAATAAGATCATCGATGTCATCTTCAAATTGACCAATATAGGCAAGATCACCCCGCGATATTGGGGATACGCCATGGCCGCGTAAATTCGGCGTTATAACATTGGCCACACCACTTTGTGCAATGGCGCTCGCCATACTCAAAAATTGTTGTCCATGCCAGCCAGATCCATGAAGGAGCACAAAATAAGTGTCGGTAGGGATCGCGCTTTCGTATCGGCGGAAGTCAAGTTTCGCACCATCTCGCGCAGTATAGGACAGGAGAGGGGGGATGGGTGTTGTCTCGGCGGATGTTAGGGTCGTGAAATCTAACCCTCCTTCACTATTGCTGGCTTGAAGCTCATTTGTGCTTATGAGGTTTTGAGTGAAGATAAGAGCAATTGAAATACTCGCGAAAACGAGAAAACTTATTACCGCTGAAATGGCGATTTTTTTTAACACCAATCGAATTTTACTCATACTGCACATCCTCATATCTTCTCGTGTTGCGCATCATCGAAATATTCGAAAATTAAAGCAAATACTTTTTTAAAAACCGCTTGCCCATTGACGGCATCTGAGGGGGAGTTCATAAACCTGTTATGAGTGAACAAACAGACATACTAATCGCCAATCAGCCGTTGTCGTATCATATTCGGCGAACGCTGCATTTAGCCTTTCCCGTCATCCTAAGCCGGCTCGGCATTATCGCCATGAGCGCGATGGATGTGATCGTTCTGGGCCGCGCAGGCTCGACGGAGCTGTCGACATATGTCTTGGGGCAAAGCGTTTTCGATTTCTTGTTGGTTTTGATGCTCGGGCTGCTTTTGGGTGTGTCCGTTTTGGTCGCCCGTGCTATCGGTGCAAATGAAGATAAGCAAGCCGGTCCGATCTGGTATCGCGGAATGGTTATGGCGTTGCTATATGGCAGTATTCTGTTCGTGATATTGCAATTCACTGAGGAATATCTGCTGGTTACGGGCCAAGAAAGTGATTTGGCTGCAAGGGCAGCTGATGTGACCGCTATTCTGGCAATGTCTTTACCTATGATCGGGTTGTTTACAGTATCAGCTGGATTTCTGGAGGCGATTAATCGCCCGTTCATTGGAACAATTGCAATATTAATTGCCAATGTTAGTAATTTGGTTCTGAACATTATTTTGGTTTTTGGATGGGACGCCGCTGGTATCCCTGCGATGGGCGCCATTGGTTGTTCCATATCAACGGTTCTTAACTTTGCCCTTTTATCCTTTGGGCTGGTTTTCTTTATCCGTAAAATATATGGCGACCGCGCTAAATACGGGATCCTTGAAAAAGGGTTTTCCATCTGGCGCGGCGCGTCAGAGCAACGAAGCATTGGTTATGGCGCCGGAGCGTCATTCGGTCTGGAAGCATCAGCATTTTCTGTTTTAGTTTTATTTGCAGGTCTGCTTGGGGAGGCAACACTCGCTGTTTATGGCATTTTATTTCAGTTTATTGCCTTGTTTTTTATGGGGGCTTTGGGCGTCGCGGTTGCTACTCAAATAAGGGTTGGAAATGCCTGGGGGCGGAATGATCATCACGGTATGAAATATGCGGGCTGGACGGGACTTGCTTTGTCTCTGGTTTTCACGGGGTCAGCCGCGATCCTTCTCTTAAGTGTGCCTGAATCTATGTTGCGCATTTTTACCATAGACCAGAAGATTATAAATGCTGCGCTGCCCGCTTTGTTCTGGGTCGCTCTATCGTTGGTTTTTGATGGGGGACAAGTGGTTGTCAATCACGCCTGTCGTGGGCGCGGGGATGTCTGGGTCCCAACCATATGTCATTTTGGCAGTTATTGGTTGTTAATGTTGCCAGCGTCAGCCTATTTCACGTTTGAAATGGGTTATGGGGTCAGTGGCATTTTTATGGGCGTTGTTGTCTCCGCCATATTCTCAGTGGCTGTGCTAAGCCTGCGCTTTGCCCGCTTAAGCCGCTGAGAATAGTAATCGAATAAATTTAATCAGATGACATGATGCTGCGATCCGTTTTGCGGGGCGGTAATGGCATCAATCCGCAATTACGCAGGACAGTACTGATAATAGCATCCGTTGCCGTGTCAAAATTCTCTTCAGTCAGTCCGTCATCCTCGCCTAGGATCGCTGACCATTGAACGCCAAAATCAGCCCAAGTCTGCGTCATCGCCCAAATGTGGAAAATAAGCCGGGTCGAGTCCACGGGTGCCATCTTTCCCTGCTCAATCCATGTATCAAGAATTTTAGATTTACGCTCCACCCATTCCTTTAGCTCACCTGACAGGTAAGGTTTAATTCGGGGCGCTCCCCGGATCAGCTCATTAGCAAAGACACGGGATGCTTCTGGACGATTTTTAGAAAGCTCCATTTTGGCGCGAATATAATCGGCCAAGGTAGAGGCGGGATCATCTTCCATGGTAATTTCTCTAAACGAAGAGAGCCATAGTTTAACGATATCATCCACGACAGTTCGGTAAAGCTCCGCTTTTGTACCAAAATAATAGTGGATATTGGCTTTTGGAAGGCCTGCTTCTTCCGCTATTGCAGCGGTTGTTGATCCGCGAAAACCATTGTCAGCAAATACTTTTTCCGCAGCCTTTAATATGCGCAACTCATTTTCTTTACGAATACGCCCTTGAATAGGTTGATCGTTGTTTTCTTCGTTCGATGTGCTCATACTTTGCTTTCTTATCGTTTTTCCTTAATCGACCGTATTTCGGTTGTACCGAATTATGAAATATTTTTCCAATTTAATTAATCCTGACCAATTGGTCAATTTATCATGAACTTTAACCTCGATTATTTTAATATATCAAAATTTTGTTGATGGATTTTTCTGTATGCTGTAGTAGAACATAATAGGAACATTCGAAACTATAGAAGGACCTTCTCATGACAAATACTAATAAAAAAAGTGCTCGTTTTATGGCCTTACATTATCGTGAAGGTGCTTTTGTTTTACCGAACCCTTGGGATGTGGGGTCCGCTAAAATGGTGACTGCGCTCGGGGCGGAGGCATTGGCCACGACAAGTGCTGGATACGCCTTTGCAAATGGTCTTCCCAGTACCGTTGGCGTGATTACCCGAGAACAAGCCTTAAGTCATGCCAAAGAACTGGTTGATGCAACCCATTTGCCGGTCAGTGCTGATTTGGAAAATGGATATGGCGATAAGCCCGAAGATGTGGCGCGTACCGTAGAAATGGCTATTGAAATTGGTCTGGCGGGATGTGCTATTGAAGATACAAGCGCGAACCCTGACAAACCCATTTATGATCAATCCTTGGCGATCGAGAGGATCGCGGCGGCAGTAGAGACGGCTAAAAAACTGGATGTTAATTTTGTTCTGACAGCCCGGGCTGAAAACTATCTTTTTAATCGTCCTGATTTTGATGAGACAATGGAGCGATTGCTAGGATATCAAGCCGTTGGTGCGGATGTTTTATATGCGCCGGGATTACCGGACCTTTCTGC